>JAOAHQ010000029.1 GCA_026415155.1 Rhodocyclaceae bacterium
GATCCATGAAGAGATTTTCCGGCCTCGCCGTGCCCTACGCGGCGGCGCTCGGGCTGCGGGCGGTATCTGCGCGCCCGTGCTCCTCGTCCAGAGGCCACGCTATGGACTCGTCGCCCGAGCGCGCATCTCCTCGCCCTCGCCATCGAGCGCCGCTCGCGTTCCAATGGACAATCTGGGTTGAAAAGCGAGTTTACAGTCTCTGCGGGTCGGGCTGGCCGCAAACATCATGGCGGCGCGCTCTTCGTCTCCGATGCGGCACGAGAGAGTTTTTCGACCTTCGGATCGCCCCAGCCGCCAGTGATCGCATACTCGTAGGCGAAGGCCTGGCCGAAGGGATCGTTCATCGCCTTCTGCGCGAGCCACACCACGGCGCCGGCGACCGGATTGACGAGCATCGTGCCGGTGGCGACCGTCTCGCCGACCGAGGGCTGCACGCGCACCTTGAGCTCCTGCGTCTCGGCAAGCAGGTTGAGCTTGCCCGTCAGCATCACGCGCGCGGCCGGGCCATCGATGCGCAGCGGATCGACCTGCATGATGCCGCGCTCGATGCTCGCCTCCGCCGCGATCGTGTCGAAGGCGAAGCCCTCGCTGAAGACGTCGCGAAAATCGAGCGTGATGCGGCGCGGCAGCGCCTGCAGCGAGAGCACGCCCAGGAGCCGTCCCACGCCCGGTTCGAGTTTCTTGAACTGTCCCTTCTCGAACTCGGCCTTGAGGCGCCCCGAGAGGCTGGCGAGATCAAAGGCGAAAGGGGGGCCCGCCCAGGCGAGCTCCCCTTCGAGGCGCCCTGCGCCGCGCCGCACGGCATCGGGCAGCCCCAGCCGTTTCATGAGTTTCTCGGCATCGGCGATGTCGAGCTTGAAATCAAGCCGGCTTTGTGCCGCGCCCTTTTGCGATCGCCAGCGCCCTTCGCCGGTCAAGCGCGCCGCCTCGTTCTTGACCTCGAGCTGGGCCTGCCAGCCATCGCCGCGCGGCTCGGCCTTCAAGCGCGCCTCGCCGAGCGACATCTCGCGCAGGCGCAGCTCCTCGATCGCGAGATCGATGGCGGGCGGCTCCTCGCCCTGCGGCGGTTCGGCCTCCCAGCTCGCGCCTTCGAGGCCGGCGGAGAGATGCAGGCGCTGGAGCTTGCCGCTCAAGCGCCCGCGACCGCCCCCCTCCCAGGCAAGCTGCCCTTGGGCCTCACGGCTTTCCAGCGCAAAGCGCCAACGGCCCTCCGCTTGCGTGCCACTCAAGCGCAGATCATGAAAGCGCCGCCCCGAAAGCTGCACTTCATCGCTCCTTACGTCGAGGGCGCTTACCTGCGGCAGTTTCGGCGCGTCAGCGACGGCCCCATTGCGCGGCGCGAGGAGGAGCTTGCGCCAGGCATCGAGATCGAGGCGGGATTGGGCAAGCGTCACGAGCACGCCGCGCGCGGGCAAGGCCGGCGGCGCACGCATGAGGGCCCGCCCCAGCGAGAGGCGGCCGCGCCAGCCGGCCTCGGATTCTTGCAGACGCAGCGCCGCGGCTTCGCCCAGCGTGGCGTTCCACTCATCGCCGCGCGGGCCGATGCGCCCCGTCACATTAAGCGGCAAGGCCGCCAGCGCCGACTTGTTGAAGGGCTCGGGCAGGCTCGAGGAAAGCCCTTCGAGGCTCGATTCGATGCGCAGCTCGGCGGAGGGCTTCTTGACCGTGACGCTGGCGCGCCAGGGGGTCTCTCCCGATAGATGCTCGAAGATGGGCCAGCCGTATTCCTGGCGCAGCATTTGTGCAGCAAGCCGGCCCGCGGCATTGACGCGCACGCCGCCGCCGGCGAGGCTCGTCACGTCGAGCGTGATCGGCATGCCGAGCCAGCGCCCACGCACGCCCTTGGCCTGGAGGCGATCCGCCGTGAAGGCGAACTCGCCCTGCAGCGCGGTCAAAATCGGCAGCTCGGGCAAGACCTTGAGCTCGTTGCCGGCAAAGCGATAGCGCCCCTCGACCTGGGTATTCGCGACGCGGCGCAAGGGCATCGTGAGCTTCAGTTCGAGCTGGCCCTGGCCCGTGGCGCGCATCGGCGCCGTGAAGTGGTCGATGCGCGCGCCGACGGGGCTTGCCTCGATGAAGTCGAGGAAGCGCTGTGTTGCGCCGGCGGCCGTGCCCTTGACGTGGAGGATCTCCTCGGGCGCCTCGAGATCGGGAATCTCGGCCGTGATGCCAGAGAGCGCCACCCCCATGATGTCGGCGCGCTGGCCGTGGATCACCATGCGCGCGCCTTCGAAGAGCAAATCGCCATCGATGCCGGTCATCTCGGGCCAGCCGGGCGCGAAGACGAGCTTCGCGCCGAGGATCTTGCCCTTCACTTGAAACAGGCCGCTCTTGCCATCGCGAAACGGAAAGCGCGCCAGCGGGCCTTTGAGGCGCAGCGTGACGTCTTCGGCCACGCCGCCGACGAGGCCGTTTTTGAGCCAGTCGCGGGCGTCTTTATTCACGACGAGCGGCAGATAGCGCCACACCGCCTGGCCCGCCGCCTTGGGCAGGCGCGCCGCGAGGTCGATCTCGCCCAGGCCTTGGCCGCCGTAGCGGTAAGTTCCGGTCACCTCACCTGCTGCATCGGCATTGCGAAACACTGCGCGCGCCAGAGAAAACTCAAGGCCATCGCGCCGCTTCTTCCAGCCCAGTTCGGCTTCGAGGCTCGCCAGGGCAAGCTGGGGCTCGGCGAACACGCCCGGCAGGATCAGCGCGGCCTGCTGGCCCTGAAGGCGCGCTTCGCCTGCCGTCTCATCGCCGGCGATGCTGCCCGAGAAGCCCGCAAAGCCGGGCAACCCTTCCGCTGCCGCCAGCGCCAGTTCGGCAAACTGCCCCTTGGCGCGCCAATGGGTGGGCGCGGCAAGCTCCCCTTGCCAAGAGAATTCGAGCCCGGAGAGCCGGCCACGCGGCTGATAGCGCTGCAAGCGCTCATGGATGGCTTGCGGCAATGGCAAATGGCCGGCGAGCGCGGAAAGCGCGCCGAGATCGAGACGATTGGCGGCAAACCGGCCGCCTGCGCTGCGCGCCGAGACATCGAGCGAGAGGTGCACCTCCGTCTCCGGCAGCACGACGCCCTCGCGTGTCGCGAGCGTGAGACGGCGGATTTCTCCCGTAAAGCCCTTCTCGCTGCGCTGCGCGGCAAGCCGCCCCTGCAGCGCGACGAGTTCGAGTGGCGGCAAGTCGGGCGCCAGGCGCAGCCGCACCTCGTTAAGCTGCAGATCGGCCGTGAAGCCCGTTGGCATCAGCTCGGCAAATTCGAGCCACAGGCGTGCGCTGCCGCGCCCTTGGCTCCACTCGAATGGCAAATCGAGCCAGGGATGCCAGGCGGAAAGGTCAAGCTGCGGCAGCTCGGCATAGAGCCGGCCGCGCCAGCTCGCCCAGTCGGCCGGGTCGCGGCCGATGAGCTCGCCGCGCAGGTCGAGCCGGGCGGCGACTTCGGCCGGCGGGGTGGCGAGGAGGCCGAAATGGTGCCGGCGGCCGGCATTCCTGAGCTCGAAATCGAGATCCTGCAATTCGAGCGGCGGCGCCCCACGCAGTTCGTCATGCCAGACGACGCGTGCCTTGAGCACGCGAATGCGCCCTTGCCTGAGCAGCCAGTCGGCGAAATCGCTCTCGCCGGCGAGATTGATGGGCAGGCCGGCGATGAACAGCCTGCCTGCTGCATCGCGGCGGATCTCGAGCTGCGGCGCGAGAATCTCGAGGCGGCGCAGATGGAGCCCGCGCCAGAGCGAGGATGAGCCGATCTCGGCCTCGACGCGCTCGAAGGCGAGCGCTAAGCGCCCCTCGCGGTCATGGAGCTGCAAGCCGCCTATGGCGAGGCGCGGATAGAAACCCCGCCAGTCGGCCGCAAGCGCGTCGATCTTGACCGGCAGGCCCATCGCGGCAGACAGTTCCCGCTCGATGAAAGGGCGATGGCGCTCGATGTCGGGCAGCAGCCAGTAACGGCCGGCGAGGATCAGGACGCCGGCCGCGAAATAGAGCACGATGAGGAGCCCGCCGATCAAGCGAAGGGCGGGGCGCAAGAACGTGCCAAGACGGAAAGAAAACGCGGGCAAGGAAGGCGGGCAGACTAGAATGCGCGGCAATGCCGATGGCGCTGACCCGATTTTAATCCATGAGCCCTTCCCTCTCCCCGACAGCGTACTCGCGCTATCTTTCCCGTCTCATCGAGGCGCGGCCTGAACTAGCCTGCGAAACCGTCGCCGGCACGACACCGCTTACCGCCGACCTCATCGAAGCCTGGCTCCATGAAGAGCCGCTTTCGGAAGAGAACCTCAAGCGCGCCTTGCGGCGCATGAAGCAGCGCGCGCTCGCCCGCATCATGAGCCGCGATCTTTCCGGACAGGCCGATCTGTCCGAAGTCGTCGAGAGCATGACGCTTATCGCCGAGCGCGCCATCGCCACGGCGCTCGAGGTCTGCGAAGCCACGCTGGCCGCGCGCTACGGCATGCCGAGGAACAGCCAGGGCGAGCGCCAGAGGCTCATCGTCGTCGGCATGGGCAAGCTGGGCGGCCGCGAGCTCAACGTCTCTTCCGACATCGACCTCATCTTCGTCTATCCCGAGGACGGCGAAACCGATGGCCCGCGGCCGGTTTCCAATTTCGAATTCTTCACCCGGCTGGGCAAGGCGCTCATCAACGCGCTCGCCGAGATCACCGAGGACGGCCTGGTCTTCCGCGTCGATATGCGCCTGCGGCCCAATGGCGACTCGGGGCCGCTCGTTTCCTCCTTCGAGATGCTCGAGACCTATTTTCTCGCCCAGGGCCGCGAATGGGAGCGCTATGCCTGGATCAAGGCGCGCCCCTTGACGGGCAGCCGCTGGGAGGAACTCGAAGCGATCCGCCGCCCCTTCGTGTTCCGCAAGTATCTCGACTTCGGCACCATCAACGCGATGCGCGAGCTGCACCGGGAAATCCGCCGCGAGGTGGCGAAGAAGGACATGGCCGACAACATCAAGCTCGGCCCGGGCGGCATCCGCGAGATCGAATTCATCGCCCAGGTATTCCAGCTGATCCGCGGCGGGCGCGATTACGCCTTGCAGGCGCGGCCTACCCTCGAAGTCTTGAAGCGCCTCGTCGACCGCGGCCAGCTCGAGCTCAATGCCGTCGTCGAGCTCTCGGCCGCCTACCGCTTCCTGCGCCGCCTCGAACATCGCCTGCAATATCTCGACGATGCGCAGACGCACCGCCTGCCGCAAGCCCCTGAAGACCAAGCGCGCGTCGCCGCCGCGATGGGCTTTACCGATTACCCGGCGCTGCTCGCCGAGCTCGACGACCACCGGCAGGCCGTGGCGCGCCATTTCGAGGCCGTGTTCGCCGATCCCGGCGCCGCCGAGAGCAGCGCAGCGGTATGCTGGCGCTCAAGCGATGGCGCGGCAGAAGCGCTCGCCAAACTCGGCTTTGGCGAGACGGCGCGGCTATCCGCGCGGCTGGCGGCACTGTCTACCGGCAGCCGCTACCAGCAGATGAGCGAGCAGGCAAGACAGCGTTTCGATGCGCTCTTGCCGCGCGTCATCGAGGCAGCGGCGGCGATGCCGAACCCGGACGACACACTCGTGCGCATGCTCGATCTGCTCGAAGCGATCGCGCGCCGCTCGGCCTATCTCGCCTTGCTGCTGCAATATCCGCAGGCGTTGGCTCAAGTCGCGAAGATCGCCAGCGCCTCCTCCTGGGCGGCGGAGTATTTGCGCACCCATCCGGTGCTGCTCGACGAGCTCATCGATCCGCGCCTGCTCGTCCTGGCGCCGGACTGGCAGGCCTTCCGCCAGCAGCTCATCGAAGAGACCGACGCCCTCGAGCCCGACACCGAGCGCCAGATGGACGCGCTGCGCGAGGCGCATCACGCTCAGGTATTCCGGCTCGCCAGTCAAGACATCGCCGGGCTCCTCACGGTCGAGACGCTCTCGGATCACCTCTCGATGCTGGCGGACATCATGGTCGAGCGCGCCATCACGCTCGCCTGGCGCAAGCTCCCCGCGCGCCACCGCGAGGTGCCGGCCTTCGCCGTGATCGGTTACGGCAAGCTAGGCGGCAAGGAGCTCGGCTATGCTTCCGATCTCGACCTCGTCTATCTCTACGAGGACGATCACCCCGATGCTGCGCAGATCTATGCCAAGCTCGGCACGCGGCTATCCACTTGGCTGTCCACGCGCACCGCCGCCGGCATCCTCTTCGAAACGGATCTGCGCCTGCGCCCCAATGGCGAATCCGGCCTCATCGTCTCTTCGCTCGCGGCGTTTCGCCAGTATCAGCTCGAGGCGGCCTGGCTGTGGGAACACCAGGCCTTGACGCGCGCGCGCTTCGTCGCCGGCGATGCGGCGATTGGAGAGCAATTCGAGGCGATCCGCCGCGAAATCCTTTGCCAGCGCCGCGACCGCGCCAAGCTGAAAGCCGAGGTGCTGGCGATGCGACAGAAGATGCTCGACAACCTCGCCACGCGCGGCAACGACGAGGTCTTCGACCTGAAGCAGGATTTCGGCGGCCTCGTCGACGTCGAATTTACCGTGCAATACCTGATCCTCGCCTATGCCTGCGACTTTCCCGAACTCGCCAGCAATCTCGGCAACATCGCGCTCTTGCGCATCGCCGCCGCCTGCGGGCTGATTCCAGAGGAGCTCGCTGAAACCGTGCGCGAGGCCTACCGCGAATACCGGCGGCTGCAGCACTTGCGCCGCTTGAACCACCTCGATTCCCGCGTCGCGGCCGCGCCGCATCGAGCGCGCATCGCCGCCGTGCGCGCGCTCTGGAAACACGTCTTCGGAGACTAGCCATGCCCGTCCAATACCACACCCCCGCGCCCGAGGCGCTCTTCCCCGTTGCCGGCGTGCGGCTCGGCAGCGCTGCCGCCGGCATCCGCAAACCCGGCCGCTTGGATCTCACGCTCATCGAACTCGCTCCCGGCAGCCGGGTGGCTGGGGTCTTCACGCAAAACCGCTTCTGTGCCGCGCCGGTGCAAGTCTGCCGCGAGCATCTCAAAGGCGGCGAGATTCGGGCGCTCGTCATCAACACCGGCATCGCCAATGCCGGCACGGGCGAAGCGGGGCTCGCCGCCGCGCGGCAGACCTGTGCCGCGGTAGCGAAACTGATGGATTTGCGCGCTGAGCAAGTGCTGCCTTTCTCGACCGGCGTGATCCTCGAGCCCTTGCCAATCGAGCGCCTGAAGGCCGGGCTGCCCGCCGCGCTCATGGCGCTCAAGGCCGACGGCTGGCATGAGGCCGCACACGCGATCATGACCACCGACACCGTCGCCAAGGCCGCGAGCCGCACAGTCGGCGCGGGCCAGACGGCCGCCGTGATCACCGGCATCGCCAAGGGCGCAGGCATGATCCGCCCCAACATGGCGACGATGCTGGGCTTCATCGCCACCGACGCGGCAGTGAGCCAGCCGATGCTCGAGCGCCTCGTCAAGGAGGCCGCCGATGAATCGTTCAACTGCATCAGCGTCGATGGCGATACCTCGACCAACGATTCCTTCGTGCTGATCGCCACCGGCCAGGGGCAGGCAAGGTTCGAGAGCATCGACGCCCCCGGCTGGGCCGACTTCAAGGCGGCCGTCATTGGGGTAGCCCAAGAGCTCGCGCAGGCCATCGTGCGCGACGGCGAAGGCGCGACGAAGTTCATCGAGATCGCCGTCCAAGGCGGCCGCTCGGTGGCCGAATGCAAGGCGGTCGGCTATGCGATCGCCCACTCGCCGCTCGTCAAGACCGCTTTCTTCGCCTCCGACCCCAACCTCGGCCGCATCCTTGCGGCGATCGGCTATGCCTGGCATGATGAGCCAGGGCTTGCCGACCTCGATGTGAGCCGGGTCAAGGTCTGGCTCGGCAGCCAGGGCGAAGAAGTGCTCATCGCCGAGCAGGGCGGACGCGCAGCCAGCTATCGCGAGGAAGATGGCGCACGCCTCATGAAGGCCGCCGAGATCCGCGTGCGCGTCGATCTCGGCCGCGGCCGCCACGCCGCGCGCGTCTGGAGCTGCGATCTTTCCTACGACTACGTGAAGATCAACGCCGACTACCGCAGCTGATGGAGCTTGCCGCGCTCGCCCTGGGCTGGCTGGCCTACGCCGCCTTGCACTCGCTGCTCGCAGCGCAGACGGTCAAAGCCTGGGTCGCACGCCGCTGGCCGACCTTCGCGCGCGGCTATCGGCTCGCCTACAACCTGCTGGCCCTCATCCTCCTGCTGCCCCTCGTTTTGGCGAGCTATCGCCTCCCCGGCGAGTGGCTGTGGCGGTGGACGGGGGCCTGGGCGTGGCTTGCGAACGGCCTCGCGCTCGCCGCGCTGGCCGGCTTCCTGCTCTCGACCCGTTGGTATGACATGAAAGAATTCCTCGGCCTGCGGCAGCTTAGCGAGCCGGCCGATGAGGAGCTGGAGCGCGGCGGCCTCACTCTCTCGCCGTTTCACCGCTGGGTGCGGCATCCGTGGTATGGTTTCGCGCTCGTCATCCTCTGGACGCGCGACATGAACGCGCCGCTTCTTCTCTCTACGCTCGCCATCACGCTTTATTTCATCGTGGGCGCGCGGCTGGAAGAAAAGAAGCTCGTCGCGCGCTTTGGCGCAGCCTACCGCGAATACCAAATGAGGGTGCCCGCCCTGCTGCCATGGCCGGGAAAGCGCCTGACCGCTTCGGAGGCCTGCGCCTTAATGCAGCGTGCGCGGCATGGCCAGCACGAATTCTGAGATCTCCGCCTCGAAGCGCGTGCCATCCTCGGCAACCATTTGATAGCTGCCTTTCATCGTGCCGACTGGCGTGGCTAGCGGGCAGCCGCTCGTGTATTCGAAGGTTTCGCCAGGCTTCAAGAAGGGCTGCTGGCCGACCACGCCCAAGCCTCGCACCTCTTCGACCTTGCCCGTCGCATCGGTGATGATCCAGTGGCGCGCGATGAGCTGGGCAGCCACCGAGCCGATATTGGCGATACGGATCGTGTAGGCGAAGAAATAGCGCGCCTCGGCCGGATCGGACTGCTCGGGGAGGTACTGGGTCGCCACCTCAACCGCGATCTCGTATTTCTTCGCTGCCGCCATTCGCTTATAC
Source organism: Rhodocyclaceae bacterium (assembly GCA_026415155.1). Lineage (GTDB taxonomy): Bacteria > Pseudomonadota > Gammaproteobacteria > Burkholderiales > Rhodocyclaceae > Sulfuricystis. Next base: position 9,010 of record JAOAHQ010000029.1, read on the forward strand.
CCGCCATCAGAAAGTCTTAGCCGGGCCGCCGGCCAAGCGCCGCTAGAATCGTGCCGATTCTAATGCAACGAGGAGACATTCCCATGAACTATCGCATCGCGCCGTCGATTTTGTCCGCCAACTTCGCCAAGCTCGGCGAGGAAGTCGACGACGTGCTCGCCTCCGGCGCCGACATCGTCCATTTCGACGTCATGGACAATCATTACGTGCCGAACCTCACGATCGGTCCGCTGGTCTGCGAGGCATTGCGCAATCATGGCGTCACCGCGCCGATCGACGTGCATCTGATGGTCAAACCCGTCGACCGCATCATTCCCGATTTCGCCAAGGCTGGCGCCACCTATATCACCTTCCACCCGGAAGCCTCGGAGCACATCGACCGCACCATCGGGCTGATCCGGGATTCCGGCTGCAAGCCCGGTCTCGTCTTCAACCCGGCGACTCCCTTGGACGTGCTCGAATGGACGATCGACAAGCTCGACATGGTGCTTCTGATGTCGGTCAACCCTGGCTTCGGCGGCCAGAAGTTCATCCCCTATGTGCTCGAGAAGGCGCGCCGCGTGCGCAAGATGATCGATGAGCGGGGGCTCGCCACCTCTCTCGAAATCGACGGCGGCGTCGGTCCAGCCAACATCGCCGAAGTGGCGCGCGCCGGCGTCGATACCTTCGTCGCGGGTTCCGCCGTGTTCAGCAAAAGGAACCCCAACGATCCGCACCGCTACGACACGATCATCGGCCAGATGCGCGCCGAGCTGGCCAAGGTGTGAGCATGGCGCTCGCCGTCCAGGCCGTGCTGATCGACCTCGACGGCACGCTGCTCGACACTGTCTTGGATTTGCACGCTGCCGCCTGTGGCATGCTGGAAGACCTCGGCCGGCCGCCAGTGGCGGTTGAAGACATCCGCGCCTATGTCGGCCGCGGCATCCCCAACCTCGTCAAGCGCGTGCTGGCTGGCAATCTCGAGGCGGCCGACGATCCCGCGCCGCCGCCTGCCGTTGCGCTGGCAAGCTTCAAGAAGCATTATGCGTATTTCAATGGCCGCGCCGCCAAGCCCTTCCCGGGCGTCATCGAGGGGCTGGAGGCCTTGAAGGCGATGAACCTGCCCCTGGGCGTCATCACCAACAAGGCCAAGGACTTCACCCTCCCACTCCTTGAGCGCACGGGGCTCGCGCCATATTTCTCGGTCGCCGTGGCCGGCGACATGCTGCCCAAGCCGAAGCCCGATCCGATGCCGCTCGTCTGGGCCTGCGGACGCCTGAACGTCTCGCCGGCCGACACCTTGATGATCGGCGACTCGGTGCATGACTTCCAGGCCGGCCGCGCCGCCTCATGCCATGTGTTCCTCGTCCCCTACGGCTACAACGAAGGACAGGATGTGCGGGGACTTTCGGCCGATGCTATAGTCGAAAGTCTTCTCGAAGCCGCACAGCGCCTGTCCTCATGAACGAAGCCGATTTCGACCGTCTGGCCCGCGAGGGCTATAACCGCATCCCCGTCACGCTCGAGACCTTCGCCGATCTCGACACGCCGCTCTCCATCTATCTCAAGCTCGCCGATGGGCCGCACTCGTATCTGCTCGAATCCGTCCAGGGCGGCGAGCGTTTCGGCCGCTATTCGTTCATTGGACTGACCACGCCGACGCGCATCGCCGTCAGCGGCTCGACGATCCTCTTGCTTTCCGGCAACCGTGTCGCGGAACGGCGCGAGCACACCAACCCGATGTCCTATCTCTCGGAGTTCCTAGCGCGCTTCAAGGTGCCGGCGCTTCCAGGCTTGCCGCGCTTTACCGGCGGGCTGGTCGGCTACTTCGGCTACGACACGGTGCGCTACATCGAAGCGAAGCTCGCCGCAACGCAAAAGCCCGATCCGCTCGGCATGCCCGACATCCTGCTGCTGCTCTCCGAGGAAATCGCCATCGTCGATAATCTCTCGGGCAAGCTCACCCTCGTCGTCTATGCCGAGCCGGGCTTTCCCGGCGCCTGGAAGCAGGCGCAGGCGCGCTTGAAGGAACTGCTCGCCCGCCTGCGCACGCCGGTCAGCCTCCCGCAGGATTGCCGTGCCGTGCCGCCCGCGCCGACTTTCGAGTTCCCGGAAGAGGCGTTCAAGGCGGCCGTCAAGCGCGCCAAGCAATACATCGTCGATGGCGACATCATGCAGGTGGTGCTCTCGCAGCGCATGAGCCGCCCTTTTGCGGCAAGCCCCCTGGCGCTCTACCGCGCGCTGAGAACGCTCAATCCCTCTCCTTACATGTTCTTTTTCGACTTCGGCGACTTCCAGGTCGTCGGCGCTTCGCCAGAGATCCTCGTGCGGCTCGAAAGCGAGGGCGAGACGCGCAAGATCACGGTGCGGCCGATCGCCGGCACCCGCCGGCGCGGTGCCACCCCCAGCGAGGATGCAGCGCTCGCCGCCGATCTCCTCGCCGACGAGAAGGAGCGCGCCGAGCATCTGCAACTCCTTGATCTGGGCAGGAACGACGTCGGCCGTGTCGCGAAGGTCGGCACCGTCAAGGTCACCGACCGCTACCTCATCGAGCGCTACTCGCACGTCATGCATCTTGTTTCTAACGTCGAAGGCGAGCTCAAGGACGACGAAGGGCCGCTGTCGGTGCTCAAGGCCACCTTTCCGGCCGGCACGGTCTCCGGCGCGCCGAAGGTGCGTGCGATGGAGATCATCGACGAGCTGGAACCCACCAAACGCGGCATCTATGCCGGCGCCGTCGGCTATCTGGGCTTCAATGGCGACATGGATCTGGCGATCGCAATCCGCACCGCCGTCGTCAAGGATGGCCAGATCTACGTCCAGGCCGGCGCCGGCATCGTCGCCGATTCCGACCCGGATGCCGAATGGCAGGAAACGCTCAACAAGGCCAAGGCGCAACTGAAGGCTGCCGACATGGCCGAGGCCGGCCTCGATACGCGCTTCGAGTAAGGAGAGCGTCATGCTGCTGATGATCGACAATTACGACTCCTTCACCTACAACCTCGTGCAGTATTTCGGCGAGCTCGGCCAAGAGGTGCGCGTGTTTCGCAACGATGCGATCAGTGTGAAGGAAATCGCCGCCATGCGCCCCGATTATCTGGTCATCTCGCCCGGCCCCTGCTCGCCGAAGGAGGCCGGCATCTCGGTGGCGGCGATCCAGGCCTTCGCCGGAAAACTCCCGATCCTCGGCGTCTGCCTTGGGCATCAGAGCATCGGCTACGCCTTCGGCGGCGAGATCGTCCATGCCAAACAGCTCATGCATGGCAAGCTCTCCGCCGTGCATCATGCCAACGTCGGCGTCTTCAGCGGCCTGCCCAACCCCTTCAATGCCACGCGCTACCACTCGCTGGCGATCCGCCGCGACACGCTGCCCGCTTGCCTCGAAATCACCGCCTGGACGGACGATGGCGAGATCATGGGCGTGCGCCATCGCGAATACCCGATCCAGGGCGTGCAGTTTCATCCCGAATCCATCATGACCGAGCATGGCCACCAGTTGCTGCAGAACTTCTTGAGAGGCGTCTGATCATGATCACTCCGCAACAAGCGCTGCAACGCACCATCGAGCATCGCGAGATCTTCCACGACGAGATGCTGCATCTGATGCGGCAGATCATGCAAGGCGAGGTCTCCCCCGTGATGATCGCGGCGATCCTCACCGGGCTGCGCGTCAAGAAAGAGACCATCGGCGAGATCGCCGCCGCCGCGAAGGTGATGCGCGAGCTCTGTACCAAGGTCGAGGTGCCGCACGATCCGCATTTCGTCGACATCGTCGGCACCGGAGGCGATGCCTCGCACACCTTCAACATTTCCACCGCCGCCGCCTTCGTCGCCGCCGCGGCCGGCGCGACGGTGGCCAAGCATGGCAACCGCGGCGTCTCTTCGAAATCCGGCGCTGCCGACGTGCTCGAAGCCTTGGGCGCCAAGATCGACCTGCAGGCCCCGCAGGTGGCCGAATGCATCCGGCGTACCAAGATGGGCTTCATGTTCGCGCCGAACCACCATCCGGCGATGAAGAACGTCGCGCCGGTGCGCCGCGAGATGGGCGTGCGCACGATCTTCAACATCCTCGGGCCCTTGACCAATCCGGCCGGCGCGCCCAATTCGCTGCTCGGCGTCTTCCATCCCGATCTCGTCGGCATCTGCGTGCGCGTCATGAAGGAGCTGGGCGCCCAGCATGTGCTGGTCGTGCATGGCAAGGATGGCATGGACGAGATCTCGCTCGGCGCCGCGACGATGGTCGGGGAATTGAAAGACGGCGAGATCCTCGAATACGAAATCCATCCGGAGGACTTTGGCCTGCAGATGATCGCCACGCGCAATTTGCGCGTCGCCGATGCGGAAGAATCGAAAGGAAGGCTCTTGGGCGTGCTCGAGAACCAACCGGGGCCGGCGCTCGAGATCGTCTGCCTCAATGCCGGCGCTGCACTGTATGCCGCCAATCTCGTGCCCGACATCTGCGCCGGCATCGCGCGTGCGCGCGAGACGATCGAGAACGGCCAAGCGCGCGCCAAGCTCGACGAGTTCATCCAGGTTACGAATTCATTGTGAGCGACATCCTCGACAAGATCCTCGCAGTGAAACGCGAGGAAGTCGCCGCCGCGCAAGCCGCGAAACCACTTGTGGCGATCCGCGCCGAAGCCGAGGCGCAGGCAATGCCGCGCGACTTCATCGGCGCACTGCGCTCGAAAATCGGCGCTGGCCAGACGGCCGTGATCGCCGAGATCAAAAAGGCGAGCCCCTCGAAGGGCGTGATCCGCGCCGACTTTCGCCCTGCCGAGATCGCTGCCGATTACGAACGGCACGGCGCCGCCTGCCTGTCCGTGCTCACCGACCGCCCCTTCTTCCAGGGCGCGCCGGAATACCTGTGCGAGGCGCGCGCCGCGTGCAGCCTGCCCGTGCTGCGCAAAGACTTCATCATCGACCCCTACCAGGTCTATGAGGCGCGCGCGCTGGGCGCCGATGCAATCCTGCTGATCGTCGCGGCGCTGGAAGACGAACAAATGCGCGAACTTGAAGCGCTCGCCCACTCGCTTGGCATGGCGGTGCTCGTCGAAAGCCACGACGCGGGAGAAGTTGAGCGCGCGCTCAAGCTCGAAACGCCCCTCATCGGCATCAACAACCGCAATCTGCGCACTTTTGAAGTGAGCCTCGACACGACGCTCGCGCAGCTTCCCCGCATCCCCGCCGACCGCATCGTCGTCACCGAATCCGGCATCCTCTCGCCGGCCGATGTCGCGCTCATGAGGCGGCATGGCGTTTCTGCCTTCCTCGTCGGCGAAGCCTTCATGCGCGCGGGTTCGCCCGGCGCGGCGCTTGCGCAGCTCTTTGCCGCCTGCTAGCCTCTCTCCAACGCCGTCCTGCCAGCGCCGACTTCAGGAGCCCTGTAATGACCAAGGATTTCCGCCATATCGGTTTGCGTTCCAATGCGCCACCCGCCGTTGCAACGCCGGCCTCGGCCAGTGTGGCCAAGCCGGAGCGGCGCTTGAACCTGCGCCTCTTTCTCTTCATCGGCCTCGTCTTGTTCGCCTCTGGCTTCTGGCTTTTGTTTGGCGGGATGAGTCCGCTGCCCCCGCCGGAATCGCTCTTTCTCGGCTTCGCACTGATGATCGCCGGCCTCATGGATTTCGCCGCCTTCGCGATCTTGCGGCAGATTCTCAACAAGCCGCGCGACACTGCTCACTAGTAAAAAGGCCGCCCGCAGGCGGCCTGGTTGCAGCAAAAAACGGCTCGCCTTACTTGATGACGGCGGTAAGCTCGCCCTTCTTGTAGCGCTCGGCCATCTTCTCAAGCGGGATTGCCTTGATCTTGCTCGCCATGCCGGCGCAGCCGAAGGCTTCATAACGCGCCTTGCAGATCTCTTTCATCGCCTTCCTCGCCTCGGCGAGATACTTCCTCGGGTCGAAGTTCTTGCGGTCGGTGTTGAGGTAGCGGCGGATCGCGCCGGTGGAGGCCATGCGCAGATCAGTATCGATATTGACCTTGCGCACGCCGTTCTTGATGCCTTCGACGATCTCCTCGACCGGCACGCCATAGGTGGTGCCCATCTCGCCGCCGTTTTCGTTGATGATCTTGAGCCAGTCCTGCGGCACGCTGGATGAGCCATGCATGACGAGGTGGGTATTCGGCAGCTTGGCGTGGATTTCCTTGATGCGGTCGATCCTGAGCACTGCGCCCGTTGGCGGCCGCGTGAACTTGTAGGCGCCGTGCGAGGTGCCAATCGCGATCGCCAGCGCATCGACGCCAGTGAGTTTGACGAACTCGGCAGCCTCGTTGGGGTCGGTGAGGAGCTGGTCGTGCGAGAGTTTGCCTTCGGCGCCGTGGCCGTCTTCCTTCTCGCCCTGGCCGGTTTCCAAAGAGCCCAGACAGCCCAGCTCGCCCTCGACCGAGACGCCGATGGCATGGGCCATCTCGACGACTTTGCGCGTCACCTCGACGTTGTATTCGAAGGTGGAAGGCGTCTTGGCGTCTTCCATCAGCGAGCCGTCCATCATGACGCTCGAGAAGCCCGAGCGGATCGCCTGGATGCAGACGGCCGGGCTGGCGCCGTGATCCTGGTGCATGACGATCGGGATGTCGGGGTGGGTTTCGATCGCCGCTTCGATGAGCTTGCGCAGATAGGCTTCGCCGGCGTATTTGCGCGCGCCGGCCGAGCCCTGCATGATCACCGGGCTGTTGGTCTCCTCGGCAGCCTCCATGATGGCCTGGATCTGCTCGAGGTTATTGACGTTGAAGGCGGGCAGGCCATAGCCGTGTTCGGCGGCATGGTCCAAGAGCTGGCGCATCGATACGAGTGGCATGGAGATCTCCTCTTGTCTAGTGGTGGGTTCGTTAGGCCGACGCGTGTTCGCCGACCCGGATCAGTTTCAGGGTATTCGTGCCGCCGGCCTGGCCGATCGGCTCGCCGAAGGTGAGCACGATCAGGTCACCGATCTCGACGGCGCCGGAGCGGATCAGTTCTTCCTCCGCCTCGAACAGCATCTCGTCGCGATCCTTGCCGACGTAACGCATCATCAAAGGATACACCCCGCGATAGATGCTGACCTTGTAGCGCGTGCGGATGTCGGGCGTCATCGCATAAATCGGCACGCCGCAATCGAGGCGCGAAATCCACAGCGCGGTGGAGCCCGATTGCGTGAGCGCGACGATGGCCTTGACCTGCAAGTGATGGGCAGTAAACAGCGCCGCCATGGCGATCGACTTGTCGATGCGCGTGAAGACACGGTCGAGGAAGTGGCGGTCGAGCGCCGCGGGGTCGGTGGACTTCTCCGCCTCGTGGCAGATGCGCGCCATTGCCTGCACCGTCTCGACAGGATAGTCGCCCGCGGCCGTCTCGGCCGAGAGCATCACGGCATCGGTGCCATCGAGCACGGCATTGGCGACGTCGGAGACCTCGGCGCGCGTCGGCACCGGCGAATGGATCATCGATTCCATCATCTGCGTCGCCGTGATCGTGAACTTGTTGTGCTCGCGCGCCGCGCGGATGATCTTCTTCTGCAGCGCCGGCACGGCCGCATCGCCGACCTCGACGGCGAGATCCCCGCGCGCCACCATGACGCCGTCGCAGGCGTGCAGGATGTCCTCAAGATTCGCCACGGCCTCGACCCGCTCGATCTTGGCGATCACCAAGGCCTGCGAGCCGGCCTTGTGTAGGAGCTTCCTGGCCAGGCGCAAGTCGCCGCCCGACTTCGGGAACGACACCGCGACGTAATCGACCTGCAATTCGGCGGCGATCTGGATGTCCTCGATGTCTTTGGCCGTGAGCGCCGGCGCGGAAAGCCCGCCGCCTTGCCTGTTGATGCCCTTGTTGTTGGAAAGCTCGCCGCCATGGCGCACGATGCAGTGGATTTCGCTCTCCTCGAGGTGTTCGACGTCCATGACGATGCGGCCATCGTCGAGCAGCAGCGTGTCGCCAGGCCTCACATCGTCGATGAGCTCCGGATAGTCGAGGCCGACGCGCGTCGTATCGCCGAGTTCGCTGCTCGCGTCGAGAATGAAGCGCTGGCCGGTCTTGAGCAGCACCTTGCTGCCAACAAACTTGCCGATGCGGATCTTCGGCCCTTGCAGATCGGCCATCACGCCGATGGTGCGGTCGTGCTTGCGCATCGCCTCTTGCAGCAACTCGATGCGCTTTTTGTGATCCTCGACCGTGCCGTGGGAGAAATTGAGCCGCACGACGTCGATGCCCGCGGCGACGAGTCGGTCGAGCGTCTGGGCATCCGATGAGGCCGGCCCGAGCGTGGCGACGATTTTCGTGGCGCGTAGCATAGCAAGGCGGCGGGCCGCAACTTAACGCGGCCCGCGCGAATGATCAGCCTTGGGCGCGCTTTTCGAGAATCTCGACGGCGGGCAGCACCTTGCCTTCGAGGTATTCGAGGAAGGCTCCGCCGGCGGTCGAGATGTAGGACACCTTGTCGTAGATGCCATACTTTTGGATCGCGGCGATCGTATCGCCGCCGCCGGCGAGCGTGAAGGCCTTGGTCGCAGCGATTGCCTCGGCCACCTTCTTGGTACCCTCACCGAACTGGTCGAACTCGAACACGCCGACCGGCCCGTTCCACACCACGGTGCCCGCCTGCATGATGATGTCGGCAAGCTGCTGGGCGCTCCTCGGCCCGATGTCGAAGATCATGTCATCCTCGGCCACGGCGTCGGCCTCCTTCAGCACGGCGGGTTCGTTGGCGTCGAATTGCTTGCCAACGACCACATCGACGGCGATCGGAATGGACGCACCGCGCTTTTGCATCTTTTCCATCAGCGCCTTGGCCGTCGGCACGAGCTCGTCTTCGCAGAGCGATTTGCCGACGGGCTTGCCCGCCGCCTTGAGGAAGGTGTTGGCGATGCCGCCGCCGACCACCAGCTGATCGACTTTCTCGGAAAGCGCCTCGAGCACGGTCAGCTTCGTCGAGACCTTCGAGCCGCCGACGATCGCCACCATCGGCCGCGCCGGATTGGCAAGCGCCTTGTCGAGCGCCTCGAGCTCTTCGGTGACCAGCATGCCGGCGCAGGCGATGGGTGCATATTGCGCGATGCCATAGGTCGAGGCTTCCGCCCGGTGCGCGGTGCCGAAGGCATCCATGACGAAGACGTCGCACAGCGCGGCGTATTTCTTCGCCGTCTCCTCGGCGTTCTTCTTCTCGCCTTTGTTCACGCGGCAGTTTTCGAGCAGCACGACTTCGCCCGGCTGAACCTCGAAGCCGCCATCGACCCAGTTCTGGATCAGGCGCACCGGCTTGCCAAGTTTGGCGCTCATCACCTCGGCGACCGGCGCGAGCGAATCCTCGGGCTTGAGTTCGCCTTCGGTCGGGCGGCCGAGGTGTGAAGTGACCATGACGCGGGCGCCAGCCTTCATCGCATATTCGATGGTCGGCATCGAGGCGGTGATGCGGGCATCGGAGGTGACCTTGCCGTCTTTGACCGGCACGTTCAGGTCGGCGCGAATGAACACGCGCTTGCCCTTGAGGTCGAGATCGGTCATGCGGATGAACTTGGGCATGTGTGTCTCCTGGATTTTCTCGAAGTTGACCACGGAAGCGTTGCGGCGGCATGACACCGCAACGCTTGGATCGTCAACTTCGGCTTACTTGCTGGCGACGTGCTTGACGAAGCGCAGCATGTTGCAGGTGTAGCCGTACTCGTTGTCGTACCAGGCGACGACCTTGACGAAGGTCGGATCGAGCTGGATGCCGGCCTCGGCGTCGAAGATCGAGGGCAGGCCGCAGCCGCGGAAGTCGGTCGAGACGACCTTCTCGTCGGTATAGCCGAGCACGCCCTTGAGCGGGCCGGCTTCGGACGCTTCCTTCATCGCCTTGCAGATGTCCTCATAGGTGGTCTCCTTGAGGAGCTCGACGGTGAGGTCGACGACGGAGACGTCGGAGGTCGGCACGCGGAAAGCCATGCCGGTGAGCTTTTTGTTGAGCTCGGGGATGACCTTGCCGACAGCCTTGGCAGCCCCCGTCGAAGACGGAATGATGTTCTCGAGGATGCCGCGGCCGCCGCGCCAGTCCTTCGCGGAGGGGCCATCGACGGTCTTTTGCGTCGCGGTGGCGGCATGCACGGTGCTCATGAGGCCGCGCTTGATGCCGAACTTGTCATGCAGCACCTTGGCGACGGGGGCCAGGCAGTTGGTTGTGCAAGAAGCCGCCGAGACGATGGTCTCGCCCGCATATTTCTCGTGATTGACGCCATAGACGTACATCGGCGTGTCGTCCTTCGAAGGCGCCGATTGCACGACCTTCTTGGCGCCCGCGTCGAGGTGTTTCTGGCAGCTTTCCTTGGTGAGGAAGAGGCCGGTCGATTCGATGACGATGTCGGCCCCCACCTCGCCCCACTTGAGGTTGGCGGGATCCTTCTCGGCCGTCAAGCGAATCTTCTTGCCATTGACGACGAGGAAGTTGCCGTCGACCGCGATGTCACCATTGAAACGGCCATGCACGGAATCGTACTTGAGCATGTAGGCGAGATAGCCGGGCTCGAGCAGATCGTTGATGCCGACGACCTCGAGCTCGGGGAAGTCCTTGGCGATGGCGCGGAAAGCCATGCGGCCGATGCGGCCGAAACCGTTGATGCCAACCTTGATAGTCATCTGTGCGATCTCCTGGTGTGATTAGATGAATTGCTCGACGGCCTTCACGACGTTCGCCACCGTGAAGCCGAATTCCTTGAAGAGCACGCTGGCGGGTGCCGATTCGCCAAAGCGGTCGATGCCGATCACGGTGCCTTCGCCGCCGATGTATTTCCACCAGCCGTCGGTGACGCCCGCTTCGACGACGATCTTGGGCAAGCCCTTGGGCAGCACGCTCTCTTTGTATTCCTTCGGCTGGCGGTCGAAAACGGTCGTCGAAGGCATCGAGACGACATTGACGTGGATTTCCTGCTGTGCAAGCGCTTCCTGAGCCTTGAGGGCGAGCTCGACCTCAGAGCCGGTGGCGATGATCACCGCCTTGGCATCGCCCTTGGCCGGCGAAAGGAGATAGCCCCCTTGCTTGATGCGCTCGATCGTCGCGGCATCGCGCTTGATGAAGGGCAGGTTCTGGCGCGACAGGCACAGCGAGGTCGGGCCATCGCGCTTTTCGACGGCGGCGATCCAGGCGACCATCGTCTCGACCGTGTCGCAGGGGCGCCACACCTCCATGTTGGGAATCAGGCGCAGCGTGGCGATCTGCTCGATCGGCTGGTGCGTCGGGCCGTCTTCGCCGAGGCCGATCGAGTCGTGCGTGAAGACGTAAATGACGCGCTGCTTCATGAGCGCCGACATGCGCAGGGCATTGCGCGCGTATTCGGAGAACATCAGGAAGGTGCCGCCAAAGGGCAGGATGCCGCCATGCAGGGCCATGCCGTTCATGATGTGCGCCATGCCGAACTCGCGCACGCCATAGGAGATGTAGTTGCCGACACTCCGGCCCGAGACAGGCTTGCAGCCGGTCCAGTTGGTGAGGTTCGAGCCGGTGAGATCGGCCGAACCGCCAACGAATTCGGGCAGGGCGGGAGCGAGCATGTTGATGGCGATCTGGCTCGCCTTGCGCGTGGCCACACTTTCCGCCTTTTCATTGACGGCGGCGATCGCCTTTTTCTTCACCTCTTCCCAGTTAGGCGGCAGCTCTTTGGCCATGCGCCGTTTGAACTCGGCCGCCTCGTTGGGATAGGCCTGGGCATAGTGCTCGAACTTGCGGTTCCACTCGGCTTCCCACTCGGCGCCCTTCTTCCTCGCATCCCAGGCTTCATAGACTTCCTGGGGAATCTCGAAGGGCGGAAACACCCAGCCGATATGGGGCCGCGCGGCGGCGATCTCGGCCTCGCCCAAGGGCGCGCCATGCACGTCGTGCGTGCCGGCCTTGTTCGGCGCACCGGCGCCGATGATGGTCTTGCACTGGATGAAGCTCGGCTTGTCGGTGACGCTCTTCGCCTCCTCGATCGCCCGGTGGATCGCCTCGGGATCGTGCCCATTGACGTTGCGCACGACATGCCAGCCATAGGCCTCGAAGCGCTTGCAGACGTCTTCAGTAAACCAGCCTTCGACATGGCCGTCGATCGAGATGCCGTTGTCGTCCCAGAAGGCGGTGAGCTTGCCCAGCCCCCAGGTGCCGGCGAGCGAACAGGCCTCGTGCGAGATGCCTTCCATCAGACAGCCATCGCCCAGGAACACCCAGGTGCGATGATCGACGATCTCGTGGCCGGGCCGGTTGAACTCGGCGGCAAGGAGCTTCTCCGCCATCGCCATGCCGACGGCGTTGGTGATGCCCTGCCCCAATGGCCCCGTCGTCGTCTCCACACCCGGCGTGTAGCCGTATTCGGGGTGCCCCGGCGTCTTGGAATGGAGCTGACGGAATTGCTTGATGTCCTCGATCGTCAGATCGTAGCCGGTCAGGTGCAGCAAGGCGTAGATCAGCATCGAGCCGTGGCCGTTCGAGAGGACGAAACGGTCGCGGTTGGCCCATTTCGGGTTGGCCGGATTGTGGCGCAGGTGGTGGTTCCAGAGCACCTCGGCGATCTCGGCCATGCCCATCGGCGCGCCGGGATGGCCCGACTTGGCCTTCTCGACGGCGTCCATGGCAAGCGCGCGGATCGCGCTGGTCAGGTTGTTGAAGACGGGGGGTTCGAAATCACTGAACGTGGCGGACATGGGTTTCCTTTCCTCCGGCGAGCGCGGAATTATCCGCGAAACACGGAGCTTACGGTCATCGAAAGTTTTTCTGAATCTTTGGGGCGTCTTTAGAGCGCCATGGCGCGACGCTTGTTCTCCATCAGGCGCAGGATCATCGGCGTGAAGATGAGCTGCATGGCGAGCTCCATCTTGCCGCCCGGCACGACGATGACGTTCGGGCGCGACATGAAGGAGTCGTGGATCATCGACAAGAGATACGGAAAGTCAATGCCCTTCGGATTGGCGAAGCGGATCACGACGAAGCTCTCATCGGGCGTCGGGATGTCCTGGGCGATGAAGGGGTTCGAGGTATCGACGGTCGGCACGCGCTGGAAATTGACGTGGGTGCGCGAAAACTGCGGGCAGATGTAATTGACGTAGTCGGGCATGCGCCGCAGGATGGTATCGACGACCGCCTCGGTCGAATAGCCGCGCGCTGAGCGGTCGCGGATCAGCTTCTGGATCCATTCGAGGTTGATGATCGGCACCACGCCGACGAGCAGATCGGCATACTGGGCGACATTGACCTTGTCGGTGACCACCGCGCCGTGCAGCCCCTCGTAGAAGAGCAGATCCGAGGGCGGCAGATCCTGCCAGGGCGTGAAGGTGCCGGGCTCCTGCCCCCAGGGTTCGGCTTCTTCATGGTTGTGCAGGTAGTAGCGGCGCTTGCCGGTGCCCGTCTCGCCATATTGCTTGAACAATTGCTCGAGCAGTTCGAGCTCGTTGGCATCGGGGCCGAAATGGCTGAAATGGTTGTTGCCTTTCTTCGCCTGCTCGGCGGCGACCTCGCGCATCTGTTTGCGGTCGTATTTATGGAAGGAATCGCCCTCGATGATTGCCGCGGTGATCTTCTCGCGCCGGAAGATGTGCTGGAAGGACTTGGTGACCGTCGAGGTGCCCGCGCCGGAGGAACCGGTGATGGCGATGATGGGATGCTTGACCGACATGATCGACTCCGAAAAGAAATGAAAACCGGGGGATGAGCAAGCCGCCGTCAGCGGAACAGCGAGCGCGAGGAAAACAGCGGCATGTCGTAGCTCTCCAGATCCTTGCCCTCGACGTATTCCTGGTGATAACGATGGATGCGCTCGACCTCGTCCTTGGAGCCGAAGATGAAGGGAGCGCGTTGATGGAGCTCTGTCGGCTGGATGTCGAGGATGCGGTTGCGGCCCGTGATCGCGGCGCCGCCGGCCTGCTCGATGATGAAGGCGATCGGATTGGCTTCATAGATGAGCCCCAGGCGCCCGCCTTGCTCGCGCGTGCGCTGATCGTGCGGATAAAGGAAGACGCCGCCGCGCGTGAGGATGCGATAGGCCTCGGCAACCAAGGAGGCCACCCAACGCATGCCGAAATCCTTGCCGCGCGGGCCATCCTTGCCTTGCATGCACTCATGGACGTAACGGCGCACCGGCGGCTCCCAATAGCGCTCGTTCGAGGCATTGATCGCAAAGGTGGAAGCTTCCTGTGGGATGGTGATCTTCGGGTGGGTGAGCACGTATTCGCCGATCTCGCGATCGAGCGTGAAGCCATTGACGCCCAGCCCCGTGGTAAGGATGAGGCGCGTCGAGGCGCCATATTGGACCATGCCGGCAGCGAGGATTTCGCGGCCAGGACGCAAGAAATCCTCGACCTTTGGCTTGCGCTTCGGGTCGGGCGCGCGCATGATCGAAAAGATCGTGCCGGTCTGGAAGTTGATGTCGAGATTGCCCGAGCCGTTCAAGGGATCGAAGGTCAAAAGATATTTGCCGCGCGGCTGGGCCTCCTTGATGCCTTCCATGTCCTCGGAGGCCAAGGCGGCGAGATGGCGCGTCGCGATGCCCGTCTCGAGCATGACCTCGTTGGCCATCGCCTCGATCTTCTGGTTGAGCTCCTTGCCGGTGGCGAGCAGGGCGCCTTTGCCGACGTAATTGGCGATCACCTTGCTGGCCGTGGCGATGTCGTTGATGAGGCCCGTGAAATCGCCGGTCGCGCCTTCAATGTGGCGCTGCTCCTCGTTCATGAACTGGGTCAGCGTAATGCGACCTGAAAGCATGTTCCCCTCCTGTGTCGGCAGCCAGTTTAAGCCTGTTGGTCTTGTGATCCGCGACCGTTGCCCAACCCAAGAAAAACCCCCGCCCCCGCGAGGGGGCGGGGCCAAACTGGCAAACGCCAGAGGGAGTGGAGAAACGGTTTGCGGCCCCCGCGTGGGGCGCCGCGCAGATCACTAAACTCTAATGCGGTCGGAGCTTAAGCGCCAGTCACTTTTTCTTATGATTTGAATAAGCGCTCTGCTGCTGCAATGCAGCATCTCAGACGGTTTGCTTGCTCTCAATCCTCGCGCATCACGCGCGCCCAGTCGATGATGACCCCGGGCAGGATCGTCGCGGCAGTCGTCTCGGTGAGCTCCTGGATCGCCGGCTTGCCATAGACGCCGTTTTCCCAAAGATAGATCGTCACGACGCGGTCGCTCGGATGGACGATCCAGTACTCGCGCACGCCGGCGCGCTCATAAAGCGCGCGCTTGGTGATCTGATCGCGCGCGACGGTGGCCGGTGAGAGCACCTCGACGATCCAGTCCGGGGCACCGCGGCAGCCGGCTTCATCCAGCTTGCTTTTGTCGCAGATCACGGCGATGTCGGGCTGCACGACGGTCTTAACCCATTCGTCGGCCTCGTCGGCCTGAGGCAGACGCACGTCGAAGGGAGCGATATAGGGCCGGCAAGGCGAGCCTTCGAGCGCATCGGCGATCTGCCGAGCGATTTCGAGCACGATCTCCTGATGCCGGCGCGAGGGCGCCGGACCCATCGCCCAGGCGACGCCGTCGATGAGCTCGACGCGCTCCTCTTCCGGCCAGCACCGGTAGTCGGCATAGGTGTAACGGCCTGTATCTTTGCGCAACGCGAGTCCCATCTCCTTGCCTCCTTGCTCCTCGCATGCATCATACCCTTGATCGTCGGCGCTGGCGGGACGGCGCTAGCGCCGCTGCGGGACGTTCCAGAAGGTCACGATGACGCCGAGCTTGCCGAGGAAAGCCTTGGCGTAGCGGCCGCGGATCGACAGGCGCGGCCCGCCCTCGGGGAGCGCCGACATGACGATTTCGGTGAGCTCCTCATCGGAAAGCGCCGTGGCGCCCTCGGCATGCCAAAGCTTGATATGGCCGCAGGCATCGCGATCGACAAGCAAGGTGCGGTCTTTGGAGGCCGTCAGGAAACGGATCAGGGCGCCTTCGGGCAACAGATAGGCGCGCGCCGGCCCCAGCGCGGTGGGCAGCTCGGGGCCGCCCTCGGGGGTGGCGGTGAGCAGCAGCTCCATCACCGTGTCATCATCGAGCTGGCTCGCCCCCTCCGTATGCCAGACGACGAAGCCTTGCGGCCCTTGCTGGATCAAGAGCACGTCATCGGCGGCCCGCGCCGCAAGAAAGCCGCCCCACAGCAACAGCGCTAGGAGGAGGAGCCTCACGCGGCCTTCCACTTGATCGAGCAGCCGATCGAAGGAATCTGCTCGCGCGGGCCCTCCCCCGTCTGCGCAATCTGCTTCATCGCTTCGAAGAGATCGCGGCGCACGCCCTCGGGCGCGGTCTCCTTGCGCGATTCATCGAGCCGGCCGCGATACTGGAGTTCGAGCTGCGCGTTGAAGCCGAAGAAATCGGGCGTGCACACGGCGCCGTAGGCCTTGGCGACTTCCTGCGTCTCGTCGAGCACGTAGGGAAACGGAAACTGTTTCTCGCACGCGATTCTCACCATGTTGTCCCAGGAATCTTCCGGATAATCGGTCGGATCATTGCTCATGATCGCGATCGAGCCGATGCCATAGTCTTTGAGCTCCTTCGTGTCGCGCACGATGCGGTCGATCACCGCCTTCACGTAGGGGCAGTGGTTGCAGATGAACATGACCAAGAGGCCGTTTGGCCCGCGCACGGCTTCAAGGTTGTAACGCTTGCCATCGACGCCGGGCAGATCGAAATCGACGGCCTTCCAGCCGAAGTTACAGACGGGGGTGGGGGTGCTGACCATCTCTGTCTCCTCGTTCTATTGCGTTGATTCTGTTTTCCTGCTCGTCGCGAGCGTCATCTTGAGAGCGATGTTACCGTCCACGGCCTCACCGGCCTGCGCCGGAGCAAGCCGCACACGCTCGGGCGCAACGCCAGCGGCCTTGAGCGCTAAAGCCGCATTTTGCGCGCGCGCGTCGGCCAAGGATTTGAGCTTTTCGTCGCCGAGCGCGACCTGGGCGCGCAGCCGCTCATAAAGCACCGCATGGAAATCGGCGCCCTTCAAGCGCTCGACTTCGTCCGCGGACAAAGACTTCTTCTCGCGCACGAGGCCTGAAAGGCGCGAGAGCATCTTGCCGGCTATGCCTTCCTCGAGTTTGCCTGGATTGGCGCGGCGGTAGCCTTCCTTGAGCGCCGCGAGCTCCGCCGCGCCAAAGCGCGCTTCGAAAAGGCTTTCGAGCGCGGCCTGCACCTTGGGTTGCGCCGTCGATAAAGGTCCTGGGTCACCCTCGTCCAATCGCTTCTGCCCCAGCCTCTCGACGAGCGCGCGTCTGAGCTCCCGATCCTGCAGCGCCAGGCGGTCGGCCTCGCTCCAGACGCCGGAAAGTTCCAGCACGAGCGCGGGGCGTTTGGCGAGCGCCTGGGCGAGCCGCGCGAGCTTTTCTCGCTCGGGAGGCGCAAGCTCGGCAACCCCCGCCTCGAAGGCGACCGTTTCGATGGGCTCGCTTCCCCCAAAGAGCGCGCCCAAGGCGCGGAATGGCGCCGTGACGAGCTTGGTGAGCACATTCTTGATCGCCTGCCAGACGAGGCCGCCATAACTGAATTGCGGATCGTCGAGGCTGCCCGAGACCGGCAGGGCGAGATCGATGCGGCCATCGGCATCTTCCAGGAGCGCCACGGCGAGATCGAGCGGCAGATCGAGCGCCGTGGGGCTTTCGATGTGCTCGCCGAGCACGAGCCGCTCCATGATCACCTGGTTCTCGCCGAGGAGCTGGCGATCCTTGATCTTGTAGCGAAGATCGAGGAAGAGCTTACCCGAGGCGATCTTGCGGCCGGCAAAGGTCGCGGTATAGGGAGTCAGCCGCATCATCTCGACGTTTTTGAACTGCACGGCGAGATCCATGAAGTCGGTGGGCGCAAAGAGGTTCACTGTGCCGAAGGCGCGCGCGAGGCCATATTCATCGACTTCGCCTTCCAGCTCGAGCTGCCCTGGGCCGCGTCCCGGGCGCGAAGAAAGATTGCCCAGCGCGCCGCGCAGATGATGGATGCGCGTGCCAAAGGGCAGCACGAGCGAATGGTCGGCAAAGTAGATCTCGCCGTTGTAAAAGTTGAGGCGATCGATCTGGACGGCAAATGCCTCTGTGGGCGGGGCAGACAGCCCGTCTGGGGCGGCGGCAGCCACGGGTGCGGGCTTGAAGACTTGCTTGAGATTGACGTTCTTGTCCTTGTCGATGACAAGCCGCGTATCGAGGCCGTTCAGATTCAGCTCGCCGATGGCAAGCCCCGTCGCACTCAGCTTAAGGCTGTCCGTTGCCAGGTTTTTCCAGGCCAGCAAAACCTCTTCACCGGCAAGCAGCCGCAGCTGGCGCAAGGCCAAGTCGCCGCGATAGCGCGGGCCGTGCTGCGCGTCATGCGTGAGCTGCCCTGAAGATGAAACTTTCCCATCCGCGAGCGTCAGCGTCGTCCGCGCCGAAAGATAAGGCTGCGCGGCCTTGAGCGAGAGATCGGCCAGCTTCATCCTCAGATCGACTTTGAGCGGGCTTAAGACCAGCGAACCCTCCGCCTCGCAGCGCCCGCCCCCCTTGACGTCAAAGCGCCATCGCAAGGGCAGGGCTTGTCCGAGATCATCGCTCGCGCCTTCGACGGTGAGCGCGAGGTTCTCGAGTGAGAGCGCGGCCGCCGGCGCCACTCCCTCATCGCGCAGGGCGATCTCGAAGCCCGCAAGCTCGAGGGCATCGGCGCGATAACGCCACGGCGGGGATTCCTCCTGCGAAGGAGGTGGCAGGGCAGCGCGGATCGCTTCGATGAGATCGAGGCGCCCATCCGCTTGGCGGGTGAGCGCGAGGCGGCCCTCGGTGAGCACGATGCGGCCAGTGCTGGCCTCGCGCGCGGCGAGGTTCAGACGCGGCGCCTCGATGCGCAGCGCGGCAAGACGCGGCGCAGGCACCTCGCCGCTCAGGGCCAGGACAGCGCCCTGCACTGCCAGCGCCGCCGCACTGGCCTCCAACGCTGGCCAAAGCAAGCGCCCCTCTGTGAGGCTCGCTTCGGCCACCTCGAGCGCGGCGCTTCCGCCGGCCTTGAGCGGCAGATGGAGGTGCTCGAGCTTCGCTTCGAGGCCTTCGAGGGCGGCGTGCAGCCCCGCCTCCCCCACCCCGGCACGGTAACGCGCCGACAGGGCCAACGTTCCCTGCGGCGGGGCGGGCAGGGCCGTCAGATACGGCGCGAGCGCGGCGAGCGGCAATCCGGCGAGTGAAAAATCTCCGGAAAGCTCGAGAGGATTCACGCTCACCTCCCCCGCGAGGACAAGCGCAGCACCTAACGAAGTCTTCGCCTCGAGACGCATGCGGCCGCGCTCATCCGGCAAGGTCGAGACCGCTTCGAGCGCAAGCTCGAATGGCGCGATGCGCGTCTCGAAGACAGGCTCACGCCTGCGGTCGGCGAAATCGAGCGTGCCGCCGGTAAGCTCGAAACGATGGATCTCGAGGCGCGGCAGACCGGTTTTTTTCTCGGACGGCACCGGCTCGTCTTTCGCCTGCAAAGCAGCGAAAAAGGGCGTCCAGTTCGTCGCGCCCTCGGGCAGCGCGACAAGTCGCGCGCTGGGCGCCACGAGACGGACCTCGTCGAAGACCGCCCGGCCCTTGACAAGGCTCGCGGCGGAAAGATCGATGAAGAGCTCATCGAAAGAAAAGAGCGCCTCCCCTCTGGCGGTGCTGAACTTCAACCCAGCAATGCGCATGGAAAGCGCGAAAGGGTCGATCTGCGGCCGCCCAATGGTCAGCCGATGGCCGGTCTGCGCCACGAGGCGCTCGGCCTGCGACTCGATGAGGCGCGGCAGGGCCAGCCAAGCCAAGAGCAGGGCCAGCACGAGAAGGCCGGCCGCCCCCAGCGCGAGCCTTTTGGCCCAAACGAGCCGAGAAGAATCAAGGGTGGTCATAGCGGGCCCTCAGGCCAGGATGCGCTGTGAAATAATGCAAAAAAATGATACCGCGCTTCCATTGCTCCCCGCCCCTCTCCCCGGGCGCACTCGTCACCCTGCCTGAGGGTGCTGCGCACCACGCGCTGCGCGTATTGCGCATGAAAAGCGGCGATCGCCTCGTGCTCTTCGATGGCCAAGGCGGCGAATGGCAGGCCACGCTCAAAGTCGGCGCCGGCGGGACGGCTCAGGCGTTGATCGACGCGTTCAACGACGTCGAACGCGAATCGCCGCTTGCCATCACGCTCGCGCAGGCGCTGCCGGCGGGCGACAAGATGGACTGGATCGTCGAAAAATGCGTCGAATTGGGCGTGGCGGCGATCCAGCCGCTCGCGGCCAAGCGCAGCGTAATGCGGCTATCGGCGGAGCGCATGGCGAGAAGACTCGCCCACTGGAATGCGATCGCCGCCGCCGCCTGCGAGCAGTGCGGCCGCAACCGCGTCCCGACCGTCGCCCCCGTGCTTGATTTGCCTCAATATCTTGCGCAGGCGGCGGCGCACAATGCGCTCTCGCTCATCATGGTGCCGGACGGGGCCCAGCGGCTCGAGACGTTCTCTCGGCCCAGCGGGCCCGTCATCGTGCTGGTGGGCCCCGAAGGCGGCTGGGAGGCAAGCGAAATCGAAGCTGCGCAGGCGGCGGGTTTTATGGCGCTCAAGCTTGGCCCGCGCATCTTGCGCACGGAAACGGCAGGGATGGCGGCGCTTGCCGCCTTGCAGGCCTTGTGGGGAGATTTTTAGGGAGGATTGCGATGTTCGAATCGGCAGAACTGGGTCACAAGATCGACAAGGAAACCTACAAACAGACCGTGCCGCTACTGCGCGCCGACTTGCTCGACGTCCAATACGAGCTCAAGGAGCAGCGTAAGTTTCCCGTCATCATCCTCGTCTCCGGCCAGGATGGCGCAGGCAAGGGCGAGACGATCAACATCCTTTACGAGTGGATGGATCCGCGCTACATCTCGACGCTTGCCTTTTCGGCGCCGACCGATGAGGAGCGCCAGCGCCCCTTCATGTGGCGCTACTGGCGCGCGCTGCCGCCCAAAGGGCGCATCGGCATCTTCGCCGGCTCCTGGTATTCGAGCCCGATCCACGACCGCATCGAAGGCGGCATGACGCAGGCGCAGATGGATCAGCGCATCGACCAGATCAACCGCTTCGAGCAGATGCTCGTCAATGAGGGCGCCTTGGTGCTCAAGTTCTGGTTCCATCTCACCAAGGAAGGGCAGAAGCGGCGCCTGAAGGCGCTCGAAAAAGACCCGCGCACCGCCTGGCGGGTGACGAAATGGAACTGGGAGCGCTTAAAGACCTACGACCAGCTGCAGGAAGTCGCCGGCCACGTGCTGCGCATGACGAACACGCCCTGGGCGCCCTGGATCATCGTCGAGGGCGAGGACGATCGCTACCGCTCTCTCACCACCGGCAAGATCATCCTCGAGGCGATCAGAAAGCGGCTTTCTGACCAGGACAAGCAGGCGACGCCGGTGGCGCCGCCGATCCAGCCCAACATCGACGGCCGCGACGTCATCTCCGAGCTCGACCTCACGAAGAAGCTCACCAAGAAGGAATACGAAGAGCAGCTTGCGAAATGGCAGGGCCGGCTTGCCGAACTCATCCGCGATCCGCGCTTCAAACAGCATTCCGTGATCTGCGTCTTCGAAGGCGCGGATGCCGCCGGCAAGGGCGGCGCGATCCGCCGTGTGGCCGCCGCGATGGATGCGCGCGACTACCAGATCGTGCCGATCGCCGCGCCGACCGAAGAAGAGCGCGCCCAGCCCTATCTGTGGCGCTTTTGGCGCCACATTCCGCGCGTCGGCCGGGTGACGATCTTCGACCGCTCCTGGTATGGCCGCGTGCTCGTCGAGCGCGTCGAGGGCTTTTGCGCCGAAGCCGACTGGCTGCGCGCCTATAGCGAGATCAACGACTTCGAGCACGAGCTCGCCGAAGCCGGCGCGATCGTCGTCAAATTCTGGCTGCAGATTTCCAAGGACGAGCAGTTGAAGCGCTTCAAGGAGCGCGAGAACACCGAATACAAGCGCTTCAAGATCACCGAGGAAGACTGGCGCAACAGAGAGAAATGGGATGCCTATCATCAAGCCGTGTGCGACATGGTCGATCGCACCAGCACCGGCACGGCGCCTTGGACGCTTATCGAGGCGAACGACAAGGCCTATGCGCGCGTCAAGGTGCTGCGCACTCTCTGCGAGCGCATCGAGGCGGCGCTCGAAGAAACGCCGCGGCCGAAGGAAAAGAAGGCGAAGAAGGGCAAGAAAGATTAACGGCATGGGACAAGCCAGCTCGACGCCCCTCACGGATGCGCGGCTCGTCGCCTGGGTGCGCCAGGCCGCCCCTTACATCCATGCCTTTCGCGGCCGCGCCTTCGTCATCGCCTTCGGCGGCGAGGTGCTCACCGAAGGCGTGGCGCAGGCGCTCATCCACGACATCGCGCTCTTGGACAGCATGGGCATCCAGCTCGTCCTCGTGCATGGCGCGCGGCCGCAGATCGATGCCGAGATGGCAAGCCGCGGTCTTGCGCCGCGCTTTCACAATGGCCTGCGCGTCACCGACGCGGCCACGCTCGAATGCGTCAAGCGCGCGATGGGCGTCACCCGGATCGAGATCGAGGCGCTGCTCTCGCAAGGCTTGCCGAACACGCCGCTTGCCGGCGCCTTCTTGCGCGTCACGGGCGGCAATTTCATCTCAGCGAAACCCGTCGGCGTCGTCGATGGCGTCGATTTTCAATTCACCGGTGCGGTACGCAAGGTCGAAGCCGACGAGATTCGCGCCGATCTCGCGCAGGAAAACGTCGTGCTGATCACGCCGATCGCCGCCTCGCCCTCGGGCGAGCTCTTCAACCTCGCCTGGGAGGAAGTCGCCGAGGCCGTCGCCACGGCGATCAAGGCCGACAAGCTGATCTTCCTCTGCGATTCTGCCGGTCTCAAGGACGCCCAAGGGCAGCTGATCGAAGCCTTGACCGTCGAGGAGGCCGAGCAGCTCCTGGCGAAGCAGGTAGCGCAATCCCCCGAGGTGGCGCGCGTGCTGCCCGGCGCGATCCGCGCCTGCTGCAATGGCGTCGGCCGCGTGCATTTCCTCGACCGTTCGCTCGATGGCGCGATGCTCATGGAGCTCTTCACGCGCGAAGGCATCGGCACCGTGATGACGCGCGCGCCTTTGGCGCGCCTGAGGGAAGCCACCCCTGAGGACGTCGGCGCCGTGCTCCAATTGATCGCGCCGCTCGAGGCCGATGGCACGCTCGTCAAGCGCGGCCGCGAACGCATCGAGATGGAGATCGGCCACTTCTCGCTGCTCGACCACGATGGCGTGGTCGTCGGCTGCGCCGCACTCTATCCCCTGCCGCGCCAGCGCGGCGAGCCGGCCACCGCCGAGCTCGCGTGCCTCGCCGTGCTGCCCGAATACCGGCGCGAAGGCTTCGGCGACCAATTGCGCCGTCACATCGAGGCGCGCGCCAAGGCCTTGAAGATCAAGCGCCTCGTCGTGCTGACGACGCGCGCGGCGCACTGGTTTGTCGAGCGCGGCTACGTCGAGGCCGGCATCGACGCGCTGCCGCAATCGAGGCGCGAGCTCTACAACTGGCAGCGCCGCTCGAAGGTGCTCGTGAAGAACCTGTAGAATCGGCTGACCCAAGCCGACAGAGGACAGACAGAGGACACTGCGATGGCAAGAATGGTCAATTGCATCAAGCTCGGCCGCGAGGCCGAAGGGCTCGACTACCCGCCGCTGCCTGGCGAATTAGGCAAGCGCATCTTCGAGAACGTCTCGAAGGAAGCCTGGCAGCAGTGGGTACGGCTGCAGACGATGATCATCAACGAAAACCGCTTGAACCTCGCCGATCCCTCGCACCGCAAGTATCTCGCCGAGCAGGTAGAGAAGCATTTCTTCGGTGCGGGCGCCGACCGCGTGCAGGGCTACGTGCCGCCCAGGAGCTGAGGTTCGCCCAGAAGCAATGGCCGCCATGAAAGGCGGCCATTGCGCGCAGTGAGCTAGCAAAACGCCGCGTCAGTCGGGCTTGCCGATCTCGCGCTCGAGCCCTTCGAGGCCAAGATGGCGCACGTCGCGCCCCTTCTCCATATAGACGACGTATTCGGAGATGTTTTTGGCATGATCACCAATGCGCTCGATCGACTTGGCGATGAAGAGGAGCTCGAGCGAGCGCGAAATGGTGCGCGGATCCTCGATCATGAAGGTGATGAGCTGGCGCATCGTCGCCTTGAATTCGGCATCGACTTCCTTGTCGCGCCGCGCCACCTCGGTGGCCACCGAGCAATCCGCGCGCGCGAAGGCATCGAGCGCCTGGCGCAGCATGCCCACGACGATGTCGGCGGCATGGCGTAATTCGAGCTTCGGCGCATAGGTGACGTCGCTCGAATGCATCGCGCGCGCCTGCTTGGCGATTTTCTTGGCTTCGTCGCCGATGCGCTCGAGATCGGTGATCGTCTTGATGACAGTCATGATCATGCGCAGATCCACGGCCGCCGGCTGGCGCTTGGCAATGATGTGGGTGCACGCCTCGTCGAGTTCGACTTCGAGGCGATTGACGTCGTGATCGGTATTGATGACCTGCTCGCAGAGGATCAGATCGCCTTCGGCGAGCGCCTCCATCGCCTTGACGATCTGGCGTTCGACCAGGCCGCCTAGCTGCAGTACCTTGCCACGAATCATCTCCAGCTCGGTATCGAACTGCTTGAAGGTATGCTCGGTCATGCGGCGATTCTCCTGAAGGGGGTGTTGAAGCGGTCGGAGTCTAGACGGCAGAGATGACGAAATTGTTTCAGCGCGCCAACTGCTTGACGCCTGAAGGCGTCGCAAGCAGCAGCAGATCGGCGCCGCGCCGCGCAAACAGGCCATTGGTGACGACGCCGGCGATCTGATTGAGCGTGGTCTCAAGCCCAACCGGGTCGGTGATCATGAGGCCATGCACATCGAGGATGACATTGCCGTTGTCGGTGACGAAGCCTTCGCGCAGACGCGGCTCGCCGCCGAGCTTCACGATCTCGCGCGCCACATAGGCGCGCGCCATCGGGATCACCTCGATGGGCAGTGGAAACTTGCCGAGCTGGGCGACGAGCTTCGATTCATCGCAGACGCAGATGAACTTCGCGGCCACGGCGGCAACGATCTTCTCGCGCGTGAGCGCCCCGCCGCCGCCCTTGATCATCTCGAGCCGGGCGGTGATCTCATCGGCGCCATCGACATAGACCGGCATGGCGGTCACGTCGTTGAGATCCAGCACCCGGATGCCGTGCCCCTCGAGACGCTGCTTCGTGGCTTCCGAGCTCGCGACGGTGGCGGCGATGTGATGTTTGATTCTCGCCAGCGCGTCGATGAAGCAATTGGCCGTCGAACCCGTGCCCACGCCGATGATGCTGCCGGCCGGCACCTCTTTGACAATGTAATCCGCCGCCGCCTGGGCGACGGCCCGTTTGAGTTCGTCCTGGGTCATGCACTCTCCTCCGCTTGGCACCGCTTGGAACGCGGCTTTCGAGGCAGTATAGCGCGCCTCCAAGCCAGGCTTGGGTTCGCTCAGCGCTTGCGCGGCGGCAGATCGGTGCAACTGCCGTGCGCCACTTCCGCCGCAAGGCCAATCGTCTCGCCCAAGGTTGGATGCGGGTGGATCGTCTTGCCGATGTCGATGGCATCGGCACCCATCTCGATCGCAAGGCAAATCTCGCCGATCATGTCGCCGGCCGAGGGGCCGACGATCGTGCCGCCGACGAGCCGATGCGTTTCGGCATCGAAGACGAGCTTGGTGAAACCCTCCTCGGCGCCCATGGCGATCGCCCGGCCCGAGGCCGCCCAAGGGAATTTGGCGACTTCGATCTGGCGGCCCTGCTTCTTCGCCTCGTCCTCGGTAAGCCCCACCCAAGCGACTTCCGGATGCGTATAGGCGACGCTCGGAATCACGCTCGCATCGAAATGCACCGGCTGCCCCGCCGCCGCCTCGGCGGCGACGTGCGCCTCATGCACGGCCTTGTGGGCGAGCATCGGCGGCCCGACGATGTCGCCGATCGCATAGATGTGCGGCACGTTGGTGCGCATTTGACGATCGACCGGGATGAAGCCACGCTCATCGACCTGCACGCCCGCCCTGTCGGCGCCGATCTTCTTGCCATTGGGCGTGCGGCCCGCCGCTTGCAGGATGAGGTCATAGCGTTGCGGCTCCTTGGGCGCCATCTCGCCCTCGAAGCTGACCCAGAGGCCATCCTCCTTCGCTTCGACCGCCGCCGTCTTCGTCTTCAGCATGATCCTGTCAAAGCGATGGGCATTGTGCTTCTCCCAAACCCTCACCGCGTCGCGATCCGGCCCCTGCATGAGGCCTTCGAGCATTTCGACGACATCGACGCGGGCACCCAAGGTCGAGTAGACGGTGGCCATCTCGAGGCCGATGATGCCGCCGCCGATGACGAGCATCCGGCCCGGCACGAAGGGAAGCGCCAAGGTGCCGGTCGAGTCGACAATGCGGGGGTCACGCGGCAGGAAGGGCAGATGCACGGCGGCGGAACCAGCGGCGATGATGCACTTTTGAAAGCGGATGACTTTCTTGCCGCCGCTTTTGTCTTGCCCGGGCCCCATCGTCTCCTCGACTTCGAGGTGATGCGCATCGAGAAAATGGCCATAGCCGCGCACGACTTCGACCTTTCTCGCCTTCGCCATGCCGGCAAGCCCTTGCGTGAGCCGGCCGACGACTTTCGCTTTGTGGGCACGCAGCGCATCGAGATCGATGCGTGGCCCGACGAAGCTCACGCCCGCGGCGGCGAGATGCTGCGCCGCTTCGATCGCCGCCGCGACGTGCAGGAGCGCCTTGGAAGGAA
The DNA here is from genome assembly GCA_026415155.1 of Rhodocyclaceae bacterium. GTDB lineage: Bacteria > Pseudomonadota > Gammaproteobacteria > Burkholderiales > Rhodocyclaceae > Sulfuricystis. The sequence continues at coordinate 35,618 of JAOAHQ010000029.1, forward strand.
TGCAGCCGACGTTGAGGCAAACGCCCCCCAAGGTCGGATAACGCTCGACGAGCACGGTCTGCATGCCGAGATCGGCGCTCCTGAAGGCGGCCGAATAGCCGCCCGGGCCGGCGCCGAGCACGAGCATCTCGCACTCGATTGCGGCCGGGCCGCTGGGGCATGAGGCCGCCAAGGTCGGCGCTGGCGGGACGGCAGGGGCGGGCGCGGGCTGAGGTATCGTGCCTGGCTGCGCCGCCTCGCCCGCCGCAGTTTCGAGCAGCAGCACGAGGCTGCCTTCGGACACCTTGTCACCGACCTTGAGCTTGACTTCCTTCACCGTGCCCGCTGCCGGCGAGGGCACGTCCATCGTCGCCTTGTCCGATTCGAGCGTGATGAGGGCATCCTCGGCCTTGACAATGTCGCCCGCCTTGACATGCACCTCGATGACCGGCACGTCCTTGAAATCACCGATGTCGGGCACCCTGACTTCGAGGAGGCTCATAGCAGCACCCTCCGGAAGTCGCCGAGCAGTTGGGCAAGATAAGCGTTGAAGCGCGTCGCCAAGGCGCCGTCGATGACGCGGTGGTCGGCCGAGAGCGAGAGCGGCAGCATGAGGCGTGGCACGAATTCCTTACCGTTCCACACCGGCTTCATGCTCGATTTGGACACGCCGAGGATCGCCACCTCGGGCGCATTGACGATCGGCGAGAAGGCCGTGCCGCCGATGCCGCCGACGCTCGAGATCGTGAAGCTCGCCCCTTGCATGTCTGCAGGCGCGAGCTTGCCTTCGCGCGCCTTCTTGGCGAGTTCCGCCGTCTCGCGCGCGATCTCGAGCACGCCTTTTTGGTCGGCGTTTTTGAGCACCGGCACGACGAGGCCGTGGGGTGTATCGGCCGCAAAGCCGATATGCCAGTAGCGCTTGTAGACGAGCGCATCGCCATCGAGCGAACTATTGAGCTCGGGATACTTTTTGAGCGCGGCCACACAGGCCTTGATGACGAAGGCCAGCATCGTCACCTTCACGCCCGACTTTTCGTTTTCCTGGTTGAGCGCGACGCGCAAGGCTTCGAGCTCGGTGATGTCGGCCTCCTCGTGATAGGTGACGGCCGGGATCATCACCCAGTTGCGGGCCAGGTTCGGGCCGGAAATCTTCTGGATGCGGGAAAGCGGCTTTCTCTCGATCGGGCCGAACTTGGCGAAATCGACCTGCGGCCAGGGCAAGAGATTCAATCCCCCCGTCGCCGCGGCGGGCGCGGACGGGACAGCGGAACCTGCCTGACTCAACCTGCCCTTCACATAGTTTTGCACGTCCTCGCGCGTGATGCGCCCCTTGGGGCCCGTGCCAGGCACCAGGGCGATATCGACGCCAAGCTCGCGCGCAAAGCGCCGGATCGAAGGGGAGGCATGCGGCTTGATGCCATCGATGGCCGCGACGATCTCGGCCGGCGAAGGGATGTGCACAGGCGGCGGCAGCTGGGTCGGCTCGGCCTCGGTGGGGCGGAAATCGACGGCATTCGTCGTGGCCGGCGGGAGCGGCGGCGCGGGAGTAGAAGGGGGT
>JAOAHQ010000005.1 GCA_026415155.1 Rhodocyclaceae bacterium
ATGCCATCGCCTGGAAGCTCAATACCCGACCCCGCAAGAGCCTCAACTGGCTTTGCCCTGCCGAACTCTTCATGCCCGAGGCCTTCAACTTCGAACAACACTTTCGTCAATTCGTTGCACTTCGACCTTGAAACCGCCCAGCGTTTCCTCAAGTCTTCGGCCGCAAATGCAAATGCATGGCTGACGAGCCGTGCGCCGCATGGCCGTGGGGATGATCGTCGCCGCTCATTTCGACCGAGACGAGATTGAGCAGGCCGTGGCGCACGCCGCGCTCGGCGATCAAGGCATCTGCGAAGGCGCGCACCGCTGCCGTAGCCCCGCGCAGGATGATGCTCTCCATGCAATGGTCGTGGTCGAGATGGGCGTGCATCGTGGCAACCGGCAGATCGTGATGCGCGTGCTGCAAGGCGGTGAGCCGCTCGGCGAGATCGCGCTCGTGATGGTTGAAGACGTAGGAGAGATTGGCCACACAGTGGCCGTCTTGCGCTTCGCGCGCCTCTTCGGCGGCGAGGGCGGCACGCACGAGGTCGCGCACTGCTTCCGAACGGTTGGCATAGCCGCGTTTGGCGACGAGCTTATCGAAGGCGGCCGCAAGTTCCGCATCGATCGAGATCGTGATGCGCTCCATCGCTCCTCCTAGGGTGCGTTGCGTTCCCATTCGAACAAGGGCAGCGCTTCGAGGGCGCCGATGAGGCCGGCGTTCCACTTTTCCGACAACTCCTTGGCGTAGGGATCGTCTTCGCGAAAGAACAGGCGCCGGCCGCCATCGAGGCTGTCGCGCCGGTAGATCAACAGCTCGCTCGGCGGCCCGACGGTGACATTGGACATGCCGACGCCGTCGGCCGCCTCGTGCATGGTCGTGACGGTCGACAGATTCGGCACGAGCCAGGCGGGCACGTCGCTATTGAGCTTCTTGACGACGGCCTGGGTTGTGGCGAGATTGCCGGCCGAGAGCAGGCAAAAGAAGCGCGCGCCCGGCCAGACGAAGATGAACATCTTCGAATAGGTGCTGACGACGTCCGTGCCCGCGTTGGTGCGCGAATCGGAGCAGAGCACGAGGCCGTCATTGACGTTGCTGGCGAGGCAATAGGTCATATTCGGTGTTCAGCCTAGGAATCTCAATTTTCACCACCAAGACACCAAGAACACCCAGGTCACCAAGGGAAAATGAGCGGGAGGACGCTTCACCGAGCGGGTGACACTCATTCATTTTGCAAGTCATTCGTCTTGGTGAAACTTTGTGTCCAGGGTGTCTGGGTGGTGAGGTTGTTAGGATCAACGCTTCAGCAATCGCTCGACGTAGCGCGCGATCAGATCGACTTCGAGATTCACCTTCGCCCCGGGGACGAGATGCTTCAAGGTCGTCACGGCGACGGTGTGCGGGATCAGGTTGATCGAGAAGCGGCGGCCCTTGACTTCATTGACCGTGAGGGAGACGCCATCGACGGTGATCGAGCCTTTTTTCGCGATGTATTTTGCGAGCGCCTTGGGCGCCTTGATCTCGAGCCGGTGCGATTCGCCCACCGGCTCGAAGACGACAACCTCGCCGACGCCATCGACATGGCCCGAGACGAGGTGGCCGCCGATGAAGTCGCACAGGCGCAGCGCCTTTTCGAGATTCACCTCGTTGCCAAGCGCATCGAGGCCGACCGTGCAAGAGAGCGTCTCTTGCGAGACTTCGACTTGATAAGCCTGCTTTTTCTTGGCGACGACGGTCAGACACACCCCGCTATGCGCGATCGAATCGCCGATCGCGACCTCCTTCAGATCGAGACCGGGAGCCGAGATGGTGAGCCGCAGGCCCCGTTCGAGCGGTTCGATATGGGTGATCTTGCCAGTGGCGGTGACGATGCCGGTGAACATGCGCAGACTCCGTAATGACGATGTCCGCGATGCTAGCACCTTCACCGTCGCCCTAGACCGAGCAATTTCGTCGGGAATAGAATGAGCCGGCCCGCGGGACACGGGCACACAACCAGAAAAGGAGGAGACGAAGATGAAACGACGCAATCTTTGGGTGGCAGCGGCTGCTGCGGCGCTCACGCTCATGGCGGCGCCCGCCGCAATCGCGCAAACGACCGGCAAGCTTGGTGTGGTCGTGCAAGTCAGCGACGACAATGAGAAGACCTGGCATCAGGCGCTCAACGTCGTGCGCAACATCCAGAACGAATACGGCAAGGACAAGGTCGAGGTCGAGCTCGTCGTCTTCGGCAACGGCGTGGGGCTCCTGAAGTTCGATTCGCCGCTTGCCAACCGCATCGACGACACGCTCGCCAATGGCGCGCAGGTCCTGATGTGCCAGAACACGATGAAGGCGCGCCAGCTCACGCCGGCCGACATGCACGCGAAGATCGGCTACGTCAAGGCCGGCGTCGTCGAGATCATCGAGAAGCAGCGGCAGGGGTGGGCGGTGCTGAGGCCCTGAAAGCCTACTTTCGGCGCGCCTTGTCGAGCGTGGCGAGGAATTCGGCGGCGGGCATGAAGCCGACGACGCGCAGCTCGGCGATTTCGCGGCCATCGCGGAAGAACAGGATGCCCGGCGGGCCAAAGAGGCCGAAGCGCTTCAAAAGCGCCTTGTCCACTGCCGTGTTGCCCGTCACATCGGCTTTGAGCAGCACGAAGTCCTTCATGGCGGCGGCAACGGCGGGGTCGCTGAAGGTGAATTTCTCCATCTCCTTGCAGGGGACGCACCAGGCGGCATAAAAGTCGAGCATCACCGGCCGTGTGGCCGTGGCAAGGCGCGCTTCGAACTCGGCCAGCGAGGCGATCTTTTCGAAACTCGGCGCGGAGGGCACGGCCGCGCCGGCGCTCTTGAGGAATCCCAGAGGCTGCAAGGGATCTCGGCTGCCACCCAAAAGGCCGACGAGCATCGCGGCGCCGGCGACGAAGAGGGCAAGCCCGATGCCTTTCCAAAAGCGCGCCCAGCCCGAGGCAGCCGGCGGCAGCGGATCGAGGGCGCGCAGGTAGATGGACGGAATGAGGAGCAGCAGCGCCCAGCCGAGCATGACGGCCCAGCCGGGCAAGACCGGTGAGACGAACCACAAGGCGACGGCCAAGAGCACGACGCCGAAGAATTTTTTGACGGCCTCCATCCATGGCCCGCTCTTGGGCAGCAGCGAGCGCGAAAAGAGCCCGACGGCGAGGAGCGGCGCGCCCATCCCTAAGCCCATCGCGAAAAGCGCCGCGCCGCCCAAGAGGGCATCGCCGGTCTGAGCGATGTAGAGCAGCGCGCCGGCCAGAGGCGCGGCCACACAGGGCCCGACGATGAGCGCCGAGAGCGCGCCCATCAGGGCGATCGCCGGCAGGCTGCCGCCCTGGCGGTTCGCGGTGTCGGAGAGCTTCGACTGCAGCGCGGCAGGAAGCTGCAATTCGTAAAAGCCGAACATCGAGAGGGCAAGCAGGACGAAGACGAGCGCGAAGGCGCCGAGCACCCAGGCGTTTTGCAGCGCGGTCGAGAGCAGCGTGCCGGTGAAGCCGGCCGCCACGCCGATGACGGCATAGGTGAGCGCCATGCCGAGCACATAGGCAAGCGAAAGCAAAAAGGCGCGCGCGTGCGTGACGGCATGGCCATGATTGACGATGATGCCCGAGAGGATCGGGATCATCGGAAACACACAAGGCGTCAAGGAGAGCAACAGGCCAAAGCCGAAGAAGCTCAAGAGCGCGACCCAGAAGCTCGCGCCGGCGAGCAAGCCGGCGATGCGGCTCGTTTCGCTTTCCGCGCCCGCCGGGGGGTTGGGAGAAGCTTCAGGCGTCGAACTCGGCGCTGGCGGGACGGCGAAGGCCTCGGCTCCCACGGCGGTGATCCTCACCTCCTGCGTCATCGGCGGATAGCAGACGCCGCCGTCCCAGCAGCCTTGCGAGTCGGCCTTCAGCGTGAAGGGCGGCGCGCCGGCAAGAAGCGGTATTCTGGCCACCACCGAGCCACGCAGGATCTCGACGCGGCCGAAGAATTCGTCGTCCTTCGCTTCGCCGTTGGGAAGCTGGGCCGGGCCGAGGGTCGCGCCTATCGCGGCAAAGGCGATCTTGTCCTTATAAAGGTAGTAATCGGGCTTCACATCCCAGCGCGCCTCGATCGTCCGTTCATCGACGAGGCGCGCCGAGAAAGGATAAGCGGCTTCGGGCTCGAGCGGCTCGGCGGCGCGCGCAAGCGTGCCGAAGAGGACGATGAGGAAGAGAAGCAGCCGCTTCATGCCGTCGTCTCGGCGCCCACCCAGTCGAGATATGCCGCGAGGCCCTGCGTAATGGGCACGGCGACAATCTCGGGCAGCTCATAGGGATGCCGGGCGCGGATCGCGGCCTCGAGCTCGGCATAGCGCTCGCTCGTCGTCTTGATGAGCAGGGGCACTTCGCTGGCTTCTTCGAGCTGGCCTTGCCAGCGATAGACCGAGTGACAAGGGGCGAGGACATTCACGCAGGCCGCAAGCCGCGCCTCGACGAGATGCGCGGCGAGCGCCTTCGCGCTGTCGCTATCGGGAAGATTGGTGAGCACCAGGAGCGCAGTCATGCTGCTATTCTACGTCCATGCTCGGGACGCCCAGCCAGATCGTCGCTTTCCTCGACCGGCATGTCGTCGGCCAGGAAGAAGCCAAGCGGCAGCTTGCCGTCGCGGTCTTCACGCATCGCCAGAAGCTCGCCCTCGCGCAAGAAGGCCGGCTTGCGCTCGAAAAGAGCAATGTGCTCTTGATCGGCCCGACCGGCAGCGGCAAGACGCTGCTCTGTGAGACGCTTGCGCGCGCGCTCGAAGTGCCCTTCGTCACCGGCAACGCAACTTCACTCGCGCAGAGCCAATACGTCAATGAAGAGATCGAGGCGATCCTCTTGCGCTTGATCGACAAGGCCGGCGGCGACATCGCGCGCGCCCAGCGCGGCATTCTCTTCATCGACGAGATCGACAAGCTCAAGGCAGGCGGCGAGGAAGGCGCCCGCGGCGGACGGGGCGAGCGCGTCCAGCATGCCCTGCTCAAGATCATGGAAGGCGCGCCGGTGAAGCTTCCCGTTGGCGGGCATTTCGACACGACCGAGACGCTCTTCATCTGCGGCGGTGCCTTCGTCGGCATCGAGGCGATCCTCGCCGACACCCATGCCTATGGCTACATCGCCACCGGCGCCGGCGAAGAGCAGCAGGTGCTCGACCGCTTGAATGCGCGCGTCAAGCCGACCGATCTCGCCCGCTACGGTTTGATTCCGGAATTCGCCGGCCGGCTGCCGATCGTCGCGCGTTTACAGCCGCTTTCCAAACAGATGCTGGTGCGCATCCAGACCGAACCGCAAAACGCGCTCTACAAGCAGTTTCGGGCGATCTTCGCCAGCTTGGGGGCTGAGCTCGTCATCGCGCCGCAGGTCTTCGAGGAAATCGCCGAGCTCGCGATCGAATACCAGGCCGGCGCGCGCGCGCTGCGCGGCATCTTCGAGGAGATGCTCACGCCGGCGCTCTATCTCGTGCCCGATCATCCCGAAGTAAAGCGCATCGAGATCGATTCGCTGTTCGAGCGGCCGCGTTATCTTCGTGCCAGTGAAAGCGGGCCGCCGCATCCCGGCGCCGGGCGCACGGCCAGCGGAAGTTGATGCCGGTCGCGTTGGCCGTCGCCCCGCCCTCCACTGGTTCGGCCACCGCAGAGAAAAAAAGCGCGGCAGTGACCGCGCTTTTGCTTAGAGGGTTCCCCGCCTGTGCCGCTAGGCCGGCATCCTGAACAGGAGTTCAGTGTGGTCGCGTTCCTGCCGCTTCAGGTTCACCCGACGAAGGGGCGATCACAACGGCGGCGTCTTGGGTCGGCAACCGATGCCAATGCGCATAGGTTCAAGGAATGTATGGCCTTGGCGAACACCGCAGGGAAAACCGGGGAAGCGCACCTCTCGGGCTCACCCCGCATCGGAGACTCGTCAAAACAATTCTTCTTGCGGGGCGAGCGCCGCATCGAGCCGCGCTTCGATGGCTTGGATTCTACGCAAGGCTTCCGCGGCGTCAATCGAAGTTTCTGATGGCTGCGGCGCGGCCGCCTGCCGCTGGGCCTGATTGAGCTCGTGGGCGAGGTTCAAGGCGGTCATCACGGCGAGCCGCTCGCCGCTGCTCTTCGTCGCCTTGGCGATCTCGCCCATGCGCGCATCGAGCAGCTCGGCGGCCGCTTGCAGCGCCTCGACTTCTTCAGGCGGACAGGCGACGCGATATTCGCGGCCCTGGATCTTGATGTCGAGCGTCGTCGTCATTCGGCAGGCAGTTTGTCGAGCAAGGCTTCGAGGCGGCCGCGCGCTTCATTCATGCGCGCGAGCAAGGCCTGCTTTTCATCTTCGAGCGCCCCGACGCGCTCGCGCAGGCGGCGGTTTTCGGCTCGCAAGCTGGCACAGAGGTCGATGATCTGCGCCACCTTGCGTTCGAGCCCATCGAGTTCGGCATTCATGGGCGCGCAGTTTGCGCCAAAACCGTTTTTTGGTCAATGAGTTCGCTGCGAATGTGAAGATGGTTTCACGCTTTTGCCTCACCGTCGGCGCTCGCCAGACGGCAGGGTTATAATCTCGCTGCTTCGTCCGAGGTGCCCTAAACCATAGGGTGAAACGGGAAACAGGTGCAAAACCTGTGCTGCCCCCGCAACGGTAAGGAAGTGCGGCCGTGCCAATTGCCACTGGGAAGAAATCCTGGGAAGGCGGCGCGGCAAGTCTACCGAGCCCGGAGACCGGCCTTGCGACGATTCGGTGGAATGCGCTGCGGGGTGCGGCGCGTCGCTGGAAGGCAAGGCTTATCCTCCTCGGCCACGCTCCCCTGCGCATTCCTTGTGTCCAACCGGCCTGCGGGGACGCTGGCCGCACAGGGAGTTCGATATGAAGCAATCTCGCCATTCGCGCACGGCGCTCGCCGTCGCGCTTTGCCTTGCCTTTCCACCCGCTTTCTCCGCGACGCCCGATGACGATACAGCCGTCGTCGTCACGGCCACGCGCATCCCGACACGTGTTTCTGAACAGCTCGCCGACGTGACCGTGATCACGCGCGAGGAGATCGAGAAGACCGGCGCCACGACCTTGCCGGCGCTGCTTTCCCAGCAGCCGGGCCTGCAGATCGTCACCAACGGCGGCATCGGCAAAGCGACGAGCCTCTTCACGCGCGGCACCAGTGCCGGCCATACCCTTCTCCTCGTCGATGGCGTGCCGCTCGGTTCGGCCACGTCCGGCCAGCCTTCCTTCCACAACCTGCCCTTGTCGCAGATCGAGCGCATCGAAATCCTGCGCGGGCCGGCCTCCAGCCTCTACGGCTCGGATGCGATCGGCGGCGTGGTGCAGATCTTCACGAAGAAAGGCGCGGGGCCGCTGAAGCCCGAAGCCTTCGCCGGCGCGGGCAGCTATGGCACGAACGAAGTCATGGCCGGGGTGTCCGGCGGGACGGAGACCGTCTCCTACAGCCTCCGTGTTGCGCACTTTGAAACCGATGGGTTTAGTGTTGCATCGGACGTTACACGTTTTTCGCAGGCAAACTTTGGGACTCTCCCCCATCCAGACAAGGATGGCTATCGCAATTCCTCGCTAAATGGCCGGCTGGCGTTTCGTCCAGCCGTTGGCCATGAAGTCGGCCTCACGTTTTTCTCCGCGGAAAGCAAGAACGCCTTCGACAGCGGAAGCGATCCGACCGTCGATGCCCGTAACAATGACAAGACAGGCGTCTGGTCTCTCTACACGCGCAATCGCCTTTTGCCCGCCTGGACGTCGACCTTGCGTTATGGCGAATCGAAGGATCGATCGCGGACTTGGGATTTCGATTTGAATATTTTTGCGCCCGCCTGGAGTCTCTTCCAAACCGCGCAGAAACAATGGACCTGGCAGAACGACGTGAAACTGCCGCTCGGCACGCTGCTGCTGGCCTATGAAGACCTGGAGCAGGAGGTGGAGTCGACAACGAATTACACCGTCAAGGAACGCACAGTGAAATCCTGGATCGCCGGCTGGCAGGCGCGGGCGGGCAGCCACAGCTGGCAGCTTTCCACCCGCCGCGACGACAACTCGCAGTTCGGCGCCAAGACCACCGGCAGCCTCGCCTATGGCTACGCGATCACGCCGGCGCTCACCGCGCGCGCCGCGGTCGGCACCGCCTTCAAGGCGCCTTCGTTCAACGACCTTTACTACCCTGATTTCTTTGGTACCCATGGCAACCCCAACCTGCTGCCCGAAACCGCGCGAAATCGCGAGGTTGGCCTCGACTGGACGGGCCCCACCGGCGCACGGCTCTCTTACACGCATTACGACAACCGCATCAAGAATTTGATTGTTTGGCAGGACACCAGCGGTTTCTGGACGTTTGTGCCGTTCAACGTCGGTCGCGCACGCATCACCGGCGACAGCCTTTCAGGCAGCCACCAGTGGGGCGCCTGGAGCGCGCAAGCGAGCCTCGACCTCATGAAGCCGATCGATGAAGCGACCGGCAACCGCCTGCCGCGCCGCGCCGCGCAGCAGTTCAAGGCGCGCCTCGCCTATGAGCCCGGCCCCTGGGGCGTAGGGGCGGAAGTCGTCGCCGTCGGCAAGCGCTTTGATACGGCGACGCAGACGCGCGAGATGGCGCGCTACGAGCTCGTCAATCTCACCGCCCACTACCGGCTGACGCAAGACGTTCGCCTCGAGGCGCGGCTCGACAACCTGTTCGACAAAGACTACGAGACCGCCTGGGGCTACCGCAACCCCGGCGCGGCGCTCTTCGTCGGCCTGCGCTACCAGCCCAAGTGATGCCCGCCCGCCGCCGCGCCTTCGTCGTGCTCGCCTTGCTCGTTGCCTTGAGTCTGGCGAGCCTGATGATGGCGCTGGCGGCGGGCAGTTTCGCCGTGCCCCTGCGCGAGGTGCTGGCCGCGCTCTCGGGCGCCGAGACGTCCGCGCGCGCCATCGTCTTCGAGCTGCGGCTGCCGCGCGCGCTCGCCGGCTTCGCGGTCGGCGGGCTGCTGGCCTTGGCCGGCGGCCTGATGCAGGTCTTGCTGAGAAACCCTTTGGCCGATCCCTATGTGCTCGGCATCTCGGGCGGCGCGGGCGTCGGGGTGCTCTTCGCGATGCTCATGGGGCTCTCCAGCCTCTTCATTCCGGGGTTTGCCTTCGTAGGGGCGCTCGCCGCGATGCTGCTCGTTTTTGGCCTCGCTCATGGCGATGGCAGCTGGACGCAAACGCGGCTCTTGCTCACCGGTGTCGTGGTCGCCGCCGGCTGCGGCGCGATCGTCGCCTTGCTCCTCACCTTGGCGCCTGAGCAGAAGGTGCATGGCATGCTGTTTTGGCTGATGGGGGATCTCTCGCAGGCGGTCGATGCGCGGCCGGCGCTCGTTATGCTCGCGGCGGCGCTTGTCATCGCGCTTCCCTTCGCCCGCGAGTTGAATCTGCTCGCGCGCGGCGCCGATCTCGCCGCCTCGCTGGGCGTCGAGATCGCCGCCTTGCGGCGCATCGTCTATTTCGTCGCCTCGCTCGCCACCGCAGCGGCGGTCACCACCGCCGGCTCGATCGGTTTCGTGGGCTTGATCGTGCCCCATCTCGTGCGTCTGGCGATCGGCAACGACCAGCGTCTGTTGTTGCCCGCCGCCGCCTTGGCCGGCGGCAGCCTGCTGGTGCTCGCCGACACGGCCTCGCGCACGCTCTGGGCGCCGCAGCAGCTGCCGGTGGGCGTGCTCACCGCCCTGATTGGCGTGCCGGTCTTCCTTTACCTGCTCGGTCGGAAATGATTCTTTCGGCCCGCAATCTTGCCGTCAGCGTGGGGCTGCACAAGGTCTGCCTCTCGCTCGATCTCGAGCTCGGCCCGGGCAGCCGGCTCGCGATCCTGGGCCGCAATGGCGCGGGGAAATCGACGCTGCTGGCGACCCTGGCCGGCTTGAGGCCGCAGGAGGCCGGCACGCTACTGTTGGAGGGCAAGCCCTATGCCGACTGGGGCCCGCGCAAGGCGGCGAAGCGGCGCGGCTGGCTCGGTCAGGATGCGGGCGAGCCTTTCGCCAGCACGGTGCTCGAGACCGTGCTCGTCGGCCGTCATCCGCACCTGTCGCGCTGGGGCTGGGAGTCCGAGGAAGACCTCGCGATCGCCCAACGGGCGCTCGCCCAGCTGGGGCTTTCCGGTTTCGAGGCGCGCGAGATCCATACGCTCTCCGGGGGGGAATACCAGCGCGTGCGGCTCGCCGCCTTGCTCGCGCAAGGCCCGCGGCTGTATCTGCTCGACGAGCCGCTCGCGCATCTCGATCTCAATCACCAGATCGCCACGCTCGATCTCTTCGCGAGGCTCGCGCGCGAAGCGGGCGCGGCGGTGGCGATGGTGCTCCATGATCCGAACCTGGCGCTGCGTTACTGCGACCAGGTCGTCCTGCTCTATGGCGACAGCCGCCATCGCGCCGGGCCGGCCGCCGAGCTGCTCGAGGCCACGATTCTTTCCGATCTCTACGGCCATCCGCTGCGCCGCGTCGAGAACTTTTTCGTTCCGGAGTAGCCATGCATCGTTTCCTGCTCGTCTTGCTGCTCGTGGCCCATGCCGTCTGGGCTGAAGACTGTCCGCGCATCGTCAGCCAGTCGCCCTACATCACGCAGGCCCTCGTCTGGCTGGGGCTCGAGTCCTGCATCGTCGGCGTGAGCCGCTACGATGCGCTCGAACGGCCGAAGACCGGCGGCATCCTCGATCCAGATCCCGAAGCCATCGTGCGGCTTTCACCACAGCTTTTGATCACCTCGAACTGGACGCCGGCGGAAGTCTGGCAGCGGGCCGCACCGCCAGGGGCGAGAACGCTCATCGTCGATGGCTTTCGCGGCATGGCGGGAGTCGAAGCCATGTTGCGCGAGATCGGCCGTGCGGCGGGGGTGGCCGGCATCGACGAGCGCGTCGAGCGTTTCGCCGCCGACTGGCGCACGGCGGCCGCTCGCGTCGGCGGCGGCGGGCGGCGCGTGCTGATCCTCTCGGCCTGTGGCGCATCGCCCTATTCGTTCGGCCGCGGCACGACTCTCTTCGAGCTCTTCACGGCGGCAGGCTTCGAGGTCGTCGCCGACCACGAGCGCATCCGCAACTTTCCCGCCGACCGCCCCGACGAGGTCGCCGCCTGGATCGCCGCGCGCCGGCCGGAGTTCATTTTTGCGCTCAAGAACCGGCGCGACGAAGCCTGTAATGCCGCGATCGCCCTGCCCGGGGTGCCGATCCTGCCGCTCGATGGAGAACGCTTTACTCATCCTGGCCCACGACTCCTCGAGGGGATCGAGCAGCTGCGTGCGACGATGGAGGAGATGCCGCGATGAGCGAACGGGAAGAGCGCCACCGTGTGCGCATGCAGCGCAAGAAAGCGCTCATCGACGCGAAAATCGGCGCTGCCGGGACGGCACGTGGCGTGTTCCTGGTCCATACCGGCAACGGCAAGGGCAAGAGCAGCGCTGCCTTCGGCCTGCTCGCGCGCGCCCTCGGCCATGGCATGAGGGCCGTGGTCGTGCAGTTCGTCAAGGGACGTTCGGATACAGGCGAAGAGACCTTCTTCCGCGCGCAGCCGAACGTGCGCTGGCATGTCATGGGCGAGGGCTTCACCTGGGAGACGCAGGACGACGCAAAGGACGCCGCCGCCTGCCGCACTGCCTGGGAAGCGGCACGGCAGGCACTCGCCGATCCGTACGTCGATCTGGTGATCCTCGACGAATTCACCTACGCCTTCAAATACCGCTGGCTCGATCTGGCCGAGGCGCTGGCGGCGATCAAAAGCCGGCCGCCGATGCAGCACCTCGTCGTCACCGGACGTGCCGCGCCAGATGCGTTGATCGCCGCCGCCGACACCGTTACCGAGATGGCACTCGTCAAACACGCTTTCCAGGCCGGTATCCAGGCGATGCCGGGAGTCGAATGGTGAGCTGCCCTGCCCTCTTCGTCGCCGCGCCGGCCTCGGGCCACGGCAAGACCACGGTGGTGGCGGCGCTGGCGCGGCTCAATACGCGACTCGGCCGCCGCGTGCGCGTCTTCAAGTGTGGGCCGGATTTCCTCGATCCGATGATCCATGCGCACGCTTCTGGCCACCCCTGCGAGAACATCGATCTCATGATGTGCGGCGAGGATGATGCGCGCTTTCGCCTCGCGCGCGCGGCCGCCGAGGCCGATCTCGTCCTCGTCGAAGGCGTGATGGGGCTTTACGATTCCGAGCCGACGGGCGCGGAACTCGCGCGGCGGCTGGGCCTGCCGATCCTCCTCGTCATCGATGCTGCGGCGATGGGAGCGAGCTTCGGCGCCATCGCCTGGGGGCTCAAGACCTACCGCGACGGCGCGCCGATCACGCATGCCTTGGCCAATCGCGTCGCGGGGGAATTCCATGCCGGGCTGTGCCGCGAAAGCCTGCCGGAAGGCATCCTCTGGGCCGGCAGCCTGCCGCGCGCGGCCGAGGCCGCGCTGCCCGAGCGGCATCTAGGGCTCTTGCCCGCCGCCGAGATCGCGCATCTCGATGCCCGGCTCGAGCGGCTGGCCGATCTTCTGGCGCACACGCCGCTCGCCACGCTGCCGCCCGCCGTCGATTTTCGTGCCGTCCCGCCAGCGCCGACTTTTCGAGGTGAGTCGGCGCCCGGCGGGACGTCCCCTTTTCCGCCAGCGCCGACTTTCACGCGCCCGCTCGAAGGCCGCGTCATCGCCGTCGCGCGCGACGCGGCCTTCTGCTTCCTCTATCCCGCCAATCTCGAATGCCTGGAAGCGCTGGGCGCACGTCTTGCCTTCTTCTCGCCGCTTCACGATGCGGCGCTGCCCGAGTGCGACGCCGTCTGGCTGCCTGGCGGCTATCCGGAGCTGCATGCAGAAACGATCGCCGCCAATGCCGCGATGCGGCAGGCGCTCCAGGCCCATGTCGCCGCGGGCAAGCCCTTGCTTGCCGAATGCGGCGGCCTGATGGCCTGCTGCGAGACGCTCCACGACCTCACCGGACGCGCGCATCGCATGTGGGGGCTGCTGCCGGGAGTGACGCGCATGCAAAAGGAGCTCGCCGGCCTCGGCCTCCTCGCCGCCGAGCTGCCCGAAGGCCGGCTTACCGGCCACAGCTTCCACTTCTCGACCTTCGAAAGCCCGCTCGCCCCCGTGGCGCAGGCGGTCAGCCTCGCTGGCAGGGGCGGCGAGGCGATCTGGCGACGAGGGCGCCTCACCGCGAGCTACATGCACTGTTACTTTCCGTCGAATCCGCGCGCTGCAGCCAGTCTTTTCCTGTCTTGAGCTTCCTCTGCTCAGTGGGTATCGACATCGTGCGCACATTTGGCGCACAATAGACGTTTTCCATTTTCCGAAAGGATCACCATGCTGACACCCTCGAAAGCGAGCCGCCTCCACATCCGCTGCGACCGGCAGGTGCGGGAACTGCTCGACAAGGCGGCAGCCTTGGCCCATATGAGCGTTTCGGAATTCGTGCTGCGCCGGGCCGTGGAAGAGGCCAAGGCGGTGGTGGCGGCGCACGAGTCGATCACCTTAAAGCAGGAAGATTTCGCGGCCTTTCTGGCTGCGCTCGAAGAGCCCGGCGAACCCAACGCTGCCCTGCGGCGCGCCTTCGCACGCCACGATGCCAGCGTGCGCTAGCCATGCCGCGCTATGCCATCCGCCCGCTCGACCGCGCCGCGGACACGTCGCGCTTCGACTGCGGTATCGCCGCGCTCAACGACTATCTCGCGCGTTATGCCGGGCAGGATGTGCGACGGGGCATCGCACGAACCTTCATCGCCTGTCCCGAGGATGACGCCACGCGTATCGCAGGCTTCTTCACCCTCAGTGCGGCCAGCGTCCAGGCCGAAACACTGCCCGAGGAATGGCGCCGCAAGCTACCACGCTATCCAGTCCCGGTGGCCTTGCTGGGGCGTCTTGCCGTCGATCTGGCGTTTCAAGGCAAAGGCCTCGGATCGATCCTGCTCGCCGACGTCTGCCGCCGGGTAAATGCGGCCAGCCAGACGCTGGCCGTGGCCGGCATCGTCGTCGATGCGAAATCGGCAGCCGCCGCTGGGTTCTACCGCCATTTCGGCTTCATCGAGCTCCCCGGCCAGCCAAGCCGCCTCATCCTGCCTCGCAACCGCTTTGCCGAGCCGGATCGCTACTGATCGAAGGCTACTTCGCCGCTTCGACCAGCGCCCGATAGAAATTCGGCAGCGCGAAAAGCGCGTCGTGCACGTCCTCGTTGTAGTAACTGAGATCGCCGATGCCGCGCTCGCGAAGCCGCTGCGCGACCGTCGCGGCATCGAGCGCGGTCGGATCGAGCTCGTCCGAGGCCACCGCCAGCCCCCAGTAGGCGCCATAAAGCGGGATGTAGAGCCCGTAGGCATGCACGCCGGAGAAGACTTGGCGCAGTTCGGCGACGATGTTTTGCACGCGCTCGGGATGAAAGATCGGCGAGCCGATGTGCAGCACGAGCGCCCCGCCGGGCGCGAGCACGCGGCGCGCCCTGGCGAACGAGGCGGCGCTGTAGAGCGGATCGGCCGGCGTGCCCGGATCGGTGAGGTCGAAGAGCACGAGATCGAAGCGCTCCTCGGTTTCATCGAGGAAGGCGAAACCATCGCCGATCCGCACTTCGAGCCGGGGATCGTCGAAGGCGCCGCGATGCACGGCGTGCAGATGGGCTTTCGACGCTTCGATCACGTCGGCATCGAGCTCGGCGAGGATGACGCGCTCGAGGCTGGGGTGTTTCAAAAGCTCCTCGGCCGCGCCGCCATCGCCGCCGCCGATGATGAGCGCACGGCGCGGCGCGGGGTGACTGATCGCCGCCGGATGGACGAGGGCCTCGTGGTAGAAGAATTCCTCGCCCTCCGAGGTCATGAAATGGCCATCGAGCCGCATCACGCGGCCGAACTGGGGCGTGTCGAAGATTTCCAGCAGTTGCTGGCTCGCCGTTTCCCGCGTCAGGAGCCGCTCGCGGAGGCGATAGCCGTAGCTGCTGTGTGCGTTGAGCGCTTCGAGGACCAGCTCGTCGCTCGCGCCGGCGGCATCGGATTTGCCGCGCAGGATGCGGTGCGTCTCGCTGCTTTGCGGCGCGAAGGCGGCGAGTAGCGCCGTCGCGAGCCGCTCGGCCTTGGCCGAATTGTCCTGGCAGAA
Source organism: Rhodocyclaceae bacterium (assembly GCA_026415155.1). Lineage (GTDB taxonomy): Bacteria > Pseudomonadota > Gammaproteobacteria > Burkholderiales > Rhodocyclaceae > Sulfuricystis. The sequence continues at coordinate 15,005 of JAOAHQ010000005.1, forward strand.
GTTGCAGACATAGACGTCGAGCGTCACGCCTTTGCGTTCCGGCCAGGTGTGGACGGCTAGATGCGATTCGGCCAAAAGCAGCATGCCGGTGACGCCGCCGGGCTGGCCATTGTATTCAGGAAAGGTGAACCACTTTTCGTCCACCAGCGTGAGCCCCACGTCCAGGGTATGAGCCCGGCACAGCTCGGCCAGGCGCTCGGCGTCGACGAGCAACGACAGATCGCAACCGCACTGATAGAGATCGGCGGTCAGGTGAAGGCCTTGCATGGCGTTTCCCCCAATCGCTGCGGGATGTTTCCCGCGTCACAGAAAACCGCAGTGCGCACGCTGCGGCCCCCATGGCGTCATGCGCCGAAAAGCGCGCGATTATAGCAGCAAGATCAGGTCTTGCAAAAGGGACGCGCTGGCGCAGTTCCACTCAGCGGCGAGCGTCGGGGCGCTTGCCGCGCGCGGTTTCGAGCTGTTCGCAGAGCCGAGCAGCGCCTTCGATGAGCCGGGGCGTCGGCCGCTGCAAGAGATCGGGCGGGATGAAGAAGAGATTGTCGCGCTTCACTGCCGTCAAGCCCGTCCACTTCCGCCAGGCATCAAGCCACTCGGGGCGCGCCTCGCCCATGCCCGAGGCGATGATGACTTCGGGGTCGGCGGCGAGCACCGCTTCCACGCTCACCTGCGGCGCCAGGGCCTTGAGCTCGGCGAAGACGTTCTCGCCGCCACACAGGGCGATGACGTCGGAGATGATCTGGCCGCCGCCGATGGTCATCAAGGGCTGGTTCCAGATCTGGTAGAAGACGCGCACCTTTGGCCGGGCCGCATGACGCTCGTGCAGCGCCGCTAGCCGCGTGCGGAATTCGCTCGCCGCGCGCTGCGCGGCCTCGCCCGTGCCGGCAAGCTGGCCGAAGCGCTCGAGGTTCTTCGCCACGTCCTCGATGCGGCTGGGCTGGACGAGGAACACCGGGATGCCGGCGGCGCGCAGCTTCTCGACGTGGGCGGGGCTGTTGCCGGAAAGCCAGCCGATCGCCAGATCCGGCCTCAAGGCGAGGATCGCCTCGAGATCGAGCTTCGAATAGCCGCCGATGCGCGGGATTTTCCGCGCGGCTTCGGGATGATCGCTGTAATCGACCGCGCCGACGATTTTCCCGCCCGCGCCGGCGGCGAAGAGCGTCTCGGTGATGTGCGGGGCGAGGCTGACGATGCGCGCGGCGGGCCGCTCAAAGCGCAGCGTCGCGCCGGCGTCATCAGTGAGTGAAATGGCCGCGCGCGCGGCAGAGGCGAAGAGGAGCAGCAGCCAGGCAAGGCGGGTCATGCGGTTTCCTTCAAGGCGTGTTCGAGTCGTTGCCATTGTGCCTCATTGGCGGGGAGCCCCACGCGCAGCGCCGGCGGCGCCGCGAAGCGGCGCAGGAGGAGGCCGCGCCGGGCGAGCTTTGTGAAGAGTCTCTCGGCCTCCGGCGTCGGTGCGTAACGGAACAGCGCCGTGCCGGTGCTGGTCAAGCCAAGCCCGTCGAGCAGCCGCTCAAGCCGCGCCGAGGCTTCGGCAAGCCGTTGCCGCTGCGCGCTTTGCCAGCCGCGATCGGAGAGCGCAAGCCGCGCCGCCCAGCGCGCCGGATGCGAGACGGCCCACGGAGAGAGCCGCTCGCGCAAGGCGGCCATGAACTCAGACGGGCCGAAGGCGAAGCCGATGCGCAGCCCCGCCAAACCAAAGAACTTGCCCAGCGAGCGCAGCACGACGACGTTGTCCGCAGCGCAGCCGATCATCGTCTCAGCGGGTGTTGCATCGAGGAAAGCCTCATCGACGAGCAGGAGCCGCACGCGCCCGGCAAGCTCAATCAGCGCCGCGTGCGGCTGAAGCTCGCCCGTCGGGTTGTTGGGATGGCAGAGGACGGCATAGTCGGCCTCGTCCCCCCAGCCGACCACAGTGTGGCCAGCAGCGCGCCAGGCGGCAGGATGCTCGGCATAGATCGGTTGCAGCATCGCCACGCGGCCGGGCGGCACAAGGCGCGGCAGCATCTCGAGCGCCCACTGCGTGCCGGGCACCGAAAGCCCCGCCGCGCCGTAGTAGGCGCACACGGCGGCCTCGAGCCCGTCTTCTTCTTCCGGCAGCCGCTGCCAGACCGCGGCGGGCACCGGCGGCAAGGGATAGGGCCAGGGCGCGATCCCCGTCGACAGGTCGAGCCAATCCTCGCGCGGAATGCCGAAGCGGCGCGCGGCCTCAACAAGCCGGCCGCCATGCTCAAGCATGGGCGAGGCTCCCCAGGGCAAAGAGAAAGAGCCACAGCCAGAGGCCGCGCTCGACGAGCGCGACGGCGCGGCGAATATCGGCGGCGGAGGGCGAGGGACCAAAGCCTAGCGGCGGGCGGATTTCGTCGCGGCCCGCGTAGCGTGCCGTCCCGCCAGCGCCGACTTTCAGCGCGCCGCAGCCGGCGGCCATTACCGGGCCGGCATTCGGGCTCGGCCAGTGTTTCGCCTGCCGCTGCCAGCAGGCAAGCGCCGTGCGCATGCTGCCCAAAAGCGCATAGGTGAGGGCGGTAAGGCGCGCCGGGATGAAGCCGAGCAGATCGTCCGCCCGCGCCGCCGCCCAGCCGAAGTAACGCCGCCGCGCATCGCGGTGGCCCCACATCGCATCGAGCGTGTTGGCGAGGCGAAAGAGCAGCGCCCCGGCCCCGCCGAGGACAAAAAACCAAAAGAGCGCGCCAAAGACGGCATCGTGGCCGTTTTCCAGCACCGATTCGACGGCGGCGGCCGCTACCCCATTTTCATCGAGATGCGCCGTCTCGCGCGTGACGATGCGGCTCAGAGCTTCCCGCGCCGCCGGCAGATCGCCTTGGCCGAGCGGCGCGGCGACGGCCTCGGCGTGTTCGGCGAGGCTCTTTGCGCCCAGCGCGAAATAGAGCAGCAGCAGATCGAAGAGCGGCTGGGCAAGCCACCCCGCGAGCAAAACGGGCGGCATGACGAGGATGCACCAGGCCGCGAGCCCGCGCAGGCGGTTCGCGACCGGCTGCCCCGGCGCGCCGCGGCGCAAGGCGCGCTCGATTTGGTCGGCCAGTCGCCCAAAGCCGACGAGGGGATGGAAGCGGCGCGGTTCGCCCAAGAGCCGGTCGAGCAAGACGGCGGCGAGCGCGAGCAGAGGCGGTGTGAGCGAGTCGCCCAGGCTCATGCGGAATGCAGGCGTTGCGAAAGTTCGGCCAAGGGGATGGCCTCGATGTCCTCGGCGAGCCGGTAGCGCTCCTCGCCCGGATAGACGACGAAGCGCTTCTCCGGCTGCAAATCGGCGCAGGCGGCATGAAAACCGCGCTCGACCTTGGGGGCGAGGCTGCGCTTGATCTCGACCGCCCAGCGCCGGCCTTCCGGCCAGACGAGCAGCAGATCGACCTCCGCGCCGCCGCTCGTGCGGTAGAAATAGGCTTGCACGCGGGGATCGGCCTGGGCGAGCAGGTTTTCGATCACGAAGCCTTCCCAGCTCGCGCCGACCACGGGGTGGGAGAGCAGCGTCTCCTTGTCCGGGATGTTGAGCAGCGCATGGACGAGACCGCTGTCGCGCACATAGACCTTCGGCGATTTGGTGAGCCGCTTGCCGAGATTGGCATGCCAGGCGGGCAGCCGGCGCACCAGCAGAAGATCGACGAGCAGGTCGAGATAGCCGCCGGCCGTCTTGACATCGACGCCGAGGTTACGGGCGAACATGGCGGTATTGAGCAGTCCCCCTTGATGATGCGCGAGCATGGTCCACAAGCGCCGCAGCGTCTCGGCGGCGATGCGCCGGCCGAACTGGGGGATGTCGCGTTCGAGATAGCTGCGGATGAAGTCTAGCCGCCAACGCAGGCTCGCGGCATCGCTCGCAGCGAGGAAGCTTTCCGGAAAGCCGCCGCGCAGCCACAGCATATCGCGCGCCGGAGCACCGGTCTCGCCGAGATGGAAGGGGGTGAGCTCGAGATAGGCGACGCGGCCGGCCAGCGTCTCGCCGGATTGCTTGAGCAGCTCGAGCGAGGCCGAGCCGAGGAGCAGATACAACCCTGCCTGCTTTCCCGCCCGCCGCGCGCGGTCGATGAGCCCGCGCAGCAGCGGAAAGAGGCCGGGCGCGCGATGCACCTCGTCGAGGATGACGAGCTGATCGAGGTGGTCGGCGAGATAAAGCTCTGCCTCGCTGAGCTTGGCGCGATCCTGCTCCGATTCGAGGTCGAGATAGAGCGAAGGCCGCTGCCGGGCGATCTCGAGCGCCAATGTCGTTTTGCCCGACTGGCGCGGGCCGAGCAGCACCACGGCCGGCGCGTGGTCGAGCGTGTCCGCCAGAATCGGTTCCAGGCTGCGTTTCATCATTGCAATTATGGAGTGTGGCTCCATGATTTGCAATGATATGGCTCGCCAGGGGGCGCCGGCATGCGAAAATCGGCGTTGATGAAAGCGCTGATGATCCAAGGTTGCACGTCAGACGCCGGCAAGAGCGTGCTCGTCGCGGCGCTGTGCCGCCTCCTCGCGCGGCGCGGCGTGAAGGTCGCGCCGTTCAAGCCGCAGAACATGGCCTTGAACTCGGCGGTCACCGTCGAGGGTGGCGAGATCGGCCGTGCGCAGGCGCTGCAGGCGCAGGCGGCGGGGCTCATCCCCCGCATCGACTTCAATCCGGTGCTCCTGAAGCCCAGTTCCGACCGCCGCGCGCAGGTGATCGTGCATGGCAAGGTCGTCAGCGAGCTCGATGCGCGCGCCTATCACGACTACAAGCGCATCGCGATGGCCGCGGTGCTCGAGTCCTGGCAGCGCCTGCGCGACGAGTTCGAGGTCGTGATCGTCGAAGGCGCGGGCAGCCCGGCCGAAGTCAATCTAAGAGACCGCGACATCGCCAACATGGGCTTTGCCGAGGCCGTGGACATCCCCGTCTGGCTCGTCGGCGACATCGACCGCGGCGGGGTGCTCGCGCACATGGTCGGCACGCTCGAATGCTTGACGGCGAGCGAACGGGCGCGGGTGACGGGGCTCGTGATCAACAAGTTCCGTGGCGACCTCGGCCTGTTGCAGCCGGGCCTCGACTGGCTGGAGCGGCGCACCGGCAAGCCGGTGCTCGGCACGATTCCGTATCTTCCCGGGCTCTTCCTCGATGCCGAGGATGCGCTAGAGCGGCATGTCGTCCGCGAAGGTGAGGCGAAGCTCAAGGTGGCGGCGCTTGCCTACCCGCGCCTCTCGAACGCCACCGATCTCGACCCGCTGCGGCTTCATCCCGAGGTGGATTTCCGCTGGGTCGGGCCGGGGCAGCAGCTTCCTTCGTGCGATCTTCTCGTGCTGCCCGGCTCGAAGGCGGTGCAGGCGGATCTTCATTGGCTGCGTGAGCAGGGCCATGAAGCAGCGATCAAGCGTCATCTGCGCTATGGCGGCAAACTGATCGGCATTTGCGGCGGCTTCCAGATGCTCGGGCGCGTCTTGCACGATCCGCTCGGCCTCGAAGGCGCGCCCGGCAGCCTCACCGGGCTCGCGCTCCTCGAGTGCGAAACGACGCTCGAGGCCGAAAAGCAATTGCGCAACGTGACGGGTTATCTGAAAGTCGGCGCTGGCGAGACGGCACGGGTGGCGGGCTACGAGATCCATATGGGCGTCACCCGAGGGCCGGCGCTTAAGCGTCCTGCCGTCTGGCTCGACGAGGGGCGCAGCGATGGCGCGCTCTCGGAGGATGGGCAGATTCTCGGCACTTACTGCCACGGTCTCTTCGACCATCCCGAGGCTTTTACGGCCTTGCTCGCCTGGGCCGGTGCGGCTTCACTCGCGCCGCTCGACCGCGCCGCGCGGCGCGAGGCCGATCTAGAGCGGCTTGCCGATGCGGTCGAGGCGGCGCTTGCTCGGCCCTGGGAAGCTTGGCTGGGATAGATCAAGCTCACGGATCAATCTGGGCGAAGATACGCCCGGCACTCTTGCCGGCCTATTGAAAAGCGCTAAACTGAGCCTTCACGAAAAGATGGAGAAATGTGCGATGGCTCATCCGATCCTGGCGCCGGTGGCCGCCAGCATCACCGAACTCAAACGAGACCCGATGGGCACCGTGGCCTCCGGCGAGGGCGGGCCGGTCGCGATCCTGAATCGCAACGAGCCGGCGTTTTACTGCGTGCCGGCCCCGGCGTTCGAGGCCTTGCTCGAGAAGATCGAAGACCTGGAGCTCAATGCGCTGGCCGACAGCCGCGCTGGACAGGATGAAATTCCGGTGACGCTCGATGCGCTTTGAGCTGCGCTTCAAGGAAGCCGCGCTCGACGAATGGAAACGCCTGGACGGCAGCCTCCAGCAACAATTCAACCCAGATTGTCCATTAGATCGGGCAGATGATCCATGAAGGGACTCCACGACTTTCACGGTGCCCTACGCGGCGGCGCTCGGGCTGCGGGCGGCATCTGCGCGCCCGTGCTCCTCGTCCAGAGGCACCGCTATGGACTCGTCGCCCGGGCGCGCATCTCCTCGCCCTCGCCGACGAGCGCCGCTCGCGTTCCAATGGACAATCTGGGTTCAAGAAGAAACTGGCCGAGCGTCTGGAACACCCGCGCGTGCCCTCGGCGAAGCTCTCGGGCCATCCGAACCGTTACAAGATCAAGCTGGCGAGCGCCGGCTACCGGCTGGTTTACGAGGTGCGCGAGACCGAAGCCGTCGTGGTGGTCATCGCCGTCGGCAAGCGAGAGCGCAACCTGGTCTATACGCTGGCGGCCAAGCGATAAAGCCGGGGGCGTTTTGAAGCCCTCAGCCGAGCGCCGGCGGCGGCGTGCGCTTGAGCGCGAGCGGCAATCCTGCGACGACGAGGGTCACGTCGTCGGCAAGCCGCGCGATTTGCTGGTTGAGCCGGCCTTGCTCGTCGCGGAAGCGCCGCGCCAGGGCGTTTTCCGGCACGATGCCGAAGCCCACCTCGTTGCTCACGAGCAGGATGCGCCCCGGCAGTTGCGGCAGTGTCTCGACGAGCTTTTCGATTTCTTCCTCGCGTCCGTGGATGAGGACGTTCGAAAGCCATAAGGTCAGGCAATCGACGACGAGGCAACGCCGCGCGTTGGCGTCGCGCAGCAACGCCGGGGCCAGCGCCAAGGGGTCTTCGACGGTGCGCCAGGCTTGCGGCCGGTCGGCCCGGTGGCGGGCGATGCGCGCGGCCATCTCCTCGTCGAGCGGCTCTGCCGTGGCGACATAGACGACGGCGAGGCCCGAGTCCTTGGCCTGCCGTTCGGCATAGGCGCTCTTGCCCGAGCGCGCGCCGCCCAGGATGAGCTCGATCAACGCAGATAGCCCCAGCTCTTGAGCCGCTCCCTGGCGTGCTCGGCCGGCTTGCCGGTGGCGCCGGTTTTCAGAAAGCGCGCGTAGTGCTCGGCGGCCGCCTTGCGGTTGCCGGCCGCCTCGAGGCTTGCGCCCTTGAGAAAGGCAATGCCCGGATCGCCGGGCAGGAGGCGGTCGAACTGGTCGAAGGCGGCGAAGGCCGCTTCCGGCTGATGGAGCGCGAGCCGCAAGGAACCGATGAGCTTGGCGGCCTGGGCCTCTTGCGGATAGACCTGCCGCGCGGCCTCGGCGTAGCGCAGCGCCTCGGCGTTTTTTCCTTGCGCGGCGAGGCACTTGGCCATCAAGAGATTGGCCGGATAGTCCTCGGGTAAGAGGCGCAGCGCGTGACCGAAACGTTCGCCCGCCTCGTCGAACTTCTTCTTCGAAAGCGCCGTCTCGCCTTCCTTGCAGGCGTCGATGACCGGCTTCTTCGCGCGCAAGGCGGCGGTGCGATCCATGAAGCGCTCGCGGCCGGGATTGGCGGTGAGGCTCGAGGCATATTTGCCCTGCGCGAGCTGGCGCGCCGTCTCATACCGCTCGCTCGACATCGGATGGGAGGAGAACATCGTTTCGATCAGGGAGGGCTTTTCCTTCGCCTCCTTGAGCAGGAGGCCCTGCAAGCCCACCATGCCGGAAGCTGGATAGCCGGCGCGCACCATGTATTCCTGGCCGAGCGCGTCGGCCTCGCGCTCGTTGTCGCGCGAGTAGGAGGCCAGCAGGGCGCTCGCGCCGATCTGGCCGGCGACCGCCACGAGCGGCTGCCAGCGCGCATCCGAAGCGGCGGCCAGCGCCGAGACCGCGACTTGCGCGACGAGCCCCTGGCCTTGGCGCTGCGCGGCATGGCGCGCATTGACATGCCCGATCTCATGGCCAAGCAGGGCAGCAAGCTGCGCTTCGTTCTCGAGCTCGACCATGAGCCCGCGCGTCACGCCCATCGCGCCGCCGGGGAAGGTGTAGGCGTTCAAGTAATTGGCGTTCAGCACGCGGTAGGAATAGGGCATCTGCGGCCGGTGGCTCTTTTGATGCAGCCGCGTACCGACTTCGGCGACGTAGGCGTTCGCTTCTCCGTCCTGCACCGCGCCCATGTCCTGCGAGAACTGGTGCGGCGCGAGCTCCTTGTCCACCGCGCGTTCCTGCGCCTCCGACATGCCGACGAGGATGGTCGAGCCATCGACCGGCGAGGTCGCGCAGCCCGAAAGAGAGGCCGTGGCGCTCGCGGCGAGGCTCGCGCCGAACAGTTTGAGCACATCGCGGCGGGTCAGGCGGTTGGCGGCCAGGCGTTGGGCGAAAGATTCGTGCATGTCTTCCTCCTTCTAGAATGGCAATTTTTGCACGGCTCGCGATCATGGATTTCTGCATTAACCCTCCTCCCCCCGATCTCGATGACGCGCTGCGCGCCGCGATCGATCAGAAGACCAAGCCCTTGGGCAGCCTGGGGCGCCTTGAGCGGCTTGCCTTCCAGATCGGCCGGGTGCGGCAATCGCTGCGGCCTCGGCTCGAAAAGCCGCACATCGTCGTCTGCGCCGGCGATCATGGCGCGGCCAAGGCCGGCATCTCGGCCTATCCGCAGGAAGTGACCTGGCAGATGGTCGAGAATTTCTTGGCCGGCGGCGCGGCGATCAACGTCTTCGCGCGCGCCAACGGCCTCGAACTTCTCATCGTCGATTGCGGCGTGGCGCACGACTTCGGCCCGCGCCCCGGTCTCGTCGATGCGAAAGTCGGCGCCGGCGGGACGGCCTCCTATCTCGAAGGGCCGGCGATGAGCGAGGCGCAATGCCGCCAGGCGCTGGAAAACGGCGCGGCGCTCGTCGCGCAACTTGCGGCAGCGGGCTGCAACGTCGTCGGCTTTGGTGAAATGGGCATCGGCAACACCGCGTCGGCCTCCCTCATCACGCATTGCCTCGCCGGCGCGCCGCTTTCCGAGTGCGTCGGCCGCGGCACGGGGCTTGACGATGCGGGCCTCGCGCGCAAACGGGCGCTCTTGCAGCAGGCGCTCGAAGCCTGGCCTGAGCGCAGCGCCGAGCCCTTGGCGGTGCTCGCGCGCTACGGCGGCTTCGAGATCGCGACGATGGCAGGCGGCATGCTGGAAGCCGCGCAGCGCAAAATGCTCGTGCTCGTCGACGGCTTCATCTCGGGCGCGGCGGCCCTGGTCGCTGCGCGCCTTGCGCCGGCCTTCCTCGACTTTGCGGTGTTTTCCCACCTCTCCCAGGAGCCGGGGCACCGGCGGCAGCTTGCCGCCCTCGGCGCCGAGCCGCTGCTCGATCTCGACCTGCGCCTGGGTGAAGGCACCGGAGTGGCGCTTGCCTGGCCGCTCGTCAAGTGTGCGGCGGCGATGCTTGCCGAAATGGCGAGCTTCGCCGAAGCAGGCGTTTCCCAAGCGGTCTAGAATCGGCATTTGCCTCAAGGAGCCGCCATGCCCGCCCACTTCGGCAATCTTTCCACCTTCCTCGTCGAGCCCTCATCCGCCCAGGCGCGCGCGATCCTCGATGAGTTGAAGAGCGTCGGCCTCGACCTCGTGCGCGTCTTCGCCGACGGCCATAGCGCGCTCGCCGCGATGCGTGAAGCGCGCCCCGAGCTCGTCTTGAGCGCCTATTACCTCCCCGATATGACGGGGGCGGAGCTTGTTGCGCGCATGCGCAAAGAGCCCGAACTTGCCGACATCGCCTTCATCCTGATCTCGTCTGAGACGCGCCCGCAGGCGCTGGAGCCCATCCGCCAGCAAGGCGCCTGCGGCATCTTGCCCAAGCCCTTTTCCCGCGCGCAACTGCTGACCGCCCTCGAGACGACGCTCGAATTCCTGCGTCGCGACGAGGAGCTCGCCGGCGATGCCGAGCTCGAGGAACTCACGGTGCTCATCGTCGATGACAGCGCGAGCGCGCGCCGTTTCATCCACCGCGTGCTCGAAAACCTCGGCATCCGCAAGATCCTCGAAGCCGTCGATGGCCGCGCCGCGGCCGCGATTCTCGCCGAAACGATGGTCGATCTCGTCATCACCGACTACAACATGCCCGAAATGGACGGCAAGGCGCTCATCGAGCACATCCGCACGCAAAGCTGGCAAAGTTCGGTGCCGATCCTGATGGTGACGAGCGAATCCGACTCGGGGCGGCTCGCGGCCATCGAGAAAGCGGGGGTCTCGGGCATCTGCGACAAGCCCTTCGAGCCCGGCGTCGTGAAGGCCCTGCTGCGCGGCATTCTCGCCAACCGCTAACCTGCCTGCATGCTGCGCCGCGAAGCCGAAGCCTTCTTCGCCGCGCTGCGCTTCTTCACGCGGATTCCCGTGCCCGCCTGGGTCGGCCACTCGGCCGAGCAATTGAACCGCGCGGCGCGCTGGTTTCCGGCCGTGGGCCTGCTCGTCGGCGCGGTGGGCGCGGGCGTGACGCTCGCGGCGCTCGCCTTCTTTCCGCCCCTCGTCGCCGTGCTGCTCGGCATGGCGGCGACGCTCCTGCTCACCGGCGCCTTCCACGAGGATGGGCTCGCCGACACTTTCGACGGCCTGGGCGGTGGCCACACACGCGAGGACGCGTTGCACATCATGCAGGATTCGCGCCTGGGCAGCTTCGGCGCATTGGCGCTCTTCATCGTGCTCGGCCTCAAGGCGGCCGCGCTCGCCGCCCTTGCCGTCGGCCCAGCGCCGACTTTTCTCGCCGCCTCCCTCGCGGCGCATGCCCTCTCGCGTTTCGCTTCGACGACGCTGATCTTCGCGCTCGACTATGCGCGTCCCACGGGCAAGGCCAAGCCCTTGGCCACGCGCCTTGCTGCCGGCGAGCTTGCCTTCGCGGCGCTGTGGGCGCTCGCCCCAGCCCTGTGGCTGCCGCCGCTTCAGGCCGCCCTTGCGCTTGCGCTCGCCGCGGCGGTCACGCTAGTGATGGCGCGCTGGCTCGTGCGGCGTCTGGGCGGCTATACCGGCGATGGCCTCGGCGCCACCCAGCAGCTCGCGGAACTCGCGTTTTACCTGGGGCTTGTATGCGCCTGTGGCTGATCCGCCACCCGCCGCCTGCCGTGCCGCCTGGCCTCTGTTACGGTGCCACCGATCTGCCGCTCGCCGAGGATCCGGCGCCGCTCGCCGAGGCGCTCCGCCCCCTGCTGCCCGCCGGCGCGCCGCTCTTCACGAGCCCTTTGCAGCGCTGCCGCCTGCTCGCGGAAAGGCTGCACGAGGCGCCGATCGTCGATGCGCGGCTGGCCGAGCTCAACTTTGGCGACTGGGAGATGCAGCCTTGGGAGCGCCTCGACCGCGTGCTCATCGAGGCCTGGGCCGCCGATCCAGCCCGCTTTCAACCGCCGGGCGGCGAGCGCGTGGCGGATTTTCAGGCGCGCGTCGCCGCCTTCCTCGCCGAGCTGCCCGAGGAAGCGGTGGTGGTCGCCCATGCCGGCGTCATCAAGGTCTGCGCCGCGATGCTCGCCGATGAGCCCGAGTGGTTCGGGCTTGCCTTCGAGTATGGCAGCCTCACGCTGATCGAGCGCGGCGTGCGGCGAGCCGTCTGGCCGCCTCGCGACGCTCGAAAAAGCGCAGCGCGTGATAGGTGCCAAAGCCAAGAAGCGCCATCGCCACGATGAAGGCGCTGTAGGAGATCTGCCAGGGAATGCCCTGGGTCATCATCGAGAACTCGGACATGCCGCCGATGCCGGCGATGATGTTGATCGGCACGAACACCACCGTGATCGCCGTCAGTTTCGACACTCGCTTGTTCTGGTTGATGTTGATGAAGCCGACCGCCGCGTCCATCAGGAAGTTGATCTTGTTGAAGAGGAACGAGGTGTGGCCATCGAGCGATTCGATGTCGCGCAGGATCTGGCGCGCGTCCTCGTGCTGCTCGGGCGAGAGCAGCCGGCTGCGGATCAGGAAGGAGAGCGCGCGGCGCGTATCGAGGACGTTCCTGCGGATGCGGCCGTTCAAGTCCTCGCCCTTGGCGATCTCGGCGAGGATTTCGGCCGCCTCGTCGTCGGTGACCTGCGGCGAGAGCACCTGACGGCCGACGCGCTCGAGCTCGGCATAGGTCTCTTCGAGCGTGTCGGCCGAGTATTCGACGTCGGCGCCGCAGAGATCGAGCAGCACATCCTTGCCGTCCGAGACATAGCCCGGCTGGGTGCGCGCGCGCAGGCGCTGCAGGCGGAACACCGGCAGCTCTTCGTTGCGGATCGAGAAGAGGATGTTGCGGTGGAGGATGAAGGCCACCGGCACGTTGCGCGTCTCGCCGCCCTTCTCGAGCAGGAATTCGAGGCTCAGATGCACGGCGGCGTTTTCGTCGATGTAAAAACGCGCCGATTCCTCGATGTCCGAGACGTCCTCGGGATCGGGTAGATAAAGCTGAAAGAGTTCGCCGACCCAGGCGCGCACGCTCGCCGAGGGAGCGACCAAATCGACCCAGATCGGCTTGACGTTGGCGAGATCGGCGCGGCTGTCGATGCGCACCTGGGTGAGCCGGCCATTTTGCAGCTCGAAGGCCGACACGACATGGCGCGGCGCCGCCGGCGGCCGCGCGGCCAGGAGTTCGGCACGGATCTCGTCGGGCAGGATTTCGAGCACGAGCTCGGCGCGGTCTTCCTCGACTTCCTGCCAGGCCGTCTCGCGGTCTTCCTCGGGCAGGGCCTCGAGCACGCGCGCGATCTCGCCGGCGGAGAGGCGCCGCAGCAGATTGTGCAGCTCGACGAGATGCTGGCGATGCACGAGGTGCTCGATGACCTCGTGGCGCGGCATCTCCTGCTTTTGCACCACGGCCTCGACGCGCCGCTGGCGCGCAAGCAGAAGCTGCACCTCGGACAGATGCTGCTCGAAGATGCTCTGGGCGCGCGGGCGGGATTCGGCGGTCTCGGCCATGGCCCGATTCTACGCCGCGGCCCGGCCTCAAGGCACCGCCGAGTGCTGCATGCGCGCCAGAATCTGTTGCGTGCGCCGGTTCATGTAGTCGGAATAGGGGTTCCGCTCGAACTTGCGCGGCGCCGGCAGCATCACGGCGAGCCGCGCCGCCTGCTCGGGCGACAGTTGCCCAGCGCCGATGCCGAAGTAACGCCGCGCCGCGGCCTCGGCGCCAAAGACGCCCTCGCCCCATTCGACGACGTTCAGATAGACCTCGAGGATGCGCCGCTTGTCCCAGAAGGTCTCGAGCCAGACCGTGATGATCGCCTCCTGCGCCTTGCGCCAGGGCGTCTTGGCGGAGGAAAGAAACAGGTTCTTGGCGAGCTGCTGCGAGATCGTCGAGCCGCCGGCGACGATCCTGCCCTTCTTCTGGTTCTTTTCGAGCGCCTTCTGGATGCCTTCCCAGTCGAAGCCTTCGTGGTCGATGAACTTGTCGTCCTCGGCGGCGACGACGGCCTGCTTGAGCGGGAGGGCGATCTTCTCGTAAGCCACCCAGCGGTGCTTGAGCTCCGCCTTGGGATTCTTCTCGCGCAGCTCGGCGAGGCGCTGGCGCATGAAGCTCGTTTCGCCCGGATCGACCCAGCGCCAGGCGAGCACCCAGCCGAGATACCAGCCCTGCCAGAGGAGGACGAGGAAGAGCGCAAGGCCAAGGCCCCGCGTGAGCCAGCGCGGTGCGGGCCTCACCGCCGATCCTCCCCGACACATCGATTTTTACGAAGCATGACGTCCAATGATACGAATTCCACTCGGCGAGAAAGGCGGTTAGAGTGATCGGCGTCCATCGCCTGAAGGGCGCATGATGGCGCGTGCCGCCTCTCGCGGTGTAAGCTCGATACCCTGCCCAGTGGAGGACACCCATGACCGCACCCAATACTCCCCCCAGCGCGGCCGGCGGCCGCATCGTCGTCGCCACCGATCTCTCCGAGGCGGCGCAGCTGGCCGTCGAGCGCGGCGCGCGCCTTGCCCGGGCGCTCGGCGCGGAGCTTTCCTTGCTGCACGTCTTCAACGACGGCCTGTGGGCGACGCTCACGCAGCTTTACGACGCGAAACACTGGCAGGGCAAGGAACCGGCGCTCGCCGCGCGCGAGCAGCTCTCGCGGCTGGCGGCGGAACTCGCCGCCCGGCACGGCCTGCCCGTGAAGGCCGAGACCCTCACCGGCCGCGCGGCGGCGACCATCGCCGCCCATGTCGTCGAGTGCAAGGCGCGGCTCCTCGTCGTCGGCGAGCATGGCGAGAGCTGGATCGGCGACACGGTGGTCGGCGGCACGGCGCAAAAGGCGCTCAAGCTCTCCGGCGTGCCGGTGCTCCTGGTACGCCGTCCCGCCAGCGCCGATTATCGGCGACTCATCGTCGCGACGGATTTTTCCGCCTGCGCAGAGCGCGCCGCGCGCCTTGCGCGCGAACTCTTTCCAGCCGCCGAACGCCTGCTGCTCCATGCCTATGCGGTCGCCTTCGAAGGCCGCATGCGGCTGGCCGGCGCGCACGATGCCGACATCGAGCGCTACCGCGCCGCCGAGCGCCGCCGCGCCGAAGCGCGCTTGCAGGAGTTCGCCGCCCAATGCGGCCAGGCTTGCGACTGGCGCTTCCTGCTCGAATACGGCAGCCCCGCGGCGGTGATCTGCGAGCAGGCGCTACAGCATCAAGCCGATCTCGTCGTCATCGGCCGGCACGGCGGCAGCGAAGTCGAAGAGCGCTTCCTCGGCAGCGTGACGCAAAACGTGCTCTACAACGCGCCTTGCGACGTGCTGCTCTCGCCCTGAAGGTGGCGACGTGACCGCCCGGCCCTGGCACGCCCTGCCGCCGCAAGACGCGCTCGCCGCCCTCGAGGGCGAAGAGGGAACGGGGCTCACCGCCGCCGAAGCCGCGCGCCGCCTGGCGCGCTACGGCCCGAACCGGCTCACGCCGCCCAAGCCGCGCGGGCCGCTCCTGCGCTTCCTGTCGCAGTTCCACAACGTGCTGATCTACGTGCTGCTCGCCGCGGCGGGCGTCACGGCCTTTCTCGGCCATTTCGTCGATAGCGGCGTGATCCTCGGCGTCGTCTTCATCAACGCGCTGATCGGCTTCCTCCAGGAGGGCAAGGCGGAGCAGTCGCTCGCCGCGATCCGCGCGATGCTTTCCCTCTCTGCCGTCGTGCTGCGCGAGGGACGGCGGCAGGAGATCGACGCTGCCGAGCTCGTGCCCGGCGACATCGTCTTCCTCGCCTCGGGCGACAAGGTGCCGGCCGACCTGCGCCTCCTCGAGGCGCGCAACCTCAGGATCGAGGAAGCAGCGCTGACCGGCGAGGCCGAGCCGGTCGAGAAGTCCCCGGCGGCGGTCGCCGAGCACGCGCCGCTTGGCGACCGCACGGGCATGGCCTATTCCGGCACGCTGGTCGTCTTCGGCCAGGGCAAGGGCGTCGTCGTCGCGACCGGCGATGCGACTGAAATCGGCCGCATCGGCAGGATGCTCGCCGAGGTGAAAGGCGTCGAAACGCCGCTACTGCGCCAGATGGCCGGCTTCGGCCGCTGGCTCACCGCCGGCATCCTGCTCTTGGCCGGCTTCGCGCTCGCCTTCGGCATGCTCGTCCATGATCAGCCGGCCGGCGAGATGTTCCTCGCCGCCGTCGGGCTCGCCGTCGCCGCGATCCCCGAGGGCCTGCCGGCGATCATGACCATTACGCTCGCGATCGGCGTGCAGCGCATGGCGGGCCGCAATGCGATCATCCGCCGCATGCCGGCCGTCGAAACCCTGGGCGCGGTGACGACGATCTGCTCGGACAAGACCGGCACGCTGACGAAAAACGAGATGACCGTGCAGCGGCTCGTCACGGCCGAGCGCGAGATCGCCGTCTCGGGCGTCGGCTACGCGCCGCACGGCGGCTTTCTCCTCGACGGCCATGAAGCGCCGCCCGCGGTCCTGGCCGAGCTTGCCGACGCGCTGCGCGCCGCGCTCCTGTGCAACGACGCGCGCCTCGTGCAGGCGGGGACTGACTGGCGGATCGAGGGCGATCCGACCGAAGGCGCGCTCCTCGCGCTCGCCGCCAAGGCCGGGCTCGACGCGCGCCAGCTGGCCGAGCTGCTGCCGCGCGTCGATGCGATCCCCTTCGAATCCGAACACCGCTTCATGGCGACCCTGCATCACGATCACGCCGGCCATGCCTTCGTCTTCGTCAAGGGCGCGCCCGAGGTCGTGCTTGGCATGTGCAGCCACGAGCGCCACGCCGGCGGCGAACGGCCGCTCAATCCGTCCGCCTGGGCATCCCGCGTCGAGGCGCTCGCCGCCCAAGGCTTTCGCGTGCTGGCGCTCGCGATGGCGCCGATGGCGCGGGAGAAGCGCGAGCTTGCCTTCGCCGATGTCGAGGCGGGGCTCACGCTGCTCGCGCTCGCCGCGATCATGGACCCGCCGCGCGAGGAGGCGATCCGCGCCGTAGCCGCCTGCCGCGCCGCCGGCATCCGCGTCAAGATGATCACGGGTGACCATGCCGTGACCGCCGCCGCGATCGCCCGCGCGATGGGGCTCGCGCAGGCCGAGCGGGCGATGAGCGGCCCCGAGATCGAGGCGGCGGACGACGAGACCCTGCGCCGCGCGGTCGCCGCCACCGACGTCTTCGCGCGCGCGAGCCCCGAGCACAAGCTGCGCCTCGTCGAGGCGCTGCAGGCCAACGGCGAGATCGTGGCGATGACCGGCGACGGCGTCAACGACGCGCCGGCCTTGAAGCGCGCCGACGTCGGCGTGGCGATGGGCAAGAAGGGCACCGAGGCGGCCAAGGAAGCCGCCGCGATGGTGCTCGCCGACGACAACTTCGCCTCGATCGCCGCCGCCGTCGAGGAAGGCCGCACGGTCTATGACAACCTCAGGAAGGCGGTCGTCTATGTGCTGCCGACGAGCTTCGGCCAGGCGGCCATGGTGGCCTTCGCCATGCTCGCCGGCGCGACCTTGCCGGTGACGCCGGTGCAGATCCTCTGGGTCAATATGGTCACGGCCGTGACCCTTTCGCTTGCCATCGCCTTCGAGCGTCCCGAGCCGGGCCTGATGGCGCGGCCGCCGCGCGACCCGAAGGAAGGGCTCATCAACGGCTTCATGCTCTGGCGCATCGGCTTCGTCACCTTGCTCCTCGTCGCCAGTTCCTACGGCCTCTTCCTCTGGGAGCTTGCCCGCGGCATGGCGCTCGAATTCGCGCGCACGGCCGCCGTCAACATGCTGGTCATGGGCCAGCTCGTCTATCTCTTCAACTGCCGCCGCTTGTTCGCGCCGGCGCTTTCGCGCGAGGGGCTCTTGGGCAATCCCGTGGCGCTCAAGGCCATCGCCGTGCTGATCGTGCTGCAACTGGCCGTCACCCATCTGCCTTTCAAGCAGGCGCTCTTCGGCACCGACCACCTCGATGCCGCGACCTGGCTCAGGGTCGCGGCGGGGGGGCTCGCGATCTTTCTCGCCGTCGAGGCAGAAAAGCTTCTCTGGCGCCGCCGCAAAGTCGGCGCTGGCGGGACGGCCCCGTGAAGCGCTCGCTGCTCTTGCGCGGTGCGGCCTTCGCCCTCCTCTGGTGGGTGCTCAGCGAGGGCCGCGGCGATGGCTGGCTCTTAGGCAGTGCGGCCGTCATCGCAGCGAGCTGGGCAAGCCTCAAGCTTGCGCCGCCTGCGCCGCCGCACCTGCGTCTGACGGCACTGCCCGGTTTTTTGCGCTTCTTCCTCTGGCAATCGCTCGCCGGCGGCGTGCAGGTCGCCGCGCTGGCCTGCCGCGGCCGCGCCGCCTTGCGCCCCGGTTTCGTCGAGCTTTCCCTCGCGCTGCCGCCGGGCGCGCCGCGCCTCTTCTTCGCCGGCATCCTCGGCCTGATGCCGGGCACGCTGGGCGTGGCGCTCGATGACGCGCGCCTGCGCCTGCACGTGCTCGATACGCGCCTGCCGGCGCTGGCCGAGGCGCGGGCGCTCGAAGCGGCGATCGGCCGGCTGTTCGGGGTGGCGCCATGACGACGCTCGCCTTCCTCGTCGCCCTTTTCCTGCTCGCCAACCTCGTCGTCGCGCTAATCGCGGCCGCGCGCGGGCCGACGAGCGCCGACCGCATGCTGATGGCCCTGCTGTTCGGCACCACCGGCACGGGCATCCTTGTCCTGCTCTCAGCCACGGGGATGGGCACGGCGCTCGTCGACGTCGCGCTGGTGCTCGCGCTCTTGGCCGCGATCAGCGGCATCGCCTTCGCCAAGCGCGCTTGGCAAGCCGAGGAGAACGGGCATGATTGAATGGCTGAGCATGGGCCTGCTCCTCGTCGGCGCAGGCTTCTTTTTCGCCGGCACGCTGGGGCTCTTGCGCTTTCCCGACGTCTATAGCCGCCTGCATGCGCTTGCCAAGGCCGACAACCTGGGCCTGGGCTGCGTGCTGGCGGGCTTGGCGCTCACGGCCGACAGCCTGGCAGCGGCGCTGAAACTCCTCTTGATCTGGCCGCTCGCGCTGGCAGCCAGTGCAGCGGTCAGTTTCGCCATCGCCCGCCGCGCCCAGGCGCTCGGCATCGCGCCCTGGCGACGAGAGGAGCGGCAGGAATGATTCTAAAAACCTCACCACCAAGGCACCAAGGTCACAAAGTTTCACCAAGATCAATGAGTTGCATGAAACAGGAAGGCCACCTAGCGGGTGAAGCATCCTCTCTTTCATATTTCCTTGGTGCCCCTTGGTGTTCTTGGTGTCTTGGTGGTGAAAAATGAGGTTTCTAGGATGATGGTGCTCGTCTTCGACGGCCTGCTCGCCTGCGCGCTCTTGTGGAGCGCCTGGCGCGCCCTGGCGACCCCCCGGCTCGATCGCGCCATCGTCTTCTTCATCGCCTTCGGCCTCTTGATGAGCCTCGCCTGGGCGCGGCTGTCCGCGCCGGACATCGCGCTTGCCGAGGCGGCGATCGGCGCCGGGCTCACCGGCGCCTTGCTGCTCGACGCCTACGGGGCGATTTCACGGCGCAAAGGCGGGAAATGAAGCGCCTCGCCGTTTTCTGCCTCGCCTGCGCCTTCGTCGTCCTCACCGGTGGCGCGCTCATCGAACTCGGGCCGGCGGCCATCGACCTGCGCGGCCAGGTGGCGGCGCAGCTGGCGGCAAGCGGCGTCTCCCATCCCGTCACCGCCGTGCTGCTCAACTTCCGCGGCTACGATACGCTGCTCGAAGTCGCCGTGCTGCTGATCGCGCTTTTGGCGATCCTCGCCGTGACGGACAAGCCCCCCGCGGCGCCGGTCCCCGCCCATCCGCTGCTGCAAGCCGTGGCGCGCGGCGCGACGCCGGCGATGATCCTCGTCGCCGTCTATCTCCTCTGGGCCGGCGCGCATCGTCCGGGCGGCGCTTTCCAGGCCGGCGCGGTGCTCGCCGCCGCCGCGGTGCTCCTGCATCTGGTCGGCCTCTTGCCCGGCTGGGGCGCGCCCGGGCTCCGCCTGCGCCTCGGCCTCACGGCGGGCTTTGCGCTGTTTCTCGCCCTCGCCGCCGCGCTGCTTTCCCAAGGCGCATTGCTCCAATATCCGCCGGCGGCGGCGGGCACGCTGATCCTTGTCATCGAAGCCGGGCTCACGGTCTCGCTCGGCCTCATTCTCGCCGGCCTGTTCCTCTTCCTCTCGCGCGACGAGGGGGGCGAAACATGACGAGCGGACTGCTCTTCGCGCTCGTCGGCGTCGCGCTCTTCGCGCTGGGACTCGCCGGCCTCGTGCTGATCGGCGATGTGCTGCGCCGCATCCTCGCCTTCAACCTGATGGGCAGCGGCGCTTTCCTCGTGCTGGTCGGCCTCGCGCAAAGGAATGGCGTGCCCGATGCCGTGCCGCAGGCGATGGTGCTGACCGGCATCGTCGTCGCCGTCGCCGCGACCGCCCTGGCGCTTGCCCTCGCGCGCAGGCTCGATGCGCAACGCGAGGGGGCGCTGCCCGAGGACGAGGATGGCTGATCCGCTCGTCGGGCTGGTGCTGCTGCCGCTTGGCTGGGCCACGCTCGCCTTCGTGCTCGGGCCGGGGCGCGGCGCCTGGGCGGCCCTCGCCGGCATCGCAGCGCAAGCCTGGCTGGCCTGGCTGCTTGCCGCGCAAGTCGGCGCTGGCGGGACGGCCCGTCATGCCGTCGGCGGCTGGGGCGCGCCGCTGGGCATCGATCTTGCCGCTGACGGGCTCTCGGCGGCGCTGCTCCTCTTGACCCAGTGGCTGGCGCTCGGCGTGGCCCTCTACGCGCGCAGCTACTTCGCGGCCGGCGATCCGGCGAGACGTTATTTCTGGCCGCTCGCGGGCTTTTTGCTCGCCGGCCTCAATGCCTTGTTCGTGGCGAACGATCTCTTCAATCTCTATGTCACGCTCGAACTCGTGGGACTCGCCGCCGTCGGCCTCGTCGCCGCGGCCGGCGGTGAGCGGCAGATCGCCGCTGCCCTGCGTTACCTCTTCGCGGCGCTCGCTGGCTCCGGGCTCTATCTCTTCGGCGTCGCGCTCGTCTATGGCGTTTATGGCACGGTATCGATCGCCACGCTCGCGCCGCTCATCACCCCCGAGGCGCCCCGGCTGGTCTGGATCGCCGGCGGCCTCATGGCGCTGGGCCTCGTCGTGAAGTCGGCGCTGTTTCCGTTTCATTTCTGGCTGCCGCCAGCCCACGGCGGCGCGCCGGCGCCGGTCTCGGCGCTGCTCTCCGCCTTGGTTGTCAAAGCGTCGTTCTACCTCCTGCTGCGCCTGTGGCTCGGCCCGTTTGCTCCTTTGGCCCCCGCGGCAGCCTGGCTGCCGGCGCTCCTCGGCGCGGCGGCGATCTTCTGGGGCTCGTGGCGGGCGATCCGCGCCGAGCGGTTGAAACCGCTGATCGCCTGGTCGACGGTGGCCCAGCTCGGTTACCTGTTCCTGATCTTCCCGCTCCTCGCCGTGCCAGCCGCCTTCGGCGCCGGCGTGATGCAGGTCTTCGCTCATGCCCTCGCCAAGGCGGCGCTCTTCGCGGCGGCGGGGGTGTTCATCCAGGCGACCGGACAGGACACGGTCGCCGGACTTGCCGGCGCGGCGGCGCGCCTGCCGGTGACGCTGTTCGCCATCGGGCTCGCTGGCATGACGCTCGCGGGCTTGCCGCCTTCGGCGGGCTTTCTCGCCAAATGGCAGCTCATCGAGGCGGCGCTCGCGCTGGGCCACTGGCCGATCGCCGTCGTCGCGCTCGCTGGCGGGCTCATGGCCGCCGTCTATGTCTTTCGCGTGCTGCGCCAGGCTTTTTGTCTGGCGCCGGCGGGCGCGCCGGTGGCCGCCGTGCCGCGCGCGCTCGAATGGACGGCCTTCGCGCTCGCCGCCGCGAGCGTGCTGCTGGGCTTCTTCGGCGTCGACCTCATGACGCTCATCGAGGTGCGCGCATGAGCATGCACGCCTGGCTGCCGCTCGCGGTGCTCGCCTCCTCGCTCGTGCCTGGGCTCGTGATCTTTGCCTTGCCCGAGTCGTGGATCGGCCTGCGCACGGCGCTCAACCTGTTGGGCGCGCTCGTCAAGCTCGTCCTCGTCGGCCTGCTGTTGGCGGGGGTCGCCGCTGGCGAGCAATATGGCTTCCGTCATGCCGTGCTGCCGGGGCTGGAACTGGCGTTCAAGGCCGACGCGCTGGGGCTCCTGTTCATCTCGCTGTCGGCCGTGCTGTGGCTCTTCACGACGCTCTACGCGATCGGCTACCTCGAAGGCGCGCCGCACCGCTCGCGCTTCTTCGGCTTCTTCAGCCTGTGCGTGACCGCGACGATGGGCATCGCGATGGCGGGCAATCTGTTCACCTTCTTCGTCTTCTACGAGCTCTTGACGCTCGCCACCTTCCCGCTCGTCGTCCACCGCGGCACGCCGGCGGCGATGCATGGCGGCACGGTCTATCTCGCCTACACGCTCGCCGGCGGCGCGGTGCTCCTGGCCGGCATCGTCTGGCTGCACCATCTCGTGGGCCACACCGAATTCGCCCATGGCGGCATCGCGGCGGCGCTCGGCCCGCAATACGCCGGCCAGTTGCGGATCGTCTTCCTGCTCCTGATCGCCGGCGTCGGCGTCAAGGCCGCGCTCGTGCCGCTGCACGGCTGGCTGCCGCGCGCGATGGTGGCACCGGCGCCGGTCTCGGCCTTGCTGCACGCGGTGGCGGTCGTCAAGGCCGGCGCCTTCGGCATCGTGCGCATCGTCTATGAGGTCTATGGCGTCGAGTTCGCGCAAAGCCTCGGGCTGCTCTTTCCGCTCGCCGTCGCCGCGGCCGTCACCATCGTCTGGGGCAGCCTGCGCGCGCTGTTCCAGGACGACCTCAAGAAGCGGCTCGCCTTCTCGACCGTGAGCCAGGTCGCCTACATCGCGCTGGGCGTGGCGCTCTTCGGCCCGATCGGCACGATCGGTGGCCTCGTGCATCTCGTGCATCAGGGCATCATGAAGATCACGCTTTTTTTCTGTGCCGGCAACTATGCCGAGACGCTCGGACTCCACAAGGTCAGCGAACTCTCCGGCGTCGGCCGGCGCATGCCGGCCACCACGCTTGCCTTCTCGATCGCCGCGCTCGGCATGATGGGCGCGCCGCTCACCGCCGGCGCCGTGAGCAAGGCCTGGCTCATCGAGGGCGCGCGGGCCGCCGAGATGGAGTGGGTGATCGGGGTGCTCTGGACGTCGAGCCTGCTTAACGCAGCTTACTTCCTGCCGATCCTCTGGCGCGCCTGGTTCCGCCCGCCGCCGGCCGCCTGGCCCGATGAGCACATTCCCGCACGCGGACGCCGCGAAACGGCCTGGCTGCTACTCGTCCCCCCGCTCGTCACGGCGGCCGCCGTGGTGGTGGCTGGCGTCTTCGCCGCGGCCGACTGGAGCCCGCTCGCCTGGGCGAAGCTGATCGCCGCGCGCGAGTATGTAACGCCTCAGTGATCCTCGATGTGCGGCACAGAAGCCTCGGCGAGCTCCCCCGTGTCGGGGTCGATCCAGTCGGCGATGCCGATCTCGTCTTCGACCTCCTCGAGCTCATCGACATCGATGGTCTCATCGACGTCGGCCAACTCCATGTCGTCGACCGCCTCGGCGAGCGTCGCAAAGGGGCCGTATTCGCGGCTATCCTCTTCGCTCAACCAGTAAAAGCCGTCGGGCCGTTCGATGATGCGCGAGCGGTCGAAGCCGGCGCTCGTTTGCGGAATCTTGGAAGCCATGAGCATCTCCTTTCCCGTGCGGTGCGCACAAAGCATACTCCGAAAGGCGCGAGCGAATCATCCCTTGAGCGCGGCAAGCACCGGCGCGGTGGCGGGACGCACGCCGCGCCAGAGGCGGAAGGACTCGGCGGCCTGCTCGACGAGCATGCCGAGGCCATCGGCGACGCGCGCGCCCTGTTCGCGCGCCGTTTTCATGAACGGCGTCTCGCGGCCATAGACCATCTCGTAAGCAAGCGCACGCGGCGCGAAGAGGCGTGGCGGCAGGGGCAGGGCGATGTCCGACAGCCCCGTCGAGGTCGCGTTGATGACGAGGTCGAATTCGCGGCCGGCAAGGGCCGCGAAGCCGCAGCCTTCTGGGAGGATGTCCGCCTTGCCGGCGAATTCGAGCGCGAGCCGGAAGGCCTTTTCCTCGGTGCGGTTGGCGATGACGAGGCTGGCCGGGCCGGCTTCGAGCAAAGGCAGCATCACGCCGCGCGCCGCTCCCCCGGCGCCCAGGAGCAGGATGCGCCGGCCCGCGAGATCGAAGCCGAGGTTGGCCTGCAAGTCGCGCACGAGGCCGGCGCCATCGGTGTTATCGCCCAAGATCGCGTCTTCAGCGAAGCTCAGCGTATTGACGGCGCCGGCCGCCTGTGCGCGCGGCGTGAGCGTCGTCGCCAGACGGAACGCTTCCTCCTTGAACGGCACGGTGACGTTCGCGCCCTTGCCGCCGGCGGCAGCAAAGGCGTGCACCGCCGCCGCGAAACCATCGAGCGGCGCGAGGATGGCCTCGTAGCTGATGTCCTCGCCGGTCTGGGCGGCAAAGAGCGCATGGATGCGCGGGCTCTTGCTGTGGGCAATCGGATTGCCAAAGACGGCGTAGCGGTCAGGCATGGGTCTCTTCCGTCTTCTTCTTGCGCGGCGAGCGGGGCTTGCGGGTGGCCTGGGCGGGTGGCTCGACCGGCTGTTCGACCGACACCGCCTCGGCAGCCGGCGCAGGCTGGACGGCTTCGGCCGCCTTGGGCTTGCGCGCGCGCGCACGGCCTCTGCTGCGGGTCTTCGGCTCGGTGGAAGGGGGCGCCTCGGCTGCGGCTGCCACACTCGGCGCTGGCGGGACGGCCGCTTCCGCTGCGACCGGCGCTTCCGGCGGCTGCTCGACGCGCTCCGGCTCGGCGGGCGCCTCAGCCGGTGAGGCCGGCGTCACCGTGCTGCGGCGCTTCACATAGGCGCTGTTGGCCTCGCGGCCGAACTCGAGCAGGCCGCGCCGCGCCGCCTCTTCGAGCAGCGCACCGAAGGTCTTGAAGCCGTGGTAGGCCTCGTTGAAGCCGGGGTGCCGCCGCTTGATCGCTTCTTTGAGCACCGAGGCCCAGACGCGCTCGTCTTCCGAGCGGTCTTCGAGCAGGGCTTCGAGCGTCGCGGCCGCCATCTCGAGGCCTTTCACGCGCCGCGCCTCCATTTCCTGCGGGTCGCCGGGCTTCTTCGCCTGCTTCTCGTCGCGGCTCTTTTTGCGCATCAAATCGTCGATGTAGATGAACTCGTCGCAGTTGGCGATCAAGAGGTCGGAAGTCGATTGCTTGACGCCGACGCCGATGACGCGCTTGGCGTTTTCCCGGAGCTTGGAGACGAGCGGCGAGAAGTCCGAATCGCCCGAAATGATGACGAAGGTATTGACGTGCGATTTCGTGTAGCACAAATCGAGCGCGTCGACGACCATGCGGATGTCAGCCGAGTTCTTGCCCGATTGGCGCACGTGCGGGATTTCGATGAGCTCGAAGTTGGCCTCGTGCATCGCCGCCTTGAAGCTCTTGTAGCGTTCCCAGTCGCAATAGGCCTTCTTGACGACGATGCTGCCCTTGAGCAGGAGCCGTTCCAAGACCGGCTTGATGTCGAATTTTTCGTATTGCGCATCGCGCACGCCGAGCGCGATGTTCTCGAAGTCGCAGAAGAGCGCCATGCTGACGTCGTCGGCAGAGGTGGCCATGTCGATTTCCTCACTGGGTAGAGAGTTGATCCGCGCCGGTGAAAGTCCAGGTGCGGGTGATTTCGATGATGTCGGTATCGCGGCGGATGTTTTCGGGAAAGGCGGCAAACGGCGCGGCGAGATGGACGATGCGCTGCGCCGCCTCGTCGAGCACCTTGTGGCCCGAAGAGCGGTTGAGCTCGACGCGCTCGAGGCTGCCATCGCTCTTGATCGCCACGGTGAGGATCAGGCTGCCGTAGAGCTTGCCGCGCGCCGCCTCGGGGTAGTTGAGGTTGCCGATGCGCTCGACCTTCTGGCGCCAGTCCTCGACATATTGCGCGAAGCGGTATTCCTCGACGCGCGCGCCGATGAACTTGCGCTTGGGGCGCTGGTTGTAGCGGTCGATGCTCGTCGCGATCTCCGCTTCGAGGCGCGCAAGCGCCAAGGCGCGGCTGGCGAGATCGCGCCCCGAGAGCTGGGCTTCGGGCGCTTCCTTGGGCTCGTCGCTCTCGGGGCGCGCCGTGTGCGGGGAAGCCTCCTTGCGTGCCAGGAGCTCGCGCTGGCGCGCCTCGAGCTCGGCGATCCTCGCCTGGGCCGCGACGAGATCATCGCCCGGGCGGGTCTGCCGCAGCGCGGGCAGCGGCGACTTGGCGCGGCGCGCCTCATCTAAATTGCCGCCGGCATCGAGGTTGGCCTGCGCCTTGGCCTGCGCCTTGTCGGGCTTCGTTGCGTGCCGCGCATTGACGAGGATGACGTCGAGCGCTCGCTCGCGCACGCGGTCGAGCTTCTCGGGCAGCTTGAACTGGATCGACAGCAAGAGCGCATGCAAAAAGAGCGATATGCCGACGGCAAGGGAGAGCCGCCGCCGCGGCTCATCGAGGGTGGCTAGCAAGGCAGGCCAGTCGAGGGAAAGAGGCATGGGGAAATTCTACCCCTCGCCTTCCTCCAGGCTCGCTTCGAGCGCTGCCTCGCCGCCTCCAGGGGCGAGCGTTTCGAGGTAGCGCAGCTGGACCTCGGCCGCCAAGAGGTCGACCTCCGTCACGGCAAGCCGCACGCGCGTGCCGCGCTCGAGCGTGGGCATGCCGACGGCCTTGGCGATGAGCGGCAGCGTCTCGCCGCGCACGACGTTGTCCTTGAGCACCTGGGCGGTGAGCTCATCGACGCCTTCTTGCAACAGCCAGCGCAGGCACCAGTAATGCTCCATCTGGCGCTGGAATTCGGCATAGCTCGCGTAGGTGAGCTCGAAGTCGCGCAGCGCCGCCATGAGCTCCGCCGACTTGGGTGGATAGGGCGGTTTCTCGTTGCGCAGCAAGGCGATGAGCTGCCACTGGTTGGCAAGATCCGCAAAGCGCCGCAAGGGCGAAGTCGCCCAGGCGTAGCAGTCGACGCCGAGGCCCTCGTGCGGCGCGGCCGCCGTCGTCATGCGCGCCTTGCCGGCCGTCTGGGCGCGATACATGCCGGGGATGTTCGCATCGCGCAGCATCGCGCCCCAGCTGCGGTTGGCGACGATCATCAGCTCGGCGACGAGCAGATCCAAGGGGCTGCCGCGCGGCCGTTCCTCGATCGTCACGCGGCCCGGCCCCCAGGGGGTTTGCGCCGCCCAGTCGATGCGAAAAGTGTAATCCTTGCGGTTTTGCCGCCCTGCCTGGCCGCGGCCGGCTTCGAGCACCGTGGCAAGCTGCCAGAGCCGGATCAGCTCGTCCCGGAAGGGGAATTCGGGCACGGTGCCGGCAGCGAGCGTCTCGGCATTGAAGACGGGCTCGACGTCGTGATGGCGAAGATTGGCTGCCACCGGCACGCGCTCGATCTTCGTCTCGTGGGCAAGTACGCGCCAATCTGCCGCCACCTCGAGATAGAGCGAGAGCGCCGGCACGCTCTGCCCGGCGGCAAGCGTGTGGGCCGCGATGACGTCCTCGGGCAGCATCGTGATCTTTTTGCCCGGCATATAGACGGTCGAGAGCCGCTGGCGCGCGATCTTGCCGAGCGCTTCCTCGGGGCCGAAGCCCAGCCCCGGCGCGGCGATGTGGATGCCGACCCGCATGCCGCCGTCGGCGCGCGGCGTGAGCGAAAAGGCATCGTCGATTTCGGTCGTGTGCGCATCGTCGATCGAGAAGGCAGCGACGCTCGCTACGGGCAAATCCACCGGATCGCGCGCCGGCGCATAGGGCGGAAAGCCGGTGCCGCGCTTGAAATGCTCGAAGAGGAAGCGGCCTAAGTGATAGTCGTGTGTGTCGCCAAGCGCGCCGCAGCGGGCGAGCAGCCGTTCGGCGCTCAATCCCGTGGCAGCGCAGGCGGCCTCAAGCGCCTTGGTCTCGGGCTTGTTGCGGTCGGGCTTGTAGAGGAGTTCGGCGAGCAGGGGCGAAAACTCGGCGGGCAGCCGGCCGGCCTGGAGTTCCTCGGCCATGCGCTCGATCGCGAGCGCCTGCTGGCGCTTCTTTTCGAGGCCGGCGAGCGCCGCCTGCAGGATTTCCGGCGGCGCCTTCTTGAAGCGGCCCTTGCCCTTGCGGTGGAAATAGATCGGCGCCGAATGCAGGCGCAAGAGCACTGCGGCCGCTTCGACCGGCGAAGGCTTGCGGCCGACGTATTCCTCGGCAAGCGTGGCGAAGTCGAACTCACCTTCCGGGCAGACTTCCCAGAGGAATTCGGTGTCGATGCCCGCCATCTCGGCCTCGGCGCGCGTAAGAAGCTCGGCCGGTGCGGGCTGCTCGAAGCGCAACAGCACGTTGGCCGCCTTGAGCTTGACGCGGCGGCCGGCCGCGGTGTCGACTTGCAAGGAGGTGTCGTGGTCGGCGACGATGGTGCCGGTCTTGAAGGCGCCATCCTCTTCGAAGAGGACGTTCATGGGAGGTGTCCGGAAAAGGCCGAGCGATTATAGCCAGGCGGGGAAAGCCCAGCGGCCGGCCTTCAGCCCGCTTCGCGCAGCAGCCTTTCCACCGTTGCGAGGAGCGGGACGAGGTCTTCCTCGACGGCGCTCCAGACGATGGCGGGATCGACGATGTCGTAACCGTGACTCAGGATGTTGCGAAAGGCGATGATGCGGCGGTAGTCGGCGATGTGGCGCACGGTTTCCGGGTCTTCGCGGTCGAGACGGCGCACCGCCTCGCCGATGGTTTCGAAATTGCGCTCAATGGCCTGGCGCAGCAGGCGGTCGGCACGGAAACGTTCGGCGGTCTGTCCCTGCGTCGCTTAGCGGATGAAAGCTGCGGCGTCGCGGATGTCCTCAAGCAGCTTCGGCGAACGGGGCCGCATAGATCGTCCGGCGCGAGCGCGCCACCTCGGCAATGAAGTACGGGTTTCTCAAGGCGTCGGCGGACACGAGGTCTACCTTGCGTCCGAACAGCCTTTCCAGCGCCTCCTGCAGGCCGAAATAGCGGCGGAAGAGACTGGCACCGGCGGGCTCGAAGCTGACGAGGAAATCCAGATCGCTGCGTGCGGGATCGAAGCCGCCGCTCGCTGCGGAACCGAAGACCTCCAGCCGGCGCACGCCGAACTGGCGGCACAGGCGGGCGATCTCCTCGGCATGGCATTCGATCTCGGTGATCATGGCCGGCCATTATGCCGCAGCAATCCGGCGAAGACGAGGATTTCGTCGAGATAGTCCTCCCAGCGCGTGAAGGAATGATCCCCGCCCTCGAGCACCGTCTGCCGTGCGCCGGCATAGCGGGCCACGGCGGCGCGGTAATCGAGCACCTCATCCCCCGTCTCGACGAGCAGCCAATAGCGCACGGGATCAGAAAGCCGCGGCACTTCGAGGTGGCGCAATTCTTCGAGGTGTGCGCGCGTGAATTCGAAGCGCTCGCCGGTATAGACCCAGGTCTGCGGGCCGAGATAGCGTTCGAGCTCGAGCGCCGCGACGACGGCGGGATTGACGAGCACGGCCTTGAGTCCATGCCGCTCGGCCAGGTAAGTGGCGTAATAGCCGCCGAGGGAGGAGCCGATGAGCGTCACCGCGGCCGTCTGGCCAGCGCCGACTTGGGCGAGCAGCGCTTCGGCGAGCGCAATCGCCGCTGCGGGCGAGGCTGGCAGCTGCGGGCAGAGGAAACGGTCGGCAAAGCCGCGCTCGGCCATGCGGCGCGCGAGGGCCTGGGCCTTCTTCGACTGCGGCCCGCTCGTGAAGCCGTGCAGATAGAGGATCAGGGGGCGGTCCACTCGACAAGCCCGAGCTGCCAGGTGAGGATCACGACGAGGCCGAAGGCGATCCGGTACCAGGCGAAGATCGTGAAGTCGTGCGTGCTGATGTAACGCAGCAGCCAGCGCACGCACAAGAAAGCCGAGACGAAGGAGGAGATGAAGCCGACCAGCCAGAGGCCGAGATCGTCCCAGACGAGGAGATGGCGCTCCTTCCAAAGCTGGTAGAGCGTCGCCACGCCAAGCGTAGGCACGGCGAGGAAGAAGGAAAACTCGGTGGCGGCCTGACGCGACAGGCCAAAGAAGAGGCCGCCGATGATCGTCGCGCCCGAGCGCGAGGTGCCGGGGATCAAGGCGCAGGCCTGCGCGAGGCCGATCTTCAACGCATCCCAGGGGCCGATGTCATCGACCGACTGGATCGTGATCGCATGCGCGCGCCTCTCGGCCCAGAGGATGATGAGGCCGCCCGCGATGAAGGCGAGCGCCACCGGAATCGGCGCGAAGAGGTGCGCCTTGATCGCCTTGCCGAAGAGAAGGCCCAGCGCGGCGAGCGGCACGAAGGCGATGACGAGATTGAGGAGGAAGCGGCGCGCCGCCGGCGCGCGGGCATTGACCAGAACGTCATAGAAGCGGCGGCGATACTCCCAGACCACAGCGAGGATGGCGCCCGATTGAATGACGATTTCAAACAATTTGCCGCGCTCATCGTTAAATCCGAGCAGGTCTCCCGCTAGAATCAAATGGCCGGTGCTCGAGATCGGCAGGAATTCGGTAAGGCCTTCCACGATGCCGAGGATCAGCGCCTGCACGAGAGGAAAGAGGTCCATGGCAGCCCTGTCGCAAAAAGGTCGGCGAGTCTAGCATGCTGAAAAAGGTCTCCGTCGGCGAGCTGCGCGTCGGCATGCACATCCACGAATTCTGCGGCTCGTGGATGGATCACCCTTTCTGGCGCGAAAGCTTCAAGATCAAGACGGCCGAGGAACTGCGCGAGGTGCAGACCTGCGGCGTGCGCGAAGTCTGGATCGACACGGCCAAGGGGCTCGATGTCGAGCGTCCGGCGCCGACTCATGAAGAGGTCGAGGCCAAGGTCGAGGATGAGCTTCATCGCATCGAAACGCCCGCCCCGGCCGCGCCGCGCCCGCCGAGGCGCGCGCCGATTGCAGAGGAGATGGAGCGCGCCGCGAAGATCTGCGCCCAGGGCAAGGAGCAGGTGATCTCGATGTTCCACGAGGCGCGCATGGGCAAGGCCATCGATCATGAAGCCGCCGGCGCGCTCGTCGAGGAAATCTCGGCCTCGGTGATGAGAAACCCGGGGGCCTTGGTGAGCCTCGCGCGGCTGCGCACGGCGGATGACTACACCTATATGCACTCGGTGGCGGTGTGCGCGCTGATGGTCGCGCTCTCGCGCGTGCTCGAGCTTGATGAAGCGACGACGCGCGAAGCCGGCATGGCGGGCCTCCTGCACGATCTGGGCAAGGCCGTCATGCCGCACGAGGTGCTCAACAAGCCGGGCAAGCTCACCGACGAGGAATTTGCGATCATGAAGCGCCATCCGGTCGAAGGCCACCGCATGCTCGTCGAAGGCGGCGCGGCGGGGCCGATCCCGCTCGATGTCTGTTTGCATCACCACGAAAAGATCGCCGGCGGCGGTTATCCCGAGGGGCTTGCCGGCGAGGCGATCAGCCTCTATGCGCGGATGGGCGCAGTCTGCGACGTCTATGACGCGATCACCTCGAACCGCCCCTACAAGGCCGGCTGGGATCCGGCCGAGTCGATCCGCAAGATGGCCGAGTGGCAGGGCCATTTCGATCCGCGCATCTTCCAGGCCTTCGTGAAAAGCATCGGCATTTATCCGACCGGCTCCTTGGTGCGCCTGTCGACCGACTACCTGGGCGTCGTCATCGACCAATCGCCCGCCTCGCTCCTCACGCCGCTCGTCAATGTCTTCTTCTCAGCGAAAAGCGGCAATTACGTTGAGCCCTATCTCGTCGATCTCTCCCGTAAAGGGGCGCAGGAAAAGATCGTCAGCCGCGAAGACCCAGCGCGCTGGGGGATCAAGGACATCAACCGCTTCTGGACCAGCCACGTCTCGGTCTGACGCGGCTGTTCAGGCGCGGCGGACTCAGCCGCTTGCAGACTTCGCGCGGCTCTTCTTCGCCGTCTGGCCAGCGCCGACTTTGGCGGCGGTGTCCGCCTTTTCCGCCTTTGCCGCGCGCTGCTCGAACTCGAAGCCGATCTTGCCGTCCGCGCCGCGCACGAGGTAGGCGGAAAACTTCTTCTTCGTGCGGTTCGAGACGAAGCCCTTGAGCAAGGAGGTGCGGCCGGTCTCGAGGAGCTTCTTCATCTCGGCGGCGGAAATCTCCTGCTGCAGGATCAGCTTGCCGGCGCGGAAGTCGCAGCTTCTGCCTGCGCCGACGGCCTTCTCGCAGACATAGGCCATCGGCTGTTCATAGACGCGCGCGCCGCACTTGGGGCACGGCCCGAGCGGTGTCTGGCCGCTGAAATCGACCGCTTCGGCGGCCTCTTCCTCGTTGCCGAAGTCGAACTTCGGCTGGTGATCCTCGTCGAGCCGCACCACGGCGGAAAAGGCGCGCCCCTGTTTGCTGCGAAAGCCGGCGAGCGGCCCGATCTGGCGGTGCTGCAAGAGCTCGTCGATCTCCGCGGCTTCCCACTGGCGGCCGGCGACGACCTTCCAGAGCTTGTAGTCGCAACGCTCGCACTTGAAGTGGCGATAGGTCTCGTGGAGCCTGCCGCCGCATTTCGGGCACGGCGACTGCAAGGTGCCGAAGTCGGCATCGTTGAGTTCCCCCGTCTTGATGCGCTCGACCATCTCGCGCGTCTCTTTGACGATGTGGGCCATGAACTCTTCGCGTTTCAGGCGCCCGTGCTCCATCTCGCGCAGCTTCCATTCCCACAGGCCGGTGAGCTCCGGCGAACGGATCTCATCGACTTTGAGCTGCTCGAGCGCGAAGAGAAGGTTGAAGGCCTTGGCGGTCGGCACGAGCTCGCGGCCGTTGCGATGGACATATTCTTCCTGGATCAGGCCCTCGATGATCGCCGCGCGCGTGGCCGGCGTGCCGAGGCCCCGCTCGCGCATCGCCTCGCGCAGTTCCTCGTCCTCGACGAGCTTGCCGGCCCCTTCCATCGCGGTCAGCAATGTGGCTTCGGTAAAGCGCGGCGGGGGTTTCGTCTGCTGCGCCTTGACCTCGACGTCGTTCGTCCACACGCGCTCCGCTTTCTGCACAGGGGGCAGCTGCGGGTTTTCCTCATCATCAAGGGCGGCTTCCTTGCCATAGACGGTGAGCCACCCGGGGGTCACGAGCACCTTGCCGACGGTCTTGAAGGGCTCGCCCTCGACGCGCGTGATGCGCGTCGTGACGAGGTATTCGGCGGCCGGATAGAAGATGGCGATGAAGCGCTTGACGACGAGTTCGTAGAGCTTCTGCTCGGCTTCAGTCAAATGCTTTGGCGCCGTGCCCGTCGGGATGATCGCGAAGTGATCGGACACCTTCGCGTCGTTGAAGATGCGCTTGGTCGGAATCACCCAGCCGTTCCTGAGCACCGCGGCGGCATGTTCCCCGAGCGGCGAATCGGCGAGCGCCCGCATGGTGTCCTTGACGGCGGGCAGCATGTCCTCGGGCAGATAGCGACTGTCGGTTCTCGGGTAGGTGAGCACCTTGTGCTTTTCATAGAGCGCCTGGGCCAGCGCGAGCGTGGTGCGCGCCGAGAAGCCAAAGCGGCCGTTGGCCTCGCGCTGCAGCGAGGTGAGGTCATAGAGGAGGGGACAGGCCTCGGTCTTGGGCGTGGCTTCCTCCGTGACCTCGCCAGGCCTGCCCAGGCATTTCTTGCGCAGCGCTTCGGCTTTTCCCGCATCCCAGAGGCGTTCGGCGCGGGCGTGCTCATCCCCGCCTTTCTTGAATTGCTCGTCGAACCACTTGCCGCGGTAGGTGCCGGCCACGGCCTGGAACTCGGCTTCGACCTCCCAGTAATCGCGCGGCTCGAAGCGCTTGATCGCCTTCTCGCGCTCGACGAGGATCGCCAGGGTCGGCGTCTGCACGCGGCCGACCGTGGTCTTGTAAAAGCCGCCTTGTTGCGAATTGAAGGCCGTCATCGCGCGCGTGCCGTTGATGCCGACGAGCCAGTCGGCTTCCGCGCGGCAGCGCGCCGCATCGGCGAGGGGCAGCATTTCCTCGTCAGTG
The DNA here is from genome assembly GCA_026415155.1 of Rhodocyclaceae bacterium. Lineage (GTDB taxonomy): Bacteria > Pseudomonadota > Gammaproteobacteria > Burkholderiales > Rhodocyclaceae > Sulfuricystis. The sequence goes on from JAOAHQ010000005.1 coordinate 48,459, forward strand.
CGCAGATGGGCGAAGCCCTCGCGGATCGCCTGCGGCGTCATCGACTGCAGCCATAAGCGGCGGATCGGCTTGTCGACCTTCGCATGCTGCACGATGTAGCGGAAGATCAGCTCGCCCTCGCGCCCTGCGTCGCAGGCATTGATGAGCGCCACGACGTCCTTGCGCTTGGCAAGCTTCGTGAGCAGTTTCAAGCGGTCGGCGGTCTTCTCGATCGGCTGCAGGGTAAAGCGCGGCGGAATCACCGGCAGATGGGCAAAGCTCCACTTGCCGCGCTTCACTTCATATTCCTCGGGCACGGCGAGCTCGAGCAGATGGCCGACCGCCGAGGAAAGCACGTAGTGCTCGCTCTCGTAATAGTCGCCCTCGCGCGAGAAGCCGCCCAGGGCGCGCGCGATGTCCTGCGCGACCGAGGGCTTTTCGGCGATGATCAATTGCTTGCTCATGGGGGCGGCATCATAAGCGGGCTTTCCTCCGGCTGGCAAGCCGCGTCAGGCGAGCCGCTGGTAGCGCCCGCCCGGCAGCTGGGCGACGCGCCCTTCGAGTTCGAGCGTCAAGAGGCGGGAGAGCAGTGCATCGGCCGTCAGGCCGGTGCGCGCAGCGAGCGTATCGAGATCGCAAGGATCGCCGCCCAAGGCGATGAGGATCGGATCGACTTCGTCCGCCTGCTCCGGCGCCTGAGGTGGAGGAGGGGCGGCGGCCTCCCAGCAGAGCTCCTCGAGGATGTCTTGCGCCGTTTCGACGAGCTTCGCGCCCTGTTTGATCAGTGCATGGCAGCCCTTCGACTGCGGCGAGTGGATCGAGCCGGGGATCGCGAACACCTCGCGACCGGCTTCGGCGGCGAGCCGCGCCGTGATCAAGGAGCCGCTGTGCTTGGCCGCCTCGACGACGAGGCAGCCGCGGCCAAGCCCCGCGATGAGCCGGTTGCGGCGCGGAAAGTTCGCGGCGATGGGCGGCGTGCCGAGCGGAAATTCGCTGACGATGCAGCCTTGCTCGGCGATCGCCCGCGCGAGATGCTCGTTGCTCGCTGGATAGATGCGGTCGCAGCCGGTGCCGATCACGGCGATCGTCGATGCCACTTCTTTCAACGCGCCGCGATGGGCGGCGGCGTCACAGCCCGTGGCCATCCCGCTGACGATCGTCAGCCCCGCCGCGGCGAGCGCCTGGGCGAAGGCTTCGGCATTCGCTTCGCCCTGCTTGGTCGCGTTGCGGCTGCCAACGATCGCGAAGGCCGGCCGGTTGAGCAATGCCACATTGCCCTTGGCGTAGAGCAGCACGGGCGGATCGGGAATCGAGAAAAGCGCCTGCGGATAGGCCGCGTCGGCAAGCGTCAAGAGCTGATTGCCGGGGCGGGCAGCCCACTCAAGCGCCGCTTCGATCTCGGCCTTGCACTCGTGCTCAAGCAGCCGGCGGGCGAGCGCGCCTTCCACTACGCCGCCCAGCGCACTAAGTGGCGCGGCAAAGATCGCCTCGGGATCACGAAAGGCCTTGAGCAGGCGGCGCTGCGTTTCTCCGCCAAGGCCTGGGATCAGCGTGAGCCTCAGCCAGGCGGCAAGCTCCTGGTCGTTCAAGGCTTGCCGATGCGATCGCCCGGCAGCACCGAGCGGTTCGACTCCATGACGAGCGCGTAGGAGACGCGCTCGAAGACCCGGAAGACGAAGATGAGGCCATAGCGCTCATCGGGCAGCACATGAGTCTGCGGTTTGTCGTCTTCGAAGCGATTGACCACCGTCGCGCCGGCGCGATAAAGCGCGAAGACGTGGCCCATCTCGACGCCGTCGGCGCGGCCGCGGTTGATCGTGACGATCGAATGCGCGCCGCCCTCGCCGACCCCGCCGTAGATCGTCAGGATGCGGCCGCGTATCTCCTGCGCCGGCGCATGCGGCATGTAGTTCGTGATGAGGGGGCGATCGGCCGGCGTCAGATAATCGCCGCGGCCGATCTCTTGCTTCACGCTCGTGATCTCGAGCGTCGTCACCTCGCCTTGCGTCTTCAGGGCGCGCGCATTGCCGAGATAGATCGCCTCGAGGCCGAGCACTTCCTGGCTCTCGGGATCGATGAAGGGCTTGCCGGGCCGGTAGATCTGCCACTGGCGGATCTTGGGATCGACCGGCGTCGAATAGACGAGATCGCCATTGCCGGTATAGACGCGCCCTTCTTGCGTGGCGACGATGCGCGGCGCATTGCCGAAGCCGGCTGGATCGATGACGAGCGGCTGGGAGAGGAAGGGCTCGATCGCCTGCGGCGGAATGGCCGGAATCGCCTCAGGAAGCGGCTCGGCACGCACGGAGGGCGAGAGCTTCAGCGTCGCAAGCTTAAGCTGCGGCTCGCCGCCGCTGCGATCGAGCACGATGACCTGGCCGGGATAGATGCGGTGCGGGTTCTTGATCTGCTCCGCATTCATGCGCCACAGTTCCGGCCAGCGGAACGGGTCCTTGAGGAACTTCGCGGCGATGCCCCACAAGGTGTCGCCGCGCACGACGACATGGTGATCCGGCGCATCGGGCGCAAGTTCGATCGGCTTGCCGCCTTGCGCGAGCGCGGCGGCGGATGAGAAACCCAAAAGCAGCGCGAATATAATGTGTCGCATGGCATGATCTCCGACGATGGGCCGGATTCTGCCCGCAAATTCCGCACGCATCAACCGTTTTGGCGCCCGGCGGCTCCGGGTGAGGATTGAAACATGGCCTTATTGCCGATTCTGCGCTATCCCGATCCGCGGCTCCACATCAAGGCCAAGCCGGTCGAGGCCGTCGATGCGGGGATCAAGAAACTCGTCGCCGACATGTTCGAGACCATGTACGCGGCGCCGGGCATTGGGCTTGCCGCCACCCAGGTCGATGTGCACAAGCGCGTCCTGGTGCTCGACGTCTCCGAGGACAAGTCGCAGCCGATGGCCTTCATCAACCCGGAAATCCTCTCCCGCGAGGGCGAGCACATCGGCGAGGAAGGCTGTCTTTCCGTACCGGGCATCTACGAGACAGTCAAAAGGAGCGAGCGCATCAAGGTGCGCGCGCTCAATCTCGATGGCGAGCCCTTCGAGCTCGAGGCCGACGGGCTGCTCTCCGTCTGCCTGCAGCACGAGATCGACCCCCTCGACGGCAAGGTGTTCGTCGAGTACCTCTCGCGTCTGAAGCTCTCCCGCATCAAGGCGAAGCTTGCCAAGCAGGCCCGCATCACCGCATGAGGGTTGCATTCGCGGGCACGCCGGAATTCGCCGCCCAGGCGCTCGCGGCGCTCTTGGCCGCGGGCTTCGAGGTTCCCCTCGTCCTCACGCAACCCGATCGCCCCGCCGGCCGCGGCCAAAGGCTGCTTCCCAGTCCGGTCAAGCTGCTGGCGATCGAGCACGGCCTGCCGGTGCATCAGCCCGAGAAGCTGCGCGATCCGGCAAGCCGCCAGCCGCTCATCGAGGCCGCACCCGACGTGCTCGTCGTCGCGGCCTATGGGCTGATCCTGCCGCAGGCGGTGCTCGACATCCCCCAGCGCGGCTGCCTCAACATCCACGCCTCGCTCCTGCCGCGCTGGCGCGGCGCAGCGCCAATCCAACGCGCGATCGAGGCGGGCGATGCACGGACGGGCATCACGATCATGCAGATGGACGCCGGCCTCGACACCGGCCCGCTGCTGCTGCAAGAAGCCATCGACATCGGCGCTCATGATACGGCCGGCAGCCTCACAGCGCGGCTCGCCGAACTGGGCGGGCGGCTCATCGTCGAGGCGCTCAGGCGGCTCGATGAGCTTAAGCCGATGCCGCAGCCCGAGGTAGGCATCACCTACGCCAAGAAGATCGAGAAGGCGGAGAGCGCGCTCGACTGGCGGCTGCTCGCCGCCGTGATCGAGCGCAAGCTGCGCGCCTTCGATCCTCATCCCGGCTGCAGCGCCCAGCTTGGCGATACGACGCTCAAGCTCTGGCGCGGGGAAGTCGTCCAAGGACGCGGCGCGCCGGGGGAAATCCTCGCCGTAGCGCCTGAGGGCATCACCATCGCCTGTGGCGAGGGCGCGTTGCGCTTGACCGAGCTGCAAAAGGCCGGCTCCCGCCGTCTTCCCGCCGCCGAGTTTCTGCGCGGTTTTCCCTTGGCCGCCGGCGAGCGCTTCAGCCTCCTTTGACCAGCCTGCCGCGGAGCGACGGTGTCGAGCCCCCTTCCGCCCTCGGCGCGCTCTGCCGACCCACCGGCGCGGCGCCGCGCCCCCTTGCTCTCGCGAGCCTTGCAGGCCGCCGCCCAGACCGTCGCCGCCGTCTTGCAAGGCCGCACGCCAGAAGGCGAGCTCGCCCGCTTGGACGCTGCCCTGCGCCCCGCCGCGCAGGATCTCGCCATGAACTGCCTGCGCGATTTCGGCCGCGGCGATTTCTTCCTCGCTCGGCTGCTTAAGCAGCCGCTCAAGGACAAGGCGGCGCGCGCGCTGCTGCTCGTGGCGCTCGCGCGCTTAGAGCGCCGCCCCGAGGAGGCGCATACCCTCGTCGATCAGGCCGTCGAGGCGGCGCGCAAGCCCTTCAAGGGCCTCACGAATGCACTGCTGCGCGAATTCCTGCGCCGCCAAGAGGAACTTAGCGCGGCCGCCGAAGCCGACGCAGTGGCGCGCTGGCGCCATCCGGCCTGGTGGCTTGCGATCTTACGCAACGCCTATCCTGACACGTGGCAGAGCATCGCCGCAGCCGGCAACCTGCACCCGCCGATGTGCCTGCGCCTCAATCGCCGCCGTCGGGGAAGCGCCGATTTAGCAGGGCTTTCTGGCCAGTGGCTCGATGAGACGGCCTTCTTGCTCGACAAGCCCATGCCCGTCGAGCGCCTGCCGGGCTTTCGCGAGGGGCGCCTCTCGGTGCAGGACTGGGGCGCGCAGCAGGCGGCGCGGCTGCTCGATGTCGCCGCGGGCATGCGCGTGCTCGATGCCTGCGCCGCGCCGGGCAACAAGGGCGCGCATCTATTGGAGCTTGCTGAGCTCGAGCTCACGGCGCTCGAAGCCGATGCCGCGCGCGCGCGGCAGATTGGCGACAACCTCGCCCGGCTGGGGCTTGCCGCCCACGTGAAGATCGGCGATGCGCGCAAGCCCTCTGAGTGGTGGGATGGCCGCCCGTTCGAGCGGATACTCGCCGACGTGCCCTGCTCCGCCTCGGGGGTGGCGCGGCGGCACCCCGACATCAAATGGCTGCGGCGCGAATCGGATGTAGCGGCTTTCGCACGCCTGCAAGCCGAAATCCTCGATGCCTTGTGGCCGCTCCTCGCCGTGGGTGGCAAAATGCTCTACGCGACCTGTTCGGTGTTTCCGCAGGAAAACGACGAGCAGATGCGCGCCTTCGTCGCCCGTCATCGCGATGCCCGCCGCCTGCCGACGGGAGAAGGCGGCGCGGCCTTGCAACTTCTGCCCTCGGCCACCCATGACGGCTTTTTTTACGCCTTGCTGGAAAAAACGCCTGCTTGAAGCGGCGGGCATCCTCCTGCTGGCGTTCGCGGCAAGCCTGGCGCTGGCCGGCAGCATCGAGCCGCGGCAGGCGGCGCTCGTCCCTGATGAACAGGGCTTGGCGCTTTCCGCCGAGTTCGCCATCGACCTCGGCCCGCGCCTCGAAGAGGCGGTCGGCCGCGGCGTGCCGCTCTTTTTCCGCTTCGAATTCACGTTCGAGCGGCGGCGCTGGTATTGGGCGGACGAACACATCGCCGGCCGCGTGCTCGAATACAAGCTCGCCTACCAGCCCCTTTCGCGCCAGTATCGGCTCTCGTTGGGGAGCCTGCATCAGAACTTCGCGACCCTGGAAGAAGCGCTGCGGGCGCTCGCGCGGGTGGCGCGCCTGCATGTCGTCGATCGCGCGAGCCTCATCGCCGGCGAGACCTATCGCGTCGCCGTGCGCTTGTCGCTCGACCACAGCCAGCTGCCCAAGCCCTTGCAGGTCGATGCGCTCGCCGACCGCGACTGGCGCATCGAAGCCAAGACGAAGAAATGGGAATTCGTCTACTCTCCTGACGCGTTCAAATGAAGCTCCTGCTCGCCCTCACCGCCACGCTGGGCGCGCTCTTCGTGCTCTTGCTCGTCACGGCGAGCGCCGAGGCCACCTTCCTTGTGCCCTACACGCCTCTCCTCATCGGCCTGAATGCGCTCGCCGCCTTGTTACTCGTTGCGCTCGTCGCCGCCATGCTGCGCCGCTTGTGGCGGGATGTCCGCCAGGGCGTGTTCGGCGCGCGGCTCAAGTCGCGCTTCCTGGGGATGTTTACCTTGCTGGCCCTCGTGCCCGGCCTCTTCGTCTATGGCGTGTCGATGCTCTTTGCCGTGAAAAGCATCGATGCCTGGTTCGACGTGCGCGTCGAGGCGGCGCTCGAAGGCGGCATCGATCTCGGCCGCGGCATCTTCGAGACGATGCAGTCGGATCTGCTCGCCAAAGGGCGCGCGATGGCCTATACGCTCGGCGAGACGGCCAAGCCCGGCGCGGCGCTTTTAAACCGCCTGCGCGAGCAAGCCGGCGTGGACACGGCAACGCTCTTTTCTTCCTCTGGCCAGCTCATCGCCAATAGCAGCGGCGATCTTGCGCGGCTTTTGCCAGCGCTGCCCGATCCGGCGCTCGTGCGCCAGGCGCGCAGCAGCGCGGGCTTCGCGCGCGTCGAGAGCGAAGCCGCCGGCGGCTATGTCGTGCGCGCCTGGCTGCCGGTGAGCGGCTATCCGCTTGGCAGCGAGACGCTCGTCTTGCAGCTCGAGCAGCCCGTGCCGGCCGCGATCGTGCAAAGCGCCGAGGCGGTCGAAGCCGCCTGGCGCGATTACCAGGAGCTGCAGCTCGGACGCGCGGGGCTCAAGCATCTTTACACGCTGACGCTGACCTTTACGCTCCTCTTGGCGCTCTTTGCCGCCATTGCGCTCGCCTTCTTCCTCGCCGCGCGGCTCGCCAAGCCGCTTCTGATGCTCGCCGAGGGCACGCGAGCCGTGGCGGCCGGCGATTTCACGCCGCGCGCCACGCTTGAGACCGATGACGAGCTCGGCATCTTGACCCGCTCCTTCAACGAGATGACCCAGCAATTGCGCGAGGCGCGCGAGGCGCGCGATGCGGCGCAGCGCGCGGCGGTGTGGGGCGAGGTGGCGCGCCGCCTCGCGCATGAGATCAAGAATCCGCTCACGCCGATTCAACTTTCCGCCGAGCGCTTGCAGATGAAGCTCTCCGGCAAGCTCTCGCCGGAGGATGCGGCGATGCTCGAGCGCGCGACGAAGACCATCATCGACCAGGTCGAGGCCTTGAAGGCGATGGTCAATGACTTTCGCGATTACGCGCGCCTGCCGCCGCCCAAGCCGGTGGCGCTCGATCTCAATGCGCTCATCAATGAGGTGCTCGAGCTCTACGGCGAAGGCGCCGTGCCGATCACGGTGAAGCTCGATCCCTCCTTGCCGCGCATCCACGCCGATCCCGACCAGCTCCGCCAGGTGCTGCACAATCTGATCAAGAACGCCGCCGAAGCGCTCGCCGGCCAAAACGGCGCCGGCAGCATCACCGTCTCAACCGAATCTGCGGGCGAAATGGCGGAGCTCATGGTCGCCGACACGGGCAGCGGCTTTCCGCCGGAAATCCTCGCGCGCGCCTTCGAGCCCTATGTCACGACCAAGCCCAAGGGCACCGGCCTGGGCCTTGCGATCGTCAAGAAGATCGTCGATGACCACGGCGGCACGATCCGGCTTGCCAATCGGCCGGCGGAAGCGGGCGGTGGGGCCGAAGTGCGCGTGCGCTTGCCCGTTCATCGGCCTTCCCCCCGACAGGCTTGCCCGGCATAATCGCATTCCATGTCACAGATCCTGGTCATTGACGACGAAGTCGGCATCCGCGAGCTCCTTTCGGAGATCCTCACCGACGAAGGGCATGACGTCGCCACCTGTGAAAACGCTGCCGCGGCGCGCGCCTGGCGCAATGCGCGCCGCCCTGATCTTGTGCTGCTCGACATCTGGATGCCGGATACCGATGGTGTGACGCTGCTCAAGGAATGGGCCGCCAATGGACAGCTCAACATGCCGGTCATCATGATGTCGGGCCATGCGACGATCGACACCGCCGTCGAGGCGACCAAGATCGGCGCGGTCGGCTTCCTCGAAAAGCCGATCGGCATGCAAAAGCTCTTTGCCGCGATCAAGCAGGCGCTCGAGCGCGCCCCGAAGCCGGCCGGCGCGCTCACGCTGGCCGCCTTCACGCGTTCGGCGCTCCTCAAGGACCTCAAGAAGCGCCTCGAACAGGTCGCCGCCAAGAGCCGCAGCGTGCTCCTGCGCGCGCCGCCTGCTTCGATCGTCGAATTGGCAGCGCGCACTCTGCATACGCCTGGCAAGGCCTGGCTCGACCTGGGGCAAGATTCCACGCCGCTCACCGTAGAACTCCTCGCCGCCTCGAGCGGCGGCACGCTCTTTTGCGGCGAGCTCGCGCGCTTAACGCGCCTGCAGCAGAAGAATCTCGCCTTCGCGCTCGAGCGGCTCGAGCGCCACAACCTGCGGCTCGTCGTGGCGACGACGCAAGACATGCCCGCTCTCATCGCCGCCGGCTGGGAAGAGCCCCTCGTCACCCGCCTCTTCGACGTCTGTGTCGGCCTGCCTTCGATGGCCGAGCTCAAGGACGACATTCCGGAACTCGCCAGCCATCTCCTCGACGAGCTCATCGAAGCCGGCGTGGTGCCGCGCCGGCGCTTGTCGGTCGCGGCGCAAAACGCCTTGCGTCAGCAGGCCTGGCCGGAAGGCTATGCGCAACTTAAGAGTGCGGTCAAATCGCTCGCGCTCGCCGCGCTCGAGGAGGAAATCAGCGCCGAAGACGTGCAGCGGCTGCTCTCACCCGGCGCAGCGAATTCGCCCGCCGTGCCGCCCGGCATCCTGCCCGAGATGCTCGCCTTGCCGCTCAGAGAGGCGCGCGAATGGTTCGAGCGCATCTATTTCGAGCACCATCTCAAGCTCGAAGGCGGCAGCATGACGCGGCTGTCTGAAAAAACGGGGCTCGAGCGCACCCATCTCTATCGCAAGCTCAAGGATCTCGGTCTGCGCAACTCGAGCGGCAAGGAAGAAGAATGAAAATCCTCATCCTCGGCGCCGGTCAGGTCGGCGCCTCGGTCGCCGAGGCGCTCTCCTCGGAAGCCAACGACATCACGATCATCGATCAAAACCGCGATGCGCTCGAGGCGCTCGCCGACCGGCTCGACGTGCGCACGCTGGTCGGCAATGCCGCCTACCCTTCCGTGCTCAAGGAGGCCGGCATCGAGGATTGCGACATGCTGGTGGCCGTCACCCAGTCGGATCAGACCAATCTCGTCGCCTGCAAGATCGCGAGAAGCCTTTTTAACGTCACGACGCGCATCGCGCGCCTGCGCTCGCCCGACTTTCTCGACAACGACCTCCTCTCGAACGAGAACTTCGCCGTCGATTACGCGATCTGCCCCGAGGCCGACATCACCGACTACATCGCCAAACTGATCGAATACCCCGAGGCGCTGCAGGTGCTCGAATTCGCCGAAGGGCGCGTGAGCCTCGTCGCGGTGCGCGCCTATCCGGGGGGCTTATTGGTCGGCAAGCCGATCCGCGAGATGCGCCGCCATCTGCCGGCCGGCATCGATGCGCGCATCGCGGCGATCTTCCGCGAGCACCAGCCGATCGAGCCCGATGGCCATACGGTGATCGAGCCCGGCGACGAGGTCTTCGTGCTCGCCGCGAGCGAGCACATGCGGCCGGTGATGCGCGAGCTGCGCCGCATGCAGCAGCCGGTGACGCGCGTCATGATCGCCGGCGGCGGCAACATCGGCTCGCGCGTCGCCGCGCTCCTGGAAAAGCGCTACCAGGTCAAGGTCATCGAACGCGATCGCCGCCGCGCCGAGCTGATTGCCGGCAAGCTCTCCAACACGCTGGTGCTGGTCGGCGAGGCGACCGACGAGAACGTGCTCATCGAGGAGAACATCGACGAGATGGACATGTTCCTCGCGCTCACCAACGACGATGAGGACAACATCATGTCGGCTTCGCTTGCCAAGCGCCTAGGCTGCAAGCGCGTGCTCGCCCTCATCAACCGGCGCGCCTATGCCGACATGGTGCAAGGCGGCCCGATCGACATTGGGCTCTCTCCCGCCCAGGTGTCGATCGGCCCGCTCTTGACCCACGTGCGGCGCGGCGACGTCGCCAAGGTGCATTCCTTGCGGCGCGGCGCGGCCGAGGCGCTCGAGCTCATCGCGCATGGCGACCGCAACTCTTCGAAGGTGGTCGGCCGGCGCATCGACGAGCTGCCCAAGATCAAGGGCGTGCATATCGGCGCCATCGTGCGCGAGACCGAGCCCTTCGACATCATCGGCGGCGATGGCCTGCCCAAAGGGCGCACCCATCTGCGCGTCATCATCCCGCACCACGACACGGTGATCGAATCCAACGATCACGTGATCGTCTTCTGCATGCGCAAGGCGCAAGTGAAGGAAGTCGAAAAGCTCTTCCAGGTCGGGTTCATGTTCTTCTAGCCGGCATCGCGCCATGCGCTTTCTGCCCGTCTTCCGCGCGCTCGGCATCATCATCGCGATCTTCGGCCTCGCGATGCTCGCTCCCCTGGGCGTCTCGCTCTACTTCGCCGACGGCGCGACGGGGGCCTATGACGAGGCGATCGCCCTCACCCTGGGCTGCGGGCTCTTCTTGTGGCTCGCCGCCTCGCGCGGCGAGAAGACGGAGCTCCACGTGCGCGACGGTTTCCTGCTCGTCGCGCTCACCTGGGCCGTCTTGCCCGTCTTCGGCGCCTTGCCGCTCCTCTTCCAGATTCCAGGGCTGTCCTTCACCGACGCCTATTTCGAGGCGACCTCGGGACTCACCGCCACCGGCTCGACCCTGCTCGTCGGCCTCGATCGACTGCCGATCTCGATCAACTTCTGGCGCACCTTCATGCACTGGCTCGGTGGCATGGGGGTCATCGTGCTCGCCGTGGCGATCCTGCCGCTGTTGGGCATCGGCGGCCGGCAGCTTTTCAAGGCCGAGGTGCCGGGGCCGATGAAGGAGGCGAGCCTGACGCCGCGCATCGCCGAGACCGCCAAGGGCCTGTGGGTCGTTTATCTGATCCTCTCCGTCGCCTGCACGGCGGGCTTCATCCTCGCCGGCATGGAAAAATGGGAGGCGCTCATGCACGCCTTCAGTGTCATGGGGCTGGGCGGCTTTTCGACCAAGGACGCGAGCCTCGGCCATTTCAACAGCGTGGCCATCGAGCTCGTCGCGATGGGCTTCGCGCTGCTCTCCGGCATCAACTACGCGACGCACTTTCTCGCCTTCCGCAGCCGCTCGCTTTCGCCCTACCGGCGCGATGCCGAATTGCCTTTCTATTTCAGCGTCATGGCGGTGAGCATCCTGGGGCTCACCTTTTATCTCATGCAGTTCGACGTCTATGACGATGCGTGGACGGCGCTGCGCTATGTCGCCTTCCACTCGATTTCACTCGCCACCTCGCTGGGTTTCGCCACCACCGACTACGCCGCCTGGCCGACGTTCGGCCAATTGTGGATCCTCTTCCTGGGCAGTTTTTACGCCTGCTCCGGCTCGACGGGCGGCGGCATCAAAATGATGCGCGCCATCATCCTCTACAAGCAGGTCTATCGCGAGATCCTGCGCGCCATGCACCCGCGCGCCGTCCATCCGGTGCGGCTCGGCGCTCAGGTCGTCCCCGACAACGTGCTCCACGCCGTGCTTGCCTTCAGCTTCATCTACATGGTGACGATCGTCTCGCTCACGCTCGTCATGTCCGCTTCCGGCCTCGAACTCATCACCGCCTTCTCGGCCGTCGTCGCCACGCTCAACAACACCGGCCCGGGCCTGGGCACCGTCGGACCGGCGAGCAATTTCTCACCGCTTTCCGACTTCCAGACCTGGGTCTGCTCCTTTGCCATGATCCTTGGCCGCCTCGAGCTTTTCACGATTCTCGTCGTGCTCTCACCCGCTTTTTGGCGCAAATGAGGCAACGATGAGGCCGTCTTGCCCGCGCCGACTTTCCGGCCTCCCGTCATGAACCGCTTCTTTCCCGTCCTCCATGTCTTCAGCATCCTCTTGATGAGCTTTGCGCTCACGATGCTCGTGCCGCTTTCGCTCTCCTGGCTCTGGCACGACGGCGCGGAGCTTGCCTACGATGAAGCCTTTCTCTCCGCCTTCGGCAGCGGATTCTTGCTCTGGCTCATCACCTACCGCTCGAAGAGCGAGCTTAAGGTGCGCGATGGCTTCCTGCTCGTCGTCATGGTCTGGACGCTGCTGCCGGTGTTCGCCGCGCTGCCCTTGATTCTTCACCTCGATCTGTCCTTCACCGACGCCTACTTCGAAGCGGTCTCGGGGCTGACCACCACCGGCGCGACGGTCATCGAAGGGCTCGATAAACTGCCGCCCTCGATCAACCTCTGGCGCGGCATGCTCGTCTGGCTGGGCGGCATGGGGCTCATCGTGCTCGCCATCGCGGTATTACCGATGCTCGGCATTGGCGGCCGGCAGCTCTTCAAGGCCGAAACGCCCGGGCCGATGAAGGATACCCAGCTCACCCCGCGGCTTGCCGAAACTGCCAAAGGATTGTGGCTCGTCTATGGCCTCATCTCGGCAGCCTGTTGCATGAGTTTTTATCTTGCCGGCATGACTGGCTTTGACGCTGTCATGCACACCTTCTCGACGATGGGCCTAGGCGGCTTCTCGAGCCACGATGCAAGCTTCGGCTACTGGAATTCGCCGGCCATCGAAGCGGTGGCAATCATCTTCATGCTCATCGCCGGCATCAACTTCGCCACCCATTTTCTGGCGTTCCACGGCAGGAGCCTCAAGCCCTATTGGCGCGACCCGGAACTTTCTTGGTATCTCGTCGTGCTCATCGCAAGTGTTTTCGGCATCGCCGTCTATCTCACCTTGCTTGGCACCTATGCCGATTTTGCGACAGCGCTGCGCTATGCGGCCTTCAACGTCGTCTCGATCGCCACCACGACCGGTTTCGCCAATACCGACTATGCACTCTGGCCGATGGCCGCGCCCTTGTGGATGCTGTTTTTATCGAGCTTTGCCACTAGCGCCGGTTCGACGGGCGGCGGCATCAAGATGATGCGCGCCATCATCCTCTACAAGCAGGTCTATCGCGAGCTCATACGCGCCATGCACCCGCGCGCGGCCTGGCCGATCAAGGTCGGCGGCCAGCCGGTGCCGCAGAATATCCTGATGGCCGTGCTCGCCTACGGCTTCGCCTACATGTGCATCATCGTCGCGCTCACGCTGATCCTCGCCTTCTCCGGCCTCGACGTCATCACGGCTTTCTCGGCGGTGGTGGCGAGTTTCAACAACACCGGCCCCGGCCTGGGCGAAGTCGGCCCGGCGACGACCTTCGCCTCGCTGACCGATTTCCAGACCTGGATCTGCACCTTCGCGATGCTCCTGGGCCGGCTCGAGATCTTCACCTTGCTCGTCGTGCTCACCCCCGCCTTCTGGCGCAAGTAGGCGCGAAGCGCCCATGCGATAATCGGCCCATTTCCTGCCCCCTCGATCATGGCCCGCCCGAAAAACGACGACTTTTTGCGCGCCCTCTGGCGCGAACCCACCTCCCGCACCCCGCTGTGGCTGATGCGCCAGGCCGGCCGTTACCTGCCCGAGTATTGCGAGACGAGAAAGCGCGCCGGCAGCTTCCTTGCGCTCTGCAAGACGCCCAGCCTTGCCTGCGAGGTGACCCTGCAGCCGTTGGCGCGCTACGACCTCGACGCGGCGATCCTCTTTTCCGACATCCTCACCGTGCCCGACGCGATGGGGCTGGGGCTCTATTTCGCCGAAGGCGAAGGGCCGAGGTTCGAGCGCCCCTTGCGCGAGGAATGGGCGATCAACGATCTTGCCGCCCCCGATCCCTGGGATCATCTGCGCTACGTCATGGACGCAGTCGCCGAGATCCGCCGCGCGCTCGACAACTCGGTGCCGCTCATTGGCTTCTCGGGCTCACCCTTCACGCTCGCCTGTTACATGGTCGAGGGGGGCTCCTCGGAAGACTTCCGCACCGTCAAGACCATGCTCTACAGCCGGCCGGATCTCCTGCACAAGATCCTCGCCGTCACGGCCGAGGCGGTCACCGCCTATCTCAACGCGCAGATCGAATCCGGCGTCCAGGCGGTGCAAATTTTCGACACCTGGGGCGGCACGCTTTCCGCGGCGGCCTATGAGGAGTTTTCCCTCGCCTACACGAAGCGCGTCATCGATGGCCTCATGAAGACGCACGAGGGCGAGCGCATCCCCTCGATCGTCTTCACCAAGGGCGGCGGCCAGTGGCTCGAGAAGATCGCCGCGACCGGCTGCGATGCGGTCGGGCTCGACTGGACGACCGATCTTCACGAAGCCCGCCGGCGCGTCGGCGCGCGGGTCGCCTTGCAAGGCAATCTCGACCCGATGGCGCTCTTCGCGCCGCCCGAAGCGATCGCCCGCGAGGCCACCCGCCTGCTCGATGCCTTCGGCCCAGGGGGGACGGGGCACGTCTTCAACCTCGGCCATGGCATCCACCCGCTGACCCCCCCTGAAAGCGTCGCGGCGCTCGTCGAGACCGTGCATGGCTACCGCGGCCCGGCGACCGGCCGGCAAGCCTGAATCGGCTTCGCTTGCCACGGCCCCCGCCCGCCAACCCGCTTGCCAAGCGGCTTCCGACCGGGCGGGAAAAGTTGACTTATGCACAGAAAGCTGCTCTTCCCGAGCTGGCGCGGAATTTCGGGCGGCACGGAGCGCTTCGATCGTAACTAATTGATCCGAAAGGATTAAAAATTCGGCGCGCATTGCCATACCATGACTTTAGGAAGAAAAGCAAGCCTCGCGCGTGTTTCACCGCAGCATTATTCACAAAGTTATCCACAGCTTGATCAATCCATGAAAACCGCTTTCCGACCAGTGGATTAGGCGCCTTTGCGAGGAATCACTTGAACCCAGATTGTCCATTAGACCGGGCGGGTGATCCATGAACCTAGAAACCTCAGTTTTCACCACCAAGACACCAAGAACACCAAGGAGCACCAAGGAAAATCGAGTGGGAAGACGCTTCACCGTGCGGGCGACACCCGTTGATTTCACAACTCGTTGATCTTGTTGAAACTTTGAACCCAGATTGTCCATTGGAACGCGAGCGGCGCTCGCCGGCGAGGGCGAGCAGATCTGCGTTCGTGCGACGAGTCCATAGCGTTGCCTCTGGACGAGGAGCACGGGCGCAGAGATGCCGCCCGCAGCCCGAGCGCCGCCGCGT
>JAOAHQ010000010.1 GCA_026415155.1 Rhodocyclaceae bacterium
GATAGCCACTCTTCGCCTTCCCCGCTTGCGCCTTCTCAGCCTCTCCCTTCACCTTCGAAGCCACCCTTTTCTCCTCTCTTCTCTCTTTAGCTCTTTAGTGTCTAAGCTTGGTTGGCTATGACGCTATATTACACCAACGCCTTGAAGACGATGCGGGTCGTAATGCTGTGAAAGGTCGCCAGCAGCTCGTTGTAGGCGCTTGCCAGCGGCGCGATGGGGGTTGCGTCTGGCAAGACCACCTCGCGCGTCAAGTCGCCATCGCGGCGCGTTGCCGAGATGGACTGCCGCAAGAGCTCGAGCGGCCGCCCCAGGCTGCCGGACAGCAGCCACACCGGCACGAAAACGGCCACGAGCCCCAGCAGGACGTAATAGGCAACGATGCCGGCGCTTATGGGCGCTCCCGCGAAATAGACTCCGCCCACGGCCGCGCCAGCCACGGTGAGCCCGGTCGCGAGCAGGCCTAGGCGGCTCTCTCCCGAAATATGCAGCATGACCTCTCTCCTCCTCTCGGGTTTGTTCTGTGACGCCGTCCCCCCGGCGCCGACTTTCCCGTATTGTGTGCTCGGCGAGCGATCATACCTGCCTCGCTGGATTCTGCGAAGTCTGCCTTTAGGAGGATAGGCCCCTTCCCGAGGGTCTCGGCGAGCCTAGCCCGCGCCTGGGAAAGTATGAGCACCCAATTATTTAGACGAGCTGGAACAGCTTGCCGAAATTGGCGATGTCGAGCACCTGCTTGACCGAGCCGTGCGCGTTGGCGAGCGAGACGTCCTTGCCGGCGCTCTTCGCTTTGTCGCGCAGCATGAGCAGCATGCCGAGGGCGGAGCTATCGAGGTAATCGACGCCGCCCAGATCGACTTCGATGAGGCTCGATGCATCCCGCACGGCCTGTTCGACGGCTTCGCGGAATTCCCGGTGAGCATTGAAATCGAACCGGCCGGCAAGGTTGATCACGGCCTTGCCGTCGCGTTGGGTCACATTGGTTTGCATGAGCCGCTTTCCTCCTTTTGCCAGCGCTGCTGCATTGTTTAAGTATATCGCCATTCGCTTTGCTCACTTCAGCCGCGCCAGCAGGCGGGCGGGGATGTCGTTGAGACTGGCGACCTCGTCCACGGCGCCGACGGCCGCCGCCTCGCGCGGCATGCCATAGACGACACAGCTCGCTTGATCCTGCCCGATGTTCCAGGCGCCAGCCTTGCGCATCGCCAGCATGCCTTGCGCGCCATCCTTGCCCATCCCCGTCAGAATCACGCCGATCGCGTTTTTGCCGACCTCCTGGGCCACCGAGTAAAAGAGCACGTCGACCGAAGGACGGTGGCGGTTGACCGGCTCGGCCTGCGAAAGTTCGGTGACCCAGCCGCCGCCGCTTTTCTTGACGAGCAGATGGGAATGCCCCGGCGCGAGATAGGCGTGGCCTGGCTGGATACGCTCGCCGCCGCGGGCTTCGATCACCGTCAGCGCACAGAGGCTGTCGAGGCGCTTGGCGAACGAGGGCGTGAAGCTCTCGGGCATGTGCTGCACCATGACGATGCCCGGCACCTCCTTGGGCAGGCGCACGAGCACGTCCTTGATCGCCTCGGTGCCGCCGGTCGAGGCGCCGATCGCGATGAGCCGCTCGGTGAGCGCGCGACCCGTGACTCCTGGCAGCGGCGCCTCGGCGCGCGGCGGCACGGCCGCCGGCCGCCGCAGGTGGGCGCTCTTCGCGGCGCGGATCTTCTCGCGCACCTCTTCGGCATAAAGGGGCGAGAGCACCATGTTCTCGGCGCGCGGTTTGGCGATGTAATCGACCGCGCCGAGCTCGAGCGCCTTCAAAGTCACTTCGGAACCGCGCTCGGTAAGCGAGGAGATCATCACCACCGGCATCGGCCGCCACTTCATGACCTGCTCGTGGACCTCGAGGCCATTCCTCTTCGGCATCTCGACATCGCGCGTCAGCACATCGGGGTTGAGCGTTTTGATCATCTCGCGCGCAGTGAACGCATCCGGGGCGCTGCCGACTACTTCGAGATCGGGCGCGCTAGCGATGATTTCGGTGAGCAGCCTGCGCATCAGCGCAGAATCATCGACGATGAGCACCTTGATGGCCAAGCGGAGAACCTCCTTCAAAACAATTCGACTTCGCCCGCCATCGGCGCCCCGGCGAGTCGGGCGGCATATTCCTGCTCGCGGCGGATCAGGGTGTCATTGTGCAATCGCGCGAGCCTTTTCACCAGCACCCGGCCGCTTCTCGGGAAAAAATAGACCTTGCGGGGATAGACGTCGAGCAAATCCTCGGCGACGAGCCGGATGCCCTCGGTGGCGAGAAACTCGCGCACGAAGCGCGCATTGCGCTCGCCGATGCGCGAATGCGACAGCGTGCTCATGACGCGCCCGCCGCCAAACACCTTCGCCTCGAGCCGGCTTTTGCTCGCGCCCAGCTTGAGCAGATGGTTGATGAGGATCTCCATCGCATAGGCGCCATAGCGCGCCGAGGGCGAGAGCGGGCTCGTATCGGCCGAATCGGCGAGCATGAAGTGGTTCATGCCGCCGATGCCTTTTTCGCGGTCGCGAATGCAGGCCGAGACACAGGAGCCGAGCACAGTCACCATCAGCATGTCGGTCGTGGTGACGAAATACTCGCCCGGCAGCACCTTGACAGCCTCGGTGCCGAATTTGCGATCGAAGTAGCGGTTGCCCGCCAGGTGTTCGACGAAGGGCGCCTCGGCTTTGCCCATCAAAACAACCTCGGACGTGGGCTCACCCGATCGGCGCGCTCATAGACGGTACGGCCAAGCGAGCGAAACAGATCGGCGGCATGCAAAAAGCTTTCGGAATGGCCGGCGTAGAGAAGGCCGTCAGGGTGTAAGAGCGGCACGAACTTCTTGAGGATCTGGTATTGCGTCGGCTTGTCGAAATAGATCATCACGTTGCGGCAGAAGATGGCATCGAGCGGCGCCTTCACGGCCGGCCAGTGGGCATCGAGCAGGTTGATGCGCGCGAAGCTGACGAGTTTTTGCAGCTCCGGCCGCACGCGCGCATGGCCTTCTTGCACGCCGGTGCCGCGCAAAAAGAATTTCTTGAGGCGCTCGGGGGAGAGGCGCTCGACGCGCTCAAGGGGATAGATGCCGCGCTCGGCCGTCGCGAGCACGTGGGTATCGATGTCGCTGGCGAGAATCTGCACCGGGGGGCTTAAGCTATCGAAGGCTTCACAGGCGGTAATCGCGAGCGACCAGGCTTCTTCGCCCGTCGAAGCGGCCGCGCACCACAGACGGATCGGGCGATGGGTAATCGCGGCGAGCTGTTTCTTGAGGATGTCGAAGTGATGGCTTTCGCGGAAGAACGAGGTGAGATTGGTCGTCAGCGAATTGACGAAGGTCTCCCACTCGGCCGCATGGCCTTGTTCGAGATAGGCAAGATACTGGTCGAAACTGGTCATGCCCAGCGCCCGCAGCCGGCGCGCAAGCCTCGAATAGACCATGTCCTTCTTGATCGGCGCAAGCGAAATGCCGGCATGCTGGTAGATGAGCCGCCGCACCCGCTCGAAATCCCCGTCCGTGAAGCGGAACTCGCGCGCCGGCGAGGTCAGGGCCGTCGCAGCGGTGGCAGGCGAGGCCGAGGCCGTCCCGCCAGCGCCGACTTTTCGAAGCGAGTCGGAGCTAGGCGAGGTGCTCGACGTGCCGATGGCACCGAATTTGGAAGGCGGGGTGATCAAAACTCTTTCCACTCGTCATCATCGAGCTGCGGCGGCGGAATGTGCCTTAAGCCCTTCGCTTCGCCCCGGCTCACGCCCAGGCGTTTTGGTGTTGCATCGCGCAGCGCCGGCCCCGGCAGGTGGGCAGCGTTCTGCGTTTCGTGATCGAGGCGGAACAGGCCGACGGCCTGAGCGAGGCTTTGCGCCTGCTCCTCGAGGCTTTCGGCCGCCGCGGCCGCCTCTTCGACCAAGGCGGCGTTTTGCTGCGTCACCTCGTCCATCTGCGCCACGGCCTGCGTCACCTGTTCGATGCCGGCCGATTGCTCGCGGCTCGCGTTGGCGATATCGGTCATCAGCCGCGCGACCTGCTCGAAGCTCGTCACCACTTCGTCCATCGTCGCGCCGGCCTCGTCGACGAGCCGCGCGCCAGCCTCGACCTTGTCCACCGATTCGGCGATCAGCGCCTTGATCTCCTTGGCCGCCGTGGCGGAACGCTGCGCGAGGCTGCGCACCTCGGTGGCCACCACGGCGAAACCGCGTCCCTGTTCGCCGGCACGCGCCGCCTCGACCGCGGCGTTCAGAGCAAGGATGTTGGTCTGGAAGGCGATGCTGTCGATCACGCCGACGATGTCGGCGATCTTCTGCGAGCTCGCCTGGATGCCGCTCATCGTCGCAACGACCTCCTTGACCATGCGGCCGCCGCGCGCCGCGACTTCATTGGCAGCGCGCGCGAGCTCATTGGCCTGACGCGCGCTCTCGGCGTTCTGCCGCACCGTGGCGTTGAGCTCTTCCATCGAGCTAGCCGTCTCCTCGAGGCTCGAAGCCTGCTCCTCGGTGCGCGCGGAGAGATCCTGGTTGCCGGCGGCGATCTCCTTGGCCGCCAGGTTGATCGCATCGGTAGCCTCCTTGATGCGGCCGACGAGTTCGCGCAGGCGCGCCACGGTCGTGTTGGTGTCATCCTTAAGCTGGCCGAAGATGCCCTGGTAATCGGCGTCGATGGTCTGGGTCAGATCGCCGCAGGCGACGCGGTTGAGCACATCGGAGGTCGTGCGTAAAGCGCCGCTCGCTGTATCGAGCAGCAGATTGAGGTGCCGCGCGAGGTTCTCGAAAAAGCCGCGCTTGCCTTCGAGGCGGATGCGCGCCTCGAAGTCGCCCAAGGCGGCAGCCTGCACGATTTCCTGCACCTCGCGCTCGACTTCGACTTCCTCCGTGCGATCCTGCCATTCGGCCACCGAGCCCAACCGCTCGCCAGTCGCGCCGATGACCGGGTTGGCCGTCACCGTCAAATGGCGGCTGCCGATCTGCAATTGCGCGCTGTAAGGCCGGTTGAGGCTCGCTAGAAGCTGCGCCTGGTGCGCGGGGTTCTGATGGAAGACGTCGATGTTCCGGCCCACTAGGCGCGTGGCATCGAAATCGGGCACCTTGGCGCGGATGTCGGCCTCGGCGGCCTTCAGGATGGCCTCGACCGACTTGTTCGCGTAGATGATGTTGCGCGCCTTGTCGATGATCATCACGCCGGTGCTGACGTTGTCGAGCGCGATCTTGATGCGCGTCATCTCGATGGCGACGCGCTGGGTTTCGGCCACCTCGAAGCCCATGCGCGTTTGCATCATCTGCAATCCCTGGTTGAGCTTGCCGAGCTCGTCGTCGCGGCTAATGTCGATGACGTTGGCGTAGTTGCCCTGCGAGATGTTGCGGAAGGTGTCGATCGCCGCGGCGATCGGCCGGCGGATGCTGCCAATGAGGCGCACTGATGCGATGACGCCGATCACGAGCATGGCAAGGAAGGCGAGCGCCACGGCAAGCAGCGTCTGCTTGCTGCGCTCGTGCGCGGCCGCCATGTCGCGCCGCGCCATCTCGTTGTGATAGCGGTAGAGCGCTTCGGCCTTCTCGGCAGCCGCCGTATAGGCCGGGTTGATCTTGGTGAGCAAGAGCAGATTGGAAGCGGCGAAATCGCCGTCGAGCTGGGCCTGGCGCGCCGGTAAGAGGCCCTCTTGCACATAGATGCGGCGCGCGGCGATATAGGCTTCGGCGAGCTGGCGATGCTCGTCGGTCTGGATGAGCCGCTGGTATTCCTGCCACAGCCCATCGATCTCGGCGATGTTTTTGCCGATCGCCTCGATATGGGCGCTCAAGGGATGGTCGTGCATCTGCACGAAGGGACTGGCCGGATCGTGCTGGAGCCCCAGCATGATCTGCGCCCGATTGTCGGCCATCAGCTTGCCGATGCGCCCGATGATGCGTACCGGTTCGAAGCGCTGCTCATAGAGCGCATCGACGTTTTCACTGGTGCGCTGCAGCGCCAAAAGCGCATAGGCCATCACGGCAAGCGCGATGAGGCCGAGGATACCAAGCGTGAGCCCCATGCGGCCGGCGAGGTTCAAGCGCGCCAGAGCCCCTTCGCCGCGCGTCACCTTGCCATAGCGAATCATGAGCTTGCCCTGCCGCTTTTCGCGAAAGAGGCGATAGACCTCCTCGATTTCGGCGATCGCCTCGGGATCGGCGCGCCGGCGCACCGAGAGATAACCCGAAATCTGCCCGCCTTCCCAGATCGGCGTGACGTTGGCGAGCACCCAGTAATAATCGCCATTCTTGCAGCGATTCTTGACATAGCCCGTCCAGGGCCGCCCTTCCTTGAGCGTGCGCCAGAGATCCTCGAAGGCCTCGGCCGGCATGTCGGGATGGCGCACGATGTTGTGCGGCTCGCCGATGAGTTCGTGTTCGGCAAAGCCGCTCACCTCGATGAAATCGCGGTTGACATAGGTGATCCGCCCCTTGAGATCGGTCTTCGAGACGATCAGGGTGTGCTCGGAGAGCTTCACCTCGTTGTCGGTCACGGGCAGGTTGGTGCGCATGGGAGGATTTCCTTCGGCAAAGGTCAGAGAGCGTCGGCGGGCGCCTCGACGAGCGCCATCTCCGCCGAGAGCATGAGTTTTTCGATATCGACGATGATCAGCATGCGGCCGTCTGCAGTGCCGAGCCCTTCGATGTAACGGGTATCGACCGTGGCCGCGAATTCGGGCGCCGGATGGATTTGCTCAGGAGCGAGCGTCGTCACGTCGGAGACGCCATCGACGACGATGCCGACGAGGCGGCTGGAGAGCGAGAGGATGATGACGACGGTAAAGGGCGTGTATTCGGCCTGGCCGACGCCGAACTTGATGCGCAAATCGACGATCGGCACGATGACACCGCGCAGGTTGATGACGCCCTTGATGAACTCGGGCGCATGGGCGATCGTCGTCGGCGGCTCATAACCGCGGATTTCCTGCACCTTGAGGATGTCGATTGCGTATTCCTCGGGCCCGAGCGTGAAGGTAAGATATTCCTTCGCCGGGCCTGGGGCCGGGCTCGTGGGGGGCTTGCGGAGGCTGTCCTGAACCATGCGGGGATTCTCCTTTTGCTGCCTCAGGCCGCGGCCGGCAGGCTGCGGCAGGCCGCGCCGACCAGCCAAGGGATGTCGAGGATCAGGGCGACGCGGCCATCGCCCATGATCGTGGCGGCCGAGATGCCGGCGACGCGCCGGTAGTTCGACTCGAGGCTCTTGATGACGACCTGATGCTGGCCAATGAGCGCATCGACGAAGAGCGCCGCCTTCTTGCCATCGGCTTCCAGCACGATCATGATGCCGGATTCCCAGGTCGTCGTGGCATGCGGCAGGCGGAAGACCTCGGCGAGCACGATTACCGGCAGATACTCTTCGCGCAGCTGCAATAGCCGCGCCACCCCCGAGACACTCTTGATCATATGGCGCTCAGGCACGAGCGACTCGATGACATACCCCAAGGGCAGGATATAGGTCTCGCGGCCCACCGCCACCGACATGCCATCGAGGATCGCCAAGGTGAGCGGCAGGCGCACCGTCATGCGCGTGCCCACCCCCGGCTCAGAATGGATGTCGACGCGGCCGCCCAAGGCGCCGATGTTCTTCTTGACCACGTCCATGCCGACGCCGCGGCCGGACACCTCGGTGACCTGCGCCGCGGTCGAGAAGCCCGGCTCGAAGATGAGCTGCCAGACTTCCTGATCGCTCATCGCCTCATGCACCGGCAGGCCGCGCTCTTTCGCCTTGGCGAGGATCTTGGCGCGATCGAGGCCCGCCCCATCGTCGCTCACCTCGATGACGATGTTGCCGCTTTGATGATAGGCGGACAGCGTGACGGTGCCGGTGGGCGGCTTGCCGCGCGCGATGCGCTCTTCGGGCGTTTCGATGCCGTGGTCGAGGCTGTTGCGCACGAGGTGGGTGAGCGGGTCGGTGAGGCGCTCGACAAGCCCCTTGTCGAGTTCGGTCTCTTCCCCTTGGGTGATGAGCTCGACCTGTTTGCCGAGCTTGTGGGAGAGCTCGCGCACGACGCGCGGAAAGCGCGCGAAGACGACCGACATCGGCAGCATGCGAATCGACAGCACGGCTTCCTGCAAATCGCGCGTATTGCGCTCAAGCTGCGCCAAGCCATTGAAGAGCCGCTCGAACTGAACCGGATCGCAGTGCGCCGCCGACTGCTGCAGCATGGCCTGCGTGATGACGAGCTCGCCGACGAGATTGATGAGCTGATCGACCTTATCGACGCCGACGCGGATCGAGGTTTCCGCCGCCGGCTTGACCGGCGGCGCAGGCTTGGCCTCCTCCGCCTTGGCCATGGGTGGCGCAGCCGGCGCCGCGGGTGGTGAAGGCTCGACGAAAAAGCCATAGGCTTCGGTGGCGGGCTGTGGCAGCGGCGTGAAGAAGCCATAGGCCTCTTCCTCCGCCGCCGGCGTTGCCGCAGGAGCAGGCAGTGGCTCGAAGAAGCCGTAGGCTTCCTCTTTCTGCGGCGGCGAGGCTGCGGCCAGCGGCTCGATCAGGATGCTATCGTTTTTGGCGACGAACTCGAGGAGCTCGCGGATCGTCTTCTCCTCGGCCGGCCCCTTCACACGCAAGCGGGCCGTCTCGCCAGCGGCGGCTGGGCGCGCAAGCACTTCGACCTCGCCCAGGCCCGAGAGCTCGGCAACGAGATTGTCGAAGGTCATGCTGATGAAGGTCACATCGCCTTCGAGCGCGAAAGAAAGCTCGTAACCAGCCGATGCAGGGGAGGTGGTCGCGTTCTCATGCAGTGCGGACGGCTCAGCACTCGTCACCGCTTGCCCTGGCAAAGCCGGCGCTGGCGGGGCGGCCCCTGCCGCCGTCGGCGCCGTGGCAAGCCGCTCAAGGCGCGCGCAGATCGCCTTGACGGCGGAGGGATCCGAATCGGCGCCGCGCTGGTGCGCGTCAAGCAGGGTTTTGAGCACGTCGCCGGCATCAAGAAAGGTATCGATCATCTCCTCGGAAAGCCGCAGCTCGCCTTTGCGGATGCGGTCGAGCAGGCTCTCCAAGACGTGAGTCACCTCGCTGAGATCGGTGAAGCCAAAGGTGCCCGCCGAGCCCTTGATCGAATGCGCGGCGCGGAAGATCGCATTGAGCTGCTCGGCATCGGGCGCATGGATGTCGAGGGTGAGCAGCAGGTTTTCCATCGTCGCCAGATGTTCCGCGGTTTCCTCGAAGAACACCTGGTGGAACTGGCTCATGTCGATGAGCATGACTCTCCCTCGCTCGCGCTCGCAGGCCTATTGGCGCTTTAGCCGATCACCTTCTTGACGACCTCGATGAGTTTTTGCGGATCGAAGGGCTTGACGAGCCAACCGGTCGCGCCGGCAGCGCGGCCTTGCTGTTTCATGGCATCCGACGACTCGGTGGTCAGCATGAGGATCGGCGTCGTCGCGTATTGCGGCAGGCCGCGCAGCGTCTTGATGAGCGTGAGCCCGTCGATGCGCGGCATGTTCTGATCGGTGAGAATGAGGTCGAACTGGCGCGCCTTGGCCTTCGCCAGGCCATCCTCGCCATCGACGGCATCGACGACCTCGTAGCCAGCGCTCTTCAGCGTAAAGCCCACCATCTGCCGGATGGAGGCGGAATCATCGATCGCGAGAACGGATTTGGCCATGCTGAATGCTCCTCTTAGCGTGTGCGTATTCAAAAGAGTTCGATGTCGCCGCCGGCCATCGAGCACTGCCCGACGGGATTGTTGCGGGTCTGCGCCGGCAAGCTGCGCAGCGCTGCTGCAATTTTGCCCTGCAATGCCGTGACAGATGCCACAGCCGCCGGCAGATCGTTCGTGGCGGCATCGTGATCGAGCGCGCCCGCGAGCCCATCGAGCTCGCGCATGACCCGCTCGAGCGCCTCGAGACGCCGCGCGACGTGGGAAAGGAGCTGGGAGACCATGTCCTGGAACTGCAGCGCCGTGATCGCCTTGGCAAGCTCCGCCTCGTGCTGGGCCGTCCCTGTCGCCAGGCCGTGAAAGCTTGCCGTGAGGCTTTCGATCGCCTCGGCGAGGAGCCCCTGGGCCCGGTCGAGCTCGCCTTGGGAAGCCGCAAACTGGCGAGCGAACTCTTGGGCGGCCTCGCTCAACAGATTGCGCATCGCCGCCATGAGGGCGCGCTCCGCCGCCAGCGTGGCCTCCATGCCTTCAGCGCACGCCAGAGAGCGCGCCAGAGGCTTCGAGCTCGCTGGCATCTTGCACCTCTTCGACCTTTTCCTTGCCGTCGCCGAGGATCGCCTCCTCGGTGCGCTTGTTCATGACGACGATGCTGATGCGGCGGTTGATCGCGGCGGTCGGATTGTCGCGATCGAAGGGCACGGTGTCGGCAAAGCCGACGACGCGGATCACCTTCTTGTCGCTCATGCCGCCGGCGACGAGCTCGCGGCGCGAGGCATTGGCACGGTTGGTGGAAAGCTCCCAGTTGCCGAAGCCCTTGTCGCCGCCGGCGTAAGGCGTCGCATCGGTGTGGCCGGCAAGCGAGATGCGGTTCTCGACGCGATTGAGCAGCGGGCCGATCTCGCGCAAGATGACGCGCGTGTAGGGTTTGAGCTCGGAGCTAGCGAGATCGAACATCGGCCGGTTCTGCTCATCGACGATCTGGATGCGCAGGCCCTCCGAGGTGATGTCGAGCAAGAGCTGCTTCTTGAATTGCTGCAGCGTCGGGTTCGATTCGATGAGCTTTTCGATGTCGGCCTTCAAGGCTTCGAGGCGCTCGCGCTCTAAGCGCTCGAACTCGGCCTTCATGCGCTTTTCGCTAACGCGCTTGTCGCTGGGCGTCTCGCCGCGCTTGACCTGGCCGTGGCTGCGCGTCAGATCCTCGCCGCCGCCTTGGATCACCGAAGTCGCATCGCCCGCGCCCGAGCCGCCGAAGAGGGCGACGAGAAGCGGCGTCTGGAAATACTCGGCAATGCCCTTCAAGTCGCCCTTGGTGGTCGAGCCCAAGAGCCACATGAGCAGGAAGAAGGCCATCATCGCCGTCACGAAGTCGGCGTAGGCGATCTTCCAAGCGCCGCCGTGGGCGCCACCGCCGCCTTTTTTGATCCGCTTGACTACGATGGGCTGTTGTGAATCGTCGCTCATGCTCGCTCGTGGCTCGTGAAAAATCGGCGCCGGGAAGACGGCCGCTTACTTGCCCTTCCTCGCCTTGAGGTCTTCCTCAAGCTCGCGGAAGCTCGGCCGGTCGTTCGAGAAGAGCACCTTGCGGCCAAACTCGACGGCCACCTGCGGCGCATAACCGTTCATGCTGGCCAAGAGCACCGCCTTGATGCACTGATAGATCTTGCTGCCTTCGGTGACCTTCTGGTTGAGCTGGTTGGCGATCGGCTCGATGAAGCCATACGAAATCAGGATGCCGAGGAAGGTGCCGACGAGCGCGCCGCCGATCATCTTGCCGAGCACCGCGGGCGGCGCGCCGACCGAGCCCATCACGTTGACGACTCCCATCACCGCGACGACGATACCGAAGGCCGGCAAGCTGCTCGCCCAGGTCTGCACGAAGTGAGCCGGATAATGCGCCTCCTCGTGATGAGTCTCGATCTCGATGTCCATCAGGTTCTCGATCTCGAAGGCATTCAGGTTGCCGCCAACCATCATGCGCAGGTAGTCGCAGATGAATTCCATGACGTGGTGGTCGTGCTGGATCGACGGATATTTCGAGAAGATCGGGCTCGCCTCGGGGTTTTCGACGTCGTTCTCGATCGACATCAAGCCTTCCTTGCGCACCTTGGAGAGGATCTCGAAGAGCATTGCCAGGAGGTCCATGTAAAGCGCCTTGTTGTAAGGCGAGCCCTTGAGCACGGTCGGGATCGCGGCGAGCACCGCCTTGAGATTGCGCGGCCCGTTCGAGGCGACGAGATAACCGATGGCAAGCCCGATGATGGCGAGGTATTCGAGCGGCACCCACAGGGCGCCTAAACTGCCGTGCACGGCATAGGTGCCAACCGAGGCAAGCAAGATGACGACGTAACCGACGAGCAACAGCATGCACGACCTCAAGAATCAGTCTGGATGGCAGGCGAGCCTGGGCCTTGCCGGCTCACTGCGAGGCGCCAATGATAGCGACAAAAGCCCGCCGACGGCAGGCTCGATAGAGGCGAATCAGGCCCTGCCCGCCTCGGCAAGGCCTGATTTTCAAGGAAGACAGAAATGCCCGCGAGCTTGGCTTATGCGGCGACGGCTTCGCTTGCCTTGCGCGTCTTGCCGGCGCGCGCCGGCATGTGGCAGAGGCCGCAGACGTAGTCTTTCTGCGGATCGTGGGCATGGGCGACGAATTCGCCGCCGCAGCGCTTGCAGCGCGTCATTTGCAGCATGCCGGCGTCGAAGAAACGCACCATCGTCCAGGCGCGCGTAAGCGAGAGCACCTCTTCGAGCCCCAAGCGCCGGATCTGCTCGAGGTAGAGACGATAGGCCTTGATGATGCGCTCAAGTCCTGAGAGCTTGGTATGACGACCCAAGAAATTGAAATAGGCCATGAACAGCGAGGCATGCACATTGGGCTGCCAGGTCATGAACCAGTCGGTCGAGAAAGGCAGCATGCCCTTCGGCGGCGACACACCGCGCACTTCCTTGTAGAGCTTGAGCAGGCGCTCGCGCGAGAGATTGGTCTCCGCCTCCAATAGCTGCAGGCGCGCGCCGAGCTGGATCAGTTCGACGGCCAGACGGATGTCTCTCGCCTCCGAGATCACGGACTTGTTGCGCATGAAAGCCTCCTTCCGACGACGAATCGATCAGGCCACGGACTCGACCGGCTTGCCGGCCGCGAGGATCGCGGCATGCAAGTGGCCGACGCCGCGCTCGCGCTCGTGATTGGCCAACAGATCGATCAAGAGGGCATCGTCGAAACGGAAGCTCATCAAGAGCATGTCCGAGCTCGCCATTTTGAGGATTTGCCCCGGCGTGAGGGCTTCCAGGATGTCGGCAATCTCCTCGCTGATGCCCAGGCGGAAAATGGCCGCTTCGCGATCGGAGCGGATCAGGTTCTGCGCCAGCATCAGATAAGCGAGATTGACCTCCTTGATGTCGTTATAGGTGTCGGTCGCTTTCATCGTCGCTCTCCTTGCATTGCCGCCAAAACCGGGACGCAAACCCTTTTTGCGCCTGCCCGTTTGGCAGTGATGGCATTTTCCAAGGAATCGCGCAAGAAAAAAAATCAACGAAAAGACCATTCTTTTGTAAGAATGGGATGGCTTCATCTTGTAAGAAAAAACCTTACAAAACGAAGCTTATCTCATGTTTTCACTTGAATTTTTCTGGTAGCGACCCTTTACGACCGGGGGTGCTGGTTACAGCCCACGGCATTCCTGCCCTTCTGTTTGGCGAGATAGAGCCCCTCGTCGGCGCGCTTGATGAGGGCGTCGATGTCGGCCATGCCGGGCTCGCGCATGGCCACCCCGATGCTGACGCTGATCTTGAGCATGAGCGTACCCGTCGAGAGTTTCATGGTCGCGGCCGCCCGGCGCACGCGTTCGCCGCAAACGAGCGCGGCGGCTAGTTCCGTGTCTGGGCAGATGACGAGGAACTCGTCGCCGCCTGTGCGGCAGACCACGTCCTGGGCGCGCACGCCGTTCTTGATGGCCTGGGCGATGCCCTTCAAGACGAGGTCGCCGACGTCGTGGCCGTGCGTGTCGTTGATCGACTTGAAATGATCGACGTCGATGATGAGGCAAGAGAGCGGCCGATGGCTGCGATTGGCCGCTTGCCATTCCTGCTGGAAGCGCTCGATCGCATAGCGGCGGTTGGGAAAGCCGGTGAGCACGTCGGTGAGCGCCGCCTCTTGCAGGCGCCGGTTGGTCACGGCGAGTTCAGCGGCGAAGCGGCGGATTTCCTCGCGGTCGCGCTCGATTTCCTGCTGGAGCATGACGACGCGCTGGCCGGCCCGTAAGCGCGCGCCAAGCACGCGCATGTTGAGCGGCTTGCTCATGAAATCATCCACGCCAGCCTCGAAGGCCTCGACGAGCTTGTCCTCGGCTTCGAGCGCGGTAAGGATCAGGATGTAGATGCCGCGGCCGAGCTTGGTCTGGCGCAACTGGCGCGTGAGCTCGACGCCATCGAGGCCCGGCATCATCCAGTCGGTGATGAGGATGTGAGGCTTGAGTTCAAGCGCCCGCTCGAACGCCTGCTGTCCATCGGCCGCCTCATGGACGTCGTAGCCGCTTTGCGAGAGCATCGCCTTGAGGAGATTACGGATCGACTTGTCGTCATCGGCCACCAGCACGCGCAAGCCCCCCGCAATGTGGGTGGCATCGGGCATGCCGGATTGAGACAATTCGGGCGCCGCCGGCGGCTTGGAGAGCTCTTCGAAGGGCGGCACGTCCTGGGCATCGATCTTGAGCTCGCGTGCCCACTCGCGCCAATCATGCACCACGTGATCGCACAGCGCGATGAGCGGCTCGCTCTCCAAGGAAAGCTTGCTGCCGAGGCGGAAGAGCCCTGCCATCAGTCCGCGCCGCTCGGCGTCGCCCGCAAGGCAAATGTCGGCAATGAGGCGAGCGAGCGCCAAAAGCCAGGTCAAGCGATACTGACGCGATTCAGACGAGAAAGGCGCATTCTCCGGCGCCTCATGGACATAGATGGGATCGACGAAGAGGCGCGGCAGCCCCCAGTCGAGCATCATCGCGGCGGTGAGCTCGACATGGTTCATCGCAAAGGCCTCGTCCTCGAGCGCGCGCAACGAGGCAGACTTGTCGGCGCGCCAGCGCTCGAGCACACGCGCATAGTCGGCCGGAAAAACCGTCGCGAGGGCGAGCTCGCCGATGCGCGAGAGGAGCCCGACGCTGAAGAGCTCTTCGGCCGGCGCCACGCGCGTCTGCGCCGCGAGCGCCTGCGCTGCCACCGCGCAGGCGAGCACGTGTGACCAATAGCGCCGGTAATCGAAGGCGGCGCAGGCGCCGGTGCTATAGCCCGAAATGAGGGAAAAACTCAAGGCGAGATAACGCACGGTCGGGATGCCCAAGAGCAGCAAGGCATCCTGCACGGCGGCAATGGGACGGTGTGCGCCCGTCTGCGTCGAGTTGGCGGCCTTGATGAGCCGGCCGACCAAGGCGGGATCGGTCTGCACGACGCGGGAAAGCTCCGCGATCGAGACATCCTCCTTGCGCGCAAGCCGCATCACGGCGAGCGCCGCCCCCTTCGGCGAAGGCAGATCGCCGATCGTCTTCAGTTCCTGGAGCTTTTCGAGCCGGAAGGGGCCGAGAGGGGGCTGTTCATTCATGCTGACAGTTTAGCTGCATTCCTTGCCATGACGGCTAGAATCGTCCGCAATGGAACCGGCGATCAATTTTTGCAGCGCCTGCGGCGCCCCGGTGCAATTCAAGGTGCCGCCCGGGGATACGCTGCCGCGCCACGTCTGCAACACCTGCGGCGCCATTCACTACCGCAATCCGCGCCTCGTCGTCGGCGCCTTGCCCGTCTGGGAAGACCGCGTGCTGCTTTGCCGGCGCGCCATCGATCCGCGGCGGGGTTACTGGACGCTGCCGGCCGGTTTCATGGAAAACGCCGAGACGCTCGCCGAGGCGGCGTTGCGCGAAACGCGCGAGGAGGCCAATGCGCGCATCGAGCTCGACGAGCTCTTCACGCTCATCTCGGTGCCGCACATTAGCCAGGTGCATGCGATCTTTCGCGCCCGCCTTATCGATCTCGATTTTTCCGCCGGCGCCGAGAGCCTCGAAGTGGCGCTCTTCGACGAGGCGAGCATTCCCTGGCAGGCCATCGCCTTTCGCACCGTCGCCTTGACGCTCGAACATTTTTTCGCCGACCGGGCCAAGGGCCGCTTTCTCTTTCATGCCGAGGCGCTCGGCCCGCGTTGATCAGTCCTCGAGCGAAAACACCACCGGCACGCGCACGGCAAAGTCCTGCCCGCGCAAGGAAGCCGGCAGTTCGGCACGCTCGGCCGCACGGCTCATCATCTCCTGCGCAGCCGCATCGAGCAGCGCATGGCCGCTCGAGCGAACGAGTTCGACGCGTCTGACGCCCGCGGCGGCGACCACCACCATCACCTCTGCCGTGCCGCCCGTCCCCTCGCGGCGCGCGATTTCCGGATAGCGCCGAAAGCGCCGCGCTTCGCTCGCGAGCGCCAGGCGATATTGCCTGAGCCCCGCGGCATCGGGGCCCTGCCCTGCCGCCGGTGGTTCGTGCACGCCTGTCGCAGTCATCGCTCCAGCGAGCGCCACGGCTGCCGCAGCGGAGGCTGGCGGCGGTGCGCTGGCATTCGGCGCGTGCGTCGCGGCCGGCGTCCTGCTCGAGGCTGCATCGTCTGGCAAAGTCGGCGCAGGCGGCACGGCCATGAGGGAGGCGATGGGCATGACAGGCTCAAGGACGGGCCTCACATAGGCCGGCGCCTTGCGCGACGGCATCGGCGCTGCGGGCTCAGGCGTGAGCGGAGCAGGCGTCTGCGTCAATCGCAAGCTGGCCTCGAGCCTGCCTTCGTTGGCCGCCCCGGGGGATTGCGGCGCGGCTGGTTCCCAGGCTGCGAGCACGAGGGCATGCAGCGCCACGGAGATGAGTATGGGGCGCAGCAAAAATCCCACGCTTTCCCCACCCTTCTCCAACCTTCGCGGCGAACTTTCCATTGTCACAATGCTCTGATAGGCTTACCGACGATTCTAGGCAAGCCTTGAGAGAGGATGAGCAGCTATCCCTTGATTCTGACGCTCGACCAGCATGGCACCCCGAACCGCTGGGTGACGTGGCAGCACGCCTGTTTCTATTACGCGAAGGACCTCGTCGCCTGGGCGGTCGGCGAGCACTCGTTCGTGATTTACGGCGGCATCAACCGGCTCACCGGTCTGCGCTCCGAGATCCGCACCAACAGCATCATCGCCATCAAGGGCAAGTCGCTCGGGCATCGCGAGTTCAACCAGGTGCCGCCGCTTTCCAACCGCGAGCTCTTTCACCGCGACCGCCACGTCTGCGCCTATTGCGGCGAGCAGATGCCCGGCGCGAAGCTCACGCGCGATCACATCGTGCCCGTCTCGCAGGGCGGGCGCGACGTCTGGATGAACGTCGTCACCGCCTGCCGCGCCTGCAACCAGAAAAAAAGCGGCCGCACGCCCGAACAGGCCGGCATGGAACTCCTCTACGCGCCTTATGTGCCGAACAAGGCCGAGTGGCTGATCCTTTCCAACCGGCGCATCCTCGCCGACCAGATGGACTTCCTCGTCCGCCACGTGCCGGCGCAAAGCCGCTTGAAGACGCTCGCGTAGAATCGCGGCGTGACCCAAGTCAAGCCGCTCACGGCCTATCGCCCCTACTGGGCAAAGCGCTTCGGCATCGCCCCCTTCCTGCCCATGACGCGCGCCGAGATGGAGGCGCTCGGCTGGGATGAGTGCGACATCATCCTCGTTACCGGCGATGCCTACATCGACCATCCGAGCTTCGGTATGGCGCTCATCGGCCGGCTGCTCGAGGCGCAAGGCTTCCGCGTCGGCATCATCAGCCAGCCCGACTGGCGCTCGGCCGAGGATTTTCGCCGTTTGGGTGCGCCGAAGCTTTTCTTCGGCATCACGGCCGGCAATATGGATTCGATGGTCAATCGCTACACGGCCGACAAGAAGATCCGCTCGGACGATGCCTATACGCCGAATGCCGAGCCCGGCAAGCGGCCGGATTACGCCGTCACCGTCTATGCCCAGCGTGCGCGCGAAGCCTTCAAGGATGTGCCGATCGTCATCGGCGGCATCGAAGCCTCATTGCGCCGCATCGCACACTTCGACTATTGGTCCGAAACCGTCAAGCGCTCGGTGCTCTTCGATAGCAAGGCCGATCTTCTGCTCTATGGCAACGCCGAGCGCGCCGTCGTCGAGCTCGCGCATCGCCTTTCCAAGGGCGTGCCGATCCGCGAAATCCGCGATCTGCGCGGCAGCGCCTTCGCCGTGCCGGAAGGCTGGACGCCTGCGCCCGAATGGCACGAAATCGGCAGCCGCCGGGCGCAGGATGAGCGCGCGCTCACCTATGTGCGCCTGCCGGACTACGAGACGGTCAAGCATGACAAGCTCGCCTATGCGGAAGCCTCACGCCTCTTCCATCTCGAATCGAATCCCGGCAATGCGCGCGCGCTCGTGCAGCGGCATGGCGAGCGCGATCTGTGGCTCAACCCGCCGCCGATCCCGCTCACGACCGCCGAGATGGATTACGTCTATGAGCTCCCCTATGCGCGCGCGCCACATCCGAGTTACGGCGAAGCGAAAATCCCCGCCTGGGAGATGATCAAGTTCTCGGTCACGATCATGCGCGGCTGCTTCGGCGGCTGCACCTTCTGCTCGATCACCGAGCACGAGGGCCGCATCATCCAGAGCCGCTCGGAAGCCTCGATCCTGCGCGAGATCGAGGAAATCCGCGACAAGACGCCGGGCTTCACGGGCATCATTTCGGACCTGGGCGGCCCGACCGCCAACATGTATCGCATGGCCTGCCAGGACAAGGCGATCGAGGCGGCCTGCCGACGGCTCTCCTGCGTCTATCCAGACATCTGCCCAAATCTGAATACCGATCATGCGCCCTTGATCCGCCTCTACCGCAAGGCGCGTGCCGTGCCCGGGGTGAAAAAGGTGCTGATCGGCTCAGGATTGCGTTACGACCTCGCCGTGCGCTCTCCAGAATACGTCAAGGAACTCGTCACGCATCACGTCGGCGGCTATCTCAAAATTGCGCCCGAGCACACCGAGCCCGGGCCGCTTGCAAAGATGATGAAGCCGGGCATCGGCACCTATGAGAAGTTCAAGCGCCTCTTCGATCAGGCATCAAAAGCCGCCGGCAAGGAACAGTACCTAATTCCCTACTTCATCGCCGCCCATCCCGGCACGACGGATGAGGACATGCTGGAACTCGCGCTGTGGTTGAAGCGCCACGGCTTTCGGCTCGATCAGGTGCAAACCTTCCTGCCAACGCCCTTGGCGCTCGCCACGGCGATGTGGCACACGGAAAACAATCCGCTCAAGCGCGATCCGGCCAGTGAAAAGGTCGTCGTCGCGCGTGGCCTCAAAGCGCGCCGGCTGCACAAGGCCTTTCTCCGCTATCACGACCCGCAGAACTGGCCGCTCTTGCGCGAAGCCTTGCGCCGCATGGGCCGCGCCGATCTGATCGGCAATGGCAAACGGCACCTCGTGCCGGCCTGGCAGCCGCTGGAAACGAAACCGGCGCGAAAGTCGGCGCGGGCGGGACGGCCCTCTCGGCAAGGGTGATCAGACGCAGCCGGTCGGCTTGGGCATGCCGGCGTAGCGCGCCGCCTGCTTGGCAGGCCCATACGGGAAGAGGTCGAAGAGGAATTTCTTGTCGGAAAACTCCTCGCCCAGATCGTTGCCGATCAGCTTGGTCATCACGCGCAGATTTGGAGCCGTGCCGTTTTCCGCGTAATAGTCGCGGATCCAGCGGATCACCCGCCAGCGGTTTTCGTCGAGCTTGAGCTCATCCTGCGCAGCGAGGAATTCGGCGACCTCCTCGCTCCAGTCGGACAAATTGGCGAGATAGCCTTCGGCATCGGTCTCGATTTCCTTGCCATTGACGTTGATCATGTTGCTTTCCTCTCTGTTGGAGTTTGGGGGTTGGGATTGCTTACCTGAGTAATTTAGTCAAGATTGTAAGGTCAACCCTCGCCGGCACCAATAGATTTTTTCGATCTCTTACGTCGTCAGACTTATGCCAGACGACACCCTAAACTGACCCCCTGTCGACAAGAAGAACTGACCCCCTGTGCGAAGGAAGCATAGGAGGAAGAGCGAGATGGAGAAGAGAGGGCAACATGATGGGCTTTTGCCGAAAGGGAGGGACGTCATGTTGGAACCTGAAGAGGTAGATCGGATATTGGCCTTGTCGAAGGAAGGATGGGGGAGCAAACGGATTGCGCGGGAGCTTGGGATATCGAGGAACACGGTGCGGCGATATGTGGAAGCGGGGCAGTGGATTCCTTATCGGAAGGGTGAGCGGACGAGCAAGCTGGCGGGTCTGGAGGAGTGGCTCAAAGAGACTTTTCCGGCATCGGGGCAACTGGCTATCCCTTGCCGAGGGCAGACCTAAAGCATGGAAACGGATGTTGGCAGGCCGCAAGCCTGACCCCAGAGCCTGACCCCAGAGCGAACCTCCCGCCATGCGCGGGGTTTTTGTTTGCCAAGGCTGGCTTGCCTACCTCTCCAAGCGGCGTTTTTCTGGTGGGTAGGCTTACGGGTAAGTTTCGGATGCCCGAAAAAATCTTCTTGAGATTCTTCTTGAGATTCAATCTGTTGCAGAAGTCTATGGCGGAGAGGGTGGGATTCGAACCCACGGTAGGTTGCCCTACGCCTGATTTCGAGTCAGGTACATTCGACCACTCTGCCACCTCTCCGGCACCCGCATTATAGCTGGACGCTGGGCGCATGGCACAATGCGCCTTCTGCCCAAGCCGGGAATTCCCATGCCCCGACTCGCCCAGTTGACGCTTGGCCTCCTCGGCCTGCTCCTTTTTGCTGGTTGCGCCCCCCGTCTCGAACCGCCCGGGCCGGCGCAGGCTTTGATCGTTGGTCTCACGGTCGATCCCGCCTTTCATCCCGCCACCTCGGCTGCCGATGGGCTCGAAGGCTTCAGTCGAGACCTCGCAGCGCTCTTTGCCGAGCGCCTCGGAGTGGCCGTCCGTTACGAAATCGCACCAGACTATCCGGCGCTACTGGCCCTCGTGCGTGAGCAGCGGGTGCATTTGGCCGCTGGGCTGCCCGCGCAATATGGCGGCCCCGAATTGCGTTACACGCCGCCGCTCAAAGAGATGCGGCAACTCGTCGTGCGCCATGCGAGCACTTTGCCTTTGTCCGGCCCCGAGGCCCTGGCCGGACGCGAAATCGCCGTCATGCCCGGCGCGCCGCAAATCCGCGCCTTGAAGGAGCTCAAGCTCGACCCGCCGCCGATCATCCTCGAACAAAACGGCCTCGACGAGCTGGAACTCATCGATGCCGTCGGGCAGCGCCGCTTCGAACTCGCGGCGAGCGATGATCTGCATTTCGCGCTGGCCGCCAATTTCAACCCCGACATCGACGTCGCGCTCGAGCTGCCGGGCACGCTCGCCTATGTCTGGGCGTTTCACGCCGACTTCGAGGCGCTGCGCAACGAAGCGAGCCGCTTCATCGAGTCGCTGCGCGAGGATGGCACCTTGCGCCGCCTCGAGGATCGCTATTTCGGCCACATCAAACGGCTCGACACGAACGACATCGCCGCCTTTTTGGCCGCGATGAAGAGCGAATTGCCGGCCTGGCGGCCGGCTTTCCAAGAAGCGCAGGAGATCACCGGCATCGACTGGCGGCTCCTTGCCGCGCTCGCCTGGCAGGAATCGAAATGGGATCCGCTTGCCACCTCGCCGACCGGCGTGCGCGGCATGATGATGCTCACTGAGGACACGGCCGACCGCATGAAGGTGACGAACCGGCTCGATGCGCGCCAGAGCATCCGCGCCGGCGCGAAATATCTCGCCCTCTTGATGGACGAGCTGCCCGCGGAGATCCGCCCGCCCGACCGGCTCTGGTTCGCGCTCGCCGCCTACAACCTCGGCATGGGGCATCTCAATGGCGCACGCGCCTTCGCGCCGAGCTTGCAGCGCGACCCGAACCTCTGGGTGGATATGAAGGAGGTGCTGCCCTTGATGTCGCGCCCCGAGTATTACCAGCGCTTGAAGAGCGGCCGCGCGCGCGGCGGCGAGGCCGTGATCCTCGTCGAGAACATCCGCAATTATTACGACGTGCTCTCGCGCTTCGAGCCCGCCTATGTGCCGCCGCCTTTGGGCGATGGCAAGCAGCGGACGAAGCCGATCAAGGGGAAGGCTCAGCGGGCGGGTTCGAGGCGCTCGACGCCCCCGAGATAGCCGCGCAAGACCTCGGGCACGATCACGCTGCCATCGGCCTGCTGGTAGTTTTCGAGCACGGCCACCAGCGTGCGGCCGACGGCAAGCCCCGAGCCGTTGAGGGTGTGCACGGGCCTCGGCTTGCCGCCCTTTTCCCGGCAGCGCGCCTGCATCCTTCTGGCCTGAAACGCCTCGAAATTCGAGCAGGACGAGATTTCCCGGTAGGTGTTCTGCCCGGGCAGCCAGACCTCGAGATCGTAGGTCTTGGCGGAGGAAAAGCCCAAATCGCCGGCGCAGAGGGCCACCTTGCGGTAGGGTAGGCCAAGCCTTTGCAGGATCGCTTCGGCATGGCCGGTGAGTTCTTCGAGGGCTTCCCACGAGGCCTCCGGCACAACGATCTGCACGAGCTCGACCTTGTCGAACTGGTGCTGGCGGATCATGCCGCGCGTGTCCTTGCCATAGCTGCCGGCCTCGGAACGGAAGCAGGGCGTGTGGCAGACGAACTTCAAGGGGAGCTTTTCCGTTTCGAGGATCTCGCCGCGCACGATGTTGGTCACCGGCACTTCGGCGGTGGGGATGAGATACAGCCGGCTACCGTCGTTCCTTTCGATGCGGAACAGCTCGGCCTCGAATTTCGGCAGCTGCCCCGTGCCGAACATGCTATCGGGGTTGACGAGGTAGGGCGCATAGACTTCCGTGTAGCCGTGCTCGCGCGTATGCACATCGAGCATGAACTGAGCGAGCGCCCGATGCAGCCGCGCCACCTCGCCCGTCATCAGCGCAAAGCGGCTGCCGGCGATCTTGACGGCCCGCTCGAAATCGAGCCCGTCCAGGCCTGCGCCGAGATCGACGTGATCCTTGGGCGGAAAATCGAAGGCGGGCGGCGTGCCCCAGCGGGCAATCTCGACATTGCCGGTTTCGTCTTCGCCATCGGGCACGCTCTCGTGCGGCAGATTGGGCAGGCGTGCGACAAAGGCCTCGAGCTCGGCAAGCAAGACGGCGAGCTTGTCTTCGTTGGCCTTGAGCGCCTCACCCAAGCCGGCCACCTCGGCCATCACGGCCGAGACATCCTCGCCCTTGGCTTTCAGCTGGCCGATCTGTTTCGACAAGGCGTTGCGTTTGGCTTGCATCTCCTGTGTGGCGGTCTGCACGGCCTTGCGCTCGGCTTCGAGCGCTTCGAAAGTGGCCCGGTCGAGGGTGAGGCCGCGGCGGGCGAGGCCGGCAGCGACGAAATCGGGCTGGGTGCGCAACAGTTGCAGATCGAGCATGGGGAAAGCGTCCTTGAAAAGCGGCGGCGGGCTTGCTACAAAGGGATGAGAGCGCAGGCGCGCATTTTAGGAGGAAAGCCGATGATCTCGATCAAGGATTGCCTCGACTACAGCGATCTCACCGAAGACGAGGTCGCCGCGATCGCGCAGCACGAGCACCTTCCCTACGCCAGCGCGGCGCAACTGGCCTGCTGCTTGGCGCAGACCGAGGAAGGAACGGAAGTGTTACGCTGCCTGCTCAAGAACGCGGTCTGCGATGCCCAGCGTTGCCAGCATGCCGAAACGCTGGCCACCGCGAAGCGCGCCTACGCTCAGTTCCTCGCCAATCATCCCGAGCATTGGCGAAACTGAAGCCTCAGCCCTTTTTCTTCCTCGCCTCGGCATCGAGGCGGGCGAGATGGGCAAGCCGCTCGCCGATCTTCTGCTCGAGCCCGCGCGGCGTGGGCCGATACCACGAGACCTTGGGCATGCCGAGAGGAAAGTAATTTTCCCCGGCCGCATAGGCGTCCGGCTCGTCGTGCGCATAGCGGTAGTCGCGGCCGAAGCCGAGTTCCTTCATGAGCTTCGTCGGCGCATTGCGCAAGTGCTCCGGCACCGGCCGGCTCTGATCCTGCGCCACGAAGCGCCGCGCCGCGCCATAGGCCACATAGCCGGCGTTCGACTTCGGCGCCACGGCCATGTAGATCACCGCATTGGCAAGCGCAAGCTCCCCTTCCGGTGAGCCCAAGCGCTCGTAGGCTTGGGCCGCCTCGAGCGCGATGGAGAGCGCCCGCGGATCGGCAAGACCAATGTCTTCGCTCGCCATGCGGATGATGCGCCGAGCAAGATACAAAGGATCGGCGCCGCCATCGAGCATGCGGCAGAACCAGTAGAGCGCCGCATCGGGGCAGGAGCCGCGCACTGCTTTGTGCAAGGCCGAAATCTGGTCGTAGAAGGCATCGCCCCCTTTGTCGAAGCGCCGCAAGTCGGCGGCGAGCGTTTGGTCGAGAAAGTCGGCGCTGACGAGACGGCAGCCTGCGGCGTCTGCCGCGATGCAAAGCGTCTCGAGCGCGTTGAGGAGCCGCCGAGCATCGCCATCGGCATGGCCGATGAGGCGCTCGATGGCCGCCGCTTCGAAGTCTAGCTCAGGAAAAGCGCGCGCCTTGGCGCGATCAAAGAGCGCTTTGAGCTCTTCGGCCGACAAGGGCTTCAA
The DNA here is from genome assembly GCA_026415155.1 of Rhodocyclaceae bacterium. Classification (GTDB taxonomy): domain Bacteria; phylum Pseudomonadota; class Gammaproteobacteria; order Burkholderiales; family Rhodocyclaceae; genus Sulfuricystis. The sequence continues at coordinate 24,248 of JAOAHQ010000010.1, forward strand.
CACATAAACGGCGGCGCGGGAGAGCAGCGCGGCATTGACCTCGAACGAGGGGTTTTCCGTCGTCGCGCCGACGAAGGTCACGAGGCCCTGCTCGACATAGGGCAGGAAGGCATCCTGCTGCGCCTTGTTGAAGCGATGCACCTCATCGACGAAGAGCAGCGTGCGCCGGCCGCGCTGCGCGAGCGCGAGCTCCGCCTGCTCCACCGCCGCGCGGATGTCCTTGACACCCGAGAACACCGCCGAGAGCGCGATGAAATCGGCATCGAAGGCATCGGCCATCAGCCGCGCCAAGGTCGTCTTGCCCACCCCGGGCGGGCCCCAGAGGATCATCGAATGCGGCGTCTTGGATTCGAAGGCAAGCCGCAAGGGTTTACCCGGGCCCAAAAGGTGCTGCTGGCCGACCACCTCATCGAGCGTCTTCGGCCGCAGGGCTTCGGCAAGCGGCGCCTGTGGCGCCGTGGCGAAGAGATCGCTCATTGGCCGACGATGTCCGCGCCCTTGGGCGGCACGAAGCGGAAGGCTTCTTTGGAAAGCGGCGGGTTGGCCCGGAATTCGGTGAAGAGGAGCGTCGTCACCTGGCCGAAGTTGTCCTCGACCTCCATGAGGCGCGGCAGGTTGTTCGCAAGCCCGATGCGCACGCGTGCGAAGGGGCTGTCGGCCGCTTTGGGAATCGCATCGACGATCTCGAGGCCCTCCGCTGCGCCGGCTTCCGAGAGCGTGAAATGCCGATCGAGCGCCTCGCCGGTCAAGAGCGCCGCCGGGGTTGCACCGAGCGCCTCATTGAGCTTGCCGACCGTCACCTGATTGAGATCGGCATCGTAAGTCCATAGCCGCTCGCCATCGGCGACGAGGAGGAGCCGAATAGGCTTGTCATACTGCCAGCGCAGTTTGCCCGGGCGGGCGAAGACGAAGCTGCCGGTCGAATTTTGCGGCTTTCGGCCGGATTTCGTGATCACCGACTGGGCGAAGGCCCCTTGCGCGGTATGAGTCGTGGCCCAGAAGGCGCGCAGCTGGTCGAGGCCGGCGGCTTCGGCGAGGCTTGCGCAAACGAGACCGGCGAAGAAGAGGAGGATTCGCATGGACGCATTATCGCCGATGTGTCCGGTCGGTCGTCTTGTCGGCGCCGACTCTCACCTCAGGCGATTTCGACGATGGCTTGTCCAGCCGACAAGGCTTCTTGGGCCAGAGTGAAGGTTTTGCCGAAGACGCGTTGCAATTCCCGGTTTGTGACATTGCCGCAAGTGACCCAGAGCAGCTGGGGCGGCGGTCCATGACGGCTGACCAAGTCGACGAAATCGCCATCCTTGCTGATGACGACGACCCCTTCGCGTCGGGCAGCCTCGAAGATGACTGCATCGGCTGCATCCCGCAACCCGAGATCACGCAGGCTTTTCGCCTCGACGCCAAACTGCATTGCCAACCAGCTGGCCAAGGCAGGCGGCAGCTGGGCATCGACCCAAAATTTCACCCCAGATTGTCCATTGGAACGCGAGCGGCGCTCGCCGGCGAGGGCGAGCAGATCTGCGTTCGTGCGACGAGTCCATAGCGTTGCCTCTGGACGAGGAGCACGGGCGCAGAGATGCCGCCCGCAGCCCGAGCGCCGCCGCGT
>JAOAHQ010000020.1 GCA_026415155.1 Rhodocyclaceae bacterium
GATGCCATCGCCTGGAAGCTCAATACCCGACCCCGCAAGAGCCTCAACTGGCTTTGCCCTGCCGAACTCTTCATGCCCGAGGCCTTCAACTTCGAACAACACTTTCGTCAATTCGTTGCACTTCGACCTTGAAACCGCCCATAGTTTGGCTACAATGGGCGTATGGGTTTTGCGACGCATTCTCATCGGGCTCATGGTGCGGTCTGCATCACCCGCCGCCGCTGCCTCGCTTCTCTGGCCGCATTCGGGGCACTCACCCTCGCCCGGCCAAGCGTAGCGCGCACCCGCCTTGTCTTTGCCATCGTGCCTTATCTCCCGGCACGGCGTCTCGTCGCTCTCTATGCACCGCTCGTGCCCGTGCTGGAGGCCACGCTCAAGCAACCCATCGAGATCGCCAGCGCCCCGGACTATCCTCAGCACCTGGCGCGGCTGCGCGCCGGCGAATACGACATCGTTGCCGACTCGCTCTTCCTCCCCCGCATCGCCCAGCGCGAGCTGGGCCATATCCCGATCGCCCGCACGCGCGCGCCGCTCGAGCCCATCCTCGTCGTCTCACGCGCTTCGCCCGTCAAGTCGCTCGTCGACCTGCGCGGCGCAGTGATCGCCGTCACCGACCGGCTGGCGGCCCTGTCAGTGCTTGGACTGCGCCATTTGCGCGACCAAGGGCTCGTGCCCGAGCGCGACTTTCGCCTGCTCGTCTCGGGCTCGCATGCCAATTCGCTGCATCGCCTCATCGCCGGCGAAGCGACGGCCGCGATCGTCTCGCGCACCACGCTCAAACAGGTCGATGCCGCGCTCGCGACTCAAGTGCGCGAAGTCGCGCCGCTGCCGACGGGTCTTTCCGCCGTCGTCTATCACATCGCGCCGCATCTTGCTCAGCAAGCCCCCGCCCTATCAAAGGCGCTGCTCGACTTCGTCGCCAACACTCCCAGCGGCACCCAGTTCATCAAGGAGCTCGGCCACGAGGGGCTTATCGCCGTGCAAGAGGCCGAGATGAAGGCGCTCGATCCCTTCGTCGCCGAGTATTACCGCCTCTCCACCCGGGAGTGAGGCTTGGGGGCGCTTTCCCGCCGCATCGCCGCTTTGCCGATCCGCCACAAACTGGCGGCGCTGGCCATCATCTCCAGCACGCTGACGCTGCTGTTGCTGCTCGCCGCAACACTGATCCTGACGCGCGAGGCGGCGAAGGAAAGCCTCGGCTTTCAGCTCGAAATGACCCGGCCGCTCATCACGGCAGCGCTCGCCGCGCCGCTCATCGAGCGCAATTACGCCGCCTTGCGGGAGACGGCGCTCGAAATCGTCAAGAGCGGACCAGTACGCAGCCTGAGCGTCTATACCTCAGATGGCATCGCACTCGTCTCCGAGCATGGCCACCGCCCGGCCGGACATATCGAACAGCGGGCGAGCATTCCCCTCGTAGAGAGCGGCCTCAAGCTCGGCAGCGTCGAGATCGTGCTCACCGCTGATCCTTTCGCCCATCTCATGGATCAGCTCGCCTTGGCGATCCTCCTCGCCATGACGGGTGCCGCCATGCTGGCCTTTGTCTTCTACCAACGCCTCGCACGCCTTTTGAGCGTGCGCATCGAAAAGCTCGCCGCGGCCGCCGAAGCGCTCGCCGCCGGCGATCTGAACCAACGCGCTCCCATCGAAGGCGAAGTCGAAATCCGCCGTCTCGCTCAAAGTTTCAACCACATGGCCGCGCGGCTCAGTGAGCAGATCGCTGCGCTCACCGCCGCGGAAACCCGCCAACGCGAACTCGCCGAACACGAAGGGCGCGCACGCGCTCGCCTCGAAGCGCTCTTTTCCTCGCTCGGCGAGGGCATCGCCTTCACCGATGCTTCCGGCCGTATCCTGCTCGCCAATGCCGCGTTGCGCCGCATCGGCGAGGAGGAACTCGAACCCGAGGGTTTGACGATCGAGGAGTGGCGCCGCCAAGCGGGCCTCACCCCCAGCACGGAAACCGACGACAACGAGCCTTTTGCTTCCGGCGGCCGCGAGATGAAAAGCCGCGACGGGCGCGAATTCATCGAAACGAGCCTGGCGGTGGCCGCGGCAGAAGCCCCCGGCCGCCTCTGGCTTTATGAAGACGTCACCGAACGCCGCCGCGCCTTGCGCGCGCTCGATTGGCTCGCCGAGCACGACCCGCTCACGGGGCTTGCCAATGGCCGGGCGCTCGAGCGGGAACTCGCGCAACGCTGCGCCGAGCTCGGCCGCCGTCCCGACCGACTGGCGCTCGTCTATCTCGACCTCGACGATTTCAAGAACATCAACGACAGCTTCGGCCAGGCGGCCGGCGATGCGGTCTTGATCCGCATCGGGCGCCATCTCGCCGAAGCGCTGCGCCGGGACGCCTTGATGGCGCGCCTGCGTGGCGATGTCTTCGCCATCGTCGCCTGGGTGAGTAACGCCGAGGCTGCACACGAAATGATCGGCCGGCTGCGGCATCGGCTTGCCGAGATGTCGCTCGAATGCGAGGGGCAACCGCTCCATCCGACCGCTAGCATCGGCTATGCACTCGCGCCAGATCACGGCAGCGATGCCGAAGCGCTTACCGTGGCCGCCGATGCGGCTCTCTACCGCGCCAAGCTCGACGGCCGCAACCGCGTGCGCGCCTTCGATCCAAGCCTGCGTGCCCACGGCGCGCTGCGCCTATCCTGGAAGGAGCGCCTCATCGAAGCCCTCGAGCGCGATCTCTTTGAGCTCCACTACCAGGGCGTCTGGCACGCCGATGGCAGGCTCTCGCACGCCGAGGCGCTCTTGCGCCTCCACGATGGCTCGCGCGAGGGCCCCCTCATCCCGCCGGCCGCCTTCATCCCTCATGCCGAAGAAAGCGGACTGATCCGCCAGATCGACCGGCTCGTCTTCACCAAGGCGATCGAAGCGATGAAGCAGCACCCCCGCCTCGAAATCGCCGTCAATGTCTCAGGCCGCAGCGTCGAGGACGGCGATTTCGCCGGCTTTGCCGCCGAGGCGCTCGCCGCCGCACAGATCCCACCCGAGCGGCTCATCGTCGAGATTACCGAGACCGCCGCGGTCGGCGATCTCGCCAATGCGCGCAGCTTCCTCTCCGCCTTGCGCAACTTGGGCTGCCGCATCGCGCTCGACGATTTCGGTGCGGGTTATTCCTCGTTCTCCTATCTCAAGCACCTGCGCGCCGATCTCGTCAAGATCGACGGCCAGTTCGTGCGCAACCTGCATCAAGACGAGGAAAACCAAATCTTCGTGCGCGCCATCGCCGAAGCCGCCGCCCTCGTCTCGACGGGCGGCGCGATCGCGGAATTCGTCGAGCACGAGGAAACCGCGCGCCTCTTGCCGCGCCTGGGCGTGCGCCTCATGCAGGGCTATTGGTTCGACCGGCCGGCGCCGCTAGCCGCCTTCCTCGAACGCGCCTTCTCCCACTGATCGCGGGTCTTACCCGTCAAGGCCGTCCCGCCAGGGCCGAGTTTTGACTCGCATCAAAATTTTCTATCATATGTCTTATATAAGACACTTGTTGCCACGCAAAATCTTGCCTATACTGCGCCCGTCGTTTCATCCGCATCTCAGAAAGGAAAGCCACCATGAGCACCCGCGAAGAACAGATCGCCGCCCTCGAAAAAGACTGGCAGGAAAATCCGCGCTGGAAGAACGTCAAGCGCGGCTATACCGCCGCCGACGTCGTTCGCCTGAGAGGCTCTGTCCAGATCGAATACACCTTGGCCAAGCGGGGGGCGGAAAAGCTTTGGCGTCTGCTTCATGGCGAGGCGAAGAAGGGTTATGTGAATGCCTTCGGCGCCATCACCGCCGGCCAGGCGATGCAGCAGGCCAAGGCCGGGCTCGAAGCGGTGTATCTCTCTGGCTGGCAAGTGGCCGCCGACGGCAACACCTCCGAGACCATGTATCCGGACCAGTCGCTCTACGCCTATGATTCGGTGCCGACCATGGTGCGGCGCATCAACAACACCTTCAAGCGCGCCGACGAAATCCAGTGGAGCCGCGGCATCGGCCCCGGCGACAAGGAGTACATCGACTACTTCCTGCCCATCGTCGCCGATGCCGAGGCTGGCTTCGGCGGTGTCTTGAACGCCTTCGAGCTCATGAAGAACATGATCGCCGCGGGCGCCGCCGGCGTGCATTTCGAAGACCAGCTCGCCGCGGTCAAAAAGTGCGGCCACATGGGCGGCAAGGTGCTCGTGCCGACCCAGGAAGCGATCGAAAAGCTCATCGCGGCGCGCTTTGCCGCCGACGTGATGGGTGTGCCGACCATCGTGCTCGCCCGCACCGATGCAGAAGCCGCCAATCTGCTCACCTCCGATCACGATGAGCGCGACCGGCCCTTCTTGACCGGCGAGCGCACCCAGGAAGGCTTCTTCCGCGTCAAGAACGGCCTGGAGCAGGCGATTTCCCGTGGAGTCTCATATGCGCCCTATGCCGATCTCGTCTGGTGCGAGACCGGCACGCCGGATCTGGGCTTCGCGCGCGAATTCGCCCAGGCCGTGCTCAAAGAATGCCCCGGCAAGCTGTTGGCCTACAACTGCTCGCCCTCGTTCAACTGGAAAAAGAACCTCGACGAGAAGACCATCGCCAAGTTCCAGGACGAGCTCTCGGCCATGGGCTACAAGTATCAGTTCATCACGCTCGCCGGCATCCACATCAACTGGTTCAACACCTTCAAGTTCGCCTATCACTATGCGCGCGGCGAGGGCATGAAGCACTACGTCGAGATGGTGCAGGAACCCGAATTCGCCGCCCGCGAGCTTGGCTACACCTTTGTCGCCCACCAGCAGGAAGTCGGCGCGGGTTACTTCGACGACGTCACCACCGTGATCCAGGGCGGCTCCTCAAGCGTCAAGGCGCTCACGGGCTCGACGGAAGAAGCGCAGTTTCACTGAAAAACCCTCGGCACAGAGGGAGTGGAGCAAGAGGGCCGCACCGGCTGCGACCGGTGCGGCACTTTTGTATCAAAATCCGACCTACGAACCAGAAAGAGGAGAATTGCATGAGCCTCACATTGCCCCCCGGCGTGGCCATTCACGCCCCGCTTCATCCGCGCTTCGATGAAATCCTCACCTTCGAGGCGCTCGAATTCGTCGCCAAGCTCCATCGCGCCTTCGAGCCGCGCCGCCAGGAGCTCCTCAAGAAACGCGTCGAGCGCCAGGCGCGCATCGATGCCGGCGAGATGCCGGACTTTTTGCCCGAGACGAAGCATATCCGCGAGGGCGAGTGGAAGATCGCCCCGCTGCCGCCTGCTTTGCATTGCCGTCGCGTCGAGATCACCGGCCCGGTCGATCGCAAGATGATCATCAACGCGTTGAATTCGGGCGCGGACTCCTACATGACCGATTTCGAGGATTCGAACAGCCCGAACTGGTTCAACCAGGTCCAAGGCCAGGTCAACCTTTATGACGCGATCCGCCGCCAGATCACCTATACCAACGAGGCCGGCAAGGAATACAAGCTCAACGAGAAGACTGCCGTCTTGCAGATCCGCCCGCGCGGCTGGCACCTCGATGAAAAGCACGTCACCGTCGATGGCCAGCGCGTCTCGGGCGGGCTGTTCGACTTCGCGCTCGCTTTCTTCCACAACGCCAAGGAACAGGTCGCGCGCGGCGCCGGCCCCTTTTACTACCTGCCGAAGATGGAATCGCACCTCGAGGCGCGGTTATGGAACGACATCTTCTGCATGGCGCAGGATCATGTGGGACTGCCGCGCGGCACGATCAAGGCCACCGTGCTCATCGAGACCATCCTTGCCACCTTCGAGATGGAAGAAATCCTTTATGAGTTGCGCGAGCACTCGGCGGGCCTCAATGCCGGCCGCTGGGACTATATCTTCTCGGCGATCAAGAAGTTCAAGCGCAACAAGGACTTCTGCCTCGCCAACCGCGCCGTCATCAACATGGAAGTGCCCTTCATGCGCGCCTATGCGCTGGCGCTCGTGCAGGCCTGCCACAAGCGTGGCGCGCCGGCCATCGGCGGCATGAGCGCGCTCATCCCGATCAAGAACGATCCGGAAGCCAATGAAAAAGCCTTGGCAGGCATCCGCCACGACAAGCGGCGTGATGCCAACGACGGCTTCGATGGCGGCTGGGTCGCCCATCCGGGCCTCGTCGCCATCGCGATGGAAGAGTTCAAGGCCGTGCTCGGCGAGCGGCCGAATCAGTGGGACAAGCAAGTCGCCGGCACTTTTGGCCCCAAGGACTGGCTCAACTTCGGCCCGGAAAAACCGATCACCGAGGCGGGGCTCAGAAACAACATCAACGTCGGCATTCACTACCTGGGTTCGTGGCTCGCCGGCAACGGCTGCGTGCCGATCCACAACCTGATGGAAGACGCGGCCACCGCCGAGATCGCGCGCTCGCAGGTCTGGCAGTGGGTACGCTCGCCCAAAGGGGTGATTTCCGAAGGCCCGCGCGCCGGCGAGAAGATCACCGGCGAGATGGTCAAGGCGATGATTCCCGAGGAGCTCGCCAAGGTGAAGGCAACGGTCAGCGCCAATGGCGAGAAGACCGATACTTATGAGCAGGCGGCCAAGATCTTCGAAGAGATGTCGCTCGCCGAGGAATTCCCCGAGTTCCTCACCCTGCCGCTCTATGAGGCGATGGAGTAAGGCCGCCACCTCCTAATACCGCCGGCGCCGATGGCCGCGAAAAGTCGGCGCTGGCGGGACAGCCCTCAGCCGCGCGGGCGCGCCTCACGCAAGGTGTTGCGCGCCGCCTCGAAGTCGTAACTTGCCACTTGGCGAGAAAAGCGCTCGAACGATTGCCCGAGCCTCTCGGCAAGCAAATCGTGATGCTGGGCGACGAGCCGCATCGAGGCGATATCGCCGGCATCGAGCAAGCGCGCAAGCTCGGCAAAGACGTCCTCCGCCTCGCTAGGCGCCTCGCCTGCTGTGACTTTTTCTTCTTGTTCGCCCACGCGGGCCAGCGCCGTCGCAAAGTCATTGAAAGCGGCGGTGAGCGCCCGGATCCCCTCGCGCGCCTGCTCGGCCTCACCAGCCTTTAGCCAGGATTCGAGGCGGGCAGCGGCGGCGGCAACCGTCTCGATGCCCAAGGTCGCGGCAGCCCCCTTCAAGGTATGGGCAAGAAAGCGTAACTGGGGTGCCTCCGTCTCGACCGACAGGCGCCCGAGCGCTTCGACATCGGAACGATGAGTGCTGACGAACTGCCGCAGCAGCCGCAGATAGCGTGTGCGATTGCCACGCACCATGGCGAGGCCACGCGCGATGTCCAACCCCTCGATGGGCAAGAGTTCTCCCGGCAAATCGCACTCCCTCGCTGGCGGGCTTGCTGCCGCGGCTGGCGCGCTCGTCTCGGCCAGCCATTTGAGCAGGCTCGCGTAAAGCGCCGCGGGCTCGACGGGCTTGGCGACGAAATCGTTCATGCCTGCCTCGAAACAGGCGGCGCGATCCTGCTCAAAGGTATTGGCCGTCATCGCCAAAATCGGCGTCTTCTCCCAGCCGGGCAAGGCTCTGATCTGGCGCGTTGCCGTCAAGCCATCCATGCGCGGCATCTGCATGTCCATCAAGACGAGATCGAACGAAGTGTGGCGCGCCGCCTCGACGGCCTCGACGCCATCGGCGGCCGTCGTCACGGCGAGCCCCGCGGCCGAAAGAAGGTCGGTGGCGACCTCGCGGTTGATTGGATTGTCCTCGACGAGCAAGACGCGGCGGCCAGGATGACGAGCGCGCAAGGCCGCTTCGTCGGCACTCGAAGCGACTGGCGCCGCTACCTGAGGAATGCCGCGCGGCAGACAGACGGTAAACCAGAACGTGCTGCCCACCCCCGGCGTGCTCGTCGCGCCTGCTTCGCCCCCCATCAGCGCAGCCAGATGCCGGGTGATCGCCAACCCGAGCCCCGTGCCGCCGTTTTGCCGTGTCCGCGAGGTATCGCTTTGCACGAAGGGTTGAAAAAGCCGTGAGAGCGTCGCCGCATCGATGCCGATGCCGGTATCCTCGACCTCGAAACGCAGCCTGCATCCTTTGTCCGTCTCGCCGAGACCGCGCACGCGCAGCACGATACGGCCCCGCTCGGTGAATTTGACCGCGTTGCTCGCGTAATTGAGCAGCGCTTGCCGTAAGCGCATTTCGTCGCCTCGCAGCCACAACGGCTGTGGCAGATCGAGGCTCTCGATCGCCACTTCGAGCCCCTTGGCGCGGGCAAGCTCGGCCACCAGCGAGTGCACGGTGGAGAGCACTGCATCGAGGCGAAAATGTGCCTCATTCAAGACGAACTTGCCGGCCTCGATCTTGGCGAGATCGAGAATGTCATTGACGAGGCCGAGCAGATGATGGGTGGCGGCATCGATCTTGTTTAAGCGCTCGCTTTGGTTTGCCGTCAGCGCATCGCGGCGCATCAGATGCGTGAGGCCGAGGATCGCGTTCATCGGTGTGCGGATCTCGTGGCTCATGTTGGCCAGGAAGGCGCTTTTCGCCTCATTGGCGGCCTTAGCAGCATGCCAGGCTTGTTCGAGCGATTTCGAAAGCGCACGCGTCTGCAGCAATAGATGCAGGCGCGCCCGCAATTCGACCTGTGCCACCGGCAGGTTGATCAATTCATCGACCTCCCGCCACAGGTGGCGCGTGGCAAGCCCGACATCCTCGCGCGAGACGAGCAGCAAGACGGGCAAGAAGAGCGGCAGCGCCTCGCGCTTGGCCTGCGCCAGGCGGCACGCATGCTCATCGAGCGCGAGCGCATCGACGATACCCAGCGAAAAGCGCGTGCCGTGAAGAAAGTCGCTTTCCTCGATGACGCGATACTGACCGGCAAGCCACTCGCGTAAGAGCGTGCGATTGCCCTTGTGGCAGACGAGCAGCAGGATCGTTTCCATTTCGGCCGTCATGCGCTCACTCCGCCAGCATCGTTTCGGTCAATGCCGCCAGATCGCGCATCATCAGCGGCTTGACGAGCACATCATGCGCGCCATGCGCCAGCCCCTCGCGGCGGAGATCGGCGCTTTGCCGCGGCGAGATGACCAGAAGCGGTGTTTGTGCATCGTGGAGCTTCTGGCAGCGCGGCCAAATCGCGGCATCGAAACCGCTGATATCGACGAGCGCCAGCGCGAAATGGCTGCCCGCCGCCAATTGCGCGTCGAGCCGGGCCAGGCTGTCGGCTTTGATGCAATGCCGCTGCCGGCGGGCAAAGAATTCTTCGAGCAGATCAAGGTTGCGCGCATTCGCGCCCACCAGCAGGATCGCTGCCTGTGCATCCGCCATCGCATCGCCTAGGCGCGCATCTCGCCGCGCGGTTCCGGCACGCCCATGAGGAGGCCGCGCAGGCCAGAAAGCGGCTCGCCGACGCGGATGCCCCTCGTATCGATGTCAAAGGCGCGCAGGCAGCGCTCGAAATCGCTGAGCCGTTTTTTCAGCACGCCGATGGCCTTCTGCAGTCGGCCGTCGATTTCGAGATAGCGCAAGAAGACGAGGTTGTCAGCGAGATAGCTCAAACGCGCCTCGGTGGCGCGGAAGGCCCCGGTGATGGCCTCGACCTCGTTGATGATGAACACGGCGATGCCGAGATTCTGCAAATACTTGGCAAGTCCATGCAGGCGGCTGCGCAAGTCCTCACCGCGCAGGCAGAGCTCATAGCCGGCCACGCTGTCGATCATCACGACGCGCGCGCCATAAGTCTCGGCCTCGGCGCGCACGCGATTGTCAAACTCGTCGGCGGCATACTGAAGCGGCTCGATCTTGCTTAAGCGCAAATGGCCGGCAGCGATCATAGCGCGCGCTGGAATGCCAATCGCATCGCAGCGCCTGAGGATTAAGGCTGGATCTTCCTCGAAGGAATAGACGAGCGAGCATTCACCGCGTGCTGCGGCCTCCTTCATGAACTGCATCGCCAGCGAGGTCTTGCCGACGCCGCTCGGCCCGGAAATCATCGTCACCGTGCCCCGCTCGAGGCCGCCGCCGAGCAGCGCATCGAGGCCTGCGATGCCTGAGGAAATCTGGGCAAAATCGGCTGCCTGTTTCGTGGCGATCGGCAGCAGACGCGGAAAGACCGTCATGCCCGACCCATCGAGGCGCAGCGCATGGCGGCCCGGCTGAAAGTCCGCGCCGCGCAGTTTGCGCACCTCGATGGCGCGGCCAAGCGGTTCATGCGCCAATTCGAGCACGCCATCGCTCATGAACTGCAGATCGTCGTCGGAGAGGCTCTCGCTCTTCTCCGAGGTAAACAGCACCGTGGCGTCACGCTCGACGAGAAAGCGTAGAAAGGAGATCATCTGGCGACGGAATTCGAAGTTGTCGCTGGCGAGATAGCGGAACTGGGTAAGCGGATCGAGAAACACGCGCTGCGGCCGGTACGCTTCGACCTCGGTGACGATGCGCTGCGTGATCGGCTCGCGCTCGACCTCGGCCGGCGTGAAGATGTCGTAGCTTTGTGCCTCGGCGAAGAAATCCGACGAAGGGCTGATGTCGAGGAAGGCAACGCCCTCGAGCGCGATGCGGCGCTCTTGAGCCTGGGCGCGGATGCGCGCCTCGGACTCTTCGAGCGTGATGTAGAGGCAACGCTCGCCAGCAGCCACGCCGGCGGAGAGGAAATGCAGCCCCAGCGTGCTCTTGCCGGCCCCAGGGCCGCCGCGCACGAGATAGCTGCCCAAGGCGGGCAGGCCGCCGCCCAAGATGCGGTCCAGACCTGGAATGCCTGTCGATAAACGCCTAACACCTGACTCCGCTGGCATGGCTGTGCTCCCGACGTGTTTGCAGCCCCTACCCCGAACGCGCTCGTGCCCTTTCCGCTGCCCGTGATGCGCCGCCCGTGCACCGATCACCCCTATGCATCAACCTTCTTGCCAGAAGCCACATGGTTGGGCGAACAGAACGAGTCTCCCAATGAGAGGCTACATTTTCATTACGATACCCTCAATCGAAGTTCCTTGAAACACTGACAGAAAGGCCAAAACGACGACCTGACGGCCTCCAATCTCACCAAAGTAGAGGGGCAGGCAGGCGCCATGCCCCTTCAGGGCACCTTTATTAGCTTTTTTGAATAAAAGGCAGGTTGATCGCGAAATTCAATTTTCGGGCTTGTCCAAAGAACGGCGGGCCTGTCATAATCACGCTGCTTTATCCGCGCTTGCGGTAAGGACAATGACAAACAAAAGCGTGAGGAGGTTCGACTCGATGGCCGTCGCAAGAGACCCAGTGCCTGCCGGCAGGGTTGCGGATGCCGCTTCCCACGCCAGGATTTTCTCAATCGGTGCGCACACGAGGGCGCGTCACATGAACAGCAAGGGTAAATAACGATGGCTGAGACACAGAACGACTCCTCCCACGACACGAAGCCCGGCCTCATCGAGCGCCTCAAGCGTCCGCCGCAATGTTCGATGTTGCGCATGATCGTCGTCGGTGTAATCGGTGGCATCATCATCTGGGGCGGCCTCAATACGGCGATGGAATACACCAATCGCTCCGACTTCTGCATCTCCTGCCACGAGATGCGGATTCCCTACGAGGAACTGAAGAAGACGGCGCACTACAAGAACCGCAGCGGAGCCGCCGCGCAGTGCGCCGACTGCCATGTCGCCAGCAGCAAAACGCCGACCGACTACATGTTCAAGGCTTTCCAAAAGATCATGGCGGCGCGTGACGTGATCGGCCACATCAAGGGCACGATCGACACGCCTGAGAAATACGAGGCGCACCGCTACACGATGGCGCAGCGCGTCTGGGAGCGCTTGAAGGAGCGCGACTCGAAGGAGTGCCGCAACTGCCACGATTTCAAGTACATGGACCCCGACAAGCAGAAAGACCGCGCCGCCGTCAAGCACGAGGGCGCGGTCGAAGACGGCAAGACCTGCATCGAATGCCACAAGGGGGTCTCTCACCAGCTGCCCAAGGAATACCTGCAACAGCAGCAACAGGCGGGTGGCGACAAGACCGAAAGCTGATAGGATTGATTTCCCTTTTCCATCGATAAACAGAACAGGAGACGCTTCATGAAGAAGATCGCTTTGGCAGTGATGGGAGCCTTCGTCGCTGGCGGCGCATTCGCCGCCGAGCCAGACTGGAGCAAGGTCTCAGAACGCAAGATCAAGCTGTTCTATCCCGGCCAGTCAGGGCTCGAGTGGATCATGAACAAGGCGGATCACTCCGCGGTGCCCGACATCGTCGACAAGAAGCGTGCCTGCTCGCGCTGCCACGAGGGCGATGCCAACGAAGTCGGCGACAAGATCATCAAAGGCAGCCCGGTGGGCAGTTCGAAGACTCAGCTTGAGCCAAAGCCGATCGCCGACCGCGCCGGCTGGGTGCCGGCGAGCTTCAAGATGGCCCACGACGGCGAGAAGCTCTACGTCCGCGTCGAGTGGGAGCAGCCCAAGGGAGGCAGCTTCGGCATGGACAAGAAGAACGAAGTCAAGCTCGCCATGATGTTCGATGGCGGCTATGCCGAAGGCGGCGCGCCCGCGCTCGAGCTGGCCGAACGCGCCGGCTGCTGGGTGACCTGCCACAACGACCTGCGCTCGATGAAGGACGCCAAGGACGACAAGAAGACCAAGTACATCAAGGGCGCGGCGCTCGACGGCGGCAAGTTCATGGATCTCATCCAGTGGAAGAGCGGCAAGGGCGAAAAGCCGGTGGATGGCTACATTGCCGACAAGCGCGTCATGGAAGGCGGCAAGGGGCTCATCAAGGCCGAGGGCAAGAAGGAAGGCAACAAGTGGGTCGTCACCTTCGAACGCGCGCTCGCCGGCGGCGGCATGGGCGATCACAAGATCGAGCCGGGCAAGATCTACAACTTCGGCTTTGGTCTGCACGACGGTGGTGCTGAGGCGCGCTACCACTACGTCTCGCTCAACTACCAATTCGGCCTCGACAAGGCCGTCGAGGGCGTGAAGTATTACTACAACGTCACCAAGCAGTAAGGGGAACGCAGCACCGGTAGCTCTTTTTCATCATCAGGAGGAGAAAAGATGAAGCAACGATGGAGTGGTTGGACCCTGGCGGCAGGTGCTCTGACGATCTCGGCCACGGCTTTCGCCGCGCCGCCGACGCCCGAGATGATTTCGTTCGCCTGCGCGGGCTGTCACGGCACCAATGGCGGCAGCGCGGGGCTCACCATGCCGAGCCTGGCGGGACAATCGAAGACGGCGATCGTCGAAGCGATGAAGAAGTTCAAGAGCGGCGAGCGCCCCTCGACCGTCATGGGGCGTCTGGCGAAGGGCTATACCGACGCCGACTTTGAGAAGATGGGTGAATTCTTCTCGAAGCAAAAGGTGCACTTCACGAATCAGACCGTCGATAAAGCGAAGGCCGCCCGCGGCGCCGAACTGCAGGAAGCCCATTGCTCGCGCTGCCACCTCGACGATGGCAAGGACGGCAAGGACGATACGCCGGTAATGGCCAGCCAGTGGCTGCCCTATCTCCAGATGCAGATGGAGCTCTATCAGTCAGGCGCGCGCAAGATGCCGGAAAAGATGGCCGAGAAGGTGAAGCCCTTGTCCAAGGAAGACTTGGAGGCGCTGCTCCACTTCTATGCTGGCGTCAACAAATAAGGGAGGAGAGGACATGACACTGGATCGCAGAAATTTCATCAAGCTCATCGGCGGGGCCTCGGGTCTGGCACTGGCCGGTTGCGCCTCGCAAGGTCAGGCACCGGCGGTCGCGGCCGGCTCGGCGGCCGAAATCATGCCCAAGGGCTCGGCGCGCCGCGTCGTCGTCGTCGGCGGCGGCTATGGCGGCACCATCGCCGCCAAATACATCCGCATGCTCGACAAGTCGATCGAGGTGGTGCTCATCGAGCGCAATCGCGAGTTCATCTCCTGCCCATTCAGCAACTTCTACATCGCGGGCTTGATGAACGACATGTCGACCTTGACCATCCGCTACGACAAGCTCGCCGCCAACCACGGCATCAAGATGGTCTATGCCACCGTCACGCAGATCGATCCGGCGGCGAAGAAGGTCGTCACCACCGAAGGCACACTCAGCTACGACCGCTGCATCGTCTCGCCCGGCATCGATTTCCGCACCGAGGCTGTCTCTTATACACATC
>JAOAHQ010000054.1 GCA_026415155.1 Rhodocyclaceae bacterium
TATAAGAGACAGCCGCCGATTTCCTCGCCAAACTTGCGCAGGGCTTGGCTGATGATCTGCTCTCCACCCTGTGTCTCGCGCGCGCCTGCCCCTTGCTCGTCGCTCCAGCGATGAATCGTAAGATGTGGGAACATCCGGCGACGCAACGCAATGTCGCGCAACTCGTCGCCGATGGCGTCGCGCTGCTTGGCCCGGCAACCGGCGAGCAGGCCTGCGGCGAGGTGGGGCTGGGGCGCATGCTCGAGGTCGAAGAGCTCTATGCCGCGCTCGTCGCTTTTTTGCAGCCCAAGTCTCTGGCCGGCCGGCGCGTGCTGCTCACGGCTGGCCCGACTTTCGAGGCGCTCGATCCGGTGCGGGGCCTGACGAATCGCAGCTCCGGCAAGATGGGCTTTGCGCTGGCACGCGCCTGTGCCGAGGCGGGGGCCGATGTGACCCTGGTGGCCGGGCCGGTGAGCCTTGCCACCCCGATAGGGGTGAGGCGCATCGATGTGACGAGCGCGCTCGAGATGCGCGAGGCAGTGCTTGCGCAATTGCCGACCGACATTTTCATCGGCGTGGCGGCGGTGGCGGACTATCGGCCCGCGGCCCCTGCCGCCCACAAGATCAAGAAGGGGGCGCCGACGCTGTCCCTCGAGCTCGTCGCCAATCCCGACATTCTTGCCGAAGTTGCGGCGCGCCCCGATGCGCCGTTTTGCGTCGGCTTTGCCGCCGAGAGCCAGCAGCTTGCCGAATATGCCGAAGCGAAGCGCCGTATCAAGCGCCTGCCGCTCGTCGTCGGCAACCTCGTGCAGGATGGCCTCGGCGGTGAAACGAATACGGTCACGCTGTTCGACGCGGCCGGTGCGCATCCGCTGCCGCCTGGCGACAAACTGGAAATCGCGCGCGCCATCGTGCGCCATATCGCGGAGATGAGCCATGCACACGATTGATGTCCGCATCCTCGATGCCCGCCTCAAGGATCCTCACGGCGACTATGCGCCGCATTACGCCTCGCCCGGCGCGGCCGGCATGGACTTGCGCGCCTGCATCGAGGCGCCGGTGCGCCTGCATCCCGGCGAGACGATGCTGATTCCCGCCGGCATCGCAATCCATCTCGCCGATCCGGGCTTGGCGGCCTTGATCCTGCCGAGATCAGGCTTGGGCCACAAGCACGGCATCGTGCTCGGCAATCTCGTCGGGCTTATCGATTCGGACTACCAGGGCGAGATCTTCGTCTCGCTGTGGAACCGCGGCAAGGAGGTCTTCTTCATCAATCCGCTCGACCGCATCGCCCAGCTCGTCGTCGTGCCGGTGCTGCAAGTGGCCTTCAACATCGTCGATTCGTTCGAGACCAGCCAGCGCGGCACGGGCGGCTTCGGCAGCACGGGGCATCACTGAAGCAGGAGGATGAGCATGAGCAAGAGGCCGTTGAGCTTGCTGCTGGCCATAGCCGCGAGTGTGGCAACGCCTGCCGCCGCGCAAACCGAAGTGTCGCTGCCCAAGCACGTGCAGGCCATCGTCACGGAACGCTGCGCGCTTTGCCACGGCCTAGAAGGCGAGAGCGCGAGCGCCGTCTATCCGCGCCTTGCTGCTCAGCACCCCGACTATCTGCAAAAGCAGCTCAAGGATTTTCGCGACGGCCGCCGCAAGAGCGACACGATGAGCGAGATGGCCAAGGATCTCAAGGACGACGAGATCGCCCTGTTGGCGCGTTACTTCGCCAGCAAGCCCGCCGGCGCGCGCCAGCCGGGCGATGCCGATCTCGCTGCGGTCGGCAAATACATTTTCCACAAGGGCAATAGCCTTTCTGGCGTGGCGCCTTGCGCTTCTTGCCACGGGCCGAAGGGGTATGGCACCGCGCAGCTGCCGCGCCTCGCTGGCCAGCATCCGAGCTATGTCGAAACGCAGCTCAAGGAATTCACGAAGCGCGAGCGCACCAACGACAACGCGATCATGCACACGATCGCATCAAAACTCACCGAACTCGAAATCCGCGCCGTGTCGGTCTATATCGGCGCACTGCAATAGGCGGTAGGGGGCCGTCCCGCCAGCGCCGACTTAGGCGCAAAAAAACCCCGCCCAAGGCGGGGTTCTTGCTGCCGCAGGCAGGCGATCAGGTGGACATCTCGGTGAGGATGTTCCTGAGCCAGCTCTCGCCGTAGGCGTGTTCCATCTTGGCCTGCGAGAAGTCAGCCGGCGAAATCGCCGTCGCGGGCGACTTGATCTTGCCGTTCTCGACCTTGAACACCGAGGCGATGCTGACCGACTCGTGATCCGAGATCGCGCTGTAGCAGACGTTGATGCCAGAGAACTCGACGGGTTCCTTGCCGTTCATCAGATTGACGACGTTTTGGGCGCAGAACTTCGCCTGCGAGTTGGCCGAGTAGCCGGACTTCGGCATCGGCGGGCCGTCGGAGGGCAGCGCTGTGGCATCGCCGATGACGTGGATGTCCTTGTGCTTGGTGGACTGGAAGCTCACCGCATCGACGGGGCACCACTTCTTGTCATCGCCCACCAGTCCTGCCTTGACGGCGATGTCGCCGGCACGCTGGGCAGGGATCAGGTTGATGACGTCGCCCTTGAAGTCCTCGATGCCCTCGATGCTGACGAGCTTGGCGCCGACATCGACCTTGGTGACCTTCTTGCCACCGATGTACTGGAAGTTGTCCTTGTAGTAGGTGCTCCAGGCCTTGGTGAAGAGCGGCTTCTTGGAGACCACGTCGGGGTTGGCGTCGAGCAGAATGAGCTTCGACTTCGGCTTGTGCTTCTTAAGATAGTGCGCGATCAGGCAAGAACGCTCATAAGGCCCGGGCGGGCAGCGGTAGGGGGTGAGCGGCATGCTGATGATGACCGTGCCGCCATCCTTCATCGACTGGAGCTGATTCCTGAGCAGCGTCGATTGCGGGCCGGCCTTCCAGGCATGCGGGAAGATCTCCGGCGTCTTCGCGTCATAGCCTTCGATTTCCTCGGTGCGAAAGTCGATGCCGGGCGAAACGATGAGACGGTCGTAGGCGAGCGTGCCTTGCGTCGTGACGACCTTCTTGGCTGCCGGATCGATCGCCGTGACCTCGGCATAGACCATCTTGATGCCATGATTGGCAGCGAGCTTGTCGTAGCGGATGGTCAGGGAAGACATGTCGTTCATCAGGCCCGCGATGTAGAAGTTGCTAAACGGGCAGGAGATGAACTCCTTGTTGCGCTCGACGAGCACCACCTCGATCGATGGGTCGAGCATGCGGATGTATTTGGCGGCGATCGTGCCGCCATAGCCGCCGCCGACGACGACGACGCGGCGCGCCGTGCCCTTGGGCATGAGCTCGGCGGCGGAGCCAGCCGAAACGGCGGGGCCTTGCGAGGCGCAGCCAGCCAGCGCGAGACCCGATGCACCGCCAACCAGCTTGATGAAGTTTCTGCGATCCAGTGTCATATCCTCTCCTCCCTTATTTGCTCACGCCGGCGTAGAAGTGCAGCAGCGCCTCGCGGTCTTCCTTGGACAGACGATTCCATTTCTCGGCCATGTCCTTGGGCATCTTGCGCTTGCCGGAATCATAGAGCTCGGCCTGCATCTTCAGGTATTCGAGCCATTGGCTCGCCATCACCGGCGTGTCGTCCTTACCGTCCTTGCCATCGTCGAGGTGGCAACGCGAGCAGTTGGCTTCCTGCAGATCAGCGCCCTTGGCTGCCTTGGCCTTGTCGACCGTCTGGTTGGTGAAGTGGATCTTCTGCCTGGAGAAGAAAGCGCCCATCGCCTCGAAATCGGCGTCGCTGTAGCCTTTGGCCAGGCGACCCATCACGGTGGAGGGACGCTCGCCGCTCTTGAACTTCTTCATCGCCTCGACGATCGCCGCCTTCGACTGCGCGGCGAGGCTGGGCATCGTCAAACCGGCGCTGCCACCGTTGGTGCCGTGGCATCCCGCGCAGGCAAACGAGATCATTTCAGGCGTCGGCGGCGCAGCGAACGCCGCGGCCGAGATCGTCAGGGCGCCTGCCGCCAGGGCCCACCCACTCCATCGTTGCTTCATCGTTTTCTCCTCCTGGTGATGAAAAAGAACTGCCAGTGCTGCATTCCCCTTGTCGGCGCGTCACGCCCAAGCTGCCGACCCCAACCCCTGACGGCTCAATGATCGCATGGGGCCAGAGTCGGCGATGCGGCGTTATTGTTTGGTCACGTTGTAGTAATACTTGACGCCCTCGACCGTCTTGTCGAGGCCGAACTGGTAGTTGAGCGAGACATAGTGGTAGCGCGCTTCGCTGCCGCCATCGTGCAACGCGAAACCGAAGTTGTAGATCTTGCCCGGCTCGATCTTGTGGTCGCCCGCGCCGCCGCCGGCGAGCGCACGCTCGAAGGTGACGACCCACTTGTTGCCGTCTTTCTTGCCTTCGGCCTTGATAAGCGCCATGCCGCCTTCCATGACGCGCTTGTCGGCGACATAGCCATCGACCGGCTTCTCACCCTTGCCGCTCTTCCACTGGATCAGGTCCATGAATTTGCCGCCATCGAGCGCCGCGCCTTTGATGTACTTGGTCTTCTTGTCGTCCTTGGCGTCTTTCATCGAGCGCAGGTCGTTGTGACAGGTCACCCAGCAGCCACCGCGTTCGGCCAGTTCAAGCACCGGCGTGCCACCCTCGGCATAGCCGCTGTCGAACATCATGGCCAGCTTGACTTCGTTCTTCTTGTCCATGCCGAAGCTTGCTCCCTTGGGCTGCTCCCACTCGACGCGGACATAGAGTTTGTCGCCGTCATGCGCCATCTTGAAGCTGGCTGGCACCCAGCCGGCACGGTCGGCGATCGGCTTGGGCTCGATCGGTGCCTTGGCGTTGCCCACCGGTTTGCCGGCGATGATCTTGTCGCCGACCTCGTTGGCATCGCCCTCATGGCACTTGGAGCAGGCGCGCTTCTTGTCGACGATGTCCGGGACTGCCGAATGATCGGCCTTGTTCATGATCCACTCGAG
>JAOAHQ010000044.1 GCA_026415155.1 Rhodocyclaceae bacterium
TCCTTCTTTGATCGCTTAGGTCTGGTGTCGCTGCTCGATACGATGCGACGACTCCAGTGTCTTCAATGAACCGCCGGATGCGGAACCGCACGTCCGGTGGTGTGAGAGGGCGACGGGGGTGACCCCGTCCCCTACTCGATCCAGCTTTCAGCGCAGTTGACCTTGGCATAAATGGGGGTAGCCCGCCTGCGCGCCGCCTCAATTCGATGAGCCGGCGCTGGCGGGACGGCGCTCGAAACTCTGGCAGGCAAGGCCCGAGGCCGCCTCGACTTCCTTGCAGGGAAGCTGCTGGCTCTTGAAGCCCATCGCCCGGCAGCCGTAGGGAAAGCGCGCGTCGAAGGTGATGAAGTAGTGCTTGCAGCGCAGGCAAAGCGGGGCGTCAGGCCGCTTCACGTCCGATGTTGCTCGCCCAGGCGAGCGCGTCGGTGAGACAGGCATTGACGAGGCGATGATCCGTGCCTGGCAACTGTTCGAGCAGCGCTTGACAGGTGGCACCGTCGCTCGCTTCGAGCGCTTCGGCAAGCTGCAGCATGAGGCCGAGTTCGCCCTCCTTCTGCATAAGCGCCGCCTCGACATCGGCGCTCAGCGGAATGCCTTTGAGGATCTCTTCCATCGGCACGCTCATCAGCGTCGGCATCAAGGAGAGGATGCCGGTCATGTAGGCCTTGTCCTCGAATTCGCCCTTGCCGGGCTTTAATTTTCCGGCGAGCAATTCGAGGAAGCGGCCGCGTGTGGCCGCAAGTTGCAGCAAGGGGCTCACCCCGTCGCTGCCGCTTGGGTTCGTGTAGAGCAATAGCTGCAGCCAGCGCTGCAATTGGCGGCGGCCGAGTACCGTGATCGCATGGCGCAGGCTCGTCACCTTGGTGCGCACGCCGGTGGCGACCGAATTGGTGAGCCGCAAAAGGTTCATCGTCAGTCCTGGCTCCTGTTTCAGCACCGCTTCGATGGCCGGCGTATCGGCATCCTCGAGCACGAGCCCCATGAGCCGCAAGAGCGCGAGTTGCGAGGGGTTGAGCTTCTTGCCGGCGAGGATGACGGGCTTGGCGAAGTAATAGCCTTGAAAGAAGTCGTAGCCCAAACGGAGGCACTGGCCGGCCTGTTCGCGAGTGTCGATCTTCTCGGCAAGGAGCTTCACCGGCCAGCGCTTGAGACTGCCCGTGACCTGGCCGAGCTCTTCGGCGGAAAGCGGCATCAGATCGACCTTGACGATGGCGATGAGCTCGAGCAGCGGCTTGAACTTGGCCTCGTAATGAACGAAGTCGTCGAGCGCCAAAGTGAAGCCGCGCGCCTTGAGTTCGCGGCAGCGCTCGACGATCTGGGGCGTCACCTCGACCGTCTCGAGGATCTCGAGCACGATCTTGTCGGTCGGCAGGATTTCGAGCATGTCGGAGAGCAGCAGTGCCTCGTCGCAGTTGATGAACCCCTTGTAGGGGCCGAGCGCCGCTTCGATGCCGAGCTCGGCAAAGGCGTGCTGGATCACGTTCGCCGTCGCGGCGAGGCTGTCCTGGAACTGGGCGGCGTTGTGCCGGCCGCTGCGGAACAGCAGCTCGTAGGCAAAAAGCTCTTGCCGCCGGTCGAGGATCGGCTGACGGCCGATGAAGATTTCTTCAGCCGCCATGGGGAAAATCGACCTTCAGTCCTGGCCAGACGCCTTCCAGCGCAGCCTTGAATTCGGCTTCGATGCGGGAGAGCGCCGCCGCTGTGTCGGCCTCGAAGCGCAATACGACGACGGGCGTGGTATTCGAGGCGCGCGCCAGGCCAAAGCCATCGGCATATTCGGCGCGCACGCCATCGAGCGTGATGAGCTCGCGCGCGGTCGGAAAGCGCCCCTCCCGCTTGAGCCGCTCGATGAGTTGGTGCGGCTCGCCTTCCTTCATCTTCAGATTGAGCTCCGGCGTGGAAATTGCCTTGGGCAGGTGTTTGAGCGGCCAGTTGCCATCTGGCCAGCGGCTGACGATTTCGAGCAGGCGCGCCCCGGCATAGAGGCCGTCGTCAAAGCCATACCAGCGCTCGCCGAAGAAGAAATGACCGCTCATCTCGCCGGCGAAGGGCGCGCCCGTCTCCTTGAGCTTGGCCTTGATGAGCGCGTGGCCGGTCTTCCACATGAGCGGCTCGCCGCCCTGGTATTTGACCGATTCGGCTACCCAGCGCGAGCATTTGACGTCGTAGATGATCGGCGCGCCGGGATGGCGGGCGAGGATATCGGCGGCGAAGAGCATCAGGAGGCGATCGGCGTAGATGATCTCGCCATCCTTCGTGACGACGCCGAGACGGTCGCCGTCGCCATCGAAGGCAAGCCCCAGCTCGGCATCGGTCTCTTGAAGCGCGCGCTGCACGTCGGCGAGATTTTCCGGCTTCGAAGGGTCGGGGTGGTGGTTCGGAAAGCGGCCATCGACCTCGCAGAAGAGTTCGACGACGTCGCAGCCCAGGCGGCGGAAAAGCATGGGCGCGACGTGGCCGGCAACGCCATTGCCGCAGTCGATGACGATCTTCATTGGCCGCGCAAGTGTGACATCCGAAACGATGCGCTCGAGATAGGCGGGCTTGACGTCGGTACGGCACAGTACGCCCGCGCCGCTGGTGAAGTCTGCTCCCTCGATCCGGCGCCTGAGCGCCTGGATGCGCTCATTGGCGAGCGTTTCGCCGCCCAGCACGATCTTAAAGCCGTTGTAGTCGGGCGGATTATGGCTGCCGGTGACCGAGACGCAGCTTTGCGTGCCGAGATGATGGGCCGCGAAGTAGGTGACGGGTGTTGGCACGCAGCCGATATCGATGACGTCGATGCCCGTCGCGAGAAGACCCTCGGCAAGCGCGCTGGCGAGCTGTGGTCCAGAGAGCCGCCCATCGCGGCCGATGACGAGGCTTTTCAAACCTCGCGCACGGGCTTCCGAGCCGAGCGCCTGGCCGATGAGGCGCGCCGCCTCGGTCGTGAGCGTCTCGCCGACGATGCCGCGGATGTCATAGGCCTTGAAGATTGCCGGGGAGATCATGGTGTGGGTCTCGTGACGTCGTTAGTGGAGAACCTGCGGCACATCGCCCACGCTCGAGGGCGGCACGGGCGAGGCGTGATGGACGATCATGCGCCAGCCGAAGGCGCCGCGCACATAGACGTTGGTGGCGGCAACCGGCGCAGCGAGGTGTTTTTCGCCCGCCACGGCGATTTGCTCGATGACGCTATGCACGGCAGTGAAGGGACCATGCACGGCAGAGAGTGCGAGGAGCTGGACCTGCAGGCGCCGCCCGCCTTCGAAGATGCGCCGCCAGCTCTCCCGCACCAGCGCATAGCCGGTGAGCCGGCCGCCGCCCGGCTGAATGCAGACGATTTCCTCGTCTTCGGACCAGACGGCCATCATCGCTTCGAGATCGCCGCGTTCGAGCGCTTCGTAGAAGGCGGCCTCGGCTTCCTGGGGCGTGGTGAAGATCGGCTTTTTCGACATGGGTTACGCATCATCCAATGCGGCCAATACCTGCTCGGGGGCAAGCGCTTCGAGACAGCGCAAATGGCCCAAAGGGCAGTCTCGCTCAAAGCACGGGCTGCAGGAAAGCCCGAGCGAGAGGATTTTCGCATGAGGGGAAAGCGGCGGGGTATAGGCGGGGCTCGACGAGCCATAGAGCGCGATGAGCGGCCGCGCGAGCGCCGCGGCCACATGCATGAGCCCCGAATCGTTCGTCACCACGGCGCGCGCGCTGGCGAGGAGATCGATCGCCTGGTCGAGCGACGTGCGGCCGCAGAGATTGAGTGCGCGGCCTGCCGAAAGGCGGCTGATCTCGTCGCCCATCGGCGCATCCTTGGCCGAGCCCAGCAGCCAGACGGGGCCTTCAAGCTGCTTAGCCAGCGCGGCGAAGTGGCGGGCCGGCCAGCGCTTGGCCGGGCCGTATTCCGCGCCCGGGCAGAAGATGACCGGCGTGGTTTCGAGGGAGAGCCCCAGCGCCGCACGGGCCGCCTGCTGCTGCTTTGGCGTCGAGATGAGGCGCGGCGCGGGCGTCGGGTCGGAAAAGATACCCGCGAGCGCCGCGTAGCGATCGACGAGGCGAGGAAGTTTGGACGGGGGATGCCGCTCGTTGAGGAGGAAAAAGCGTGCCTCGCCCGTGTAGCCGATGCGGCGCGGGATCTTGGCGAAGAAGGGCACGAGGGCGGACTTCCAGGAATTGGGCAGCACGTAGGCCGCCGAAAACTCGGCGCTCGCCAGACGGCGTCCCAGCGCCTTGCGGCCGGCAAAGTCGAAGGCGCCGTGCGGGAAGGGATTGTCGATCACGGCGTCGACTTCGGGCATGCGCGCAAGCAAAGGCGACGACCAGGCCGGTGCCAGGACGTGGATTTCGGCCGCCGGTTCGCGCGCCTTGAGCCGCATGAGGAGCGGCTGCATCAGGACCGTGTCACCGATCCAGGAGGGCGCGACGACAAGGATTTTCAGTGATGCCCCTTTGGCGCTTCGCCCGTGAAGCGGTAGTGCGTGCCGCAGTAAGGGCAGGTGGCGTTGCCCGTCTTCAGCACGTCGAGAAACACGCGCGGATGGCGCGCCCACAACGGCGCGCCCGGACGCGGGCAGCACAGCGGCAGGTCACGGGCCGTGACGGCGACTTCCCGCAGGCGCTCATCGATTTCGCTCATGGCAGCCTCCCTCAGACTTTGGCGAGCCAGTCGGCGTGCGCGGGCACCTTGCCGGCGACGACGTCGAAGAACAGTTTTTGCAGCTCTGTCGTGATCGGGCCGCGGCGGCCGGCGCCGATGGTACGGCCATCGAGTTCGCGGATCGGCGTCACCTCGGCCGCGGTGCCGGTGAAAAAGGCCTCGTCGGCGATGTAAATGTCATCGCGCGTCAAGCGCTTCGAGATCACGCTGTAGCCGAGCTCTTTCGCGAGCGTGTGGATCGTCGCGCGCGTGATGCCGATCAAGGCCGAGGCGATCTCGGGCTCATAGATCTGGCCATCCTTGATGACAAAGAGGTTTTCGCCCGCTCCTTCCGCGACGAAGCCATCGACGTCGAGCAAGAGCGCCTCGTCATAGCCATGCTCGATGGCCTCCATGTTGGCGAGGATCGAATTGGCGTAGGTGCCGGAATACTTGGCGCGGCACATCGAGACGTTCACATGGTGGCGCGCATAGCTCGCCGTCTTGACGCGGATGCCCTTCTCCATGCCCTCTTCGCCGAGATAGGCGCCCCATTCCCAGGCGGCGATGGCGACATGGACCTGGGCGCCCTTCGGCGAGACGCCCATCTTTTCCGAGCCGTAGAAAGCGATCGGGCGGATGTAGGCCGTCTCGAGGCCGTTGGCGCGCACGACCTCCTTTTGCGCCTCCATGAGCGTTTCGCGGTCGTAGGGGATCGGCATGCGGTAGATGTGCGCCGAGTTGTAGAGGCGGTCGGTGTGCTCCTTGAGGCGGAAGATCGCCGTGCCCTGGACGGTCTTGTAGGCGCGTAAGCCCTCGAAAACGGCCAGGCCATAGTGCAGCGAGTGCGTCAGCACGTGGGTCGTGGCTTCGCGCCAGGGCACGAGCTTGCCGTCGTACCAGATGAAGCCGTCTCGGTCGGACATGGACATCTTGTTTCTCCCGCCTTTCGATCGCAAAGAAAGCTGATTTTAGCGAAATCGGGCCGTAGAATCCGGCGCCATGGACATCTGGAAACCCAATGTGACCGTGGCCGCCATCGTCGAGCGGGAGGGTCGCTTCCTGCTCGTCGAGGAGGAAACGACCGAGGGGCTGCGCTTCAATCAGCCGGCCGGCCACCTCGACGAAGGCGAATCGCTCGTCGCGGCGTGCGCGCGCGAGGCGCTCGAGGAAACGGCTTACGAATTCACGCCCACCGAGCTCGTCGGCATCTATCAATGGCCGCGCCCGCAAGGCGACATCACTTACCTGCGCTTTGCGTTCGCGGGACGGCTCGGCGCCCACGATCCGACGCGCCGCCTCGATACCGGCATCGTGCGGGCGGTCTGGCTCACCCCCGAGGAAATCGAGGCCACGCAGCCACGCCACCGCAGCCCGCTCGTCTGGCAATGCGTGCGCGATTACCTCGCCGGGCGGCGCTTCCCGCTCGACCTGATCTGGAGCGCCTGAATCTGATGGCGAAGGTGATCGTCGGCATGTCGGGCGGCGTCGATTCCGCCGTTGCCGCGCTGCTCTTGAAGCGCCAGGGCCACGAGGTCATCGGCCTCTTCATGAAGAACTGGGAGGACGATGACACCGAGGAGTATTGCTCCGCGCGCCAGGATCTCGAAGATGCGCGCGCTGCCGCCGAGGTGATCGGCATCGAGCTCTTGACGGCGAATTTCGCCGATCAATACTGGGCGCGCGTCTTCGAGAACTTCCTCGCCGAATATCGCGCCGGCCGCACGCCGAACCCGGACGTGCTGTGCAATTCAGAGATTAAGTTCAAGGCATTTCTCGAGCATGCCTTGCGGCTTGGCGCCGATTACATCGCCACGGGGCATTATGCCCAGGTGCGCGAGTTCCTCGGCGAGTATCAGCTCCTCAAGGCCGAAGACGGCACCAAGGATCAGAGCTACTTCCTCTACCGCTTAAACCAGCAGCAGCTCGCCAAGACGCTGTTTCCACTCGGGAATCTCTACAAGCGCGAAGTGCGCGAGATCGCCCGCCAGGCCGGCTTGGCCAACCATGCCAAGAAGGATTCCACCGGCATCTGTTTCATCGGCGAGCGGCGCTTTGCCGACTTCCTCGCCCGCTATCTGCCGAAGACGCCCGGCGAAATCCGCCGCCTCGACGACGATCGCGTGCTCGGCGAGCATCAGGGACTCGCCTACTACACGCTCGGTCAGCGCGAAGGCTTGCGCATCGGCGGTGTCAAGGATGCAGCCGAGGCGCCGTGGTTTGTCGCCAAAAAGGACATGGAGAAGAATGTACTCTACGTCGTGCAGGGGCATGACCATCCGGCGCTCTATTCAGAACGGCTCGCGGCGGAGCAATTGTCCTGGATTGCCGGACGGCCGCCGCACACCCACTGGGTCTATGCGGCGAAGACGCGCTATCGGATGCCCGATGCGGCCTGCAGCATCGAGTCGCTGACGGCCGAGCGCTGCGAGATCGCCTTCGCCACGCCGCAATGGGCGGTGACGCCGGGGCAGTCGGTGGTGCTCTACGAATCGCGGGTTTGCCTCGGCGGCGGTGTGATTTTGTGAATCTGCGGAAGGACGATATGACGATTGAGCCCTCTGGTGCCTTGCGGGCGCCCTCCCTGGCCGCCCTGACGGCGCTCTCGCCGCTCGACGGCCGTTATGCCGCCAAGGTCGAACCCCTGCGCGCGCATTTTTCCGAATACGGCCTCATCAAGCAGCGCATTCGCGTCGAGATCGAATGGCTGAAGGCGCTCGCCGCCCATCCGGGCATCCCCGAAGTGCCGCCATTTTCGGCCGAAACGCAAGCCGAGCTCGATCTTGTCGCCAGCGGCTTTACCGTTGCCGATGCCGATGCGGTGAAACAGATCGAGGCGGTGACCAACCACGACGTCAAGGCGGTCGAATACTGGCTCAAGGAGCGTTTCCGCGACAATCCCGAGGTGATGAAGGTCGCCGAGTTCATCCACTTCGGCTGCACCTCGGAAGACATCAACAACACCGCGCACGCGCTGATGCTCCAAGAGGCGCGCGGCGCGATCCTCTTGCCTGGGCTCGATCGCGTCATCGAGAAGTTCCGTGAGCTCGCGCACGAGCTCGCCGCGCTGCCGATGCTCTCGCGCACTCACGGCCAGCCGGCCTCGCCCACCACGCTCGGCAAGGAGATGGCCAATATCGCCGCGCGGCTTGCGCGCGCGCGCGAACGCATTGCGAGCGTCAAGCTGCGCGCCAAGTTCAACGGCGCGGTCGGCAACTACAACGCCCATCTCGCGGCCTATCCCGAGCTCGACTGGGAAGGGATCGCCAAAGGCTTCATCGAGTCGCTCGGCCTCGAGTTCAATCCCTACACGATCCAGATCGAGCCGCATGACGCGATGGCCGAGCTCTTCGATGCGATCGCGCGCTGCAATACGATCCTCATCGATGCCGATCGCGACCTTTGGCAATACATCTCGCTCGGCTACTTCAAGCAAAAGACCAAAGCAGGCGAAATCGGTTCTTCGACGATGCCGCACAAGGTCAATCCGATCGACTTCGAGAACTCGGAAGGCAACCTGGGACTGGCCAATGCGATCCTGCGGCATCTCTCTGAAAAGCTGCCAATCTCGCGCCTGCAGCGCGACCTATCCGATTCGACCGTGCTGCGCAACATGGGGGTGGCCTTCGGCTACGTCGTATTGGCGCACGATTCGACGCTACGCGGCTTGAATAAGCTCGAGGCCAACCCGCCTCGTCTTGCCGAGGATCTCGAGGCTTGCTGGGAAGTGCTCGCCGAAGCCGTGCAGACGGTGATGCGCCGCCATGGCGTGCCCAATCCCTATGAGCAATTGAAGGAACTCACGCGCGGCAAGGGCATCGAGCCAGAGGCGCTCGCCGCCTTCATCGATGGCCTGGCGATTCCAGAGCCTGAAAAGGCGCGCCTTAAGGCGATGACGCCCGCTAGCTACATCGGCAAGGCGGCGGAGCTTGCGCGGAGGATCTGATGAGCTTTGCCGACAACCTCAAACAGCTGCCCAAGGTCTCGCATCTGGCGGCGCTGCAGCTTTTCGACCGGGAAGGCCGGCTCGTTGCGACGATCGAAAACAAGCCGGGCCAGGCCGGATCGCTTGCCGTCTATAACCATCTCGCGCAGCTTTATGGCGCGATCACGCCCGAGGCGGCGAAAAAGGGGCTCGAGCTCTACGCCGAGCATGTCGAGGAGGCGCGCGCCCATCCAGGCAAGCACCCGAACATCGACCGGCTCTTTCATCTCTTGGCCGAGGGCAGGCTATTGCGTGTCAAGCAGGTTTTTGTCACCGATGATGTGGCATAGTAGCGTTTCCTTCCATCCACCCCAAAGGAGCTAGACGCATGAACAAGAAAATGCTTTCCCTCGTTTTGGCTGGCAGTCTCTTGACGGCGGGCGCTGCCTCCGCCCAGGTCGTCGGCAAGCTCGAAGACCAGATCCGCTGGCGTCAGGCCGCCTATCACACGATGGCCTGGAGCATGGCGCGCATCAAGGCCAATGTCGAAGGCAGCTTCAATAAAGAGCAGGTCGTCGAGGCCGCCAACGTCATTCAGGCGCTGGCCAATGCCAAGATGGGCGCGCTCTACCAGCCAGGTTCCGACAAGGGCAAGGGCTTCAAGGAAACGCGCTTGAAGTCTGAGTTCTTCAGCGACCGCGAGGGCGTCGGCAAGGTCGCGCAAGGCTTTAACACGGCCGCGAACGAGATGGCGAAGGTCGCTGCGAGCGGCGATGCCGCGGCCGTCAAGGCGCAATTTGGCAAGCTGGGCGAAGCCTGCAAGGCCTGCCACGAGAAATACCGCGCGGAAGAGTAAAGCAGCGCTGCTGCGCCCCACGGCCGCCCGCGAGCGGCCGTTTTTGTTTTGGAGGCCGTGCCGCCAGCGCCGAGTTTCAGAACGCGGGGGGGTCGGCCGCTACCGGCGGCATGGGTGGCGGCAACCAGGCGCCAGAAGCCGCCCAGACGGCGGCGAGCGCAATGAGCAGCGCGACGACGAAGGCGACGGCGCCGCCGCCTTGCGCCGATTCGCAGGGCTGGCCATCGGCCCAGCCGGTGAGCATCGGTTTGACGAGATTGAGTTTCTTGACCCGCGCGTAGAAGACGATCGCGCCGAGGTGCAGGACGATGAGCAGCATCAGCAGCTTTTCGAGCAGATGGTGGAGGCCGGTCAGGTCGTTGCTGCAATCGTCGGCAACCAGCGGGGCGAGGTAGCCGGAAAAGGCGATATCGTCGTTGGCAAACAGTCCCGTGGCCGCCTGCAGCGAGAGCGTACCGAGCAGCGCGAGCACGGAGAGCGCGCCCAAGGGGTTGTGGCCCTGGCCGCGCCAGTCGCCCTGCAGATAAGCACGGATTGCACGGGGGCCGCGCACGAAGTTCGCAAAGCGGGCGTAGGTCGAGCCATTGAGGCCCCAGACGAGCCGGAAGACGAGCAGACCGAGGATGGCGAGCCCCAGACGCCCATGCCAGACCATGAAACCGCCGCCAAGCTTGGCGGTGACGAAGGCGGCGATGACGCAAACGACGAGCAGCCAGTGAAAGAGCCGCGTCGGCAGATCCCAGACATAGGCCTGGTCAGGGGGCCGCGCGACACCTGGAGCACCTAGACACATGCGCCGTCCTCGGTGGCGCCGGCGGGGTTTTCCTTCTTCGGCTTGACGAACTGCTCGCGCGATACACCGAGCCACATGACCAAGGGGCTCGCGACGAGCACCGAGGAGTAGATGCCGAAGAGGATGCCGATCGTGAGCGCCAGCGCGAAATAATGCAGCGCCGGCCCGCCGAAGATCAGCATTGACGTCACCATCATCTGCGTCGAACCGTGCGTGATGATGGTGCGCGAGATGGTGCTCGTGATCGCATGGTTGATGACCTCGGGCGTGGAAAGCCCGCGCTTTTTCTTGAAGGTTTCGCGCACGCGGTCGAAGACGACCACCGATTCGTTCACCGAATAGCCGAGCACGGCGAGCACGGCGGCGAGCACTGGCAGCGAGAACTCCCACTGAAAGAAGGCGAAGAAGCCGAGGATGATCACGACGTCGTGCAGGTTGGCGATGATCGCTGCGACGGCGAAGCGCCATTCGAAGCGGAAGGCGAGATAGACGACGATGCCGATGATGACGAGTAAGAGCGCGAGCGCCCCGTCCTCGGCGAGCTCCTTGCCGACCTGCGGGCCGACGAATTCGACGCGCTTGAGGGTCGGCGCATCGCCGAGCGCATCGAGGCTTGCCTTGACGCGCTCGCTCACTTGGGCCGTCTCGCCGGCCTTCAGCGGCACCCGGATCAGGACGTCGCGCGAAGAGCCGAAATTGATCACCTGGGTATCGGTGAAGCCGTCGGCCTCGAGCTTGCCGCGGATTTTGTCGAGATCGGCCGTCTGCTCATAGCCGACTTCGATCAGCGTACCGCCGGTGAATTCGATCGACAGGTGAAGTCCGCGCGTGGCGAGGAAGAACACGGCCAGCAGGAAGGTGATCAACGAGATGATGTTGAACACCAGCGCATGGCGCATGAAGGGGATGTCTTGCTTGATGCGGAAGAATTCCATGCCTAGGCTCCCGGCTTCCAGACTTGGCCGATGCTGATCGATGCGAGCTTGCGGCGCCCGCCGTAGATCCAATTGACGAGCGCGCGCGAGACGACTACGGAGCTGAAGATCGAAGTGAGGATGCCGAGGCAATGCACGACGGCGAAGCCGCGCACCGGGCCGGAGCCGAAGATGAGGAGCGCGAGGCCGGCGATCAGCGTCGTGATGTTCGAGTCGAGGATCGTGCCCCAGGCGCGCTCGTAACCAGCGGCGATCGCGGCGTGCGGCGTGGCGCCATTGCGCAACTCTTCGCGGATGCGCTCGTTGATCAGCACATTGGCGTCGATCGCCATGCCCAACGTCAGCGCCACCGCGGCGATGCCGGGCAGGGTCAGTGTGGCCTGTAAGAGCGAGAGCAAGGCCACGAGCAGGAGCAGATTGGCGGTGAGCGCGATCACCGAGACGAGGCCGAAGAGCAGGTAATAGGCGATCATGAAGACGGCGATGGCGATGAAGCCCCACAGCGTTGAATTCATGCCCTTGGCAATGTTGTCGGCGCCCAAGCTGGGGCCGATGGTGCGCTCCTCGATGATCTCCATCGGCGCGGCCAAGGAGCCTGCGCGCAAGAGGAGGGCCACGTCGCTGGCCTCAGTGGTCGTCATGCGTCCGGAGATCTGCACGCGACCGCCGCCGATTTCCGTGCGGATCACCGGCGCGGTGACGACCTCGCCCTTGCCTTTCTCGATCAAGAGGATCGCCATGCGCTTGCCGACGTTCTCGCGCGTGACGTCGCGGAAGATGCGCGCGCCGGCGGCGTCGAGCGTGAGGTGCACGGCCGGTTCATGGGTCTGGGAATCGAAGCCGGCTTGCGCGTCGGTGAGCCGGTCTCCCGTGAGTACCACCTGCTTCTTGACGATGAGACCCCGCCCGCCGCGCTCGACGTAATACTCGGTGCCAGGCGGCGGATTGCCGTTGGCGGCGGCTTCGAGCGTGGCCGGGTTGGCGCTTGCCTCGTCGTCCACCATGCGGATTTCGAGCGTCGCCGTGCGGCCGAGGATGTCTTTGGCCTTGGCGGTGTCCTGCACGCCCGGCAGCTGCACGACGATGCGATCGGCACCTTGCTGCTGGATCACCGGCTCGGCCACCCCCAGCTCGTTGATGCGGTTGGCGAGCGTCGTGATGTTCTGCTTCAAGGCGGATTCCTGGATGCGCTTATGCGCTTGCGGTTTGAGCGAGGCGATGAGCTTCCAGTCGCTGCCCTCTTGCGCTTCGACGAGTTCGAGATCGGGCTGGTTGTCGGCGATCGCGATGCGCGCCTTCTCGCGCGTCTCGGCATCGCGGAAGCGGATGATGAGCTGCTGGCCTTCGCGGACGATGCCGCCGTGACGAAGGCCCTTGTCGCGCATGAGGGTGCGCAGATCGGCCCCCAGCGCATCGAGGCGCTTGGTGATGGCCCCCTTCATGTCTACCTGCAGCAGAAAATGCACGCCGCCTCTGAGATCGAGGCCCAGATACATCGGCAGCGCGTGAATGCTCGTCAGCCAGTCGGGCGAGGCCGAGACGAGATTGAGCGCCACGCTGAAGGAGGCGTTGGCCGGGTCGGGATTGATCGCCTTCTCGATCGCATCGCGGGCCTTAAGCTGCGTGTCGGTATCCGCAAAGCGCACGCGGATGCTGTTAGGCTCGAAAAAGACACCGGTCGGTTGGAGGCCCGCGGCGGCGAGTGCTTCCTCGATGCGGGCTTTGAGCGCGCTATCGAGCTTGATGGTGGCCTTGATGCTCGAAACTTGCACCGCCGGCACCTCGCCGAAGAAGTTCGGCAAGGTGTAGAGGAAGCCGAAGGCCAGCGCCAGGATGACGATGGCGTTCTTCCAAAGCGGGTAGCGGTTCATCAGAGGGTCTTCAAGGTGCCCTTGGGCAGGAGGGCGGCGACGGCCTGCTTCTGCACGAGGATTTCGACGGGCGCGTCCTTTAGCTCGGCGACTTCGAGCGTGATGTAGTTCTCGCCCACCTTGGTGATACGGCCGGCCACGCCGCCTTGCGTGACGACTTCATCGCCCTTGGCGAGCTCGCTGACCATCTTTTGATGTTCTTTGGCCTTCTTCATCTGCGGGCGGATCATCAAGAACCACAGCACGATGAACATCAGGATGATCGGCATCAGACCCATCAGGCCGCCGGTCGGGTCTTGGGCAGCGCCTTGAGCGGCTTGGGCATAGGCGTTGGAAATCAGCATGTCGTGGATACTCCTCTGGGAAATTCGGGCGATTATACGCATCCCCTTTGACGCGCCGCGGCGAAACAGGCGGCATAGTCCTGCAAGCGGCCGGCGGCGATCGCTTCGCGCAGCTCGCGCATCAGCGTCTGGTAATAGTGGAGATTGTGGATCGTGTTGAGCCGCGCGCCGAGGATCTCGCCGCAGCGGAACAAGTGATGCAGATAGGCGCGGGTGAAGTTGCGGCAGCAGTAGCAATCGCAGCTTTCGTCGAGCGGCCGCGTATCGTTTTTGTAGCGCGCATTCTTGATGCGGATGTCGCCAAAGCGCGTGAAAAGATGGCCATTCCTGGCATTCCTCGTCGGCAGCACGCAATCGAACATGTCGATGCCCAGCCCCACCGCGAAGACGATGTCCTCCGGTGTGCCCACGCCCATCAGATAGCGCGGCTTGTTTTCCGGCAGCCTCGGCGCGGTATGAGTCAGGATGCGGACGAAATCCTCCTTCGGCTCGCCGACCGACAACCCGCCGATCGCCATGCCGTCGAAACCGATCTCCATGAGCCCGGCGAGCGATTCGTCGCGCAAGGATTCATACATGCCGCCTTGCACGATGCCGAACAGCGCATTCGGGTTGCCCAGCCGGTCGTGCTCGTTACGCGAGCGGCGCGCCCAGCGCAAGGAAAGCCGCATCGATTCGGCGGCTTGCTTCTGATCGGCCGGGTAAGGCGTGCATTCGTCGAAAATCATCACGATGTCAGAGTTCAGCGCGTGCTGGATCTGCATCGAATCCTCTGGCCGCATGAACAGCTTGTCCCCGTTGATCGGCGAAGCAAACTGCACACCCGCTTCGGAAATCTTGCGCAAGGGGCCAAGCGAAAACACCTGGAAGCCACCCGAATCGGTGAGGATGGGCCGCTCCCAGCCCATGAAGCGATGCAGACCGCCATGGGCGCGGATGACCTCCAGCCCTGGCCGCAACCAGAGATGGAAGGTGTTGCCGAGCACGATTTCGGCGCCTAGCGCAACGAGCTCATTGGGCGCCATCGCCTTGACGCTGCCGTAGGTGCCCACCGGCATGAAGACCGGCGTCTCGACCGTGCCGTGGGCGAGCGTGAGGCGGCCGCGGCGGGCGAGGCCATCTTGGGCGAGCAGCTCAAATTTCATCGTGACGGTCGATCAGCATCGCATCGCCATAGCTGAAGAAACGATAGCCAGCATCGATCGCATGGCGGTAGGCGAGGCGGATCGGCTCCATGCCGCCGAAGGCCGAGACGAGCATCAGGAGCGTCGATTTCGGCAGATGAAAATTGGTGATGAGCCGATCGACGAGCTTGAAACGGTAGCCGGGCGTGATGAAGAGGGCCGTCTCGCCAGCGCCGATTTTCACTGCGCCATCCTCACTGGCGGCGGATTCGAGCGTGCGCAAGGACGTGGTGCCGACTGCGACGATGCGCCCGCCACGCGCCTTCGTGGCCGCGATCGCCTCGGCCGTCTCCTGCGGCACCTCATAGCGCTCGCTATGCATCTTGTGTTCCGCAATGTTCTGTACCCGCACCGGCTGGAAGGTGCCGGCGCCAACGTGCAGCGTGACATGAGCGATGCCGATCCCTGAGCCGCGCAGGCGTTCCAGGAGTGGCGCATCGAAATGCAAACCGGCCGTAGGCGCGGCGACCGAGCCGGGTGCGCGGGCATAGACGGTCTGGTAGCGCTCCTCGTCCGGCGCGGCCGCCTCGCG
Source organism: Rhodocyclaceae bacterium (assembly GCA_026415155.1). GTDB lineage: Bacteria > Pseudomonadota > Gammaproteobacteria > Burkholderiales > Rhodocyclaceae > Sulfuricystis. Next base: position 15,053 of record JAOAHQ010000044.1, read on the forward strand.
CTCGATATACGGCGGCAAGGGCAGGCGGCCGTGCCGTTCGATGAGCGCGATCGCCTCGCCCGGAAAGCGCAAGCGGTAGAACTCGCCTGCGCGGCCCAAGACTTCGACCTCGAGGGCTTCTTCGAGCGTGAGTTGACTACCGGGTTGGGGCGGCTTGCTCGCGCGCAACTGCGCGAGCACTTCGTTTTCGCTCACCACGCGCTCGACCAGGACCTCAACCTGCCCCCCTGTCGCCTTGCGGCCGAAGAGGCGGGCATGCAAGACGCGGGTGTCGTTCATCACCAACAGGTCGCCGGGCGCCAAAAGCTCGGGCAGATCGCGAAAGAGGCGATCCTCGATGCGCGCGCCGCGCAGCCACATGAGCCGGCTCGCGCTGCGCTCGGGCAAGGGCGCCTGGGCGATGCGCTCCGGCGGCAGCGGGTAGTCGAAATCGTCGAGGGTGAGCGGCATTGGTTGCAGGGGAGGGGGGATTGGCGGATAATGCGCGCTCTTTGGGCGCGCGCCCGCATTCTACTTGGCACAACACCTCCGGCCGAGTGGCGGAATCGGTAGACGCAGCGGACTCACAACCGGCCTGGCCGGTTGCGGCGCAGGCTAACGTGAGCGCAGCGAACGTTAAGCGCGACCAATGGCCGCGCGACCAAAGCCAAAATCCGCGGCGGATAGCGGCAGTAGAATTTGCTAGACCATCTTAAGCCGAGATGGCGGAATTGGTAGACGCAGCGGACTCAAAATCCGCCGCCGCAAGGCGTGAGGGTTCGAGTCCCTCTCTCGGCACCACAGAAAAAACAACAAGTTACGTTACTTTCGCTTACTTCCGCTTGCGCTCGTTTTCTCTCGCTTGTCACCCTTCAGGGTGACAACAGGGTGACAAAGCTCATGGCGGAATGGACTGCGAAGTTTGAGATTGTCACCCGGGGGCTTGACAAGAAATTGACGCGCGGTAGAATGAGAGAATGCTTGAGGTGATAGCCGCAGTTGGGCATCTACATCGCCGCCCCCTTGGGATCGGGGCAGCGGTTGCTTTGGCGGCGCTGGTTGCCGCAGGTCTCAGTCTTGCCGCCTTCGTCATCGCCGCCACGATCGCGTGGCTGTGGTGCTGGCGCGGGGGTGGTGGCATGGCGGCTTTGGCAAGAGCCGCGCGGCGCGTGCTGTCAAAAATTGGGCGACACGAAACGAAACTGGCGGAGCAACTCTCCGACCTGCTCGGCGAAGCTCTGCGCGCTCCCGGGGAAGAGTCACCCCCGGTCGTACCCCCGGCTCTGCCGGCTGCCGGCCTACAGCTTACCCCTCGCCTCCTGCCGATTCCTGCATTTGCCCGGGCATAACCCGGGCGCGCCATGAGGCTGCCCGCGCCTGGGTAGCCCGTCCATGCCAAGATCATGGCAGCCTCGTCACCTTCGACGAGGCAAGAAATGCAGGAAAATCAAGTTGTTATTAATATCAGTTACCCGCCTGTCATCGGGTATCAGGAGCTGTCCCAGCTCCTAGACAAGACGACGGCGACATTGCAGGCCGATCTATGCCGTTGTCCTGAAAAACTGCCGCCACCAATCCGCATACCCGGCCAGAAAAGCCCTCGCTGGCTGCTTTCCGATGTCATAAACTGGCTCGCGCAGTATCGAGAAAAGCGCGATGAAAATCAACAGGTTGAGCCGCAGAAGCCGACGGAAAAACGGCGGCGTGGGCGACCAACGAAGGCCGAGCAAATAGTGCGGCGGGCGGCGCTAGCCGTCGAAGGCGGGGGAGGTGGGAAATGAGCCTGCGCTACCTCGTGGCGGCCTTTAAAACCCGAGTCGGAAACCCGACGCGGAAGCTTGTGCTGCTAAAGCTGGCCGACAATGCAAACGACGCGGGTATCTGCTGGCCAAGTCTTTCCCGAATTGCTGAGGACACGGAGCTTTCGCGCGACACGGTTCGGCGGTCTATCGCCGACCTGGCCGCAGCAGGGCTTGTGAGCATCCAGAAGAGAGAGCAGGACGGCGTAAATCTCCCCAGTTTTTATCACCTTCACCTGGAGTGCGAGTGGGGGGGTAGTAGCACAGTGCTACCACCCCTAGCACAGTGCAAAGGGGTAGTAGCACAGTGCGAGGGGGGTAGTAGCACAGTGCTACCCGAACCTTTAAGTGAACCTGTAAGTGAACCGCAGCAGCAGCACGCGCGTGCGCGCGTGCGCGCGCGCGCGGTCCCTGCCGCCGATGCTGCTGCTGCGATCTCTTTCCTCGCCCCTACCTCCACTCCCACCCCTGCCCCCGCCCCAGCTCCCCAAGGCGGCAAGCGGCGGCGGGTACGGGCGTCCGGCATTGTGACCTGGACGCCAGAGGATGAGGTCGAGGCCGAGTGGATCGAGCGGGCGTTTCGCAGCACAGAGATCGAGGCCGCGGCGCAAGCCATCTTGAAGGAGGGAAAGGAGCCGGTTCCTGGACTCGTTTCTCGCGAGATCGAATCCGCGAGGAGGAGGCAGGAAGCGGAGGCGCGGCGATCGGCTAGAGAAGAGGAGATCGCGCGAGCCGGAGCCGCTCAGGTTGACCCCGAGGCGGCGGCGCGAGGCCGCGCATTCCTTGAACAGCTGCGGGCGCGGCGGCAGGGACGGGAGGCGGTGGAATGTTGATCTCTAGTTATGCCGAACGCATGGCAGCGAGGAAGGAAAAAATGCGGAGGCTGCTGGCCTTCCTGCGAAGCGAGGTCTGGACGTCTCTTGAAGTCGCCGCCGATGTAATGAAATTGTCCTGCCGCAAGGCAGCGGCACGGACTATTCGAGGTTTCGTTGACGACGGTCTGGTGGTCACCGAGGAGGTCGTTACTTCGCGAGGCCGAGTGCGGCTCGTCGGCATTACCACAGGCGGCCAGGCGTGGATTTCTGGCTTGCTTGGAAAGCCCCTCGATGGGAGGGTCTTTGAACGAGGGAGGGTCGGCCTGACGACACTCCAGCATCGCGTCGAGTTGCAAAAGTTGCGAATTTGCTGCGCACGCGCTGGTTGGGCCGGATGGCAATACCCAGACCGCCAGCCGGCGGGAGAGAAAAACCGCCAGCAGCACCGCGCCGACGCGATTGCTGTCACGCCTATAGGCCGGCGCGCGGCGATTGAAATGGAAATGACTGTGAAATCTCGCAAGCGGTATCGCTTCATTCTCGGTCACCATCTTCAGGCAATTCAGCGCGGAGAGTATGACGAAGTGATCTACTCTTCCCCATCGCCAGAGCTGCTTGCGGCAGTGCGGCAGGTTGTCCTTGGGCTTGATCGTGTGGTGGTTGGCGGGCGGGAGGTTCTGGTGACCCCCGAAATGCTATCCAAGTTTCATTTTCTGACAACGCAGGAGGTGCCGAATGTTCAACTTTAAATCATTGGTATGGATGGGCGACCGCCAGCTGGCGGACGAGTTCGATGTCCACGAAGTGCAGCCGCTCGTCTTGCAGAATGACGATGGAAAGTATTGGGCATCGCTCAGTATTTTCCGCTTCGGGACGGCGTGGATTGACGCCTTCGAGGGGCCGTACCCAGACCCTGATTCGGCACAAGCGAGGGCAATCGAAATGCAAAAAGTATGGTGTCCTTTGGAAATTCCTGGACTGACTAAGGAGAATCCGAAATGACAACTAAATCTCAACTTGAGAGCATGGCCGCGCGACTCATGGATGTTCCGCCGCCAGACCGCGAGTTGACAAAGAAAGAGGCACTCGAAAATCTCCTTCCCACGTTGAAAAAAATGCAGGCACGAGGTCACACTTTGGACAGCATTCGCGCTTCACTGGAAGCCGAAGGTCTGCGTGTATCCGTGCGAGCGATCCGGCAGGTCTTGGGCACGTCTCGCGGTCGCAAAGGTGCACGCGCGAGTGCATCTCAGCGGAACGCCGAGTGACAATGAAAGGTCGCCGTTTGGTCACCCCGCGTTCCGTCGAGATCGGCACCCCGGATCGGCACCCATATCGGCTCTTCGGTGTAGCCGATCATCGGAGCCGATCACCGGAGCCGATCTCGATGCCGTCGGCATACGGCAAGTGGCCCCGGCTTCGCCCCCCTTGCCTTCCTGCCTCCGGCCGCGCTCCGCGCGAGTCAGCCGCCTGCAAAGGCAGGCGGGATGCGGCTTTCCGGGCAGTGCTGCCCGCAAAGCCGCGTGGATGCGAGGGCCTGCGGCCGACGGCCTCGGCGGACGGCGCTGGACGCGCCTGCCGAGGCCTCGCCGTCCTGGACGGACGGCGCGTCCTTGTCCCTCGCCTTCGCTCGCTTCGCTCGCTGCGCGGCCTTCGGCCTTGCGCGGACGGCGGCGCGCCTTGCGGCGCTTGCCCCCCGCCAAAAGGCGGGCGGCGCGGCATGCGCCGCAGCTCGGTCGCTGCGCGACCTCGCGCGGGCATGCCCCCTTCGCTCGCTACGCTCGCTTCGGGCTTCGGCCTCGCTTCGCTCGGCCTCGGCTTGGCCTGCCTGCTCCCGCCGCTGCGCGGCGGTCACGACGGCAGGCTTGCCCTGGACGGGCAACCCGCTTTTGGCGGGGGGCAAGCGCCGCAAGGCGCGCCGCCGTCCGGGGGCTTCGCCCCCCGCGACGGCGATCGGCGCAAGGCGCCGACGGCTCGGCGCGCTTCGGCTCCGCTTCGCTCCGCCTTCGCTTGCTCGCCGCCGCTTCGCGGTCGCCTGCGGCTCCCCCCGTCCTCGGCGTTCCGCTACGCGGAGCCGCCTCGGAGGACGGCGGACGCCTGTCCGCCGTCCCCGGCCAGGCTCGACGACGCTCGCTTCGCTCGCTGTCTCGCCGGCCGGCTCCCCTCCGTGCCTCCCTTCGGTCGGCACTGCGCGGCCTTCGGCCTTGCCTTCGGCCTTGCCTTCGGCGGCTCGATCCTGCTGCGCTGGTCTCGCCGCCGGCGCGCCGCTGGCACGGCTTGCCTTCGCGCGCCAGCTTTGCTCGCGCGCTGCGCGCTGCAAAAGTGCGCCACCTCCGCTTCGCGGAAGTGGCGGATCTGGCGCGTGCGCTTCGCTCCCGCGCCGTGGCGATGGAAGCCGTTTCGGTGTTCCTCCCTTTCGCCGATCTGCCCTCGGAGCCGCCCAAGCCCTTCGCGGCGGGGCGCGGCGGCTCCGCTTGGCACGCCATCGCGCCAGCGGGCGGGCCTGTGGCATATCCTCGGCTTCGCCTGCGGTATTCCTCGGCCCGGCCTTCGGCTTCCCCGCTGTCACTCGGCCTGCCGCTTCGCTTTTCGCCGCGCTCATCCCGCCGCTTCGGGCTTTTTGTGAGGCGGCTCCGAAGGGCAGATTTTCACAGCGAAAGGAGGTAACCCATGAACACCGAAACCACCATCGCCACCAACGTCGCGGGGCTGCGCCCCTGCGCCCCCGAGGCTCACCAAAGGGCAGGGGTTGATCTGGAATATGCCCAGGTCATGGGCGGGGGCAGGGTGTGCACCGACGCCCGCTACGACTATCCCGACCACTACCAGGGGCCTTATCTCTATCCTGCAAAGCCCCTCTTGGACGCGGGAGGGCTCAAATTCATCAAAGGGAATATCTCCATTGACCACTTGCTCTATCTGGCTTGCGTGATGGCCGAATACGACGGCGGAGCATACCTTTCCCGCGTGGAGGCGCTTTATGCCAAGCGAACGGCGTAACCTGCTTGCCCCCTGGATTGCCGCCGGCCTGCTGCTCCTGGCAGGCTGGGTGATCGATCTGCCCTCTATCCTGATGATCTGGATCAAGGGCGGCGCGGGGGCGGGTGACTTGGCCCTCAAGATGGCCTGGGCGAAAGCTGGATACGTGACGGCCCTAGGCCTCTTGCCGCCGCTGGCGGCAGGCCTGGGCTTTCTTGCTTTGGCTTTGGTGTTGGGGGCGCAGGCGAAGATGAAGGATCGAGACGCCGGCGGGGGGTGGCTCATGCTGGGCGCGTTTTCCTTCCTGCCCATCCTCTTTTTCTTCCTCTCGCGCGAGGCGGCGGCGGCGCTTGGGAAGCCACCCGTGACATGGCATGTGCTGATCCCTTGGGGAGTGGGGGTTGCCCTCGGCATCGCGGCGGCGCTGGCGTGGCTCCGGTATGGCGCGCCAGCGGTCGATACGACCCGCCACAAACTTTCCCGGAAGGCGGCGCTGGAAAGGAACCGCAAAACCGACGTGCGGGAGATCAAGGACATGCTGCCCCAGGAAGTGGGGCGGTATGACCCCACCCGGCACTTCCCCCCTCAACCCATGCGCCGGGGGCTGTTTGTAGGACTGGACGAGGATCGGCAGCCCGTACGCATCGATTGGGAGACGTGGCGGCTTTCCCATGTTCTCTTGTCTGGCCGCACGCGCAGCGGGAAAGGCGTGGCGGCGCAAATCCTCCTCTCGCAGGCGATCCAGGCGGGGGAGCTTGTGGTCATCCTCGACCCGAAGGGCGATGAATGGATGCCGCACGTCTTCCATGCGGCTTGCGAGAAGGCCGGCCGGCCGTGGCGATTCATTGATTTGCGCCCTTCCGCCCCGGCGCAGTTCAACCCGTTTTCCCAGGCCTCTGCGGAAGAGGCCGAGACCATGCTCATTGCCGCATTCAGCCTTGCAGAAAAAGGCGAGGCGGCGGATTTCTACCGGCTCGCCGACCGCAAGGCGGCCAGGGAAGCGGCGGGGTTGCTCTGCCAAGGCCTCTCCCCCGCCGAGGCGCTGGAGAAGATGGGAAGCGCCTGGATCGAGCAGGCGGCAGGGTTTCACGCCTATTTCCAGGAGATGGCCGAATTGCCAAGCGTGAACGGCGAAGGCCTCGACTGGCGGGGCTGGGCGGAAACCGGGGGGTGCCTCTACTTTGTCGGGGACATGATCAATCCCAGGGTCGTGAGGATGCAGCGATTAATCGCCGTGCGGCTGATGCTGCTGGCCAAGCGGCTTCAGGAAGAAGGGGCAGAGCGGCAGAGCATCTGCCTCCTCGCCGACGAGTTCAAGGTGCACATCAGCCGGCCCTTCATGACCGCCCTGGGGGCGGCAGCGGGCTGGGGCCTGCATTGCGTGCTGGCTTTCCAGTCTCTCCAGGACTTGGCGGATTGCCCCGCCGATCTGGACAAGGATGCCGTTCGGGGCGCGGTGATGGAAAACTGCGCGATACAGGTGTCATATGCCATCAAAGACCCAGAAACGGCGGAATGGCTCGCCAGAAGCACCGGCAAGATTCAGGTCGACGATGAAATGCGGCGGGTGGAAAGAAACCTTGCCTTGGCCGAAACCGTCTTGCCGGAGCGGACGATCCGGCAGTCCGAGCGGTTTTTCATCGACGAGAACATGTTTCTGATGCTGCCCAAGGGGTGCGCCGTTTTCACCGTTCCCGGGGAGTTGGCGCGTTTCGTCTTCGCCGCGCCGGTTGCCGTCGGCAAAGACCCTGCCGCCGTGACCGTAAAGTCGACTGGCCTAGCAGGCATGAAGGCGGAGCGGGAGGACAAAACCGAAGCGCCAAAGTCGACTAGCGGTTTCCTGGAAGGCGAGGGCGGGGATTTTGTGTGAGGGGGAAATGGGCTAGACTGGCAAAAGGAGGCTGACTAAATGAGCACGATCACGTTCGATACGCTGCGCTTTGTAGAGCGCCTGGAAAAGGCGGGAGTGCCAAGGGAGCAAGCGGCGGCGATGGCCGAAGCGCAGAAGGAAGCGCTCGCCGAGGCTTTGGATACAACGCTGGCGACGAAGACGGACATCCAAGAGCTACGGCAAGACCTGACGAAACTGGGAGCAGAATTGCGAGGCGAGATGACGACCATCAAATGGATGATGGGTGTCCTCGTGGCCTTGGCTATCGCCAATTTTGCCAAGCAGTTCTTTTAGACCGTTCCGGCCGGCGTGCCAGCAACCAGTTACAGTGTAACCCTGTCTAGCGCCATCAGCGCCCTTTCCACCGCCTCGCGTTTGGTTACGCTGTAACGCTCGCAGTAGCGCTCCAGCGCAGCAGCAGCAGGCGGTGAAACCGCCACTTGCAAGCGTGTCAGCAGTAGCCCATCCGGGTCTTTGTAAGCCCGCTCCCGCCAGCGGCGTTGCTTTTCAGCGTTCGACATCTTGTCATCCTCATGGTTACACTGTAACTACGATCATAAGTTACGCTGTAACTGGCGTCAAGCTTTTTTGCTTTCCAGGTGAGAGATGGCTTTCCACCGCACCGTTGAGCGGAAATCGCTTGCAGGGGCATTTTTAGGCCCGTAGAGCGATTTTTGTTGTGCCGGTATGGGGAAGGTATCAATGCGATGAGAAAACCGCTTGTAGGCGATTCTGGCGCGATCTAGCCCAGCTTCCGCGCCAAGTCCTCGGCGCGTGGATGGTAGTAGCGCAGGGCCATTTGCATTGTCTTCCAGCCGAGCATCTTGCACAGCTCGTGTGCCGAAAGCTTCGTAGCAAGCCTTGATGCCGCCTCGTGGCGCAGGTCGTGAAACTTCAGGTCCTCGATCCCGGCGCGTTTGCAGGCTGACTTGAAGCCGCGCATTACGCGATCCTGAGAGATACCGAACACCTTGCCATCGATGCGACGGGGGATCGACTGCAAGGCCTCGATCGCGCGGCCGGATAGCGGCACATCGCGGGGATCGCCGGACTTGGTGTCGTCGAGATGCGCGATGCGGCGGCGCAGGTCGATATCGCTCCATTCAAGGCCGAGCAACTCACCTTGCCGCATGCCGGTTTCAATTGCGACAACGGCCAGCGCCCGCGCCGGCGTGCGCGGCATGGCGTCTTCAAGCGCGTCCAGCAACCGGGCTTCCTCGCCTTCCTCAAGTCGCCGCTCGCGGCGGCGGGAAGGGGAAGGCAGGGAGATCGTGCGCACCGGGTTTGCCAGGACAATCCCCCAGTCCTTGCGAGCCTTCTCGTAAATCGCGGACAGCAGCATGAGTTCGAGCCGGATCGTGGCGTCGGCAACGCCAGCCGCCCGGCGCTCGTCGCGATACCGCGCCAGATCGACCCCGCGAATCCGCGTCAGCGCCAGCCTTGCGAGCGGATGGCGCGACCAAGCGCGGACGCGCTTCATTTCTTGCGCCGCGCCTTTTTTGCGTGGCGTTTCTTCCCTTGCGTAGCGTTCCAGCGCCTCGGCAAGCGTGATTGATTCGGCTTCGCTGCGCGGCATCCACGCGCCGGTATCCATCTCGCGCTCGATCATCCGCGCCCAGGCCTCGGCGTCCTTGCGAAGCTCGAAGGTCTTCGACTGGAGTGGATAGCCCTTGCGCTTGACGATCGCCTGCCACTGGTAGTCGCCGCGTTTTCTGATCGTTGCCATAGCCAAGTCCGGGTGACAAACGGGTGACAGATAATACCAAATCGACCGGAAACACGCACTGTTACGCGGTGTTTGGATGGACTCAAAATCCGCCGCCGCAAGGCATGAGGGTTCGACTCCCTCTCTCGGCACCACCCAGAAAACCCGCATGGCTACGAGCTTTGCGGGTTTTTTGCTTTTATGCAATTGTCAAGCCGCCCTGTGGATAACTGCTCGTACCATATAGCTCAGTGTCCCGTAATTGTCCCATGAAGTTCTCGGTATGTATCTGATTTGTTTGTCCCTGTAGTGTCCCGAGTTACTCGCCTGACTCGAACTCGGCATTTTTGAACCTCTGCTTGCTGCAGTTATTCATCACCGTGCGTTGTAGCCCGTCGTCAAAGCCGGAGGAAGACTCGGCCTGAATCTCGAGGGCGATCTTCACTCTCACGTTGGGGCGCAAGGTGAACTGTTGGACGACCTCGTCAACAATATCGGCAAACTGCTTTTTCGCCAGTATCGGGTCGAGTTCGATGCTGCCGTAAAACCGCTTCTTGACTGCAGCTAAGGTTGTGGCGCAATCTCCGTCTCTCGAGTCTTTACCGCGGTTTGAGCCGTCCGTGCAGGCAGCCGGGGGCACACTCTCGCCGCCGGGCTCAACAGTGGTGCTCGGGGGGACGGCCTGCTGCCGCCTCATCGTCTCGAGGTAAGCTGCTGCAGCCTGCGGTTCGATCAGCAGCAGCGACGAATCCAAGATGGGGATCGTGCGCTCGCCGTAACTGAATCCAATGTAGCGAGTGTCTTCCTTGCCCTGTGCAAGGCCGAAGAAATCACGACTGTCCGTACCCTTAGCCAGCGCTGCCTGAAAAACCGTGTCGTCTTTCAGACGCGGCAGGTAGAGCTGCTGGCAGCTTTGCTGCCAGACGGCAAGTGCGCTCACTTCCTTGACATCGTCCTTCCAGAAGAAATCCTTCAGCATGCGCGCTAAGTGGATCGGCGCCCACTCGGTGATGAGTAGCTCGTTCTCCTTGAGCACGCGCTCGATTTCTTGTGCCCAGTTTGGAGCGCCAGGGTTGACCTGGAAGTGCTCCCAGCGCAGCTCGGACAGGCCCTTGCCGGGGCGCGCCTCCTGCCCGGGTGCCAGCAGCCACTTGTAGGTCTCGCGGATCATGCGGTGCATCGTCGCCTCGGCCTGCGCGAGGCTCTCGCCTGCTTGCTTGGCCATCAGATTGTCAAGGACGATACGGTTATCCTTGTAGTCGGAGACGATGCTGCGCCATGCCAGAAATGAGCGTACGTGGTCCTTCAGCCGGCTCACGCTGTTGTCGTCGGCGGCCAGGAAGATCAGGCGGTTTTGCTTAAAGCGGGGGGCATTGCCGCGCTTCCTCAGGATTTCGGTGGCGCGCTCCAGCCCCAAGTTCTGGCCGCTTCTGCTGAAAGCCGCATCTGGCGGCAGCACCACCAGGCGTAGCGCCCAGTCATCGGGCACGTCGCCGCTATCCGTGAAGACGTGGATGCCGCCGAACACCCCGCTGGCCAAGCCGCGCAGGACGCGCTCGCGGATTGTTGGGAACACGTCTTCTTTGTCCTGGAAGCGGCGCTTGCGCTCTTCCATCTCGCGCCGCAGGTTGGGCCGCGTATCCAGCCAAAAGCGGTTGTTGGCGTGGTTGAGGTAGTGCAGCCGGTCGGTGAGCCGGCGCAGCGCATCCTTGAACAAGCCGATCTGCTGCCCCGGCTGGATGGCGCCAAGGATCACACGCTCCAGCTCCAGCCCGCGCGCCAGCTGGTTCGTGGCACCGGGTGCACTGCCCAGAAAGATGGTACGCGCCACCCGGCGGCAGGCCTGCACGCTGCCGAAGCGGGGGTCCTTGCTCTCGATCTCAGTGGTTTCGGCGCGCTCGCCGTCCACATCGCGCTCTATCACCGGATCCCAGCCCGGAGGCAGGTAGTAGATGGCCTCGTTGCGCACATCCGCGTCGTAGAGCGGCAGGCTGCCTGGCATGATCAGCGGGTCGTTGTTGCCGTCCTTCCAGAGCCGATGGATGACCTTGGCCATCAGCTTGAGCACACCGCGAGTGCGCTGGAAGTTGTCCAGGGTCGACCAGTCCTCATACAAGCGGTCGAACACCTCGGGGTGGATCGGGTAGGCGTGCGTAAGCCGTTCGAAGTAGCGGCTTTCCTGCGTCTCCTGCGGAAAGTCGTCGCGGTGGGCGATGTAGAAATCGGCAAACGCGCGGCAGACCGCTTCCATCGCCAGCTTTTCGTCGATCGACGCGAACAACCGCCGCCGAACGATCTCGAACGCCTCCTCGGTGGCCACCGGCTTCCACAGCGCCTGCACGCGGCCGAAGGTGTGCGCCAGCGCCTCCAGCGCCTTTACCCCGCGCTGGCTGCCGGCTTCCTTGTCCGACTGCGGCAGCGAAGCCAGCAGCACCGCTGTGGGCACGGCTTTGAGCGCCTCGGTCAGCGCCTGCACAAACGACAGGTTCGAGTCGAACGTTCCGCCCGTGAGCGTCTTGCCCTCCTCGAACTGGCGCACATAGGCCACCAGCTCGTCGATCAGGATCACGCACGGGCTGTGGCGCGCGAGCAGCGTTTCCAGCGCCGCCTTGCCGGGCGAGGTGCCCGACGCATCCGCATCGGCCACCAGCGCGTAGCCGTCTGCTCCACCCAGTTGCCATGCCAAATCGCCCCACAGCGTGCGAATCAGCAGCCCCTCGCGCTTGACCGGCTGGTTCGGCGAAGACTTGATGCCATCCAGCACCGCGATGCGGGCCCGCGGCAGCTCGGTGATGCCGGCAGCGTCGAGGATGGCCGGTATGCCCGCCAGGTCGCTGGCCGGCACTTCTCCCTTGGCCATGTGGTATACCGCCAGCATCGTGTGCGTCTTGCCGCCGCCGAAGGCGGTCTGCAGCTGGATGACCGGATCGCCGCCCTTGCCCGCGAGGCGCTTCACCACGGAGTCGAGCAACAGGCGCATGCCTTCCGTGATGAAAGTACGCTGGAAGAACAGCGCCGGGTTCTGGTATTCGGCCGTGGCGGCGCCCGCATGCACGCGTGAGAGGTCAGCTGCGAACTCGGCCTGCTGGAACGTGCCCTTGAGCACGTCTTCGTGGGGAACGGCAATTTCGCGCCAGGGTTTCAGATTCATGCCTCTTGCTCCGTGCGAGCGGCATGAATCGTCAATACCAACTCGCTGTCATCGTTCATCCGGTATTCGGGGCGTCTTCCCGACAGCGCTTCGCTTCGCGCCAGGATGATCGGCACGCCTTCTCCACGCTTGTCCATAAAGTGGCTGCGATACCGTGCCAGTTCGTCATCCCCGACTGTGCAGCGTGCCAGCAGGCTGGCCAAGGCTTCATTGCGGGCAGCTTGCCGAAAGGGCAGGCTTTCTGTTGTCATGGTGTTTGGCAACATGCCCGGCGAATACAGTTCCAGCCGGTCGGCAAACAACCGCAGTCGTACCTTGGCTCCTGCCATCGAATAGTCGCGGTGGGCCACCGCGTTGACCACCGCCTCGAACACGGCGGTCATGTCGTACTGAGGCATATCCACTCGTCCGCCGTCGGCACGCTTGAACGCGGCCACCTGCATGTTCTTGCGTACGAAGGCGCAGGCCTGACGAATCTGCTCATCCAGCGGGCCGGTGATGTCCCGAGCGTCCCTCTGATAGGCCGATTCCCCTTCGGGGACGACGGTGGTGCCCGCATAGGCGACAGCCTGAATCAAGGCACCGGGCAGATAGCGGTGTGGTTCGTGGCTGGCCATCAGCAAGCCCGCCACGGTCGGCCGCCAAACATCCTGCTCGTCTTGGGCGACCATGGCCAGCTTGCTGAGCAGAACTTCCGGTGCATTAGCGCTTTGGGCCGGCGCGAACCGCCGCCACAGCACCTCGTCCAGATCGGTGAGCACGGCTCGCGGCACGGGGGTCTCGTCGAAGCGGATCAGCCGCGACTGGCTGCGCTGCTGGAACAGACGCGCCAGATGATCCGGCGGCATGGGGCGTTTCGATGAGCCCACACGATGCAGATAGCCGCCTGGGCTCTGGTGCACGAACAGACTGCGCGCCACTTCCACCCGCAGCACCGGCTGCTCGGCGCCGGTTGAGTCGGGCAGCGTCATGCGCTCGATGACCGGTGCCAAAGGCGGTCTCACCGAATCCTCGCAGGCCTGCCGCACCAGCGCTTCCACCGCATCCAGCCGTTCCAGCGGAATGCCCAGCACCTCGCGCGAGCGGTCTTCCACGCCGAGCAGCAGCACCCCGCCGGCGCTATTGGCAAAGGCAGCCAGTTCGTCCGCCAGATCCTCCTGCGCAGGGCCGCGCACCTTGCCACCGGCGAATTTGACCTCCTTCAGTTCTAGGAAGCTGTCCTCCCCCAGGCGAATCTTATCGATCAGTTCCTCACGTGTGCCCAGCATCTCAAACCTCCTTGCCCAGCCGCTTCCACCGGCGGGCGAAGGCCTCGCGCCCGCCTTCCATCACCCGGCAAATTTCCTCGCGCACGGCCTTTTCCTGCAACGCACCGCTTTGCATCACATAGCACTGACCACGACCAAACTCCATGACGTGCACCAGCTCCGCATCGCCGTTGACCACTACGTTGGGGTTGTGCGTAACGACGATGAGCTGGCGGCGCAGCTTGTTCTCACGGATCTGGCGCACGATCAGGTCATAGATCAGGTGGTTGTCCAGGTCATCCTCGGGCTGGTCGAGCACGATGGGCTCCTCGCCAAAGGCCAGCAGAAAGGCCAGCAGTGCCGCTGAGCGCTGGCCCTGCGAGCCCTCATGGATGGCGTACCAGCGACCGTCGCGCTGGTATTCGATCTTCAGATCGTCTTCGGGAAACCAGGTCTGCACGTGGTCGATGAATTCCGGCTTCTCTGCTTTTTTCTTTAGGTAGTTACGGAAATGCCCGCCCAGTGAATCCGGCCTGTTGATGAGCTTGTCACGCACGGCTTGCAGCACGCCTGGCTTGTCGTCCTCGGCTGCCTTCGCGATATCCCAGGCTAGGCCCGATCCGGCTTGGCCATTTTCAATGTTCAGGATGTCGTCGGCGAAGCGCTCATCGGGCACCTCGATCAGCTCCCGCAAGCTGCGCTCGATGACGAAAGCATCGAAGCCGAACGGCACGACGTTCATGCGCACGTGCGGGTTTTGCGCCAATTTTTCCTCCAAGAAAGTTTGCCGCTGCCGAGTGATGGCCTGACGGCGCTCGACGATCAGAGCCAGCTGGCTATCGATCTGTATCACCAGTGTCGTGCGATCGGCTTGCAACTGCCGGAGTGTTTTAGCCTGCCCCTCCAGCTGCTGGCGTTCCTGGGTCAGGCGGGAAAAGGCCTGCGGATCGGCCACGCCTTGCTCTGCCAGCCGGGCCTGCAATTCCTGATACGCCGCGCGGGCCGCATCGACCCGTCCTCGCCACGCGGCCAGCCGCTCATCGCCCACCAGCTTGCCGATGCCGCTCTCCAGCGCTGTGGCTTCCTGCTCCAGCCGCTGCCGGGTCTGCGCCAGCAAGGCATCTGCCTCATCCCGCCACGCCAACAGGTCGGCCTCGGTATTGCCAAAGTGCTGCGGCAGCCAGTCATCGAGCAGCAGGTTTTCCGCAGTTTGGCGCAGCGTACTCACTGTCTGGCGCAACTGCTGCAGCGTCTCATCCACCGCCCGCGCCTGGTGCTGGGCGCGGGCATAGGCCTGCTGCACGGCGGCGTGGTCGCCCTGCGCCAGTGCCCTGAGCTTGGCGTCTGCTTCCTGCAAGCGGCGCTCGACCTCGGGTAAGGTCGCCAGCTTGCCGTCGATTTCGCGCAACCGCGCCCGCTGGGCGAAGAAGGTGCGCTTGGCTTCCTCGAACGCCTGCTTGAGCGGCTCCACCCCGGCTGCCTCGTCGATGATGGAAAGCAGCGCCTGCCGGCCATTGCCCGCCAGGGCCGCGATCTGCCCCTGCGAGAACAGGCGGACAGGGAAGCGGCTGGCGTTGACGCTCTGGCTTGTCGAAGGCTGCCACTGGCCATTGCGCCATTCCTCGACCGCCGTGCCCTGTCCGTTGGCCTGCCAGTTCAGGCGCAGCAACTGATCCTCGTGCTGCCACTCGACGCGGAGGGTCGTTTCCGCCTTCAACGCGCCCTTGTCGTCACGTCCCCTGGCCACCGTGGCGAAGGCTTCGAAGCGCTCGCGCGGCTCGCTGTCCTTGGGCAGTGCCTGTATCTCACCCTCACGCCGGGTGGCGAGCCGCAGCGCATGCACCACGGTGGACTTGCCTGTGCCGCGCCCGCCAACGATGGCGTTGAAGTACGGCGAGAGCATCAGCCGCGCCGGCAGACCATTGCCCATCACCCGCGCGCGGTCGATCTCGATGGCGCGGATCACATGCGCCGGGACCTTGAACGGATCGAACGGACCTTCGTCGCTGCGGCGGATCGACACACCGTTGCCGTCGAGCAGCGCGAGCCGCAAGCCCTCCAGCGTCGGCGCGGCCATCTTCACCCAGGTGTAGCGGCTGCCCGGCACCGCCGCTCCTTGAAAGCTGTGGCTGTCGCTGCCCAGCACTCGCGCCAGCGGCCGGCAAAAATTTTCTACCGCTTGCGGGTAAGGATTGTTGATATCGCACCACTCCACCGCCAGCAGCCCCTCGACCTCCAGCGCCTGCCGCACTGTGTTCGCCGACAGCGCACACTCGCGCGTGCCCGGGTTCACGCGCAGCAGCCCCTTGCCCGCGTCGGCATGGGCCGGAATGGCAATGGCGCCCGTGCTCAGCACCGCCGCGATGACTTCGGCCACCGACTTGCTGGTCTCGCCATCGCTGTCCCCTTTGGTACCGGTGTAACCCACCGCCCCGAGCAGGCTGTCGATGTCGCTGGTCGCGGCTGTTGGGTCGAAGATCGCCAGCACATGCACACCGCCGTTGGTGGAAATCTCCACGCCGGGGAATAGGGTCAGCTCGCGGAAGCCCTCGGGCGGCTGGCCCGCTTCGGCCTGGGCCTTCATCGTCGCGTAAGCTGCCTTGAGCCGGTCGATCCACGCGCCGCTGTTGTGGTCGGTCACCGCTACGCCGTCGATGTCGGCGGCCATGTACTGGCGCAACCAATCTTCCGGGGCCATTGACAGCTTGTCGCGGTACCAAGGCGTATCGAAAGAAGCTGGCGTATGGGTGTGAAAGTCGAACTTCCACCAGCGCGAGCCGGGATAATCCCAATGTACGGCGGTCATGACGCCTCCTTCAGTGATGCTTTGGTGTGCATGGTTCCCTGGCCAGCGGCCGTTAGACTCTGAATACCTGCAACAAACACCCGAAAACTGGCGGAACGGCTGCTGGCCGGGTCAACCCGCTGCCCAAGCCGGCGCGCCGCATCCTGCTTCTGGAATTCTGGAATCACCCGGGCCAGCTCACGGGAGGGCTTGGCGCAGGCGTCGGGGTCGGCATGGCGCTGGGCCAGTCGCTGGATCGCCTTGGCGCTCTTCGGGTAGGCCTGCGCCAGGGCGTCGGCCTGCGCCAGATACCAGGCTTCGAGCTCCTGGCAGATCAGCCGCACCAGGGCTTGGTGAGGGCTGCTTTTGCACAACTCCAACAGCCGGGCCTTGAGCGCCGTGCAATCGGCGCCGTCGTTGTCGCGCATGATCACGAAGCGCGCGCCCGGCTCCCGCCACGCTGCCAGCTTGCGGGGGATGCTCTTGTCCAGGTCCGATTTTCCCTCGTGAGGAACCAGCAAGAAATGCTCTTGCTCGCGCCAGCCCGGAATCAGACGGGGTAGAAACGCTTGCAGGAACGCCTTCATGGACGGCTCTTCGAGCAGAAAAATCACCCGCCCCGTCATCGGTTGAGCCCCTCGAACAAACCCTGCTTCCATAGGTACCCCGGCAGGTCGCCCGCCTCGACCAAAGCGCGCAGGTTCTCGGAATCGCTGGCGTGGGTGATGGTGGTAAAGCCGCCTTCTTTCTTCAGGCAATAGATTTCTTCCAGCTGCAACGCATTGAGAAAGTCTGGCGAGTGGGTGGAGACGAACACCTGCCCGCCGCGCCGCGCATAGGCGCGGAACTCCTCGGCCAGCTCAGGCAGCAGCTGCGGATACAGCTGGTTTTCCGGCTCCTCTACCGCCAGCAAGGGAAACGGCTTGGGGTCATGCAGCAGCACGAGGTAGGCGAACATCTTGATCGTGCCATCGGAGACGAAGCGCGCGATGAACGGGTCGCGGAAGCTGCCGTCCTGAAAACGCAGCACGAGGCGCCCGTCCTCGGTGGGCTTGGCTTCGATGTGGGTCACGCCCGGCACCCGGCGCTTCATGGCCTCCAGCACGGCGTCGAACCGTTCGCGGTGATAGGTGTAGAGGTACTGGGCCACCTGCGCCAGGTTGTCGCCGCGGGTCGAAAGATGTTCGGCATAGCCTTCTTCGGTCGAGGGCCGCGCTTCGGCGATGTGGAAGTCCGAAATCTGCCAGTGCTCGATCAGGCTGCGGAATTCGGCCACGACGCGGAAATCCTTGAACTGCCCCAGCCCCTTGATCGCCAGCACATCCGGCTCGTCGAGCGCATACTCGGCGCGCTGTTCCTCGGCCCCTTCCTGGCCATACTGCTGCTCGTTGGTGATGGCCGTGCCGCGGCCCCGCGAAAAATCCACGAAATGCCAGGGCTTGCCGCGCTGGCCGCGGCGGAATTTGAGCACCTCGCGTTCCACCACCACGCGGCCGCCGGCCTCGTCGATGGCGAGCTCATAGGTGGCCAGCCGCCCGCCCGACTCCCGGAACTTGATCTCGATGCGGATGGGGCCACTTTGCCCACGGCTCTTCAGCTCGCGCAGCCCGCCCCGGCGCGCCACCGCCTTGCCGGCGTTGAAGGCCAGGGCATCCTTGAGGAACGAAAATACGTCGAACAGCGTGCTCTTGCCCGTGCCATTGGCGCCCACCAGCGCCACCAGCCGCGGCAGCCGGTCCAGCCGTGCTTGGCGGAAGACGCGGTAGTTCTCGATCTCGATGGATGTGATCTGCATGGTCCGGCTCCTCAAATGTCCAGTGCGCCCTGCGTGCCCACCACCCCCGCCTCGCTGGCGGCCTGCTCGATGCCGCTCCAGGCGGTGACGAGTTCATTGTAGGCGCGGGCATCTTCGGCTTGAGCCCGGCGTTCGCACAGGGGGTAGAGCCGGTAGGCCAGCGCGCGCATCGGCTCGGCGCGGCTCGGCATGCGGGCGAGCAGGCGGCCAGCCTCGCTCTCGCCGCCTTGGTTCAGCGCGCGGATCAGCTGGTGCAGCGCCTCCCACACTGGCGTGCGGGTGTCGCTCTCCGGCGACCAGTCGGCCGGGTATTCGGGCCATTTGAGCAGGCGCACGCTGCCCTTGCTGGATGCCACCACCCCGGCGGCGGCCAGCGCATCCACCGCCGTGCCCTTGGCGCGGGCCAGCACGTCGGCTTCGCCATACTTGCCCGCGGCCCAGCCCTGGGTTTCGAACCAGTGCAGGCAGAACTGGGTGTCGGCGTCGAAATCATCTTCGGCCAGAAAGCGGTTGATCAGTTGCAACGCGGTCTTCACGCGCATCGGCGTGCCGTCGGCTTCCAGCACCGCGGCGTATTGCGAAAAGATCGCCATGCCAGGGCCGATGATGGCCTGCGAAAGGTCCACCGGCGCCACCGGCGAATGCACCCCGCCGCGCGTCATCTCATCCAGCGCCTCGGGCAGCGTGGCGTTGAGTTCACGCAGAAACTCGCGCCGGCTCACCGTGGGGGCATCGGCCGCGCGCTTTCGGCACACCAGCACGATGCTGGAGGCGAGCGCGTTGGTGCCCGCGCCGATCATGCGGTTGCCCAGTTCCGTGCGCATCGGCCAGGCGCCGGTGATGGCAAAGCCTGCGCGGATCACCGCCTCCAGAAAGGTTTCCCAGCCGGTGCTGGCGGTGCCGGCCTCGTCCGTGGTTTCGCTTTGCTTGAAGGCGTAGTAGATCGTGACCGGAAAGGCGGGGTGCGCCTGGCGGGCGAGATTCTCGAGCGCCCGGGTCATGCCCTGCAGGAAGAAGGCTTCGGCCGCCTCCTTGCTGCCATGGCGGTAGGGGGTGGCCACCAGCTCCTCGGCCTTGGGCACCGCGAGCGTCGCATAGAGACCCGGGAAGATGGGCTTCAAGCTGCGGCGCAGCCAGACGTAGAAGAAGTCCGACAGGTCGGCATAGCCGATATTGTCGTAATACGGCGGGTCGGTGGAGATGACTTTGTTATACGAAAGGGATTGGGTTTGGGCGTTTTGCTGTGCAGCGAGTCCAGTTCCTAATGCTGGCTTGGTTGAAAGCGATTTCCAAGACCAGTCAACCATCGCCATCCAGTTCCCCGACGAGTCGCATATTGGATTGACCTCGGCGTAATCCCATGTCATTGGGATTGCTTGACGACCAAAGGTGTTACGCATCTTCTCGCCAGAGTTGTGCCAAGTACAGATGGAAGACCAATAGTCAGCACACTTGTCGACAGAAAATGCAAAATCCACCCCCACCGCCTGGGCGTAGGCCAGCGCGCCGGTGCCGCCGGCATCGAGCGGCACGCCGTCGTCGGGCAGGCCGGCGGCTGCGGCGTCGGCGCGGCAGCGCTCGATGGCCTCGCCCACCAGATCGGAAAAGGTGGTCAGCGCCACCAACTGGCGGGGGGTGAAGAGGTCGCCGTAGGTGGTCAGCCCGTAAGGTGGGGTCCAGAGTGCTCGTGGATCCGGCGCAAGGGATGTTTCCGGCTTCCATTCCGGCCTTGCCTGCCGGGCAATGGCCTCGTGCTCCGCGATGGGCGGCAGATAGACCCGTCCCCGCGGCCCTTCGGCCACGATGGCCATCAGGCGCGCGTCCATGCGGCCCGATTTGCCTTCAGCCTTGATGTAGCTGCCCTCGATCGGCGTCTTCGACAGCAAGCACTCGAAATTCGCCCCGCGCGCGAGCTTGGTGCCGCTTTTTGCCCGCGCATACGCCGCCGGGTCAAACCCCGGGCTGCCCGCCACGCGCACTTCGAAGCGGTAGCTGTCGCCCTCCACCACCGGCTGCACGTAGGCTTCCTTGCCCGCCTTGCTGGACAGCACGAAGGTGGAGGCAAGCGGCACCGCCACGTGCGAGAACACGGGGTTGGGGCTTTTGACCGTGCGCGCCCAGAGCCACGCGATCACGGTGAGCTTTTGCCCCACGAGCGGGGCCAAGTCCGGCCGGCCTTTTGCGAGCTCGCGGGTGACTTCGACCTGGGGGTAGAGGTGGCCGATGCGTCGTTCGGCCTGCTGCCGCATCCAGGCGCCGTAGCGGCGCACGTCTTCCGCGAGGCCTTTGGCGCCCGTCCAGTCCTGCGCGAACAAGCCCTCACCCCCAACCCCTCTCCCCGAGGGAGAGGGGGGCAACGGCCCCACGGGCGTGCGGCCGGCAAAGCGCGGCGGGATTTCGATCATGGCCTTGTTGATGGTCACGGCCACGGGGTTCAAGTCGCTGGCATACGCCGTGAGCCCCAGGCGCTGCGCCTCTAAGGGCAGCGCGCCGCCACCGGCGAAGGGGTCGTGAAAGGCGGGGAGCTTGTCTGGGTTGAAGAGCTCGGCCGCCTGCGGGTGGTTCCGGTTGAGCGCGCAGGTTTCGCGCCAGCTCTTCCAGATCTCCGCGCGGGCGCGCTCGAGCACGTCCTCGTTGTTGGTGTTTTCCCACTGCACGAGCTCTTCGATGAGCTTGAACAGGCGCTCGCGCTCGGCGGCGGCTTTTTCTTTGTTCACACCGCGGCCCAGGTGCCGCTCGTAGCCGGGGTCGTTGACCATCTGGGCAAAGATCACCGCGCGCGCCGCGGCCAAGGGGCGCCGCGCCCACCACAGGTGCAGCGTGCTGGGATGGCCGTGGCGGATGGATTTTTCGCGCGCGGATGCCTCGTTGATGGCATCCAGCGGCAGCGCGACTTCGATGAGTTTCTTAGGGGCTTTGATCGGAGTCATGGTTCGTCCTTGTCAGCGCCAGCTGGCCGGGCGGGTGAGTGTGTAGCCGTCGGGCTTGGTGAGGTGTTCGGGCAGTTGACTGGCGCGCAG
>JAOAHQ010000041.1 GCA_026415155.1 Rhodocyclaceae bacterium
AGCCATGCCGAGCCTTGGGCAAACCCCGCCACGCCGGCGAAGGTGCTCCGCTGGCTGGGGCGCGCCGATCCACCGCTTCTTTGGCATTGGCGCGCCGATCTGGCCCAGTGGGCCTGGGGGCTCAAATTCTTGCGCGAATGCTGGCCTTCCCGCACGCGGGAGAACATTCGCGCCATCCTCGCGCTTGCCCTGGAGAGCCGCGCGCGCGTGAAGGCCCTGCGCCGCGAGCTCGGCCTCGAGTACGACTGCTTGGAACGCGGCATCCTGCATTTCTATACCGATCCCGCGGAGTTCGAGCATGCCATCGCGCAGGCCGAGCTGATGCAAGAGTTTGGCTGCGAGCGCCTCGTCAAGACGGCCGATGAGTGCCTCGCCATCGAGCCGGCCCTCGCCGACTCGGCCGTGCCAATCGTCGGCGGCACCTATACGGCCGAGGACGAATCGGGCGATGCGCATCGCTTCACGGTGCAACTGGCCGAGCATTGCAAGGCGCGCGGCGTCGTCTTCCGTTTCGGCTCGGAGGTGACGGGCTTCGAGCATGACGGCGATCGCATTACGGCCGTGCGCTTGGGAAATGGCGAGCGCGTGGTGGCCGAGGCCTATGTGCTTGCCTGCGGCAGCCATTCCGTGCGGCTCGCGCGCCCGCTCGGCGTGCACTTGCCCATCGTGCCGGCCAAGGGCTATTCGGTGACGATTCCGCTGGCCGAGGATGCGCCGGCGCCTTACACCAGTCTTACCGACGATGGCGCGAAGATCGTCTATTCGCGGCTCGGCCAGCGCCTGCGCGTCGCGGGGACGGCGGAATTCGCCGGCTACGACACGACGCTTCGCCCCGAGCGCATCGTCCCGATCCTGCGCCGCGTCCAGCAAATCTTCCCGCGCCTCGCGTTCGATGAAGCGAACATCGAGCGCTGGACGGGACTTCGGCCGGCGACCCCTGGCAATGTGCCGCTGATCGGCCGCAGCCATTATTCCAATCTGTGGCTCAACACCGGCCACGGCACGCTCGGATGGACGATGGCGGTGGGCTCGGGAAAGCTTCTCGCCGACCTGGTGGTGGGCAGACAACCGGACATCGATCCGGCGCCTTACAGGCTCTGAGGAAAGATTCGATGAGAGGGTGGCGGAGAGGGCGGGATTCGAACCCGCGTCGGGGTATTACCCCGAACACGCTTTCCAGGCGTGCGACTTAAACCACTCATCCACCTCTCCGCGGTGGCCTGTAGCAGGGTGGTGATTCTAGCAGACTGCCGCCTTTCAGCCTTCGCTGTGCCGCAAAGAGAGATCGATGGCGCGCACGTCCTTGGTGAGCGTGCCGATCGAGATGCGGTCGACGCCGGTCTCGGCGATCGCGCGCACGGTTTCAAGCCGCACGCCGCCTGAAGCTTCGAGCTCGGCGCGGCCGGCGGTCAAAGCGACGGCCTGCTTCATTTCATGCAGATTCATGTTGTCGAGCAGGATCAAGGTGGCACCTGCTTCGAGTGCCTCTTCGAGCTGGGCGAGGGTCTCGACCTCGATCTGGATGAAGACGTTGTTGTGCGCGATGGCACGGGCGCGTTCGAGCGCGGGACGGATGCCGCCGCAGGCGATGATGTGGTTTTCCTTGATGAGGATGCCATCGTAGAGGCCGAGGCGATGGTTCGTGCCGCCGCCACAGCGCACGGCATACTTCTGCGCCAAGCGCAGGCCGGGCAGGGTCTTCCTCGTATCGACGATCTTGGCTCGCGTGCCGGCGATGGCATCGACGTAGCTGCGCGTCTTGGTGGCGACGCCTGAGAGCAATTGCAGGAAGTTGAGCGCCGCGCGTTCTGCGGTAAGCAACGCGCGCGTCTCAGCAACGATTTCGCAGAGGATCTGCCCGGCGGCGATGGCCATGCCGTCTTGGGCGAGCCAATGGATGCGTGCGGCCGGATCTAGGCGCTTGAGGCAGGCATCGAACCAGGCCATGCCGCAGAGAATAGCCTCTTCTCGGCTGGTGACGACGCCGACGGCGGTGCGGTGAGCTGGAGCGAGCAGGGCGGTGAGATCGCCGCTGCCGATGTCTTCGGCCAAGGCGGTGAGCACATTGCGTTCGATTTCGGCGGCAAGGGGCAGCGGAAAGTCCATGGCTTGATTCTATCCGCTGCGCCTTTCGCCGAGCGCCAGGCTGATGCTGCTGCCCGCGATGATGGTCATGCCGACAAAGCTCAGCATGTCGGGCCAGTGATCATAGACGAGCCAGCCGAGCAAGGTGGCCCAGATGAGTTGGGCGTAAAGGAAGGGGGAGAGTGTGCTCGCTGGTGCGTGACGGAAGGCGCGAATCAAGAGGAAGTGGCCGGCGCCGCCATAGAGGCCGAGGGTGGCGATGAGCCCTGCTTCCATGCCCGTCGGCCATGGGCCGCTCCAGTAGAGCGGTGCGGCGAGCGACATGCTGAGCGTGCCGACGAGTGCCGTGTAAAAGAGCATTGTCAGCGTGTCTTCGCTGGGCGAGAGCTGGCGGGTCTGGATCTGGTAGAGGCTGTAGCACAAGGCGGCGACGAGGATGAGGGCGATGCCGGGCGGATCGATGACGCCGCCGGGGCGCGCAATCAGCAAGGCGCCGAGAAAACCAAAGATGCTCGCCGACCAATGAAGTCGCCGGAGTTTTTCCCCCAGTAAGGGGCCGGCAAGGAGCGCGACGAAGAGGGGGGTGACGAAGAGCAGCGCCGTGGTTTCGGCCAGAGGCAAGCGCTTGAAGGCAGCCATCGCGAAGGCCGTTACGGCGACGAGCAGCAGGGCGCGCACGACCTGCTTGACCGGATGGCGCGTTTGGATGAGCCGCCAGCGCATCGTCGGGGCGAGAAAAAGCAGCATCAAGAGGCAGTGCAGCGTGTAACGCGCCCAGACGAGCATCGGCACAGGAAACTTTTGCGACAGGTGCTTGGCGGTGGCATCGAGCAGTGCAAAGCACAGGTCGGCGGCGAGCATCATGAGGATGCCGCGCAAGGGGCGTTGCGCGGCGCTCATCGTTGTGCGGCGATCCAGCCGTTCAGAATGCGCCGCGCCGAAGCGATGAGCTCGCCCGCCGTCAGGCCAACGGGCCCTTCGCCGTGGGCTGCACAGGCCTCGGCGGCCGCACCATGCAGATGCACGGCCGCCAGCAAGGCTTCGAGCGGCGGCCACTGCTGCGCGAGCAAGGCGGCGATCATGCCAGTGAGCACATCGCCGCTGCCGGCGCTCGCCAAGCCGGGATTGCCGCTCGTGTTGATGAACCAGCGGCCATCGGGTGTCGCGACGATGGTGCCGCAGCCTTTGAGGGCGACGTAGGCGCTGAATTTCTGGGCCAGGGCGAGGGCGGCGGCCAGTCGATCGGCCTGGACTTGCGCAGTGGTCGTGCCGAGCAAGCGGGCGGCCTCGGCCGGATGAGGCGTAAGAAGAGTCGGCGCTCGCGGGACGGCCTCTCGCCGGGCGGCGAGCCGGCGCATGAGCAGCGTGCCTTGCGTGAGGAGATTGAGGCCATCGGCGTCGATGACGAGCGGTACAGACGTGCCGATCGCTCGTACGAGCAGTTCGCTCGCCTGCATCGACTGGCCCAGCCCAGGCCCGATGGCGAGCACGCTTCCCTGCTCGAGCGCCTCTTCGGGTGCGCGCAGCATCAGCTCGGGCTGTGTCGGGTCGACGGCGAGGCGCTCGAGCATGCCGAGATAGACGCGGCCCGCGCCGAGCTTGAGGGCCGCGCGGCCGGCTAAGAGCGCGGCCCCGGACATGCCTGGTGCGCCGCCGATGATGCAGACATTGCCATAATCGCCCTTGTGGCTGTTCTTGCGGCGCGGCTTTAAGCAGCCGGCGAAAAGTTGCGGCTCGATGCTTTGGCCGCCTCGCTCGCCGATGTCGAGGCCGAGCGTACAGAGAGTGACCGCGCCACAATAATCGGGCCCATCGCCAGTGAGGAGACCGGGTTTCAAGGCGATGAACGTGGCTGTGCGATCGGCGAAGACGCAGGGGCCGGTCGTTGTGCCGGTATCGGCATTCAAGCCGCTCGGTACATCGAGCGCGAGCACGGCAGTCGCGCCAGCATTGATGCGCTCGATCCACTCTGCATACAGGCCCTCGATCGGGCGGGATAGACCCATGCCAAAGAGGCCGTCGATGATGAGGCCGAACTCTCCAGGAGGGAAACTCGCCAGGCATTCGCCGCCGATGGCGCGCCAATCGAGATAAGCGCGTCGCGCATCGGCGGGCAGTTGCTCGGCATCGGCGGCGAAGAGCACGCGCGGGCTGTATCCCACTGCCTTGAGTTCGCGCGCCACGACGAAGGCATCTCCGCCATTGTTGCCCGGGCCAGCGACGATGAGTGGTGGCAATGCGCTGTTGGCGAGCATCTCCCGGGCCAGCGCGGCTGCAGCGGCTCCAGCGCGCTGCATGAGGGGCGGTTCGACCATTGCAAAGTCCGCCTCGATGCGGCGTAATTCGGCGCTGGTGAGGATGCGTGTGCCCATCGCGCCATTCTAGGTTAGAGTGCGGCGTGATGGCAGAGGATGTCAAAGATGAACCTGAGTGATTTCCTACCCGATCTCGTCACCCGCATCGCGCAACTGCGGCGCGACTTGCATGCCCATCCGGAACTCGCCTTTCAAGAGACGCGCACCGCCGGGCTCGTCGCGGAATATCTCTCCCGGCTGGGGCTGGAGGTCTTCACTGGCATTGCCAAGACCGGCGTCGTCGCCCGTCTCAAGGCCGGGACGGGTGCTCAGGCGATTGGGCTACGCGCCGACATGGATGCACTGCCGCTACCTGAACTCAATACCTTTCCTCATCGCTCGCGACACGAAGGGCGCATGCATGCCTGCGGCCACGACGGTCATACGGCGATGCTGCTTGGTGCCGCCGAAGCGCTCGTGCGCCTGCGCGACCAAGGCGCCTTCGATGGCACCGTTTATTTCATCTTCCAGCCAGCCGAGGAGCACGAAGGCGGCGGCCGCGTGATGGTCGAGGAAGGGCTCTTCGAGCGCTTTCCGATGCAACAGGTGTTTGGCCTGCACAACTGGCCGGGGCTGCCGGCCGGCAGCATTGCGGTGATCGAAGGGCCGGTGATGGCCGGCGCCGACCGCTTCGAGATCGTCATCACGGCGCGCGGCGCGCATGCCGCGATGCCGCATCAAGGCACGGATGCGATTCTCGCCGGCGCGGCCCTCGTGCAGGCCTTGCAATCACTCGTCAGCCGCGCCACCGATCCGCTCGACTCGGCGGTGGTGAGTGTGACGCGCTTTCATGGCGGTCATGCCGACAATATCTTGCCTGAGGAGGTGCGGCTCGGCGGCACGGTGAGAAGCTTCCGCCCCGAGCTGCAAGACGCGCTCGAGGAGGGCATGGCGCGTATCGTCGCTGGCATCGCCGCGGCACACCATGTGCGTGCCGAATTGCACTATTCGCGCGGTTATCCGCCAACCCTCAATGCCACCGAGCCCGCCTTCCTCTGCCGGGAAGTCGCGCGCCAAGTCGTCGGCAGCGAGAAAGTCTTCACGCATCTGAAGCCGAGCATGGGCGCGGAGGATTTCTCCTATCTCGCGCGCGTCGTGCCCGGCTGCTATGTCTGGCTCGGCAACGGATCAGGAGAGGGCGGCTGTATGCTGCACAGCCCGCACTACGACTTCAACGACGAGATCATCGAGACCGGCATCCGTTACTGGGTGCGGCTCGTGGAGAAGGCGCTGCCGGCGAGGGGGTGATATGGAGGCGCGGGCCGGAGTCGAACCGACCTACTCGGATTTGCAATCCGGTGCATAACCGCTTTGCTACCGCGCCGTAGTCTGGAAAGATACACCAGGCTGAATCGAAAAAGGGAAAGCGCTTGCTTTCCCTGGGAATGGAGCGGGAGACGAGTCTCGAACTCGCGACCTCAACCTTGGCAAGGTTGCGCTCTACCAGCTGAGCTACTCCCGCAATGAGCGGCGCATTCTACCAACGAATCGATCCATGTCAACGAGTTCGTGTCGTGATTCCATGAACGATGGCTGCCCCGCTAGCCGCCGAATCGGCGCAGACCCTCGAGATCGAGGATCGTGATGCCGCCGTATTCGATGCGCAGGAAGCCTGCGTCTTCGAGCAGCTTCAGCGAGCGATTGACGCGCTGGCGTGAGACGCCGGCCAGATGGCCGATCTCCTCTTGCGAGATGGTGAGCGTGGCATTCTGGCCGGGATAGAGCACGGGGTTGAACATGATCGACAGGCAGCGCGCCACGCGCGTGTCGGTATCGTGTAGCCGCTCGGATTCGAGCAGGCCGATGAACTGGCCGAGCCGCTCATTGATTTGTTCGATGATCGCATGGTTGAAGGCGATGCTGTGATCGAGCAGCCAGTGGAAGGTGTCGCGTTTCATGCAGGCGATGCGTGAATCGCGCAGCGCGATGACGTCGTAGCGGCGTGGTTCTGGCTTCAAGAGCGAGCCTTCGCCGAACCAGCCGCCAGTTGGGATGCCCGCATAGGAGGCGGTCTTGCCGGTCACCCAGTCGGAAGACATCTTGACGAGGCCATCGATGACGCCCAACCAACAGGTCGGCATCTCGCCTTGGCGGCAGACGAAGCCTCCTGCGGGCACGAAGCGTTCGATCATGCCGGCGCGCGCGCGTTCGCGTTCTTCGGCAGTCAAATGACGCGCCCAGCGCGATAGCGCAATCGCATCGTCGAGCGTCGGCGCGAGACGGCTTTTGTGGGAATTGTCAGGCACGCGACAATTATAGGCAGGCTGGCAAGGTAGATTTCTCTTCCAGAACGTCATCGAGCGGCAGGCAGGCAAAATAAAAAAAGCCGCCGCGTAGAGGAGGTAGATATGACCGTGGCAGGGGCGGGCGAGCAGCCCGTAAAACTGGATACCTTTCCGCGATTGCTGCTTGCGCATGCGCGCGAGCGCGGCGAACGGCCCGCGATTCGCGAGAAGGATCTCGGCATCTGGCAGAGCTGGACGTGGGCTGAAGCGGCGCGCGAGGTGCGTGCGATTGCCTGTGGGCTTGCCGAGCTCGGTTTCAAGCGCGGCGATCGGCTCGGCATCATCGGTGACAACCGCCCGCGTCTTTACTGGTCGATGTGCGCAGCGCAGATGTTGGGCGGCATCCCCGTGCCGATGTATCAGGATGCCGTTGCGCAAGAAATGGTCTTCGTGCTGCAAGATGCCGGCATCCACATTGCGGTCGTCGAAGACCAGGAGCAGGTCGATAAGCTCATTGAAGTCAAGGATCAGTGCCCAGAGTTGCAGCACATCATCTATGACGATCCGCGCGGCTTGCGGCATTACACGCAGACCTTCCTGCATGGCCTCGACGAGGTCGTTGCCGCCGGCAGGATTCACGATCAGAACCAGCCCGATTTCATCGAACAGGAAGTCGCGCTGGGGCGAGCCGAAGATACGGCGATCATGCTCTACACCTCAGGCACGACGGGTAAGCCCAAGGGGGTGTGTCAGACGCATGGCGCACTGATCGCTGCGGCACGCGGCGGCTGTGCCTTCGATGGGCTCAACGAGACCGACGAGGTGCTCTCCTATTTGCCGATGGCCTGGGTCGGCGACAACTTGTTTTCCTACGCCCAGGCGCTCGTGGCCGGCTTCACGGTGAATTGCCCTGAGTCGGGCGATACGGTGATGACCGACATGCGCGAAATCGGCCCGACGATGTATTTCGCGCCGCCGCGCGTCTTCGAGAACATGCTGACGCAAGTGATGATCCGCATGGAAGATGCCGGCGCCTTGAAGCGCCGCATGTTCCATTACTTCATGGAGGTGGCGCGGCGCTGCGGCGCCGATATCCTCGATGGCAAGCCAGTGCCATTCGCCGATCGATTGCGTTATGCGCTCGGCGAAGTGCTCGTCTATGGGCCGCTTAGGAACGTGCTCGGCATGAGCCGCATCCGCGTCGCCTACACGGCTGGCGCGGCGATCGGCCCGGATCTGTTTCGCTTCTACCGCTCGATCGGCATCAACTTGAAGCAGTTCTATGGCCAGACCGAGACCTGCGCCTACGTCTGCCTGCAGCCGGATCGCCAGATCAAGTTCGATTCGGTCGGCCCGCCCGCGCCCGGCGTCGAGGTCAAGATCGCCGACAACGGCGAGATCCTCGTCCGGGGCCCGATGCTGCTCAAGGAGTATTACAAGCGGCCGGATGCCACCGCCGAGGCGATCGATGCCGAGGGCTATTTCAAGACCGGCGACGCCGGCTTCATCGACGAGGATGGGCATCTCAAGATCATCGACCGCGCCAAGGACGTCGGCCGGCTCAAGAACGGCGCGATGTTCGCCCCCAACTACATCGAAAACAAGCTCAAGTTCTTCCCCTACATCAAGGAGGCGGTGGCCTTCGGTCACGATCGCGAGATGGTGTGCGCCTTCATCAACATCGACATGGGCGCGGTCGGCAACTGGGCCGAGCGGCGCGGCATTCCCTATGCCGGCTACACCGATCTCGCTGGCAAGCCCGAGGTCTATCAACTCATCCAGGAATGCGTCGAGAAGGTCAATGCGGAACTCGCGCACGATGCGATGGTGGCGGCAACCCAGGTGCATCGCTTTCTGATCCTGCACAAGGAGCTCGATCCGGATGACGATGAGCTCACGCGCACGAGAAAGGTGCGGCGCGGCTTCATCGCCGAGAAATACGCGGTGCTCATCGACGCGCTCTATGGCGGCAAGGCAAGCCAATACATCGAGACCGAGGTCAAATTCGAGGACGGCCGCAAAGGGAAAGTCGCGGCCGAGCTCGTCATCCGTGACGTGAAGACTTTCCCCGCCGTGCAGGGGAGGGCAGCCTGATGGCACGGAAAATTGGCGAGGTCATCCTCGACCTGCGGCACATTTCGCTTTCCTTTGGTGGCGTCAAGGCGCTCACCGACATCTCCTTCGACGTGCGCGAGCACGAGATCCGCGCCATCATCGGCCCCAACGGCGCCGGCAAGAGCTCGATGCTCAATGTCATCAACGGTGTCTATCGGCCGCAGCAAGGCGAAATCATCTTCCAGGGCGAGCACCGCAAGGACATGGACACGCATGCTGCGGCGGCCGCTGGCATTGCGCGCACCTTCCAGAACATCGCGCTGTTCAAGGGCATGACGGTGCTCGACAACCTCATGACGGGGCGCAACCTCAAGATGCGCTGCAACTTCCTGCAGCATGCCTTGTGGTGGGGGCCTGCCCAGCGTGAAGAGCTCGAGCATCGCCGCAAAGTCGAAGAGATCATCGATTTCCTCGAAATCGAGCACATCAGGAAGACTCCCGTCGGGCGGCTGCCTTACGGCCTGCAAAAGCGCGTCGAGCTCGGCCGCGCGCTCGCCGCCGAGCCGAAGATGCTCTTGCTCGACGAGCCGATGGCCGGCATGAATGTCGAGGAGAAGCAGGACATGTGCCGCTTCATCCTCGACGTCAATGACCAGTTCGGCACCACGATCGTCTTGATCGAGCACGACATGGGCGTCGTGATGGACATCTCCGACCGCGTCGTCGTGCTCGACTATGGCAGGAAGATCGCCGATGGCACGCCGGACGAGGTGAAAAACGATCCCGAAGTCATTGCGGCCTATCTCGGCACGCAGCATTGAGGAGAGCCAAGACATGCAATTTTTCCTCGAAGTGTTGATTGGCGGCCTGCTCTCCGGCGTCATGTATTCGCTCGTGGCCTTGGGGTTCGTGCTGATCTTCAAGGCTTCCGGCGTGTTCAACTTCGCCCAGGGGGCGATGGTGTTCTTCGCCGCGCTCTCCTTGGTTGGCTGCATGGAAAAGGGCGCGCCGCTGTGGCTTGCCTTCATCCTTGCCTTCGGCATCATGACGCTCTTGGGCATCGCGACCGAGAAATTCGTGCTGAGAAAGATGGTCAACCAGCCGCCCATCTCGCTCTTCATGGCGACGATTGGGCTCGCCTTCTTCATCGAGGGGCTGGCGCCCTTGCTGTGGGGCAATGCGGTGCGCCGCCTCGACATTGGGCTCGTCGATGAGCCGATCCCGTGGATCCTCGAGCACTGGAACATGGTGATCAGCAAGTTCGATCTCGTCGCCGCGGGACTTGCTTTAGCGCTCGTCGCGGTGCTGGCGCTCTTTTTCCAATACACGCGCGTCGGCCGGGCGCTACGCGCGGTGGCTGATGACCATCAGGCCGCGCTCTCGATTGGCATTCCGCTGCAGCACATCTGGGCGCTCGTCTGGGCGGTGGCCGGCTTCGTCGCGCTGGTGGCCGGCATGCTCTGGGGGGCGAGAAACGGCGTGCAGTTTGCGCTGACCTTCACGGCACTGAAGGCGCTGCCGGTGCTGATCCTCGGCGGCTTTACCTCGGTGCCGGGGGCCATTGTCGGCGGGCTCATCATCGGCGGCACCGAGAAGCTTGCCGAGATCTACATCCCGCCGGTGATGAGCGGCATCTTCGGCGGAAACTTCGGCGGTATCGAAGGCTGGTTCCCCTACGTGATGGCGCTCCTCTTCCTCCTCGTCAGGCCCGAAGGCCTGTTTGGCGAAAAGCATATCGACCGGGTGTAAGCGATGATCTACCGAGAAACCGGACAATTCAAGACGAGCTACGCGGCCGATCAGCAGATCTTCCCGATCCGCCAGGACCGCATCGGCATTGCAATCCTGCTCGCCTTCGCCTTCGTCGTCGTGCCGCTCACGGCAGGCAATTACTGGTTCAATGCCATTCTCATACCTTTCCTGATCTTTTCGCTCGCGGCCTTGGGGCTCAACATCCTCACGGGTTATGCAGGCCAGCTCTCGTTGGGTTCCGCCGCCTTCATGGCCGTGGGCGCCTATGCCGCTTACAACTTCCAGGTGCGCATCGAGGGTATGCCGGTGCTCCTGTCATTCATCCTCGCCGGCCTCACGGCGGCAGGTGTGGGCATCCTCTTTGGGCTACCCTCCTTGCGCATCAAGGGCTTTTATCTCGCGGTGGCAACGCTCGCGGCGCAGTTTTTCATCGTCTGGTGTCTCACCAAATTTCCCTATCTCTCGAACTACTCGGCCTCGGGCGTCATTTCGGTGCCAAACGTCGAGATCCTCGGCTATACCTTCGATACGCCGCAAAGCCGTTATTTACTCGTGCTGTCGATTGTCAGCCTGATGGCACTCTTGGCGAAGAACATGGTTCGATCCTCGACGGGGCGCGCCTGGATGGCGGTGCGCGACATGGATGTCGCCGCCGAGGTGATCGGCATCCGTCTCATGCGCACCAAGCTCCTGGCCTTCGCGATCAGTTCCTTCTACTGCGGTGTGGCCGGGGCGCTCTACGCCTTCTGCTATCTGGGCTCGGTCGAGCCGGACGGCTTCTCGCTCGATCTGTCGTTCAAGATTCTCTTCATGATCATCGTCGGCGGGGTGGGCAGCATCCTCGGCAGCTTCCTCGGCGCGGCCTTCATCCTGCTCGTGCCGATCTTCCTCGACATCGTGCTGCCTTGGCTTTCCGAATTGCTGCATCTCCCCGTCGATAGCGCGACGGTCTCGCACATGCAGCTGATGGTGTTCGGCGAGCTGATCATGTTCTTCCTGATCGTCGAGCCGCATGGTCTGGCGCGCCTGTGGCAGATCGGTAAAGAGAAACTGCGCCTGTGGCCTTTCCCGCACTGATTCATCATAACCACACCACGAAGAGGAGACTCACATGATCAAACGCTTCAAGCAACTCACTCTGGCAACATCCGTGGCAGTCGCCTGCTTCGCGGGCGCATTGCCTGCCGCTCAAGCGGCCGAGGAACAATTCTTCATGATCCCGTCCTACCGCGTCGGCCCCTATGGCGCCAACGGCCAATCCTTCTATGGCGGCTTCATCGATTACCTGACCTACGTCAACATGAAGGGCGGCATCGACGGCGTGCAGATCACCTGGGAAGAGTGCGAAACCGAATACAACAACGCCAAGGGGGTGGAGTGCTATGAACGCCTGAAGTCGAAGGCGCAGAAGGCGCCGGGGCCGATCCACACGATGTCGACGGGTATCTCCTATGCGCTCGTCGATAAGTCGGCCGCCGACAAGCTGCCCTTGGCCATGATGGGCTATGGGCTCACCTCAGCGGTCGATGGCTCGGTCTTCCCCTGGGCCTTCCCGCTCGTGACGACCTACCAGATGCAGGCCTCGGCGATCATCAAGTTCCTCAAGGACAAAGAAAAGGGCAGCCTCGAGGGCAAGAAGATCGTTTATCTCTATCACGACTCCGCTTATGGCAAGGAGCCCATCCTCGCCCTCGAGGCTGAGTCGCGCCTCAACAAGTTCACGCTCGTGCAGATTCCCGTCGCCCATCCCGGCAACGAGCAGGGTGCGCAATGGCAGCGCATCCGTCAGGAGAAGCCTGATTACGTGATCTTGTGGGGCTGGGGCGTCATGAACATGACGGCCCTCAACACTGCGCAGAAGATGGGCTACCCGCGTGAGCGCATGATCGGCTCCTGGTGGGCAGGCTCCGAGGAGGACGTGATCCCGGCGGGTGATGCCGCCAAGGGTTATATGTCGGCGACCTGGAACGTGGCCGGCAAGGGCGTGCCGCTCATCGCCGACATCGAGAAGACCGTCTATGGCGCCGGCAAGGGCAATCTCAAGGATACCTCGAAGATCGGCACCATCCTTTACAACCGTGGCGTTTCGGCCGCCGTGCTCTCGGTCGAGGCGATCCGCACCGCCCAGGCGAAGTTCGGCAAGGGCAAGGCGATGGGGCCCGAGCAGGTGCGTTGGGGCCTCGAGAACCTCAATCTCACCGAGGCGCGTTTGAAGCAACTCGGTGCGACGGGGCTCTTGCCCGAGGTGAAGACCTCCTGCAACAACCATGAAGGTTCGGGCAAGGTGAAGATCCAGCAGTGGGATGGCACGAAGTGGGTGCCGCTCACCGACTGGATCGAGGGCAACAAGGCGCTCATCCACCCGCTCTTCATGGCCGATGCGCAGAAATACGCGAAGGAGAAGGGCATCACGCCGCGCGACTGCAGCAAGGAGAAGTAAGCCCCTCACTCGGCGCCGGTGTGGCTGTCCCGCCGGCGCCGACTTTCCGGAAGACTTTTTCATGAGCGCCTATCTTTCCGTCAATAACATCGAGGTCATCTACGACCACGTGATCCTCGTCTTGAAGGGTGTTTCGCTCGAGGTGCCGCAGGGCAAGATCGTCGCACTCTTGGGCGCCAACGGCGCCGGCAAGACGACGACGCTCAAAGCCATCTCGAATCTGCTCGCCGCCGAGCGCGGCGAGGTGACCAAGGGCGACATCCAGTTCAAAGGCAAGCGCGTCGATCAGCTCACGCCGAACGAGCTCGTCAAGAGCGGCGTCATCCAGGTCATGGAAGGCCGCCACTGCTTCGCCCATCTGACGATCGAGGACAATTTGCTCACGGGCGCCTATACCCGCAAGCCTTCGCGTGCGGAATTGAAGCGCGACCTTGAACGGGTCTATACCTATTTCCCGCGCTTGAAGCAGCGCCGGAGTTCGCAAGCCGGCTATACCTCGGGCGGCGAGCAGCAGATGTGTGCGATCGGCCGCGCGCTGATGGCCAACCCCGAGATGATCCTGCTCGACGAACCCTCGATGGGACTCGCGCCGCAGATCGTCGAAGAGATCTTCGAGATCGTGCGCGATCTCAATCAGCGCGAGAAGGTGAGCTTTCTCTTGGCCGAGCAGAATACGATGGTGGCGCTGCGCTATGCCGATTTCGGCTACATCCTCGAGAACGGCCGCGTCGTCATGGAAGGGCAGGCCGAAGAGCTCAGGAACAACGAGGACGTCAAGGAGTTTTATCTGGGCCTTTCCAGCCAGGGCCGCAAGAGCTTCCGCGACGTCAAGCACTATCGCAGAAGAAAACGCTGGCTTGCCTGATGGAATACTTCGACACGCTGGAGACGCGCCCCCCCGAAGAGCGCGAGCGCGCCCTGATGGCGCGATTGCCCAAACAGATCGCCTATGCCAAGGCGCATGCGCCGTGGTTCGCCGAGAGCCTGCGCGAGGTCGACCCGATGACGGTGACTTCACGCGAAGCGCTTGCGCGCTTGCCGGTGGTGCGTAAGCACGAGCTGATCGAAATGCAAAAGAAGCGCCCTCCTTTCGGCGGACTGGTCGCAGTGGGCTTGGGGCGTATCGGCCGCGTTTTCGCTTCGCCCGGGCCGATCTATGAACCCGAGGGGCGCGAGGCAGACTACTGGCGCACGGCCCGCGCCCTGTTCGCTGCAGGTTTCAGGGCCGGTGATCTCGTCCATAACAGCTTTTCCTACCACATGACGCCGGGCGCCTGGATACTTGAAGGCGGGGCGCTTGCCTTGGGCTGCACCGTGTTTCCCGGCGGCGTCGGCCAAACCGAACAGCAGCTACAGGCGATGGCCGATCTGCAGCCGCAAGGCTATGTCGGCACGCCCTCGTTCTTGCGTATCCTGCTCGAACGGGCCGACGCGCTGGGGCTTAGCATTCCCTCACTCAAGAAAGCGCTCGTCTCGGGCGAAGCCTTTTTGCCCGCGCAGCGCGAAGCCCTGGCCGCGCGCGGCATTATGGGCTTTCAGGCCTATGCGACCGCCGATCTCGGCGTGATCGCCTATGAGACGCCGGCGCGCGAGGGGCTCGTCGTCGATGAAGAAGTGATCGTCGAGATCGTCCGGCCCGGCACGGGCGACCCTGTGCCGGAAGGCGAAGTCGGCGAGGTCGTCGTCACGACATTCAATTCCACCTATCCCTTGATCCGCTTCGGTACGGGCGATCTCTCGGCCGTGCTGCCGGGGCCATCGCCTTGCGGCCGTACCAACATGCGCATCCGTGGCTGGCTGGGCCGCGCCGATCAAACCGCCAAGGTCAAGGGCATGTTCGTCCATCCTGAGCAGATCGCCGCCGTCGTCAAGCGCCATCCGGAAATCCGCCGCGCGCGGCTCGTACTCACCAATCCCGATGGCGTCGATCGGATGACGCTCCATTGCGAAGCGCCGCCGATCGAGGGACTCGCGGCGCGCATCGCCGAAAGTTTGCGCGAGCTGACCAAGCTGCGCGGCGAGGTGCTCTTCGTCGATGCCTTACCCAACGATGGCAAGGTGATCAGCGACGAGCGCAAGTTCGACTGAGCCGTCCCGCCAAAGTCGGCGCTGGCGGGACGGCCTTGAACTGCCGACTTTTCAGTCGAAGCCGCGGAAGTCGGCGAATTTCTCGACGGGCTCGCGCTCAGTGACGAGTTTGTTCTCTGGCGCGTTCGGGTCGGCATAGCCGAGCGCCATGCCGCAGACGAGCATTTCGCTGTCAGGAATGCCGAGCGTTTCGCAGACGATGCGGTGATAGCGGCCGAAGGATTCCTGCGCGCAGGTATCGAGGCCGCGCGCACGTGCGGCGATCATGATGTTCTCCATGAACATGCCATAGTCGAGCAGGCTGCCTTCGCCGAGACGGCGGTCGAGCGTGAAGATCATGCCGACCGGCGCATCGAAGAACTTGTAGTTGCGGCCCCACTGTTCGTGCATGCGGTGCGTATCGCCCTTGCCGATGCCGAGCAGGCCATAGAGGTCGGCGCCGACCTTGCGGCGGCGGGAAAGGTAGGGCTCCTCCCATTTTTCTGGGTAGTAGCGGTATTCGTGCGGGTCGTGCGGTCGATGGGCATCGTGGGCGGCCAAGAGTTTCGTCACGAGCTCCTCGCGCGCTTTCCCAGCGAGGACATAGACGCGCCAAGGCTGGATATTGACGCCCGAAGGCGCGCGGCTCGCGACGCGCAGGATGTCGATGACGGTTTCCTTCGGCACCGGCGTGGGCAGAAAGGCGCGGATGGAACGGCGGCCCGTGATAGCGGCGTCAATGATTTCAATGGCTTGAGTATCGGTTGGCATGGTGTCGGTCATGATGTGGGTTTTGGGTAAAATGATCTTTTGGACGCAAGGATATCAGCATGCGACTCATCCGGAAGGCGCTCACCTTCGACGACGTTCTCCTGGTGCCTGCTCACTCGGCGATCCTGCCCCGCGACGTCTCTCTCGCTACACGGCTCACGCGCAAGATACGCCTCAATCTGCCCTTGGTCTCGGCGGCGATGGATACCGTCACCGAGGCGCGGCTCGCGATTGCGCTCGCCCAGGAAGGCGGCATCGGCATCATTCACAAGAATCTCGATCCCCAGGCCCAGGCCGCGGAGGTCGCCAAGGTCAAGCGCTTCGAGTCCGGCGTGCTCAAAGACCCGATCACCATCCCGCCGACGATGACCGTGCGCGAAGTGCTGGCGCTCACGCGCACCCATAAGATTTCCGGCCTGCCGGTCGTCGAGAACGGCAAGGTCGTCGGCATCGTCACCAATCGCGATTTGCGCTTCGAGACGCGCTACGATGAGGTGATCGGCAACATCATGACGCCCAAGGAGCGCCTCGTTACCGTCAAGGAAGGCGCGACCTTGGAAGAAGCCAAGGCGCTGATGCACAAGCACCGTCTCGAGCGCGTGCTCGTCATCAATGATGCGTGGGAGCTGCGCGGTCTCATGACCGTCAAGGACATCCAAAAGTCCTCAGACTATCCGAACGCCGCCAAGGATGAGCATGGCCGGCTCTTGGCCGGCGCGGCCGTCGGTGTCGGCGCGGGCACGGAAGAGCGCGTCGAGCGGCTCGTCGAGGCGGGCGTCGATGTCATCGTCGTCGATACCGCCCACGGTCATTCCGAAGGGGTCCTGAAGCGCGTCGAATGGGTGAAGAAAAATTATCCGCAGATCGAGGTCATCGGCGGCAACATCGCCACCGGCGAGGCAGCCAAGGCGCTCGTCGATCATGGCGCTGATGCCGTCAAGGTCGGCATCGGTCCGGGCTCGATCTGCACGACGCGCATCGTCGCCGGCGTCGGCGTGCCGCAGATTTCCGCCGTCGATGACGTCGCCCAGGCGCTCGCCGATACCGACGTTCCGCTCATCGCCGATGGCGGCATCCGTTACTCCGGCGACATCGCCAAGGCGATCGCCGCCGGCGCGCATGCCGTGATGCTGGGCGGGCTCTTTGCCGGTACCGAAGAGGCGCCCGGCGAGACGGTGCTCTATCAAGGCCGCTCCTACAAGGCCTATCGAGGCATGGGCTCCTTGGGCGCGATGCAGAAAGGCTCGTCGGATCGCTATTTCCAGGATAACGAGGCGAACGTCGAAAAGCTCGTGCCCGAGGGCATCGAAGGGCGCGTGCCCTACAAGGGGCCGGTCACCGCGGTGATCCATCAGCTCATGGGCGGCTTGCGTTCGTCGATGGGCTACCTCGGCTGCGCGACGATCGCCGAGATGCACGCCAAGGCGCAGTTCGTCGAGATCACCGCCGCCGGCATCCGCGAGTCGCATGTCCATGACGTGCAAATCACCAAGGAAGCGCCCAACTATCACATCGACTGAGTTGCAAGGTTCAAGGCAGGGCGGCCTGGGCCGCCCTTTTCGTTTCAAAAGGCCCACGCATGTCCCATCAGAAAATCCTCATCCTCGACTTCGGCTCGCAAGTCACGCAACTCATCGCCCGCCGCGTGCGCGAGCTGCAGGTCTATTGCGAGCTGCATCCATATGATGTGTCCGAGCAATTCATCCGCGACTTCCAACCTGCGGGCATCATCCTCTCGGGCGGGCCGAATTCGGTCTATGAGGCCGAGGACTGGCGCGCCCCGCAAATCGTCTTCGAACTCGGCGTGCCAGTGCTCGGCATCTGCTATGGCATGCAGACGATGGCCCAGCAACTCGGCGGCAAGGTCGAGCGCTCGGGCAAGCGTGAGTTTGGTTATGCCGAAATCTGCACCCATAGCCATTCCCGGTTGTTTGCCGGCCTCAAGGATCGCACCGATGCCGCAGGCCGCGACATCCTCGAAGTCTGGATGTCGCATGGCGACAAGGTCACGCGCCTGCCGCCCGGCTTCGAGGTGATCGGCAGCAACGAAACCACTCCGATCGCCGCGATGGCGGATGAGGCGCGCCGCTTCTACGGCGTGCAATTCCATCCCGAAGTCACCCATACGATCAAGGGCCGCGAAATCCTCGCCCGCTTCGTGCGTGACATCTGTGGCTGCCGCGGCGATTGGAACATGCCGGGCTATGTCGAAGAAGCCATCGCCAGGATTCGCGAGCAGGTTGGCCAGGACGAGGTGATCCTCGGTCTTTCCGGCGGCGTCGATTCCTCGGTGGTTGCGGCGCTTTTGCACAAGGCGATCGGGCCGCAGCTGACCTGCGTCTTCGTCGACAACGGCCTGTTGCGCCTGAACGAAGCCGAGCAGGTGATGCAGACTTTTGCGCGCAACCTCGGCGTCAGGGTCATCCACGTCGATGCAAGCGAGCGGTTCCTAGCCCGGCTCAAGGGCGTGGCGGATCCCGAACAGAAGCGCAAGATCATCGGCCGCGAGTTCGTCGAGGTCTTCCAGGCCGAAGCCAAGAAGCTGCCGAACGTCAAATGGCTCGCGCAGGGCACCATCTACCCGGATGTGATCGAATCGGCGGGCGGCAAGACCAAGAAGGCGCACACGATCAAGTCTCATCACAACGTCGGCGGCCTGCCGGAAACTCTCAACCTCAAGCTCCTCGAGCCCTTGCGCGAGCTCTTCAAGGATGAGGTGAGGGAACTGGGCATCGCCCTGGGGTTGCCGCATGAGATGGTCTATCGCCACCCCTTCCCCGGCCCGGGCCTCGGCGTGCGCATCTTGGGCGAGGTGAAGAAGGAGTATGCGGATCTCCTGCGCCAGGCCGACGCGATCTTCATCGACGAGCTTAGGGCCGCCGAGTGGTACGACAAGGTGAGCCAAGCCTTCGCCGTGTTCCTGCCGGTGAAATCCGTCGGCGTGATGGGCGATGGCCGTGTCTATGACTACGTCGTCGCGCTGCGCGCCGTCGAGACCACCGACTTCATGACCGCGCGCTGGGCGGAACTGCCACACGAGCTGCTGGCGCGCGTCTCGAATCGCATCGTCAATGAGATTCGCGGCATCTCGCGCGTCGTCTATGACATCACCGGCAAGCCGCCGGGGACGATCGAGTGGGAGTGACCTGGCAAAGACAGGCAAGGACTGGCAACGTCTGGCAAAGATGGGCAGAGCAGCCGATCGGCGAGGCCTGAAGACGCCGGTTATGGGTTGCGACGTTGCTGCATGGTGATCGGCAGAATGCTGCGAAGGTGCTCAAGGGCTTCGCGAGCACGGCCTGGGCATCGTGATAGTCCAGTCTGGCCATGGGTCTCGCCGCGCTTGACAGATTCCGTGATACGGAACATGATGCGCCATGATCTGCTCGTTTGCATGTTCCGACACCGAGGCTCTTTTCCATAGCCGGGCCGTGACGCGGTTTAGGAACATCGAGCGGGCGGCGCGGCGCAAGCTGCTGCAACTCCATGCGGCCACTGAGCTCTCAAGTCTGCGGATTCCTCCCGGCAACCAGCTCGAAGCCCTGAAAGGAGACCGCAAAGGACAGCACAGCATCCGGATCAACGACCAGTGGCGCATCTGCTTCGTTTGGCGCAAGGACGGCGCACACCAGGTCGAGATCGTGGACTACCACTGACAGGGAAACGGAACATGGCGAAACTGCTCGATGAGATTCACCCCGGCGAGATTCTGCTGGAAGAATTCATGAAGCCGCTGGGCATCACGGCCCGTCAGTTGGCCGCCGATATCGATGTCTCCCCGAGCCGCATCAGCGAGATCGTGCATGGCCGCCGTCCGATCACCGCCGATACGGCCTTGCGTCTGGGGCTGTATTTCGGCATGGAGCCACGGTTCTGGATCAACTTGCAGGCGGAGTACGACATGCGCATCGCATTGCGCGAATTGCGTGACAAGCTCGCGCCTCGCATCAGGGCGTTTCACCCTTCCCAGGCGTGAAACGCCTTGGTCTGGCAAAGATTGGCAAGGGCAGGCAAGAGCACGAATTTGCATGCAATAGGGTATTGCAAAAAACGGCTGGCGAAAACAATTGGCAAATCAAGACACTTACTGCGCCTCGATGATAGGGTGGAAAAGTCGGCTTCAAAAAACGAGTCTGGCGTGGTGAACGCAACTCGAGACTTTCTCAGTTACACCGGCTTTGCGGGGGAGCTGGGGAGAATCAACCCATGCCACTTTTCGAGGGCAGTCTCGTATCGCGGCGCTGGCCTCGCTGCCAAAAATCAGCTACAGTTTCCCCCCGCTTCCTATAACCATAATTCCGTGAGGTCATCCATGAGCAACAAAGGGCAGATGCTACAAGACCCGTTTTTGAACACGCTGCGGCGCGAGCACGTCCCGGTTTCCATCTATCTCGTCAATGGCATCAAGCTGCAAGGGCAGATCGAGTCCTTCGATCAATACGTCGTGTTGCTCAAGAACACCGTCACGCAAATGGTCTATAAACACGCCATCTCGACCGTGGTGCCCGCCCGGCCGGTGAATATCAGCACCGAAGCGTCCGAGTGAGCTGCATGAACGGCGGATGGCCCGCCGATGTTTGAACGTCCTGCGGCCGGCGAGCGGGCCGTGTTGGTGCAGCTCGATTTCGGGGCCGACGATTTTGCCGAGCGGCTCGATGAATTCCGGCTGTTGGCGATAAGTGCCGGCGCCGAGCCGGTGGCAACGATCACCGGCAAGCGCAGCAAGCCCGATGCCAAGACCTTCGTCGGTTCCGGTAAGGTCGAGGAGATTCGCGCGAGCGCCGACTTGCATGGCGCTGGGCTCGTGCTCTTCAACCACGAGCTTTCCCCTGCCCAGCAGCGCAATCTCGAACAGGCGCTCAAGCGGCGCGTCATCGATCGCACGGCGCTGATCCTCGACATCTTCGCCTTACGCGCGAGAAGCCACGAGGGGAAGCTGCAGGTGGAGCTCGCGCAGCTCGAACACCAGATGACGCGACTCGTGCGCGGCTGGACTCACCTCGAACGGCAGCGCGGCGGCATCGGTCTGCGCGGGCCGGGCGAGAAGCAGCTCGAAACC
Organism: Rhodocyclaceae bacterium; assembly: GCA_026415155.1. GTDB lineage: Bacteria > Pseudomonadota > Gammaproteobacteria > Burkholderiales > Rhodocyclaceae > Sulfuricystis. Next base: position 20,809 of record JAOAHQ010000041.1, read on the forward strand.
GACCGGCGGCTCTTGGGCAGGCGGATCGGGGTGCTCAAGGAGCGCCTGCGGCAGCTGGAACGTCAGCGCGCCGTGCGCCGCAAAGGGCGCAGCCGGAGCGAGGTATTGTCGGTTTCCCTGGTGGGCTATACCAACGCCGGCAAGAGCACCCTCTTCAATGCCCTGACGAAAGCGGGCAGCTATGCCGCCGATCAGCTCTTCGCCACGCTCGACACCACCTCGCGCAAGCTCTATGTGCCGAGCTGCGAGCTCGAAAGCGGGCGTTCGGGCTGCCAGATCGTGCTCTCCGATACGGTCGGCTTCATCCGCGACCTGCCGCATGCGCTTATCGCGGCTTTTCATGCCACGCTGGAAGAAACCGTCGCGGCCGATCTGCTCTTGCATGTCGTCGATGCCGCAAGTCCCGACCGCGAGCAGCAGAGGCAGGCCGTCGCCCAAGTGCTCGCCGAGATCGGCGCTGCCAGGGTGCCGCAGTTCGTCGTCCTTAACAAGATCGATCTGACCCCTCTTGCCCCCGGAGTCGAGCGCGACGAGTGTGGTAACATCGCCCGCGTTCGTGTCAGCGCCAAGACCGGCGCCGGCCTCGACCTGCTCCGCGCAGCCTTGGCGGAGATGTCGTACAAACTCGCCGCTCCGATTCAAGACGAGACTCACCCCCCTATCGCAGACCATGATCACCGGCATTTTGATGTCGCTCAATGACCACGGCTGGGGCAATGAGCCCGGCCGCGGCGGTGGGCGGAACAACGCAGGTCCTCCCGATCTCGATGAGCTGTGGCGCGATTTCAATCGCCGCCTCGCTGGCATGCTCGGCAAGCGGCGCGGCGGTAGCGGCGATGGCGGGGAGGGCAGCGGTCCAAATCTGCCGGCCTTGACGCCCGGTCAATTCGGCGGCGGCTTGGGGCTTCTCATCGCCCTCGTCCTCGTCGTCTGGCTCGCGAGTGGCTTCTACATCGTCGATGCCAGCCAGCGCGGCGTGGTGCTGACCCTTGGCAAGTATTCGGAAACCACCGAGCCGGGCTTGCGCTGGCGGCTGCCTTGGCCGATCCAGACGCACGAGATCGTCAATCTCACCGGCGTGCGCACGATCGAGATCGGCTACCGCGGCTCGGAGAAGAACAAAGTGCCGAAAGAGGCACTGATGCTCACCGATGACGAGAACATCGTCAGCGTGCAGTTCGCCGTGCAATACCTCTTGAAGGATCCGAAGGATTACCTCTTCAACAACCGCCATCCCGACGACGCGGTGATGGGAGCGGCCGAGACGGCGATCCGCGAGGTGGTCGGCAAGAGCAAGATGGACTTCGTCCTTTACGAAGGCCGTGACGTCATTGCCGCCAATACGCAGAAGACGATGCAGGAGATTCTCGATCGCTATGCCACCGGCATCCAAATCCGTGCCGTGACGATGCAGAGCACCCAGCCCCCCGAGCAGGTGCAGGCGGCTTTCGACGATGCCGTCAAGGCCGGGCAAGACCGCGAGCGGCAGAAGAACGAGGGTGAGGCCTATGCCAACGACGTGATTCCGCGCGCGCGCGGCACCGCTTCGCGCCTGTTGCAGGAAGCCGAGGGCTACCGCGCGCGGCTCATCGCCACCGCCGAGGGCGAGGCGGCGCGCTTCACGAAACTCCTGAACGAATATGCTAAGGCGCCAGAGGTGACGCGCCAGCGGCTTTATCTCGAGACCATGCAGCAGGTGTTTGCCAATACCAGCAAGGTGATGATCGATGCCAAGAGCGGCGGCAATCTGCTCTATCTGCCGCTTGACAAACTGATGCAGGCGGCCGGCGCCGCGCCTGCCGCGAATGCGGTCGCCGCATCTCCTGTCGATGCTTCTGAGCGGCCTTCGGCACCGGCCTCGGCGATGGAAAACCGCGACGTGCGCACGCGCGGGACGCTCTCGTCGCGCGAACGGGGAGAGCGCTGATGCTGCAACGCCTGCCAGCCCTTCTGGGGATCGTCTTCGCCGTGTTCGTGACACTCGGCGCGATGCTCTTCACCGTCGATCAGCGCCAATATGCGATCGTCTTCCAGCTCGGCGAGATCAAGGAAGTCATCACCGAACCGGGCCTCAATTTCAAGTGGCCGCTGATCCAAAACGTGCGTTTTTTCGAAAAACGCATCATGACGCTCGATGCGCCGGAGCCGGAGCGTTATCTCACTGCCGAGAAAAAGCCGGTGCTCGTCGATGCCTATGTCAAATGGCGCATCCATGATGTAAAGCAGTATTACATCTCGGTGCAGGGCGATGAGATGCTTGCCCGCACGCGCCTCGCGCAGACGGTCAACTCCGGTCTGCGCGAGGAATTCGGCAAGCGCACCGTGCATGACGTGGTCTCAGGCGAGCGCGACAAGATCATGGCCGAGGTGCAGAAGAAGGCCGATGCCGACGCGCGCCAAATTGGCGTCGAGATCGTCGACGTGCGCCTAAAGCGCGTCGATCTGCCGCAGGAGGTCTCGGAAGCCGTCTATCGGCGCATGGAGACGGAAAGAAAGCGTGTTGCCAACGAGCTGAGATCGCAAGGGGCGGCGGAGGCCGAGAAGATCCGCGCCGATGCCGACAAGCAGCGCGAGGTGATCATCGCCGAGGCCTATCGTGAAGCGCAGAAGATCAAGGGCGAGGGGGATGCCAAGGCCGCTGCGATCTATGCCAAGGCTTTTGGTGAGAATCCCGAGTTCTATGCCTTCTACCGCAGCCTCGAAGCCTATCGGCAGAGCTTCGCCAACAAGAACGATCTGCTCATCGTCGATCCGAGCGCCGATTTCTTCAAGTATCTGAGAAGCGGCGGCAAGGGCGGCAAGTAGGCAAAAAGCGCGCGGCATGTCGAATCTCTTGCTGGCGTTTGCGCTGATGCTGGTGATCGAGGGGCTGTTGCCCTTCGCGGCGCCCCAGGTCTGGCGCGAGACCTTCCGGCGCGCCATTGCGCTCACCGATGGCCAGCTGCGCTTCGTCGGCCTCAGTTCGATCCTCATCGGTCTTGCGCTGCTCTTCCTCCTCGGGTGATTGCCATGCACGCCTGGTTGCTGCCCGAGGCCATCGAAGATTTGTTGCCCGCCGAGGCGGCTCAGGTCGAACGCTTGCGCCGGCGCTTGCTCGACGAGTTCGCGCTTTATGGCTATCAGCTCGTTGTGCCGCCCCTGCTTGAATTCGCCGATGCGCTCGCCGCCGAGAGTGCCGACCTCAACTTGCGCGCCTTCAAGCTCGTCGATCAGCTCTCCGGCCGTACGCTCGCGCTGCGCGCCGACATCACGCCCCAGGTGGCGCGCATCGATGCCCATTTACTCAACCGCAAAGGCGTGACGCGCTTGTGTTATTGCGGCAGCGTGCTCCATACGCGGCCGGCGAGCCTCTTGGCCTCGCGCGAGCCGATCCAGATCGGCGTCGAACTCTATGGCCATGCCGGGCTCGAAGCCGATCACGAGGTGATCCGCCTGCTCGCGCGCGCCCTGACGCTTGCCGAGCTGCCCGCAAGCCGCATCGATCTCGGTCATGTCGGCCTCTTTCGCGCGCTGGTGGCCGGCTTGGCGCTGCCACAGGAAGTCGAGGAGTGCCTCTTCGAGGCCTTGCAAGCGAAGGATGTTCCCAGCTTGCGCGAGCTGACGCTGGGGTTGCCTGAGCCGGTGCGCTCTGGGCTCCTGGCACTGCCCGAGCTCTATGGCGGCCTCGAAGTCCTCGCGGGCGCTGCGGCACGCCTGCCGGCGCTACCGGAGATCACACGCGCGCTCGGCGATCTCTTGCGCCTCTCAAGCGAGCTGGCCGATTTGCCATTGTCTTTCGATCTGGCCGACCTGCGCGGCTACCACTATCACAGCGGTATCGTCTTTGCCGCCTACTGCGATGACAGCCCCGCCGCGGTCGCCTTGGGGGGGCGCTACGATGGCTTTGGCGCACGTTTTGGCCGCGCCCGTCCGGCGACGGGGTTTTCGCTCGACTTGCGCGCGCTGGCCCGGCTCGTGCCGCCGCCCACCAAGCCCGCAGGAGCGATCCTTGCGCCGTGGACGGAAGATCGCGCGGCGCAAGCCGAGATCGAGCGGTTGCGCGCTGCGGGCGAAATCGTCGTTACGGCGCTGCCAGGCCACGACGGAGACTGGCGGGAAGCGGGATGCGACCGCCGGCTCGTGCATCGCGATGGGCACTGGATCATCGAACCCTTGAACATCGAATGAGGAAGAGTGACATGGCCAAGAACGTAGTCGTGATCGGCACGCAATGGGGCGACGAAGGCAAGGGCAAGATTGTCGATTGGCTCACCGATCACGCGCAGGGCGTCGTGCGCTATCAGGGCGGCCACAACGCGGGGCATACCTTGGTGATCGGCGGCAAGAAGACGGTGCTGCACCTGGTGCCCTCGGGCATTCTGCGGCCGGGCGTGACCTGTTATATCGGCAATGGCGTGGTGCTCTCGCCCGAGGCGCTCGTCAAGGAGCTCGATGCGCTCGCCGCCGCGGGCGTCGATGCCGAGGCACGCCTCAAGATCTCCGAGGCCTGTCCTTTGATCCTGCCCTATCACCAGGCGCTCGATGTCGCGCGCGAGGCGGCCAAAGGGGCGAAGAAGATCGGCACGACCGGCCGCGGCATCGGCCCCGCTTACGAGGACAAAGTCGCGCGGCGGGCGCTGCGTGTGCAGGACTTGTTGCGCCCCAAGCGCTTCGCCGAAAAACTCGGCGAGGTGCTCGACTATCACAACTTCGTGCTCAAAAACTACCTTGGCGCCGAGACGGTCGATTTCCAAGCGGTGCTCGATGGCGCGCTTGCCTTGGCGCCGCGCATTGCGAAGATGATCGCCGACGTGCCGCGCGCGCTTTATGAGGCGCACAAGGCCGGCGCCAACATCCTCTTCGAGGGCGCCCAAGGCACCCTGCTCGACATCGATCATGGCACCTATCCCTATGTCACTTCGTCGAACTGTGTGGCCGGCGGCGCCTCGACGGGCGCCGGTATCGGCCCGGCGATGCTGCACTACGTGCTCGGCATCACCAAGGCCTATACGACGCGCGTCGGCTCGGGGCCATTCCCGACCGAGCTGTATGACGCCGCCGACAAGCAGGATCCCATCGGCAAGCACATGGCCGACAAGGGGCACGAGTTTGGCTCGACCACGGGGCGTGCGCGCCGTTGCGGCTGGTTCGATGCCGCGGCCTTGAAGCGCTCGATCCAGATCAATGGCATTTCCGGCCTGTGCGTGATGAAGCTCGACGTGCTCGATGGCCTCGAGGAGATGAAGATCTGCACCGGCTACAAGCTCGATGGCGGCTTTACCGACATCCTGCCCGTCGGCGCCGATGAGCTCGAACGTTGCGAGCCGGTCTATGAATCGATGCCGGGCTGGAAGGAGAGCACCGTCGGCGTGAGAAGCTTTGATGCCTTGCCGAAGAACGCACAGAATTACATCAAACGCATGGAGGAGCTCTGCGGCGTGCCGGTTGATATGGTCTCCACGGGGCCAGACCGTGAAGAGACCATCGTGTTGCGCCATCCCTTCAAGTGATCGCCGGCACAGCGGCCCTGAGCCGTGCTGACAGGGCCTTTTTGCTCCGAAAAAGTCGGCGCTGGCGGGACGGCAACATTTTTTTACAGAGTCGTGGTGGCCTAGCCGTGCGCTTTTCGCCGTTGGGCGCGTTATTGACGTTGCGCACTCATCGAGGAGCAACGCAATGAAGTCGAAACTCTTCCTGCTGCCAGTCTTCTGGCTCGCGCTGTCTGCCCAGGCGTGGGCCGATCCACCCTATTACCGCCATCATCATCGCGATCACTTCCATCGGCCGCGCACGACGGTCGAGTTTGGCTTCTATTTCGGCCCCTCCTGGGTCTATCCGCCGCGGCCGGTCTATGCCTATCCGGCGTGGCCGCGGGTCTATGCGCCGCCGATCGTCGCGCCCGTCATCGTCTCGCCGCCGGCGCCGACCGTCTATATCGAACAGCCGGCCGTCTTGCCGAGCGTGCCGACCCTCGAGCCGGGCTATTGGTATTGGTGCGAGGAAGCGCGGGCCTATTATCCTTATGTAAAGCAATGCCCCGGCTCTTGGCGCAAGGTGGCGCCCCAGCCGCCGCAATGAAGAAGGAGGAGTGTCCATGCACGCGAGCCTGAAACTGCTCTGGCCGACCTTGCTGCTGGCAGCCTGCGCAACGGCGCCTTCGGCGCCCACGGTGATGGTGCTGCCAGGCACCGGCAGGAGCTTCGACGACTTTCGCGCCGACGACTATGCCTGCCGCGCCTATGCGCTCCAGCAAATCGGCGGCGAGGCCGGGGCGCGGGCCGCCAATGAGGCGGCGCTGCGCGATGCCGCCGTGGGGGCAGGGATCGGCGCCTTGGCGGGCGCCTTGATCGGCGGACGCGATGGCGCCAGCGTCGGGGCCGGCATGGGCGTCATCGTCGGCAGCATGAGCGGCGCCGAGGCGAGCGAGCGCTCAGGCTATGGCGGCCAGCGCCAGTATGACATCGCCTACGTGCAGTGCATGTACGCGAAGGGTCATCGCGTGCCCTTGAACGGCAGCTATAGCCCAGCCGTCCCGGCAGCGAGCCAAACGCCGCCACCGCCCCCTCCAACGGGGAATCCGCCCCCTCCGCCGCCTGCCGGCAGCCCGCCTCCGCCGCCGCCGCGCTGAAAACTTATTCGGCAGCGGGCGCATCCTCGCTGACGATGCGATTCCGTCCTGCTTGTTTGGCCCGGTACATGCGCCGGTCGGCGATCTCGACGAGCGCTGGCCAATAGTCCGAGGGTTCTTCGCGCCGTTCGGCAAGACCGATGCTGGCGGTAATCGGCCGCCCATCGGGCCGCTTGCCAAGACCTGCCGCGCGCACGCGCTCGAGCGCGTGCCTCGCCTGGGGGAGCGTGGTATTCGGCAGGATGAGGAGAAACTCTTCGCCGCCCCAGCGCACCAGGATGTCGCCCTGACGCAGCTGGTTCTGGATCGCGCGGGCTGCCGTGGCGAGCACGACATCGCCCGCTTCATGGCCGAAGGTATCGTTGATTTCCTTGAAGTGGTCCAGATCGATGAAGGCGATCGTGAGCGGCTCGCCGCTGCGGCGCACGAGGTTGAACTGCAACTCGATGAGCTCCTCGCCGCTTGCGCGCGAGAAGCAGCCGGTCATGCGGTCGCGGACCGATTCGCGCACCATGACGATGATGAAGGCGAGCTGCGAGAGGCCCGCAAGTACCGCCACGCCGGCGATCAGCGCCATCAGCCAAAACGACGCGGTGAAAGTCGGCCAATCGAGCACGGGGAGGCGGAAAATCCCAGCGATGGCCTGCATGATGAACAGCGGCGAGATGAAGGCGATGTTCTCGACGAGTGTCAGCGGAAAGATCGACAAGCCGGCGAGCATCACGAAGGGCAGAAAGGCATAGCCGGTCGAGAAGGCCTGCTGGAGGCCATGCAGCTCGAACTGCGCCATGTGCTGGTAGGAAAAGAGGAAGAACGCCGTCGGGACGAGGAACAGCATGGTGAGGATGCGGTAGGCGTCATTCATGCTGTTCATTTGTTTGGCATGGAGGGCGATCATCGCGAAGGCGAAGGTTGCCGCCAGCCGCGCGAGAACGAGCGGATACCAGACCTCCCACTCGAAGGCGGCGATGTCGACGACGATCCACAAGGGCGTGAGCAGGGCGAACAGCGCGGCGACAATGCGCACGCGCGAGACGATCACCGTGGTGCGCCGCTTCTCGAGCAAAGACACCTGCCAACGCGAGCAAAGAAGCCAGCGCAGCTCTTCTTCAGTGAGCTCGGCGAGCACCGAGGCGAGCGCCTGATGCCAAAGGTCGCGGATTTTGTCGAGCATCTGTCCCAAACGAGAAACCCGGCGCGGGGCCGGGTTTCTCGCTTCCCCTTGAATGTTGATCGATTCTAGCCGCAGGTGCCGACGGCGCCGCAGGCGGTGCAGAAATCGCAGCCGTCCTTCCTGATGACCGTCATGTTGCCGCATTCGGCGCACAGCGAGCCTTGCGTCACCTTGACCTCGCCCTTCTCGCGCGGCGTTTCGAGGATGCCCATCTCGCGCGTCGGATAACCTTGCTCGTCGAGGATGCCGAGCATCGCATAGCGGTGGATGATGAGGCGAGCGATATAGGCGACGGTCGAAGGCCAGTTCTGCTGCCGGTTCGAGCCGGGCACGCGCGCCATGAAGTCGCCCAGGGGCTCGGGGTAATTGAGCAGTTTCCTGAGCTTCATGCCGATCCAGGCCGGATCGAGCACGCGCATGTCGAGCGAGAGGAGCCGCGTGAGCCCATCGAGCGCGCGCGGATAGTTGCCGGAGAGCCAGCAGGAATAGGGGCGGGTGACGCCATCGGGCAGCGTCATCTCCTTGAGACCGAGCACGAAATCTTCGCGCGAAGCAGGGTTGACGATATCCACCGTCCAGGAGAGCGTGCCGTCGGTGCCGGTTTTCGGCTCGTCGCGGGAAAACATGCAATCGAGCACGGGCGTTGCGCCGGAGGTTTCGAGCGCGCCGAGCTGCTCGCAGCGATAGCGGATGACTTGCGCCATCGCCGAGACGGTGCCCGGCATCATCTTGGGTTCGCCATGCGGCGGGAAGGGCATCTCGAAGGGCTCCTCGCCGACCGTGCTGGCGAGCACGTCGAGCTTGAGCTTGAGCCAGGCCGGGTCGTTGGCGCGCATGTCCATCGAGAGCGTCTTGGCGACCGCGCCCAAGCCGCGCGGCTGCTCGGTGCCATTGACCCAGACCTCGAAGGGGACGGGCTGGCGCTTTTCGTTCTCGATCTGACCCACGAAGAGGGCGAATTCGCCATGCGGCGTCTCGATCATGTAGGTCCAGGCCGCGTTGCCGTCGGGCAGGCGCGGCCGCCCCGGCCAGCGCAAGGAGGCGAGCACCGGGGCGGGCAGTGAGCCGATCGAGAGGCGGCGGTTGGCACCGTCGAGGGTGACGTCCTGCGGCTGCTTCTGCGTCTGCGCCGGCTGCGGCTCGACCGAGAGCACGCTGCCCAAGACGGCGTTGGGACGGTAGGTCGCCAGGCCCTTGAGGCCTGACTTCCAGGCGACCATGTAGAGATCCTCGAACTCGCTGTAGGGATAGTCGGCCGGCACATTGACGGTCTTGGAGATCGAGGTGTCGATGTAGGGCGCAACGGCGGCGACCATCTGCTCGTGGGCGATGGCCGAGATCTCGAGCGCGGTGACGAAGTAGTCGGGCAGGTTATTAACATTCCCGCCCATATGCTTGTAAAGCCGCCAGGCGTAATCTTCGACGGCATATTCCTTGTGCGTGCCGTCGGGCATGCGCTTTTTGCGCGTGTAGGTCCAGGAGAAGGGCGGTTCGATGCCATTGCTCGCGTTGTCGGCGAAGGCGAGCGAAATCGTGCCGGTTGGCGCGATCGATAAAAGATGCGAGTTGCGGATGCCGTGCTTCCTGATCGCTTCCTTGATGGGCTGCGGCAGGCGCGAGGCGAAGTTGCCGCCGGAGAGATACAGGTCGGCATTGAAGAGCGGGAAGGCGCCGCGTTCCTTGGCCAGTTCCACCGAGGCGAGATAAGCGCGGTCGCGCATGAATTCGGCGATCTTCGCCGCGGTCTTCCTTGCTTCCTCGGTGTCATAGCGCAGGCCGAGCATGATCAGCGCATCGCCAAGCCCCGTGAAGCCCAAGCCAATGCGGCGTTTGGCGGCCGCTTCCTGGGCCTGTTGTGGCAGCGGCCAGTGGGTGACGTCGAGCACGTTGTCGAGCATGCGCACGGCCACGTCAATCACCTTGCCGAAACCCGCGTAGTCGAAGTCCGCGGTTGCCGAGAAGGGATGGTTGACGAACAGCGTGAGGTTGATCGAGCCCAAGCAGCAGCAGCCGTAAGGCGGCAGCGGCTGCTCGGCGCAGGGGTTGGTCGCTTCGATGGTCTCGCAGTAGTTGAGGTTGTTGTCCTTGTTCATGCGGTCGATGAACAGGATGCCCGGCTCGGCATGGTCATAGGTCGAGCGCATGATCTGATCCCATAGCTCGCGCGCCGGCACCTTGCGATACACCCACAGACCGTCGTCGCGCTGATAGGCGCCGGCCTGCTTGATTTCATTGCCGGGCTCGGCGCGATGCACGAGCTCGACCTCGCGGCCTTCCTCGACGGCGCGCATGAAGGCGTCGGTGACGCCGACTGAGATGTTGAAGTTGGTCAGATCGCCATGATCCTTGGCGTGGATGAAGGCTTCGATGTCGGGATGGTCGCAGCGCAGCACGCCCATCTGCGCGCCGCGGCGGGCGCCGGCGGATTCGACGGTTTCGCAGGAGCGGTCGAAGACGCGCATGTAGGAGACGGGGCCCGAGGCGCGCGATTGGGTGCCTTTGACATGGGCGCCGGCCGGGCGGATGCTCGAAAAGT
>JAOAHQ010000003.1 GCA_026415155.1 Rhodocyclaceae bacterium
GGCGCGGGCGGTGCCGATGGCGGTGCCGCCGGTGCCGAGGGCGGCACTGGCGGCGCGCTGCGCATGCACCCGGCGGCGACGAGCGCTGCCGCGACGACGGCGGCCACCCACGGACGGTCAATGCAGCGCACGGTAGATCTCCTGGGCCAGCTCCTTCGAGATGCCGTCGACGCTGGCCAGGTCGTCGACGCTCGCGCTGGCCACGCCGCGCACGCCGCCGAAGCGCTGCAGCAACCGCGCGCGCTTCTTCGGGCCGACGCCCGGGATGTCCTCGAGCCGGCTCGCGCCGGTGCGCACGCGCGCGCGCTTCGCGCGCATGCCGGTGATCGCGAAGCGGTGCGCCTCGTCGCGGATCTGGGCGACGAGCATCAGCGCCGCCGAGTCGGCACCGAGAGACACCTTCTCGCGCCCGTCGGCGAACACGAGCTCCTCGAGGCCGACCTTGCGCCCCTCGCCCTTCTCGACGCCGACGATCAGCGACAGGTCCAGCCCGAGCTCCTCGAACACCTCGCGCGCGACCGCCACCTGCCCCTTGCCGCCGTCGATCAGCACGACGTCGGGCATCTTCGCGCTGCCGGCCGCCACGCCCTCGGCGAGCTTGGCGTAGCGGCGCGTGAGCACCTGGCGCATCGCGGCGTAGTCGTCGCCGGGCGTGATGCCGGTGACGTTGTAGCGCCGGTACTGCGCCGGCTGCATCTGGTGGTGCTCGTAGACGACGCAGCTGGCCTGCGTCGCCTCGCCGGCGGTGTGGCTGACGTCGAAGCATTCGATGCGCCGCGGCGGCTCTGGCAGATCGAGCGCCTGCCGCAAGGCTTCGAGGCGGCTCGCAGCGCGCGTGCGGCTCTGCCGCCGCGCCACGAGCGCGAGCTGCGCATTGTGGCGCGCCATGTCGAGCCAGGCGCGCTCCATCTCGTTTCTCGGCGCCCCGCCGTTCAAGCCTTCCGGCATCTCTTCGAGCAGCCAAGGCTCGAGGAGGAGCCGCGCCGGCGGGGGCGTCTCGGCATAGTGCTGCTCGAGGAAAGCCGCGAGCCCTTCCTCGGCCGTCGCCTCGCCTTCGAGCTGTGGAAAATGGGCGCGATCGCCCAGATGCAGCCCGCCGCGCACCATCGCCAGATTCACGCACAGCTCGCCGCGCTCCGCCACCGCGACGACGATATCGACATCGACCTCCTTCGTCGAGCTCACATACTGCCGGTGCAGTACGGTCTGCAAGGCGCGGATCTGATCGCGCAGCACCGCGGCTTCCTCGAAGCGCAAAGCCGCCGCCGCAGCCTCCATCTGCGCCGTGAGCTTCTCGATCACCTCGCCCTGTTTGCCCTTGAGAAAGAGTTCGGCCAGCCGCACGTCGGCGGCATAGTCCTCGGCCGACACGAGCCCGACGCAAGGCGCCTTGCAGCGATGGATCTGGTGCAGCAGACAGGGCCGCGAGCGGTGGGCGAATACCGCCTCTTCGCAGGTGCGCAGCAAAAACGTCTTTTGGATCAACTGGATCGCTTCCTTGGCGGCCAACCCGCTCGGAAAGGGGCCGAAATAGCGCGAGCGCTTGTCGAAAGCCCCGCGGTGATAGAAGAGGCGCGGAAACTCGCCGCCCGACAAGCCGATGTAGGGATAGGACTTGTCGTCGCGAAACAGGATGTTGTATTTGGGCTTGAGCTTTTTGATCAGCGTGTTTTCGAGGATCAGCGCCTCGGCCTCCGAGCGCGTCGCCGTCGTCTCGACGCTCGCGACCTGCTGGAGCATGAGTTGGATGCGCGGGCTGTGGCCGCTCTTCTGGAAGTAGGATGAGACGCGCTTTTTGAGATTCTTCGCCTTGCCGACGTAGAGCACCGTGCCGTCGGCGGCGAGCATGCGATAGACGCCCGGCGCCTCGGCGAGGGTCGCGAGGCAGGCGGCGTCGAAGCGGGGCGTTTCCTGAGTCATGTTTCCCGCGTCATAGGAAGCGCGTGCGCTCCCAGAACTGGCGTGGCGACAGAATGGGCAAGCCCACCGTCTCGCCCCAGGCAAGCAGGGCCTTGTCGCCTGTCACGAAACAGGCCTCTGCCGCCACCGCCGCGGCCACCAGCGGCGCATCGTCTGGATCGGGAATGCCTGCGGGCAGCGTTCCAGCCGCTTCGACCAAGGTCGCCGTGTCGCGGAGCAGCTGGACATACGCCGCCGCCACCTCGCAAGGCGTGCCCAGCTTGGCCATCAAGATGCTGAACAGTTCTTCCAGCAAGGCTTCGCTAGCCAGCAATTCATGCTCGACCAGCACCGCCTCGAACAGTTCGGCACACAGACCGCGCGTCGCCAAGGCGCTGGCGAGAACATTGGTGTCGAGAAAGACTTTCAAGAAACGTCCCGGAAGACGTCATCATCGACCAGATAGCCCGCCGCCTCGGCGTATGGGATGGCCTGCGCGCGCAAGGCCTGGAAACGCCGCACCGCGAGCTGGCGGCGCAACATCTCGCGCGCCAGATCGCTCTTGGTGCGGTGCGTAAGCTCGGCCAGCCGCGCCAGCTCGGCCTCCATCGCAGCATCGATGCGCATCGTCAACGTCGCCATGCCCCTCTCCTCTTCACACGTGTTACATTGTAACACGGCTCGCCCCGGTGAGGTCGTCGATAATGCTCATCCATGGCCCACGTCTTCTGCGACCTTTTCTGCCGCGTCATCGACAACTTTGGCGATGCGGGCGTCTCATGGCGCCTGGCGCGCCAGCTCGTGGTGGAGCACGGCTGGCGCGTGCGGCTATTCATCGACGATCCCGCCCCCATCGCGCTGATGGCGCCCGGACAAAACCTCGTCGAGGTGTGTCGCTGGGGGAATGTCTGGACAGGCATCGAGCCGGCCGAGGTGGTGATCGAGGCCTTCGCCTGCGACCTGCCGCCCGCCTACGTCGCGGCGATGCGAGCCAAGGGAAGGCCGCCGGTATGGCTCAATCTCGAATATCTCTCGGCCGAGGACTGGGTCGCCGGCTGCCACGGCCTGCCCTCGCCTCAGGCGGGGTTACAGAAGTTCTTCTTCTTTCCGGGCTTCGTGCCAGGCACGGGGGGCTTGCTGCGCGAGGCCGAGCTTGCCGTGCCACCGGCGCCGACTTTCGATGGCCCGCTCGAAGTCTCGCTGTTTTGCTACGGCAATCCGCGCCTGCCGGCGCTGCTCGCCGCCTGGCGCGATGGGGCATGGCCGATCCATTGCCATGTCTGTGCGGGGCTGCCGCGCCAGCAGGTGGAAAGCTGGCTCGATGCGCCATTTCCGGTGGGAGCAAAGGCCCAGCGCGGTCAGCTCGTGCTCAAGGCACTGCCCTTTTTGCCGCAGGCAGACTACGACGCGCTGCTAGCCCGCTGCCAGCTCAATTTCGTGCGCGGCGAGGATTCCTTCGTGCGCGCCCAGTGGGCGGCGCGGCCTTTCGTCTGGCAGGCCTATCCGCAAGGCGAAGAGGCGCATCTGGCCAAGCTCGAGGCCTTTTTGAAGCTTTATACGGACGATGAGGTCGTGCGCGGCTTCTTCCGCGCCTGGAATGGCCAAGGCGCGCTCGATTGGCTAGCCTTCGCCGCCCGGCTGCCAGAGCTCGCCGCCCGCGCGCCCGCCTGGGCGGAGCAAATCAGCGCCCATGGCGATCTGGCGGCGAATCTCGTCCAGTTTTGCCTGGCTCGGCTATAATGCGCGGCTTTCTTTTCCCCGCCAGGCATTTGCTATGAAAACCGCTCAGGAACTGCGCACCGGCAACGTCATCATGGTCGATGGCCAGCCGCTCGTGATCCAGAAACACGAATACAACAAGTCCGGCCGCAACGCCGCGGTCGTCAAGTTCAAGTTCAAGAACCTGCTCACCGGCGCCCCCTCGGAAGCCGTCTACAAGGCCGATGAGAAGTTCGAGCAGATCATTCCCGAACGCAAGGAATGCACCTATTCCTACTACGCCGACCCGATGTACGTCTTCATGGACGCCGAGTACAACCAGTACGAGGTCGAAGCCGAGAACATGCAGGACGCGATCCCCTATCTCGAAGACGGCATGCAGGTCGAGGTGGTGTTCTTCGAGGGCAAGGCGATCGCGGTTGAACTCCCCAATTCCGTCGTGCGCGAGGTCGAATACACCGAGCCCGCCGTCAAGGGCGACACTTCGGGCAAGGTGATGAAGCCGGCGCGCATCAAGCCTTCCGGCCTCGAAGTGATGGTGCCGATCTTCATCGAGATCGGCGACAAGATCGAGATCGACACGCGCACCGGCGAATACAAAAACCGCGTCAAGTAACGGGTCCGATCGCTGCCAATCTCCCCGGGCGGCCCAGGCCGCCCTTTTTTCATGCTTTGCCCGGCGCAGGCAACTCGCCCTCGATCCGCCGTGCGATCGAGCGGCCGGCCTGCCAGGCAAGCTCCTTTTCCAGCGCAGCACGAGAGAGCGCCGCCTGGCGCGGCAGCAAGCGGGCGATGCGCGCGGCGCGCTCGGGCTGCGGCTCCGGCTGCCAGCGCTCGAGGACTTCCTCCGCCGCTTCTGGCGCGTTGCAAACGAGCAGCATGTCGCAGCCCGCCCTCCAGGCGGCTTCGACGCGCGCGAGGATATCGCCGGCCACACTCGCTCCGGCCATCGACAGATCGTCGCTGAAGATGACGCCGTCAAAGCCAATCTCCTCCCGCAGCAGGCGCAGCCAGACGGGCGAAAAGCCCGCCGGCCGATCATCGACCTGCGGGTAGATCACATGGGCCGGCATCAGCGCGCCGAGCCGGCCGGCGAGCGCCCGGAAAGGCGACAGATCCTCGGCCAGTTCGTCCAAGCGGCGCGGATCGACGGGAATTTCGTGGTGAGAATCGGCCGCCACCCCGCCATGCCCCGGAAAATGTTTGCCACAGGCGGCCATGCCCGCCTCGTTCATCCCCGCCACGAGGGCACCAGCGAGCTCGGCGACGGCATGCGGGTCGCGGTGGAAGGCGCGATCGCCGATCACGCGGCTCTTGCCCCAGTCGAGATCGAGCACCGGCGTCAAGGAAAGATCGACGCCGCAGGCGCGCAGCTCGGAAGCCAGCAGATACCCCAGCATGCGCGCGGCCTCGACCGCGGCGCGCGGGCTCTTGTCCCACCACTCTCCTAGCCGGCGCATCGCCGGCAGGCGGGTAAAGCCCTCCCGGCAGCGCTGCACGCGCCCGCCTTCGTGGTCGATCGCAATCAAGAGCGGCGGATCGCGCAAGGCGTGGATCTCGGCACACAAGGCGGCGAGCTGCTCGGGATCGCGATAGTTGCGGGTAAAGAGGATCGCGCCGCCGACGAGCGGATGTTTCAGACGCGCCCGCTCGTCGGCGGTGAGCGCCGTGCCGGCGAGATCAATCATCAAGGGGCCGTGGCTCATGGTTTTTCGACGACGACGAAGGCAAGCGCAAAGCCTGCCTCGTCGGACAGGGAAAGATGGCAGATGAAGCCTTGCGCGGCCAGCCAGGCCGCAAGTTCCGGGCAGAAGGCGAAGGCGGGTTTGCCTAAGGCATCGTGCGTCACGGCGATCGCGGTAAGCAGCACCGGCGCGCGCAGGCCCGTGCCGAGCGCCTTGGCAAGCGCCTCTTTGGCGGCGAAGCGCTTGGCGAGAAAGCGGGCGGGATCAGGGCTTAACTGGCATTCTTCCCGCTCCTCGGGGGCGAGGAGCTTGTCGAGCGCGCGCTCGCCATGGCGCTGCCAGAGGGCCTCAAGCCGCTCGATCGCGACGAGATCGGTGCCGATGCCGTGGATCATGCGCTGCGGATCAGCGCCTTCATCTCGGCGACCGCCTGGCGCAGGCCGGCGAAGACGGCGCGGGAAACGATGCTGTGGCCGATGTGCAATTCGCACAGCCCCGGCAAGGCGGCGATTGGCTGCACGTTGGCATAGGTGAGCGCATGGCCGGCATTGAAGCGCATGCCAAGCTGCCGGATCGCCGTCCCGCCCGCGCCGACTTTCGCGAGTTCCGCCGCAACGAGCGGATGTTCGACATCGCGGCCGTGGGCGTAAAAAGCGTTGGCATAGGGGCCGGTGTGGATCTCACAGGCCTGCGCCCCCACCCGCGCCGCCGCCTCGATCTGCTGCGGCTCGGCATCGATGAAGAGGCTCACATAGACGCCCGCCTCCTTGAGGCGCGCGACGACCTCCTTGAGCCTAGCTTCCTGCCCCGCGACGTCGAGCCCCCCTTCGGTGGTGATTTCATGCCGCCCCTCGGGCACCAGGGTGGCCATCTCGGGCTTTAGGCGGCAGGCGATGGCGACCATCTCGTCGGTGGCCGCCATTTCGAGATTGAGCTTGACCGAAACCGTTTGGCGCAACAGTTCCACGTCGCGGTCAACGATGTGGCGGCGATCCTCGCGCAGATGCACGGTGATGCAATCGGCCCCGCCCAATTGCGCCTCGGCCGCCGCCCAGACCGGGTCTGGCTCATAGGTGCGGCGCGCCTGCCGCAGCGTGGCCACATGATCGATATTGACGCCTAGCTGCCTCATCTTCGCTTCTCCATTCACACTTCCTGCAATTCCATGAACACCCGCCGCGTCAGCAAAGGTTGCCCAGCGAGATAGTGCGCGAGCAGCTCGCGCATCAAGCGCTTGGCCTCGGCAAGACTCCGCGGGTCCGAGTAATCGTCGGCGGCAAGATCGAGCAGCGTCTTGCCAGACAGCACGAGGCCGTTGCCGGACTCGGCCGGCACGGGGCCGCGCTCGATCTGGTAGCGATAGCGCCGCTTTGCCTCGATCGGCGCGCCCGTCGCATCGCGTTCCAGGACGAGGCCATAGCCGAGCTCCTTGAGCAGCGTCTTTTCGAAGCGCCTTAACTCGGCCGCTTCGGTCGCCCCGCGCGCGAGCGCCGCGAGCGCGGCGGCATAGGCGTCAAACAGGGCGACATGCGCATCCTCGCGCGGCAGGAGCTTCAAGAGGAGCTCGTTGAGATAGTAGCCGAAGAGCAGGCTCGAACCGGTCAAGAGCCCCATGCCGCCCAGCCACTCTGCCTTGGCGAGCGTTTTCACTTCGCCCGCCCCGAACCAGGAAAGCTCGAGCGGCTGAAAGGCAAGCAACACGCCGCGCAGGCCTGAGCGCGGCCGCCGCGCGCCGCGTGCAAGAAGCGCCAACCGGCCATATTCGCGCGCAAAGGCCTCGCAGATGAGGCTCGTTTCGCTGTAAGGATAGCTGTGCAGCAGGAAGGCTGTGGCGCCTTCCACCCGCCCTCGCTCGCGCGTCATTCGTAACCCAGGCGCTTCACGGCGCGCTCGTCATCCGCCCAGCCGCTTTTCACCTTGACCCAGGTTTCGAGCCAGACGCGGCCGCCGAAGAGGCGCTCCATGTCGCGCCGTGCCGCACTTGCGATGCGCTTCAAACGCTCGCCGCCCTTGCCGATCACGATCGCCTTGTGCGCTTCCTTATCGACGATCACGGCAGCGTAGATGCGCCGCACGCCTGCGGCCTCTTCGAAGCGCTCGATCTCGACGGTGATGCCATAGGGCAGCTCTTCGCCGAGCTGGCGAAACAGTTTCTCGCGCAAAAGTTCCGCGGCGAGAAAGCGCTCCGAGCGATCGGTGAGCTCGTCCGGCGAAAACAATGGCGGCTGCTCGGGCAGATATTTCGCGGCCGCCGCAAGGAGCACATCGAGCTGAGCATTTTTCTCCGCGCTCACCGGCACGATCTCGGCGTAGTCGTGCTCGGCGGCGCGCTGGGCGATGAAGGGCAAGAGCTGGGCCTTGTCCTTCAAGCGGTCGATCTTGTTGATGACGAGGATCGCTGGTACGCCCGCGGGCAGCTTGGCCAAGACCTGTTGGTCCTCCTCGCGCCAGCGCAGCGCCTCGATGACGAACAGCACGAGATCGACATCGTGAAGCGCCGCCGTGACGTTGCGGTTCATTGCACGATTGAGGGCATTGCGATACCGCGTCTGGAAGCCCGGCGTATCGACGAAGACGAACTGGCAGGTCTCGTTCGTCAAGATGCCGTGGATGCGGTGGCGTGTCGTCTGCGCCTTCTTCGAGGTGATGCTGAGCTTGGCGCCGACGAGATGGTTCATCAGCGTCGACTTGCCGACGTTCGGCCGGCCGACGATGGCCACGTAGCCGGCCCGGAAAGTTGGCGCTGGCAGGACGGCCTCGCTCATGTCGCCCCGAGCCGGTCGAGCACGGCGCGCGCCGCCTGCTGTTCGGCCGCACGGCGGCTCGGGCCGCGGCCGCAGATGACGATATCCAAGGCCGGGATGCTGCAGGAGACCTCGAATTCCTGCGCATGGGCTTCCCCATGGGTCGCGAGCAGCGTGTATTGTGGCAAGGGCAGGCGCCGCCCCTGCAGCCATTCCTGCAAGGCCGTCTTGGCATCCTTGAGCGCGGCGCGCGGATCGATCGCGGCGAGGCGCGCTTCATAAAGCCCGCCGATGACGCGCAAGGCCGCCTCGAACCCCGCATCGAGATAGATCGCGGCAAACACCGCCTCAAGCGCGTCGGCGAGGATCGACGGCCGGCGAAAGCCGCCGCTCTTTAACTCCCCCTCGCCGAGGCGCAGCGCCTCACCCAGACGCAGATCGGCGGCGATTTCGGCGAGGGTTTCTTGGCGCACGAGGTGGGCTCTCAAGCGCGAGAGCTCGCCCTCGTTCAGGTTCGGGAAATGCTGGTAGAGCAGCGTGGCGACACAGCAGTTCAAGACGCTATCGCCTAAGAATTCGAGCCGCTCGTTGTGCGGCGTGGAATGGCTGCGGTGCGTGAGCGCCTGGCGCAGCAAATCAGGCCGCTTGAAAGCGTGCCCAAGCGTCTTTTCGAGTAACTGCGGCGCGCTCAATCCTTCGACGAGCCGGAAAACTCGAGCAGCAAGCTCGCGTTGGCAAAGAGGGGAATCTTCCGCTCGTAGGCGAAATAGACGACGATCTGGTTGTTTTCCTTGGTGATCTCGAGATCCTTGGCCGTGATGGCGGAAATGTTGTCGACCGTCGCATAGCGCTCGAAAGCCTTTTGCACGTCGGCGACCGTCGCCGCCTTCTCATTGCTGATCCTGGCGAGCACCTTCTTGATGTTGTAGAACTCGATGACCTCGGGAACGATCTTCATGCCCAAGAGCGCGAGGACGGCGAGCACCACCGCCGCCATCAAAAGCCCCGAGAGCGTCACACCGCGTTGCTTCCTCTTCATCGCACCCTCCCCCGGCGGCGCTATTTAGCGGAAACTGCCGATCCGCTTCAGATCGCCGAAATTGAACCAGACAAAAAACGCCTTGCCGACCAGATTTTCGTCCGGTACGAAGCCCCATACCCGGCTGTCCTGAGAATTATCGCGGTTGTCCCCCATGACGAAATAATGGCCGGGCGGCACCTCGCAGACGAATCCGGCGGTATTGTAGAGGCATTTTTCCCGCTGCGGAAACTGCATCACATGGGGCACGTAGGCCGGCGCATCGTCCTCGATGATGATCGCGTGCTCGACCTCGCCGAGCTTTTCGCGGTAACGCGGCGTATAGAACAAACGTTCCGCATCGAAGTAATCGCCATCGCGCTCGATGGGCAGCGGCTCGCCATTGATGATGAGCCGCTTGTCGAGATAGGCGACGCGATCGCCCGGCAGGCCGACGATGCGCTTGATGTAATCGAGCGAAGGGTCGGGCGGATAGCGGAACACGACGACGTCGCCGCGCTGCGGCTGTCCGATCTCGATGATCTTCTTGTTGATGACGGGCAGGCGGATGCCATAGGCAAACTTGTTGACGGCGATGAAATCACCGACCAGCAAGGTCGGGATCATCGAGCCGGAGGGAATCTTGAACGGCTCGACGAGGAAGGAGCGCAGCAAGAAGACGATCAGGATGATCGGGAAAAAGCTCGCCCCCCACTCGACCCAGAGCGGCTCCTTGGCTTCAGGAGCGCGCCGCTTGCGCGCCCAGGCCTTGTCGATGCCCCAGAGGATGCCCGTCACGACCGTGGCGAGGAACAGGAACAAGGCGAAGTTCATTTCTCATCCACCCGCAACACGGCTAGGAAGGCTTCCTGAGGGATTTCGACGCGGCCGACCTGCTTCATGCGCTTCTTGCCGGCCTTTTGCTTTTCCAAGAGCTTCTTCTTGCGCGTCACGTCGCCGCCATAGCATTTGGCGAGCACGTCTTTGCGCAGCGCCTTGACGTTTTCGCGCGCGATGATCGTCGAGCCGATCGCCGCTTGGATCGCGACGTCGTACATCTGGCGCGGAATCAGGCCGCGCATCTTGGCGGCGAGCTCCCGGCCGCGATATTGCGCATTGGCGCGATGCACGATCACCGAGAGCGCATCGACGCGCTCGCCATTGATGAGGATGTCGAGCTTGACGACATCCGCCGCGCGGTATTCCTTGAATTCGTAGTCGAGCGAGGCATAGCCGCGCGAAACGGATTTCAACTTGTCGAAGAAGTCGAAAACGACCTCGGCGAGCGGCATTTCATAAGTGACATGCACCTGGCGGCCGTGGTAGCGCAAATCGACCTGGGTGCCGCGCTTGGCTTCGCAAAGCGTGATCACCGCACCGAGATAATCCTGCGGCACGAAGATCTGCGTCGTGATGATCGGCTCGCGGATCTCCTCGATCTTTTGCACTTCGGGCAGCTTCGAGGGGTTCTCGACGAAGATTTCCGTGCCATCGCGGAGCTTCACCTGATAGACGACGGTCGGCGCCGTGGTGATGAGGTCCTGATCGAACTCGCGCTCGAGCCGCTCCTGCACGATCTCCATGTGCAGGAGGCCCAAAAAGCCGCAGCGGAAGCCAAAGCCCAATGCCTGCGAGACTTCCGGCTCGAACTGCAGCGAGGCATCGTTGAGCTGCAGCTTCTCGAGCGCCTCACGCAAGGATTCATACTGGTTCGCTTCGACCGGATAGAGGCCGGCGAACACCTGGGGCTTCACTTCCTTGAAGCCGGGCAAGGGTTCTGCGGCGGGCCGGTCGGCGAGGGTCACCGTATCCCCAACCTTGGCGGCCTTGAGCTCCTTGATGCCCGAGATGACGAAACCCACTTCGCCGGCCGACAGTTGCTCGCGCGGCTGCGATTTCGGCGTGAAGACGCCGACCTGCTCGCACAGATGCGTCGCGCCCGTCGACATCAAGCGGATCTTGTCCTTGGGTTTAAGCGTGCCATCGACGACGCGCACCAGCATCACGACACCGACATAGTTGTCGAACCACGAATCGATGATGAGCGCCTTCAAGGGGGCGGCCGGATCGCCCTTGGGCGGCGGCACGCGCGCGATGATGGCCTCCAGGATGTCATCGATACCCATGCCGGTCTTCGCCGAGCAGGGGATCGCGTCGGTCGCATCGAGGCCGATGACCTCCTCGATCTCGGTGCGCGCACCCTCAGGATTGGCCTGCGGCAGATCCATCTTGTTCAGGACCGGCAAGACCTCGACGCCGAGCTCGATCGCCGTGTAACAGTTCGCCACCGTCTGCGCTTCCACCCCTTGCGAGGCATCGACGACAAGCAGCGCGCCTTCGCAGGCCGACAGGCTCCGCGAGACTTCGTAGGAGAAATCGACATGGCCAGGCGTATCGATCAGATTGAGGTTGTAACGCCGGCCGTCTTTGGCCTCATACCAGAGCGCCGCCGTCTGCGCCTTGATCGTGATGCCGCGCTCGCGCTCGATGTCCATCGAATCGAGCACCTGCTCGGCCATCTCGCGCTCGGAAAGCCCCCCGCAGCGCTGGATGAGGCGATCGGCGAGCGTGCTCTTGCCGTGGTCGATGTGGGCGATGATGGAGAAGTTGCGGATGTGCTGCACTGTTATGATCCAGAACGAATCACTGGACAGAGAAACGGCCGGGCGGGCGGCGATTTGTGAGCGGACGTCGGCAGCCGTTGGCACAGGGCTCGGGAAAGGCGCCCACTTGTTTGAGCGAAAGCGAGTTGTGGGCGCCCCGCGCCCAAGCCTTACGGCTGCCCCGCCCGCGAACCATGAGCCGACCGCCCGGCCGCTTCTCTGTGGGCACCGTTTTCAAGATCATCCGTTTCCAAGCAATGGTGAGCGTTACCAAAAGGAAAGGCGCCGAGCGCGGCGCCTTTCGCTGCGGCGGCATTCTACTCGATCAGCCCATCATTTCTCCGCCCCGTTGCGGATCGTCACGAAGGTCTGGCTATCCCCGCGCCGCACCAGCAGCGTGATGGGTGCGCCCTTGCCGTGCTTATTCAAAAGCTCGTTGAACTGCTCGACCGTGCGCAGCTCGATCTGCACGCCGCGCTGGATCAGCGCGAGGATGACGTCGCCTTGCCTGAGCTCGCCGCGCGCGCTCTCGCGCACTTCTTCGACGAGGAGGCCATGACGCACGCCAAGCTGCCGTTTTTGTTCGGCCGTAAGCTCCGAGAGCACGAGGCCCAGGCGGTTAGCCGGCGCCGCATCGGCCGGCTTGCCCCGCTTGGCGGCACGGCCACTGATCGGCTCATCCGGCATTTCACCGACGGTGACCGTCAATTCCTTCGTCGCGCCATTGCGCCAGACCTGCAAGCTTGCCTTGCTGCCGGGCTTGGTATTGCCGACGAGGCGCGGCAGGTCTGAAGATTGCGTGACCGGCCGGCCGTTGAATTCGAGGATCACGTCGCCCGCTTCGAGGCCCGCCTTGTCGGCAGGACTCCCCTTCTCGACCGAGGCGACCAGCGCACCTTGCGGCTTGGCGAGTCCAAAGGATTCGGCAAGCTCCTTGGTCACTTCCTGAATCGTCACGCCGATGCGGCCACGGCTCACCTTGCCATGCGCGCGCAGCTGCGCCTGCACCTCCATCGCGACGTCGATCGGAATCGCAAACGAGATGCCCTGATAACCGCCCGAGCGGCTGTAGATCTGCGAATTGATGCCGACGACCTCGCCCTTCATGTTAAAGAGCGGCCCGCCGGAATTGCCTGGATTGATCGCCACATCGGTCTGGATAAAAGGCACGAAGTTTTCCTGCGGCAGGGAACGCCCCTTGGCGCTCACGATCCCGGCCGTCACGCTGTTTTCGAAGCCAAAGGGCGAGCCGATCGCCACGACCCATTCGCCGACGCGCAATTTCGCCGGGTCGCCGAGCTTGACGGCAGGCAGGTTGCTTGCCTCGATCTTGATCAGGGCGACATCGGTGCGCTTGTCCGCGCCGATCACCTTGGCCTTGAACTCGCGCTTGTCGGTCAGCTTGACGATGACCTCGTCGGCGCCATCGACGACATGGGCATTGGTGAGGATGTAGCCGTCAGCGGAAATGATGAAGCCGGAGCCCAAGGACTTGCTTTCGAATTCGCGCGGCAGGCCGGGAATGCGCGGAAACATATGCGGTGCGAAGCGGCGGAAGAATTCGAAGGCCGGATCATCCTCGTCGAAGGGGAAGCCATAGCCAAAACGCTGGCCGCGCACGATTTGCGTCGCGCTGATATTGACGACGGCAGCCCCTTGCTTTTCGGCGAGATCGGCGAAATCGGGCAGCTCGCGCGGCTGCGCTTGGGCGCAAATGGTGAACAGGACAAGCCCCAGACTCAACAACCATCGTTTCAGCATGTCGGACTCCTTCCGGGTTCAAGGTCAGTGTTTGAATTCGATCGACAAGATGGGCCTCCGGCGGCGGGAATCAAGCCAGCGCAGCACGAGGAAGCCTGCCGCCAGCCCGCCGAGCAAGGCAAGGAAAATTCCCCCCTCGCCTGCCGCGAAATGCTTCGCGAGGAGCGCAGCGCCGACGCCGAGCAGGAGAGGAATCAGATAGGCGCGCCAGACCGCCTGCCAGATTGTGCCCGCCGCCGCATGGATCAGCACGGCATCGCCGGGACTGGCGCGAATCGTATTGGGGAGTTTGAGCACGCGGGCCTTCCCCCGCGGCAAGCCTGTCTCGAGGACACTCGTACCGCCACAGCCGTCGCGCTGGCTGCAACTGCCGCAGGCCGGCGCGGGCTGGGTGCTCACCCAGGCCCACTCGCCTTCGACGCGCTCGACGATGCCCTCGCAGGTATTCATTTCTCGCGCATGCCGATGCCGGCGGCGAAATATTGGACGGCCGCGGGCGGCACATCACCCATGACGACGATGCGGTGCCCCGCGAGATGCCGCTTGGCCACGCTGATCGCGCCCATTGTGCGCACCTCGGTCTCGCTGGAAGCATTCGCCTCGGCGGCCGGCGAAATGAAGACGGAAATGGCCGCGAGCCCATCGGAGAAAATCCAGTGAAGCACTTCGGCGGGCTCGGCCCCACCGGGCAAGATGCGGCGCAAGGCGGCCTGGCGCCGAAAGCCTGGCAATTCTGCGCCGAACAGCCACGGCCCGTCGTCGCGCAGCTCGCGCAGCTTGGCCTGCCGCACCTGCCAGGCTTCCTTGCCCTCTCCGCTGCTGGGCCGCAATAGCTCGGGACTCGCGGGCTCGCCCAAGCGCAGTTCCGTGAAGGCGATCGTTTCGAGCGGCTCGCCCGCGGCATTCCAAATGTCGGCACGCAGGAGCAACCCTGCCTCGCGCGCGACCCAGAAGCGATGACCATAGCGCCAGGCATCGCGCGGATCGAGGCGGACGATCTGGCTCTCCTGGCCAGCGATGCGGGCGGCGCCTTCGAGGCGAATGTGGTAATACTCCCGCAGTCCCGCGAGGCTGGCGGGCAGCAAGGCCGGAAAATTGCGGCGGGTGCTCCGCTGCTCGACGATGACGAGGCGGTTTTCCGGCAAATAGCAGCGCACCTCATCGTCCTGACGGATCACTTCGCGCGGGCTGCCATCGAGCACCTCGATCTTTTCGATCTGCCGGCCATTGCCCGCCCAGCGGACGATGCGCGAAGTCTCGCTTTGCCTGCCGTTTTGATAGACGAAGGTACCGGAAAAGCTCAGTTTCTGCGTCGCGACGGCCACCCGCTGCAGCCATTGCATGGCCTCGGGCTGGCTCGTCTGCGCCGCAAGCGGCGGCGCCAGACACAGAGCGACCGCACAGGCCAGCGTCCGCCTCATGGCGCCCCCGCCCGCCCCGTCGCGGCCACCGTGCGCACGTGTTCGGTGCTATCGCCAAGCCGGAAGCTCGAGGCCTGCATCTGATGGGCAAGCAGCAGCTCGCGGATCTCGCCGCGCAGTGCGGCCGCCTCACCATGCGCGGCGACGGCACTCGCCTCAGGCGTCGCAAGGCGCGCCCGGTTAGCGGCAGCGGGCATCGTCGACTTTCCAGCGGCGGCAAGCTGGCCTGAGAAAGTCGGCGCTGGCAAGACGGCCTCAGGTCGGCCGGAAAGCGCGAGCCAGCCCACGACGGCGATTCCTGCCACGGAGGCCGCGAGGGCGAGGAAGGGGTGCTGCCGCTCTTGGGGCCGCAGCGGCCGGGGCGCGAGCACGACGGGTTCTTCTTTGAGCCGCGCCATCACGGCCGCGACGAGGTTCGTCTCGGGCAGGCGTTCATCGCGCAAATGATCGCCGAGGCAGGCATAGATTTCCCAATCCCGGCGCAGCTCTTCATCGCGCGCAACAATGCCAATGAAGGCGCGCGCGCGCTCGGCATCGAGTTCGCCATCGAAGAGTTCCGACAGTTCCGTGCGTTGAGACATCGACTTCATAGCGGTCACTCCCATGTGAGGCCGGTTAAGTCACCAGCGCCGATTGGGGGCGCTATCGAGCAAGGGGCGCAGCCGCGCCGCAATGGCCTCGCGCGCCCGGAAGATGCGCGAGCGCACCGTGCCGATCGGGCAATCCATGACCTGGGCGATCTCTTCATAGGACAGGCCCTCGATCTCGCGCAGCGTGATCGCGGTGCGCAATTCCTCGGGCAGGGCCTCCATCGCCGCATGCACCGTCTCGCCGATCTCTTTGGAAAGCAAGAGGCGCTCGGGCGTTTCCTCGTCGTGGCGCTGCTCGCCAGTAAGCTCGCTTCCCTCTTCCTCGCCATCCTCGAGCTCCGAGAAGGTCGGCATGCGGCGCCCTTGCGCCAAGAGCCAGTTCTTCGCGGTATTGACGCCGATGCGATAGAGCCAAGTGTAAAACGCGCTCTCGCCGCGAAAGTTGGGCAGCGCCCGGTAGGCCTTGATGAAGGCCTCTTGCGTGATGTCCTCGGCTTCGGCCGGATCGCGTACCAGCCGCATCACGAGCCGCAACAGCTTGCGCTGGTACTTGGCGACGAGCAGGCCGAAGGCCGCCTGGTCGCCGGCCTGCACCCGTTCGACCAGCAGCAAGTCGGCTTCGCGATCTCCCATGATCCGTGGCGTGTGAAGGCAGGCGCACCAGTATAGCCGAGGCCCATTTCGCCCCGCCTTTCCCTTCTCGCGCCTCGTGCATCATCGGTTTACGCTTCTCACCCATCGCTGTGCGAGTGACCGGCTGCACGAGGATAAGTTCCATAGCCCCCGTGATATAGTCGTCGCGCCATGGCTCAAACCGACTATCTGCAGCACTTCGACGTCATCGTCATCGGCAGCGGACTCGCGGGGCTATCGCTCGCCTTGCGGCTGGCTGACACCCACCGCATCGCCGTCGTCACGAAACGCATGATCGACGATACGGCCACCAATTGGGCGCAAGGCGGCATCGCCGCCGTGCTCGACGATGCCGACTCGATTGAATCGCATATCCAGGACACCTTCACCGCCGGCGCGGGCCTGTGCGATCCGGTCGCCACGCGCTTCGTCGTCGAACACGGCCGCGCTGCGATCGACTGGCTGATCGGCCAGGGCGTGCCCTTCACGCGCGATGAGAGCGGCTACCACCTGACGCGCGAAGGGGGGCATA
The DNA here is from genome assembly GCA_026415155.1 of Rhodocyclaceae bacterium. GTDB lineage: Bacteria > Pseudomonadota > Gammaproteobacteria > Burkholderiales > Rhodocyclaceae > Sulfuricystis. Next base: position 16,606 of record JAOAHQ010000003.1, read on the forward strand.
GCGCGCGGCGCGTGATTCATGTCGCCGATGCCACCGGCGCCTCGGTGCAGCAAACGCTCTCGAGCAAAGTGCGCGAGCATCCCAATATCACGGTGCTCGAGCGGCACATCGCCATCGATCTCATCACCGGCGCCAAGCTCGGGCTCCAGCACGATCGCTGCTGGGGGGTCTATGTGCTCGACCTCGATCACGACCGGGTGCTCACGCTCGGCGCGCCCCACACGGTGATCGCCTCAGGGGGCGCCGGCAAGTCCTATCTTTACACGACCAACCCGGACACCGCGACCGGCGATGGCATCGCGATGGCCTGGCGTGCCGGCTGCCGCGTGGCCAATCTCGAATTCATCCAGTTTCACCCCACCTGCCTCTATCACCCGCAGGCGAAATCCTTCCTCATCACCGAGGCGATGCGCGGCGAGGGCGGCATCCTGAGGCTGCCCGATGGCACGCGCTTCATGCCCGCGCACGACGAACGGGCGGAGCTCGCGCCGCGCGACATCGTCGCCCGCGCGATCGACTACGAGATGAAGAAGCACGGCCTCGATTGCGTCTATCTCGACATGACGCACAAGGGCGAAGGCTTTTTGCGCACGCATTTTCCCAACATCTTCGCGCGCTGCCGGGAGCTCGGCATCGACATCGCCAGAGAACCGATACCCGTCGTACCCGCCGCGCATTACACTTGCGGCGGCATCGTCGTCGATCTGTCCGCACGCACCGACCTGCCGGGGCTTTACGCGCTTGGCGAAGCGGCCTGCACGGGATTGCATGGCGCGAATCGCCTCGCGAGCAACTCGCTTTTGGAATGCGTCGTCTTTAGTGAAGCGGCCGCGCACGACATCCGTGCGCAGCGGACACGGAAACTGCCGAAACTGCCGCGCTGGGATGAATCGCGCGTCACCGATGCCGACGAGGAAATCGTCATCTCCCACAACTGGGACGAACTGCGCCGCTTCATGTGGGACTATGTCGGCATCGTGCGCACCAACAAGCGGCTCGAACGCGCGATGCACCGCATCCGATTGCTGGAAAAGGAAATCGACGAGTTCTACGCCAATTTCCGTGTCAGCAACGACCTCATCGAGCTGAGAAACCTCGTCCTGACGGCGCACCTGATCGTCGAATGCGCCATGCGGCGCAAGGAAAGCCGCGGCCTGCACTATAGCCGCGACTATCCCGACACCCTGCCGGTAGCGAAGAATACCGTGCTTAGGCCACGCCGACGTTGAGCGAAGCGCTAGCGCAAGTATGCAGCCAGACGCGCAGACGGCGGTGTCCGGTCGCCCCCAGCGCGGCGCGCGGCAAGAGAAGCGAGTGCATACGGCCCGCAAGCCGGTAACGCAATAGGATGAGGCGAGGGAAAACGCTCGTCGAACCATCGACGGCCGCTTCTTCCTCATGGCCATCGGGAAACCTAAGCGCGAGCCGGCCATCGCGGTGCAACCGCAGTGCGCTCACTTCGCCGCGGCAAAGCAGGCGCGCCAGCCGCGATGAGCGCGCGATGGGCAGGATCAGCGGCCAGGCGAAGCCGTGCTCGCTCACACGCGGCGGAAGACCAAGGTACCGTTGGTGCCGCCGAAGCCGAAGTTGTTCTTGATTGCCACCTCGATCGAAAGATCGCGCGCCTCATTGGCGCAGTAATCGAGGTCACACTCCGGATCCTGGTTGAAGAGGTTGATCGTCGGCGGAGAGACCTGATGATGGACGGCAAGCGCCGTGAGCACCGCTTCGAGGCCGCCCGCGCCGCCCAACAGATGGCCGGTCATCGATTTCGTCGAGTTGACGACGAGTTTCTTGGCATGATCGCCGAAGGCAAGCTTGATCGCCTCGGTCTCGTTCTTATCGCCCAAGGGCGTCGAGGTGCCGTGGGCATTGACATACTGCACCTCGTCGGAATTGACGCCGGCATCCTTCAAGGCGTTTTCCATGCTGCGGCGCGGGCCATCGGTATCGGGCGCCGTCATGTGATAGGCATCGCCGCTCATGCCGAAGCCGGCGATCTCGCAATAGATGTGCGCGCCGCGGCGCTTGGCATGTTCGTATTCTTCGAGCACGAGCACGCCAGCCCCTTCACCGAGCACGAAGCCATCGCGATCCTTGTCCCAGGGGCGGCTTGCCGTGGCAGGATCGTCGTTGCGCGTCGAGAGCGCCTGTGCCGAGGAGAAGCCGCCGATCGCCAAGGGCGTCACGGTCGACTCGGCACCGCCACAGATCATCACATCGGCATCGCCATACTGGATGAGGCGCAAGCTCATACCGATGGCATGCAGCCCCGTCGTGCAGGCCGTCACGACGGCGAGATTCGGCCCCTTGACGCCAAGCATGATCGAGAGATTGCCCGAGATCATGTTGATGATCGTGCCCGGAATGAAAAACGGCGAGATCTTGCGCGGGCCGCCGGCGAGGAAATCGTGGTGTGTGGCCTCGATCATCGGCAGGCCGCCGATGCCCGAACCGATATTGACGCCGATGCGGTGGGCGTTTTCTTCGCTGACGACGAGGCCCGATTCGCGGAAGGCCTGCAACCCCGCCGCCATGCCGTAATGGATGAAGATATCCATGCGGCGGGCTTCTTTGGGGGAGAGATACTCCGTGACATCGAAGCCCTTGACCTCGCCGGCGATGCGCGATTTGAACGCCGAGGCGTCGAAACGGGTGATCGGGCCGATGCCGCTTTGCCCGGCAAGGATGGCATTCCAGCTTTCGGCGACGTTGTTGCCGACCGGCGAGACGAGTCCCAAACCGGTCACGACGACTCTGCGACGCGACAAGGCAGTCTCCTAGGAGGGGCGGGGTGGGAAAGCGAGGGGTGCGGTAGGAAACCGCACCGCCGGCAGAATTACTTCTTCAGGTGGGTATTGACGTAGTCGATGGCCTGCTGGACGGTGGTGATCTTCTCGGCTTCTTCGTCCGGAATCTCGCACTCGAACTCCTCCTCGAGCGCCATCACGAGTTCGACCGTGTCGAGGGAGTCGGCGCCCAAGTCGTCGACGAAGGACGACTCGTTCTTGATGTCGGCTTCATTGACGCCGAGCTGCTCGGCTACGATCTTCTTGACGCGCTGTTCGATGTTATCCATTGTTGGCTCCTTCCCTGAATGAAGGCGGGTGTTGAGAACCCGCGTAGTTTAGCAAAAAGGCAAAAACGCCCGATGACCACTCAAGCCATGTACATGCCGCCATTGACGTGCAGCGTCACGCCGGTGATGAAGCCTGCCTGCGGCGAGGCGAGGAAGGCGACGGCATGGGCGACGTCCTCGGGGCGGCCGAGGCGATTGACCGGAATGCGCTTTAACATCTCGGCCTTCTGTTCCTCGGGCAGATGCTTTGTCATGTCGGTGTCGATGAGCCCCGGTGCGACGCAATTGACTGTGATGTTGCGGCTGCCAAGCTCCTGGGCGAGCGCGCGCGTCATGCCGGCCACCCCCGCCTTCGCGGCGCAATAGTTGGCCTGCCCCGCATTGCCGGCACTGCCGACGACCGAGGTGATATTGACGATGCGGCCAAAGCGCGCCTTCATCATCGGCCGCATGACGAGGCGGGAGAGGCGGAACACCGCTTTCAGGTTGGTTTCGATGACGGCATCCCACTCTTCGTCCTTCATGCGCAGCGCGAGGTTGTCCTTCGTGATGCCGGCGTTATTGACAAGGATCGAGAGCGTGCCGAATTCCTGTTCGATCTCGGTCAGCAATCGTTCGCAGGCCGCCGCATCGGTGACATCGAGCACGGCGCCCTTGCCCGTCACGCCCGCCGCGGCAAAGGCCTGGGTGATGTCTGCCGCGCCGGCCTCGCTCGTCGCCGTGCCGATCACCGCGGCACCCTGTTTGCCCAATTCCAGCGCGATCGCCCGTCCGATGCCGCGCGAAGCGCCCGTGACGAGCGCAATCTGTCCGGTCAGCATGCACCCTCCTTCACTGCCGCGAGCGCGGCTTCCAAGCTAGCCAAATCGCTCAACGCAGCACCCGCGAGTTCGGCGCAACGTTTCGTGAGCCCGGCGAGCACCTTGCCCGGCCCGCATTCATAGACATGGGTCATGCCCGCCGCGGCAAAGGCGCGCATCGTCTCGACCCAGCGCACGGGCGAGGCCGCCTGCCGCACGAGGGCATCCTTGATGGCTGCCGGCTCGCTTAGCACGGCCACATCGACGTTATTGACCACGGGAATCACGGGTGGCTTGAATTCGAGGCCGGCAAGCGCCTCTTGGAGCCGCGCCGCCGCCGGCTGCATCAGCGAGGAATGAAACGGCGCGGAGACCGGCAACGGCACGGCGCGCTTCGCGCCCGCGGCCTTGCAGGCCTCCATGGCGCGCTCGACGGCCGCCTGGTGACCGGCGATCACGGTCTGCTCGGGCGCATTGAAATTGACCGCCTCCACCACTTCGCCCTGCGCGACTTCGGCACAGATCGCGCAGATCTTCTCGGCATCGAGGCCGAGGATGGCCGCCATCGCGCCGGTGCCAGCGGGCACCGCCTCTTGCATCGCCCGGGCGCGCAGTTCGACAAGCGGCACGGCCTCTTGGAGCGTCATGACGCCCGCCGCGACGAGGGCCGCATATTCGCCGAGGCTGTGGCCGGCCAGCATTGCAGGCGCCGGCCCGCCACGCTCGCGCCAGAGGCGCCAGACGGCGATGTCCGCGGTCAGCATCAGCGGCTGGGTATTGACGGTCTGGGCGAGCGCCTCGGCGGGGCCCTCGGCGGCGAGCTGCCACAGATCGCGCCCCAGCGCGCCAGAAGCCTCGTCGAAGGTGGAACGGACGACGAAACTGTCGCCATAAGCGGCCATCATGCCGACGGATTGCGAGCCTTGGCCGGGAAAGACGAAAGCGAACTTCATAGGTGCCTCACAAGGTCAAGAGGGCCGCGCCCCAGGTAAAGCCGCCACCGACGCCCTCGAGGAGGGCCGTCTCGCCAGCGCCGATTTTTCCGGCCCGCATGGCTTCGTCGAGGGCGAGCGGAATCGATGCGGCCGAAGTGTTGCCATGATGATCGACGGTGACGATGCACTTCTCGAAAGGTAGCTGAAGCTTCTTCGCGGTGGCCTGCATGATGCGGATATTGGCCTGATGGGGCACGAGCCAGTCGATGTCGGCGGGCCTCTTGCCTGCGGCGGCAATCACCTCTTCCGCGACTTCAGCGAGCACCTTGACGGCGAACTTGAACACCGCCTGGCCGTCCATGCGCAAGAAAGGATCGCCCAAGGGCTGCCCCCCCGCCAGATGGCCGGCGGCTTGCAGTATCGGGCCATAACGCCCGTCGGCATGCAAGGCCGTGGCATGGATGCCCGGCGAATCGCTCGCTTCGAGCACCACGGCGCCGGCCCCGTCGCCAAAGAGCACGCAGGTGCTGCGATCCTGCCAATCGAGGATGCGCGAGAAGGTCTCGGCGCCGACGACGAGCGCGCAGCGGTGGCTGCCCGAGCGGATGAACTTGTCGGCCACCGCGAGCGCATAGATGAAGCCGCCGCAGACCGCCTGCAGATCGAAGGCCGCCGCGCCGTTGGTGATGCCAAGCTTGCCTTGCAGGATCGTCGCCGTGCTCGGGAAGATGTAATCCGGCGTCGAGGTCGCCAGCACGATGAGATCGATGTCATTGGGCGAGCGCTTGGCCGAAGCCAAGGCGCGCCGGCTTGCTTCGAGCGCGAGATCGCTTGCCGCAAGTTCGGGCGGTGCGAGATGCCGGGCCCGGATGCCAGTGCGCTCGACGATCCACTCGTCAGAAGATTCGAGCCGATGGCGCGCAATCAGCTCATCATTGCTGACTGGCGCGCCAGGCAAAAAACTGCCGGTGCCCGTGATGCGGGAAAAAATCATCGTCCCATCCTTCAGTCGCAAAGCGTCGGCGCGGGCGGCATGGCCCCCATGACGGCGGCCATCCGCGCCGCGATCTTTTCGGGTAGCCGCTCGCGCGCGGCGTGGGCGGCGCGCTCGAGGGCGCAGCGGAAGGCATAGGCATCGGCAGAGCCATGGCTTTTGAAGACGACGCCTCTGAGGCCCAAAAGGCCAGCGCCGTTGTAGCTCCTATGGTCGAAGCGCCGCTTGAAGGCCTGGATCACCGGCAGCGCCGCCAAGGCAGCAAGCCGGGTGATGAAGTTGCGGGAAAACTCCTCCTTGAGGCCTGCTGAGATCATCTGCGCAAGGCCTTCCGAAGACTTGAGCACGACATTGCCGACGAAGCCGTCGCAGACGACGACGTCGGTGGTACCTTCCCAGATGTCGTTGCCTTCGACGTTGCCATGGAAATTGAGGCCGCTCGTCTTCAGAAGCTCGGCGGCGCGCTTGACGGTTTCATTGCCCTTGATGTCTTCCTCGCCGATGTTGAGCAAGCCCACCGACGGCTGCTCACGCTGTTCGAGCGCAGCGACGAGTGAGGCGCCCATGATGCCGAACTGTTGCAGGTGCTCCGCCGTGCAATCGACGTTGGCGCCGAGATCGAGCACATAAGTGTGGCCGCGGCGCGTCGGCAGGATCGTGCAGATCGCCGGCCGCTCGATGCCTGGCAAGGTCTTCAACACAAAGCGCGAGATCGCCATCAACGCCCCGGTATTGCCCGCCGAGATACCGGCATCGGCTTCGCCTGCCTTGACGAGATCGGCCATCACCCTGAGCGAGGAATCGCGCTTGTTGCGCATGGCGCTCGCAACGGGCTCGTCCATGCCAACGACTTCGCTCGCCGCCTGCACGCGCCAGCGCGCCGAGACCGACGCCCCCGCGGCCAAATGAGGTTTGAGCGCATCTACCCGGCCGACGAGGATGGCCTGGGCTGTCTCGTCGCGGCGCAGAAAATCGAAGACGGCGGGAACGACGACGGCCGGGCCGTGGTCGCCTCCCATGCAGTCGACGGCAAGCGTGACGGTCATGCGAGCTCTTGAATCGAGTAGGGGACGGGGTCACCCCCGTCGCCCTCTCACACCACCGGACGTGCGGTTCCGCATCCGGCGGTTCATTGAAGACACTGGAGTCGTCGCATCGTATCGAGCAGCGACACCAGCCCTAAGCGATCAAAGAAGGACTTCGGGAAAGCCTGGTTCATGTGGCTTGCGCCACTGTTCCACCACGGCCCGCGTTGGTTGAACGCCGAGCGAAAGGCCCGCTCCTCCGTCAGTCCCGCCTTCATCAAGTTCTTGGCACGAGTATAGGGGCGTTTCCACTGCCGCCACAGGATACAACGCAGCTTGCGCCTGATCCAGCCATCGAGCTCCTCCAGAGCCTGCTTGGTTTCGGCCAGCTTGAAATACGCCATCCAGCCGCGCAGGATCGGGTTGAGTTCGTTGATGACCTTCGTCAGACTGCGCCCTCTCGCGCCT
>JAOAHQ010000030.1 GCA_026415155.1 Rhodocyclaceae bacterium
CGCGATTTCCCGCAGGCTACGACCTTGCTCAAGGCTCAGCTGGATCATCGTCCGTTCTTCACAACTCAGGTGACTATAGCGTTTTCCCATCGCAGCATTTTCCCTCCCTAAAGTGTTGCACTTTATATTTGAGACCGCCGGTCGTATAAAACATGATTTGGGATGAAAACCTAGCTCAGGATTATCTAAGACGTAAATTATCTGTTTGCCAACAGAATCGAGCTCAGCCAAGGTACGGCGCATCGCACTTTCCCAGAGAACATAATGATTGTTTATTTCAGGTCTTGCAGGATCAAGAAGAACCCTATCCTGATAATCCTCATGCGGGGAATTGGTTATTAACTCAAACCCTTTATTCTTGAGATAGACAGGGCCTCGTGACATAAAAATAATTGTCTTTGCCTCCTTTGCAGCTGTATCCAAGGCATGTGTCATAATATTCAGACAGTGCCGCTGATCCGTTTCTGCTCTATGCCGGCGGAAAGAGGCAAGTTGCCTGAATGGCACACAGCCGCCCGTGCCAATATTTGCAACAGTTACTCTGCGTTGAGTCAGTAATTCAGCGAGTCCAGGATAGAGTGACACGGCATGTGAATCACCAAGTAGTAGCACATCTATAGGCCGATCAAAATTCAAACGGCAAAAAGCATTGTCTGATGCAAACGGAAAACGGAGCTTACAGATTTCTTCCTGATTTTCTCTATCCCAAGGCCTATTCTTCTCGTTCAGGAGGGCTGCGGTGCTCTCAACAACTCTTTTTAGCCGAAATGCCAGCCCCTCGCGCACATAGGCGTTGTAGCCGATATACCCCACCAGTGCGAGTAAAAGACAAAGAGCAGTGTTTTTCCAGACTCGCGGCACGCCGCGCCGAATGGGCTTTTCGATGATGAGGTAAGTGAGCGTCGCGAGGACGAAGCTTGCCGCCATCGCGGCGATTCGCCATTCGCGCGCCGGCATCGCGCCTTCTTCCATGATGCGCAGGAAGGCGAGCAGCGGCCAGTGCCACAGGTAGAGCGGATAGCTGATGAGCCCGATCCAAACCATGGGCTTGAGGGAGAGCAGCCGGCGATTGACCCACGCCTGCGGACCGGCCGCGATGATCAAGACGGCCCCGAGCACCGGGGCGAGCGCACGCGGGCCGGGCCAGGGCATCTTCGCGTGGTAGCTCGCGATGCTGGCGAGGATCAGAAGCAGCCCGAGCGCGGAAGCGAGGTTGTGGAGTAGAGCCGTTTGGCGCCCGACGGCGGGTACCTCGCGAAAAAACACGCGGTTGAAGATCAGCCAGCGCAAGGCCTTCGAGAAAACCTGCGGCCAAGCGTGGAATACCTGCACATAGGCCAGTATCGCACCCGCCATCAGCTCCCAGAAGCGGGTATGGGGGTAATAAAAGGCCTTCACGGCGTCGGCCTTCACGCCTTTTTCCGCCAGCCAGAACGACACCAAGGCGACGAGAAGCACGCCCGTAAAGAGATTGAGGCGCTTGCGCCACAGCACCCAGACGAAGAACGGAAATACCAGATAGAACTGTTCTTCGACGGCCAGCGACCACAGATGCAGCAGCGGCTTGGTTTCGGCCGCGACATCGAAGTAACCGGCTTCGCGACGCAGCACGAAGTTTTCGACAAAACCCGCGCCGGCCGCGATGTGCTTGCCCAAGAGCTTGAATTCGTCGGGCAGCATCACGAACCAGCCGATCGCGTAGCAGCTCGCGAGGACGAGGATCAAGGCCGGGAAGATGCGCCGGATGCGGTGGGCGTAGAACTCGGCAAAGCTGAAGGTGCCGCTTGCCAGGCTGCGAAACAGGATCAGCGAGATCAGATAGCCCGAAATGACGAAGAAGACATCGACACCGATGAAACCGCCGGGCGCGTAACGCGGGAAGGCATGGAACACGACGACCGGCAGGATGGCTAAGGCGCGCAGGCCATCGATGTCGGGGCGGTATCGCGGGTGGTAATTGTGTTCGGTGGGAGAGGCTGCGGGGGGATTCATTTTTGCCGCATCAAAACCCGTTTGGGGATATCCCGGAATGGATTACAGGGTCATCACATACGCAAATCAACGAGGGTCCCACTTATTCGTTCTCGCCGTCCCGGTCGATCGCCAGGGCCTGGCGTTGTAGGAATTCCTCCATGCTGTCGATGCCGCGCAGGAGCAGGATCGTCGAGCGCACTGCGGCTTCGAGCAGCACGGCGAGGTTGCGGCCGGCCGCCACGGGCAGCACGACTTTCCTCACCGGCACGCCGAGCACGGTCTCGGTCAGCGCATCAAGCGGCAGGCGCTGCAGCTCGGGCAAGCCGACATTGGGCTTGTGCAGATGCACGATGAGCTTCAAGCGCATCTTTCTGCGGCAGGCGGTCTCACCGAAGATGGTGCGGATGTTGAGGAGCCCCAGGCCGCGCACCTCGATGAAGTCGCGGAGGAGTTCCGGGCAGCGCCCCTCGAGCGCATCGGGCGCGACGCGCGAGATCTCGACGACGTCGTCGGCCACCAAGCCGTGGCCGCGCGTGATGAGCTCGAGGGCGAGCTCGCTCTTCCCCACGCCTGAATCGCCCGTGATCAGGACGCCAATGCCGAGCACGTCCATGAACACGCCATGCAGCGTGATGGTCTCGGCGAGCTGGCGCGAGACATAGATGCGCAGCGAATCGATGACCTGGGCGGTCGGCAAGGGGGTCGTGAAGAGCGGCGTGTCGCTTTGTTCGCAGGCGGCACGGATTTCCTCGATGACCTCGCAGCCGTCGGCGACGATCACCGCCGGCGGCTGGGCGGCGATGATTTGGGCGAACATGTGCTCGCCCTTCGCGCTGCCTTCCTTCTGATGGCGCCGGTACCAGAGGATTTCAGGCGCGCCGAGCACCTGCACGCGCTCGGGGTGGATGTAGTTGAGGTGGCCGATCAAGTCGGCGGGCGAGACGTCGTCGCGATTGACGGCGATCGGGCGGTTCAAGGTGCCGCCGACCCAGGTCAGTTGCAGCCGTTCGCGGTTCTTTTCGAACAGCTGGGCGACGATCAGCTGGCGGATTGCCACTCTTTGAAGAGCGCGTAAGCCGCGGCGGCATCGGGCGCCGCGAGCAGGCGTTCGCGGAAGTGCTTGTCGCTGAACATCTGCGCGAGCTCGGAGAGCATTTGCAAATGGTGTTCGGTGGCGGCCTCGGGCACGAGCAGCACGAAGACGAGATTGACGGGCTGACCATCGGGCGCATCGAACTGCACCGGCGTGGCGAGCCGCAGGAAGGCGCCATGGGCTTCCTTCAAGCCCTTGATGCGGCCGTGCGGTATCGCGATGCCGAGCCCCAGCCCCGTCGAGCCCATCTTTTCGCGGGCAAACAAGGCATCATAGACGGCGCTCTTGGCGATGCCCTGGTGGTTCTCGAACAACAGGCCCGCTTGTTCGAAGACGCGTTTCTTGCTGCTGGCTTCCAGCCCGACGACGACGTTCTCGGGCTTTAAGTGTTTGGCGATCAGGTTCATCGGAGTGCGGGGGTGTCCCAGGTACCGGTAGAGAGCCGCGGCAGGGTTGGCCCGCCGGCGGGTGGCGAAGTATACCCCTCGCCTCCCGCCAAGGGAAGAAAGCCCCCTTATTCGAGACTGGGCCGGTCGTGGCCGTGGTCGTAGTGCTTGCCCTTGTATTTCTGCACCTGGCGATCGAGCTTGTCGACGAGCTTGTCGATCGCGGCATACAGATCGGTATCGGTCGCGTCGGCGTAGATGTCCTTGCCCTTCACGTGCAGGGTGATTTCGGCCTTCTGGGCAAGCTTTTCGACCGAGAGGATCACATGGACGCTCGTGACATGGTCGAAATGACGGATGACCTTGCCCACCTTGCCGGTGACGTAATCGGAGAGCGCAGGAGTGACTTCGACATGGTGTCCAGTGATATTGAGGTTCATGATGTCTCCCGTTTCAGAGCGTTTTGCGTAGATTGACCGGCGGGATGTTCAGGGATTCGCGATACTTGGCGACCGTGCGTCGCGCGACCTTGAAGCCCTGCTCGCCGAGGATTTCCGCGATGCGCGAATCCGAGAGCGGCTTATGACCGTCCTCGGCGGCGACGAGCTGCTTGATGAGTGCCCGGATCGCGGTGGAGGAGGCCGCGCCGCCCGTGTCGGTGGCGACGTGGCTGCCGAAGAAGTATTTGAGTTCGAAGATGCCGCGCGGACTCGCGAGGTATTTCTGCGTCGTCACGCGCGAGATCGTCGATTCGTGCAGATCAACAGTCTCGGCGATCTCGCGCAGCGTCAAGGGCCGCATTGCGACCTCGCCGTGATCGAAGAAGGCGCGCTGGCGATCGACGATGGCCTGCGAGACGCGCAGGATCGTGTCGAAGCGCTGCTGCACGTTCTTGATGAGCCATTTTGCTTCCTGCAGCTGGCCAGAGAGGTTGCCGGCCCCGCCGCGCTGGCGGCGCAGGATTTCGGCATACATGCGGTTGATCCTCAGGCGCGGCACCGCTTCCTGGTTGAGCTGCACGACCCAGACGCCGCGCTGCTTCTTGACGATAACGTCCGGCACGATGTAGCGCGCCTCGAGCGGCGCGAAGGGAGCGCCGGGACGCGGGTTGAGCGAGCGGATGAGCTCCTGCGCCGCGCGCAGCGCGTCGTCCTCGCAGCCCAAGGCCTTTTTGATCTTCGCGTAATCGCGATTGGCGAGCGGCTCGAGATAGTCGCGCACGATCGCGGTGGCGAGCGCCTGCGTGGCGGAAGGCGGCTGGTTGGATAGCTGCAGGAGCAGGCATTCGCGCGCATCTCGCGCGCCTACCCCCGGCGGATCGAGGTTCTGCAGGTGCTTCAAGGCGATGCGCAGATCGTCGAGCACCTCGTCGGGCTCGCCGATGAGCTCCTCGGGCAGCGTCTCGGCGAGCTCCTCGAGCGGAGAGGTCAAATAGCCATCTTCGTCGAGCGCCTCGATGAGAAACGCCACGCGCAGCCGCTCCTTGCCCGTAAGTTGCGAGAGCGCGAGCTGATTGATCAGATGATCCTGCAGGCGCGTGCTCGCCGCCTGCAATTCGCCCGCATCGGCATCGCTCTCGTCATTCGGGTCGCGTGGCCCCTTGGCGCTGCCATGAACCGGCCAGTCGAGCTCGCTCGATCCCCACTCACCTTCTTCCGCTGCGCCGATCGGCTCTTCGCTGCTCGTCGGCGCTTCCTCGCTGCGGGCGTGGGCAAGCGCGTCGTTCGCGCCGGCATAGTGCGTCACTTCACCGGGCTCGATGCGTTCGAGAAGGGGATTTTCTTGCAAGGCCTGTTCGATTTCCTGGTTGAGCTCCAGGGTAGACAGCTGCAAGAGGCGGATGGACTGCTGCAGCTGCGGTGTGAGCGCCAGATGTTGCGAAAGCCTTAAGGAAAGGGTCTGCTTCACGATTACATCTTGAAGTGCTCGCCGAGATAGACGCGGCGGACACTTTCATTATCGATGATTTCCTGTGGATTGCCAGCGGCGAGCACGGCGCCGTCGTTGATGATCGTCGCGCGATCGCAGATGCCGAGCGTCTCGCGCACGTTGTGATCGGTGATCAAGACGCCGATCTCGCGCTCCTTGAGGAAACGGATGATCTTCTGGATGTCGAGCACGGCGATCGGATCGACGCCGGCGAAGGGTTCATCGAGCAGGATGAAGCGCGGCCGGGTGGCGAGCGCGCGGGCGATCTCGACGCGGCGCCGCTCGCCGCCCGAGAGTGCGATGGCCGGCTGATGGCGCAAATGGGTGATGTGCAGCTCTTCAAGCAACTCCTCGAGGCGCACTTCGAGAGTGGGCGCGTCGTAGTCTTGCAGCTCCAAGACGGCGCGGATGTTTTCCTGCACGGTGAGCTTTCTGAACACCGAGTTTTCCTGCGGTAGATAAGAAAGCCCGAGGCGCGCACGGCGATGGATCGGCAGGTGGGTAAGCCGCGTCGTCTCGCCGTCGCGCTCGAGGAAGATCTCGCCGCCATCGGCCGCGAGAAGGCCGACGATCATGTAAAAACAGGTCGTCTTGCCGGCGCCATTGGGGCCCAAGAGCCCCACCACCTCGCCGCCGTCGACGTGGAGGCTCACGTCCTTGACGACCGTGCGGGCGCGAAATTTCTTGTAGAGATGATGGACGGCAAGCCGCGTCACGCGATCGGTTCCTTCAACCCAGATTGTCCATTGGAACGCGAGCGGCGCTCGACGGCGAGGGCGAGGAGATGCGCGCACGGGCGACGAGTCCATAGCGGTGCCTCTGGACGAGGAGCACGAGCGCTTAAGATGCCGCCCGCAGCCCGAGCGCCGCCGCGTAGGGCATTGAGAATATCGTTGAGTCTCTTCATGGATCGTCTGCCCGGTCTAATGGACATTCTGGGTTGAAAACCGCTAACTCGGAACCCGCCGTGACCATCCTGCAAGTCGCCCTCGATGTGCCGCTGCCGCGCCTGTTCGACTACCGCCTGGCGGAAGAGGCAGCGACGAGCGATGCCGCCGCGCTCGTCGGCCGGCTCGTCGCGGCGCCTTTCGGCACCCAACGCAAGGTCGGCGTCGTCGTCGCCACACGCGCGACGAGCGAGCAGCCCTCTGAAAAACTCAGGACCGCCACCCCGATCGCGGGCCTGCCCGCGCTACCCGCCGAGTGGCTCGAACTGTGCGGATTCTGCGCCCGTTACTACCACCATCCGCTCGGCCAGGTGATGAGCTTCGCCCTGCCGCCTCTGCTGCGCCAGGGAAAGCGGCCGCGCGCGCCGAACAGGCCGCCCCCGGCCGTGCCGCCAGCGCCGACTTTTCCGCCGCCGACCCCGGATCAGCGGCGCGCCATCGAGGCGATCGAACAGGCGCAGGGCTTCACGGCCTTCCTGCTCCACGGCGTGACGGGCAGCGGCAAGACCGAGGTCTATCTCCAGGCCATCGCGGCCGTGCTCGCCCGCGGCGGCCAGGCGCTCCTGCTCGTGCCCGAGATCGCCCTCACGCCGCAGCTCGAAGCGCGGGTGAGCGCACGCTTTCCCGCCGCGCACGTCGTCTCGGCCCATAGCGGCGTTGGCGATGCGGCGCGCACGCGCGCCTTCCTCGAGGCGCTCGAAGGCCGCGCCGACATCGTGCTCGGCACGCGGCTCGCCATCTTCATGCCCCTGCCGCGGCTGGCGCTGATCGTCGTCGATGAAGAGCACGACCCATCCTTCAAGCAACAGGACGGCCTGCGCTTCTCGGCGCGCGACGTGGCGATCTGGCGCGCCCGCGCGCGGAACGTGCCGATCGTGCTGGGCTCGGCCACCCCTTCGCTCGAAAGCTTCCATCATGCCGAAGGCGGCCGCTACACGAAGCTCGCCCTGCCGGCGCGGGCGCTCGCGAGCGCCCTGCCGGAGGTGAGGACGATCGACACGCGCAAGCACAAGCTCCTCGACGGCTTGAGCCAGGAGCTCATCGAGGCCGTGAGCGAGCGCTTGCAACGCGGCGAGCAGAGCCTCGTCTTCCTCAACCGGCGCGGCTATGCGCCGGTGCTCGCCTGCCCGGCCTGCGGCTGGCTCTCGCGTTGCCGGCGCTGTGCGGCGAATCTCGTCGTGCATCTCGCCGACCGCTGCCTGCGCTGCCATCACTGCGGCTTCAGCACAGCGATCCCGCGCGCCTGTCCCGACTGCGGCAACCCCGACCTGCACGCCTTCGGCCGCGGCACCCAGCGGCTCGAGGCGCGGCTCGCCGAATGCTTTCCCGCCGCGCGCATCCTGCGCATCGACCGCGACTCGGCCGATTCACCCAAGAAATGGCAAGCCTTGCTCGCCAAAATCCACGCCGGCGAGGCCGACATCCTCGTCGGCACGCAGATGCTCGCCAAGGGCCACGACTTTCCGCGGCTCACGTTGGTCGGCGTCGTCGGCGCCGATGCCTCGCTCTTTGCCGCCGACTTCCGCGCCCCCGAGCGGCTCTTCAGCCAGCTCATGCAAGTCGGCGGCCGCTCGGGCCGCGCGGCCCTGCCCGGCGAGGTGCTGATCCAGACCGAGCATCCCGATCATCCGCTCTACCGGGCGCTGATCGACCATGACTACGCCGCCTTCGCGCGGGAACAGCTCGCCGAGCGGGAGGCCGCCGGTTTTCCGCCGTTTTCCTACCAAGCCCTGCTTTGCGCGGAAGATGAAGCGCTCGCCAACGCGCTCGACTTTCTGCGCGAGGCCGTCGCGCGAGCGCCGAGCGTCGCCGGCGTCATGCTCTACGACCCCGTGCCGATGCGGCTGCACCGCCTCAAGAACCGCGAGCGCGCGCAGCTATTGGTCGAATCCCGCCACCGGCCAGCGCTGCATGCCTTTCTCGACGCCTGGCTTGCCACGCTCTACGCGATGAAGACGCCGCGGCCGCTGCGCTGGCATCTCGACGTCGATCCGATCGAGTATTGAACCCAGATTGTCCATTGGAACGCGAGCGGATTGTGCAGGCGAGGGCGAGGCGATGGCGGGCCGCGCGACGAGCCCATAGCGGGGCCTATGGGCGAGGAGCGAGGCCAGGCAGCGCCCGTCCGCAGCCCGCAAGCCGCCGCGTAGGGCGGTGCCAGGACGGTTTTGCCTCATCATCGCTTGCTAGCCCGGTCTAATGGACAATCTGGGTTGAACCTTCACGTAAGATGACGTGCCGCGCATATGCCCTTGTCTGCCATGCCGCTTTCCTGGAACGAAATCCGTAGCCGCGCTCATGAGTTCTCACGCCGCTGGGCGGATGAGGCCTCCGAGCGCGCCGAGGCGCAGAGCTTCTGGAACGAGTTTTTCGCCGTCTTCGGTGTCGACCGCAAGCGCGTCGCCAGCTTCGAAAAGCAGGTCAAGCTCTGCCGCGCTGGCGAGAAGTTGAAAAATGGCCGTATCGATGCTTTCTGGAAGGGCATGTTGCTCATCGAGCACAAAAGCGCCGGCGCCGATCTCCAACGCGCCTTTGCCCAGGCCATCGACTATTTCGAAGGCCTGCCGGAGCGCGACCTGCCGCGTTATGTGCTCGTCTCTGACTTTGCGCGCTTTCGGCTCTACGATCTCGTTGCTGGGAAGGATGTCGCCTTCCGGCTGACTGACCTTCACAAACACATCAAACACTTCGCCTTCATTGCCGGCTACCGCACCGAGGAAATCGCGCCGCAAGACCCCGTCAATGTCCAGGCCGCCCTCCGCATGGGCGCCCTGCACGACCGGCTCAAGGCAAGCGGCTATGAGGGTCATGCGCTCGAAGTGCTGCTGGTGCGGCTTTTGTTCTGCCTCTTTGCCGAAGACACCGGCATCTTTCAGCCGGCAGGCGCCTTCCGCGCATGGCTGGAGGAACGCACCGCGCCGGATGGCGCGGACCTCGGCCCGCAGCTTGCGCTGCTGTTTCAAGTGCTCAACACGCCAGAAGATAAGCGCCCAGTCCTGCTCGACGAACAGCTCGCCGCCTTTCCCTATGTCAATGGCCGGTTGTTCGAAGAGCCATTACCCATTGCCGCATTCGATACCGCTATGCGAGACGCCCTGCTCGAGTGTTGCCGTCTCGACTGGAGCAGCATCTCGCCGGCCATCTTTGGCGCATTGTTCCAGTCGATCATGGATGCTTCGGCGCGGCGCAATCTCGGCGCCCATTACACCAGCGAGGAAAACATCGTAAAGCTTGTCAGGCCGCTGTTTCTCGACGAACTCTGGGCCGAATTCGAGCGCATCCGGCACAACCGCAACAAGCTGTTCGAATTCCACAAGAAATTGCGCAGTCTCACCTTCTTCGACCCGGCCTGCGGCTGCGGCAACTTCCTCGTCATCGCCTACCGCGAGCTGAGGAAGCTCGAACTCGAAGTGCTGCGCGCCTGCCATGCGGATGGCCAGCAATTCCTCGACATCCACCAGTTGATCCGCATCGACGTCGACCAGTTCTACGGCATCGAGATCGAGGAGTTCCCGGCGCAGATCGCCCAGGTGGCGCTGTGGCTGATCGACCACCAGATGAACCTGCGCGTCTCGGAGGAGTTCGGCCTTTACTTCGCGCGCATACCGCTCAAGAGCACGCCGCACATCCATTGCGCCAACGCCCTGCGGCTGGACTGGAACGAGGTGCTGCCCGCCGAGCGTTGCTCTTATGTGCTCGGCAATCCGCCCTTCGTTGGCAAGCAGTATCAGACGCCGGAGCAGAAGGCCGACATGGCGCGGGTGACGGCCGGCGTGTCCGGCGCGGGCGTGCTCGATTACGTGGCCGCCTGGTATTTCCAGGCGGCGCGTTACAGCGCGACCAACCCGGCCATTCGCTGCGCCTTCGTCTCGACCAACAGCATCACCCAGGGCGAGCAGGTGGGCGTGCTCTGGGGCTGGCTGATGCGTCAGGGGATGCACATTCACTTTGCGCACCGCACCTTTCAGTGGAGCAACGAGGCGCGCGGGGTGGCCGCGGTGCATTGCGTCATCATCGGCTTCGGCCGGCAGGATGTCGAGCGCAAGGTGATCTTCGAGTACGACGACGTTCGCGGCGAGCCGCATGCCGTGATCGCGGCCCGGATCAATCCCTACCTCGTCGATGCGCCGGAGGTGGTGCTGCACAAGCGATCTGCTTCGATCAACGGTGGCCCGCCAATCAGTTACGGAAGCTTTGCTCTGGATGACGGTCACTACACACTTTCGGTCGCAGCGCGTGACGCCTTGTTGGCCGAATCGCCAGAAGCCGCGCCTTATATACGTCCATTCATTGGCGGCCAAGAGCTGCTGCACGGAGAGGAGCGTTATTGCCTGTGGCTGATGGATGCGCCGCCCCGTGCGGTCAGAGAGGTCGCAGCGATCCGGCGTCGGGTGGAGGCCGTGAAAGCATGGCGAGCGAAAAGTGGGCGCGACGCGACGCGAAAACTTGCGGAAACGCCCACGTTATTCGCGGAAATTCGTCAGCCTTCCAGCCATTATCTTGCGTTACCGACTGTTTCTTCCGAGCGCCGCCAATATCTCCCGATTGCGTACTTGTCGCCGGAAACCATTGCATCAAACCAAGTTTATGTCATAGCCAATGCGGCGCTTTACCACTTTGGCGTCCTCAGCTCTACCATGCACAACGCCTGGGTGCGTTACACCTGCGGCCGGCTGGAGAGCCGCTACCGCTACTCCGCCGCCATCGTCTACAACAACTTCCCCTGGCCCGAGGACCCGACGGAAAAGCAGCGGGCCGCCGTCGAGGCGGCGGCGCAGGGGGTGCTCGATGCCCGGGCGCAGTTCCCCGGGGCGTCGCTCGCCGATCTCTACGACCCGGTGGCCATGCCGCCGGCGCTGGTGCGCGCCCACCAGAAGCTCGACGCCGCGGTGGACGCCGCCTATGGCAAAAAAGGCTTTGCCAGCGACGCGGCGCGCGTGGCGTTTCTGTTCGAGCTTTACCAGAAATTGACCCGAACCTCGACCCCAATGGGTGCAAGACCGTAACACGGCCAGACGCTTCCAGGCGCGGCAAGGGCAAGGACGCTCAAGCCAGAGTCGGCGCCCGCCAGACGGCCTTGCCTGGCCCGAAGCAGCCCTCAGGCGCGATACTGCGCGGCGAGGCTTGAGAGCTTGGAAGCCAGCCTCGACACGGCGGCGGCCTCTTCGCGGGCGCGCTGGGCGGCGAGATTGTCGCTCTCGGCCGCAGCCGAGATCGTCTCGACGCGGTTGGCGATGTCGTGCGCCGCCTGCGCCGCTTCCTGCAAGGCATCGGCGATCGCCTGCACGGCGTCGGTCGCGGCGCCGACGCTCTGTTCGATCGAGGCCACCGCCTCGCCCGCCTCGCGCGCGTTTTGCGCGCCGGCGGCGATCTCCTGCGCGTTCTTGGTCACCTCCGAGGCCACGGTCTGGCTCGTCGCCTGGATCTTCGCCACCATCGCGGCGATCTCCTGCGTCGAGGCCGAGGTGCGCTCGGCTAGCTTCCTCACTTCATCGGCGACCACCGCGAAGCCGCGCCCCATCTCGCCGGCGCGCGCGGCTTCGATCGCCGCGTTCAAGGCCAGGAGATTGGTCTGATCGGCGATCTCGCCGATGACATTGACGACGCGGCCGATCTCGGCCGAGACGCGCGCGAGCTCGTCGATGCTCTGCTCGGTGTCGCGCACCATGCGCGCGGCCTCCTCGATGCGCGCGGCGGTATCGCGCGCCGTGGCGGCGCCGGCCTGCGCGGTGCGCGCGGCCTCCTGCGCCCTCTCCTTGGCGTGCGCCGCATTCGAGCTCATCTCCGAGGTGGTCACGGAGAGCTGTTCGACCGCCGCGGCGATCGCCTCGATCGCCTGGCTGCGCTCGGCGATGCTCTTGGCCGTCAGATCGGCCGCCGCGCTGATCTCGCCGCTCAAGGGGCCGAGACTGCGCGCACTTTGCTGCACGGCGGCGATCGCCTCGTGCAAGCGGTTCTTGAGCTTGGCCACCGCGGCGACCATCTTGCCGATCTCGTCATCCGATTCGGGCTGCACCGGCTCGCGCAGGTTGCCGGAAGCAGCGATGTTGATCACTTCCTCGGCGCGCCGCGCCGTGCGCTGCAGACCATAGATCGTCATGCCAGCCATGAGACCTGCAAGCAGCAAGCCCGCCACGAGGACCGACATCGCGGAGATTTCCGCCGCACGCGCCGCCTCGTCGAGCTGGGCGAGCCGCGCGGGCGTCTGTTGCTCGATGCGCTCGATCTCGTCGAGCAAGACCTGGCGCAACGCGCGCCATTTGGGCGTCTCCTCCTTGTTGAGGAAGGTCTTCGCCTCGTCGAACTTCTTCTCGGCGACGAGCGCGAGCACTTGCTCTTGCGCCTGCTTTTGCTCGGCGCGCAAGGCAGCGAGCTTTTCCGGCAGGCCGCTCTTGAAGTGGGCGGCATCGAGCTGGGCAGCCTTGTCGAGCGTCTTGTCGAAATCGGCGGCAGCCTTCTTGTGGTTTTCGTAGGCCTTGGGATTGTCCGGATCGAGCAGGATGTTGCGGGTGGCCTGTCCAAGCTGCAGGCCCTGGCCATAGAGGGCGAGCATCTGGGCGCGCCGCTCGAGCTCGGTGTCGATGAAGCGGCGGTAGTCGCGCTGCGCATCGCCGAGCGCAAACCAGATGATGATGAGCCCGACGATGACCGTGAGGCCGCCCGCACCGGAGGAGATCAACAGCCGCTGCAGGATCGACAGGCGGTTGAAGCGTGAGAGAAGTCCCAGCCCCTTCTTCGCCAGGCGGCCGCCGTCAAGACGAATCGATGGGTCGCTGCGCATGCGGGCATAGAGCGCCTCGGCCTCGGCAATCTCGGCGCGCGTGGCCGGCACGCGCACCGAGGAGTAGCCCGAGCCATCGGGCAGGGGCGTGACGGTGGCGCGCACCCAGTAGTGATCGCCGTTCTTGCAGCGGTTCTTGACGATGCCGCACCAAGGCTTGCCGGCCTTGATGGTCGCCCACAGATCGCGGAAGGCCTCCGTTGGCATGTCCGGATGGCGCAGGATGTTGTGCGGTTCGCCCATCACCTCGGCCTCGGTAAAGCCCGAGGCCTCGAGAAAGTCGTCATTGACGAAGGTGATCTGCCCCTTGAGATTGGTATGCGAGATGATCGCCATGTCGGCGCGCAAGGGGTATTCGCGCTGGGTGACGGGCTGATTGTTGCGCATGCGGTTCTCCTCGTTTTCGCGCGCCTTACTCGTTGATTTTCCGGCGCAATGAGCGAAAGTATAAAAAAACCCCCTACTGCTTGCGCCGATTTTGGCCGCTTCTACGCCTCAGCGCCGCGCGCCGCTCACCTCCTCAAGCCAGCGAAGCGCGCCACAGCTTTCCCAGCTGGGCCGGTACTCGAGGCGATACAGCCAAGCCTCGTCGTCCCCGCCGTGGATGACCCCGCCCGGCGTCATCGCTGGCGGCTTGGGCCGTGCGGCCAAGAGCGTCTTGAGCACCTTGGGCAAGCACTTTTTGGCTTGTGCAAGCGCCGCGACGGCCTCCCCGCGCCGGCCGAGCAGATAAAGCGCGAGCACGCGGCCATAAAGCGTGCCGGGCAGCTCGTCGCCGGGGTACCGCTCGCATAAGGCCAAGGCATCGGCGGGGCGGCCCTGCTCGCAGTAAAGATGCACGAGCCGCTCGCGCTGGCCGCCATTGTCGTTCGGATTGAGCGCGATGAGCCATTCGAGGAGCGGCAGTTCCTTGTCCGTTCCGTACGCGAGTTCGGCGGCGTTCATCAATAGCCGCAAGGCGGGCCGGTTTTCATGCCAGCCCCATTCGAGCTTTTTGCCCTCGGCGCCGTTTTCCGCGATGACCTGGCGCAGCAGCGCCACGCTGTGGTCGAGGAGCCGTTCTTCCGCGACATCGAGCCGCTCTTCGAAGGCCTCGGGAAAGAGAGATTCATCGAGGATGGCAGAGACATCCTCGAGCACGGCAAAACTCTGCCAGGCGAGCGGGGTCTTTTCGAGCCATTCGAGCCAGTCCGTGTCTGCCCAATAGCCGCGATCCTCTGCGCGGCCATCCCAGAAGACGCGCCCCCATTCGCGTTCCACATCCACCAGCGCCGCGGTCGGCTCGAGCGGCCCGGCCGAGTCCTCGAACGGCGTGAGCCGGTAATGGCATTGCGGCGCCGGCAGGCGCTCCAAGAGCGCGATGAACGCCTCGCTCTCGTCTTCACTGGCCTCATCGTCGTCCGCGAAATCCTCCGTCTCGAAATCCCCCGCCTCACCGGCCGCCGTGCTCATCAATCGTCCCAGCAATTCGGCTGGGTTGCGCGCCACCTCCTCGAGGAATTCCAGCAGCTCTTCGCGCGCCTCGCCGAGCTTTCTGAGGCGCTTTGACCAGAAGGCGGCGCGCGCCTGCGCTTCGTCGAGACGCCCCTCGGTGCCCAGCAGGGTGAGTTCCAGCAGCGCAAGGGCAGGTTGGTCGGGGTCAAGCCGCTGCGCTTCCTTGAACGCCGCCCAGGCCTGGTCGAACTCGCCGGCATCGGCATGGATGGTCGCGCGCCGCTGCCAGGCCGCCCCGCGCAGCGGCTTGTCCGGCACCGTGAGAAAGCGCTCGACGAGGGCGAGCCGTTCCTCTGCGCGGCCGGCATCGAGATAGAGACTGCACAATTCGTCGAAGGCATGCTCGTGGCGCGCATCGAACTTGCCGCCTGGCGCGAGCAGCGCCTCGAGCAGCGCGATGGCCGGCTCAAGGCGGCCTTCCTTGCTCCATTCGCTCGCCACATGGGACACTTCCTGAGGATCGAGCTGGCGGAAAGGCAGCTCAGCGAAGCGCCGCACGGGAATCGTCTCGAGCACGTAGCCGAGCACCGTGAACCCGTCGGGCAGCGGCGGGCCGAGCCGGTCGAGCTCGCCGCAGCAGTGCTTGTATTTGCGGCCCGAGCCGCAAGGGCAAGGGGCGTTGCGTTCGGGCTTGGGAAGGGGGAGCCGCTTCCAGCCGTGATCGGGGCGGGGCGTGTGGTTCCAGACCTCGCGCAAGAGCGTAAAGGCGATGGCGCGCTCGGAGCCCGCCGGCAGCATCGCCATGAATTCGGGCGCCGTCTCGGGCAGCGCGGCGAGAAAGGCATTCAAGGCGGCCGAAAAGTCGGTCGTGGCGAGAGTTTCTTGCACAGCGAGCCGCAACAGGGCGTCGAGTTCCGCCGTTTCGGTAGAAGCAAGGTCTAGATTCATCGAGAGGTTCCTTGAATGGAAAGGGTTGAGAAAATCGGCGCTGGCAAGACGGCGAGGTTAGCGGCGCTCGCCGAAAAAGTCGGCGAGCGCCGCCATCGTCGCGGAAAATTCCTGCCGCAAGGGGGCCTCGGCGGCAGCCGCGAGAGCGGCATCGCCGTTCTGACAGGCCTGTTCGAGCGCAAAGGCTGCCTCCCGCAACCGTTCGGCGCCGAGGCTCGCGGCCATGCTCTTGAGGCTATGGGCCGCGCGGCGCGCCGTCGGCCAGTCGCCAGCGGCCTTGGCCGCCGCGAAATTCGCGAGCTCCTGGGGCGCATCGCGGTGGAAGAGTTCCGTGAGCTCGCGATAGAGCGCCTCATCGCCGCCGAGATTGGCGATCGCCCGCGCAGGATCGAGGCGCGGCGCTTCGCTTGCCTCGGCCGGCGCGCTGGCGCCGGCTTCGCCAGAGGTGGCCGCGCCGCCCAGCCAGCGCGCGAGGGCCTCTTGCAACGCTTCGAAGCCAAGCGGCTTGGTGAGGTGATCGTTCATGCCCGCCGCAAGGCTCTTCTCGCGGTCGCCCGCCAAGGCATGGGCGGTCATGGCGAGGATCGGCAGGGTGTGGCCCGCTGCGCGCAGGCGGCGCGTGGCCTCATAGCCATCCATGACCGGCATCTGGCAATCCATCAGCACGAGATCGAAACGCTCGCGGGAGAAGCGCTCGAGCGCCGCGGCGCCGTTTTCGGCGACGACGGTCTCGATCCCGAGCCTGGCGAGAAAGCGCCGCGCCACTTCCTGATTGAGCGCATTGTCCTCGACCACCAGCACGCGCCGGCCGGCAAACGAGGCCGGTAATGGCGCGGCCCGCGGCGCCTGTGGCGGCTTTGGCAAGGCCTCGACGGGCGCCTCTTCGAGCGCGACCTCGAACCAGAAGTGGCTGCCGACTCCGGGCGCGCTCTCGACGCCGAGCGTGCCGCCCATCAGCTCGACGAGGCGCTTTGTGATCGCAAGCCCCAGGCCGGTGCCGCCGAAGCGGCGCGTCGTCGAGGCATCGGCCTGGGTGAAGGCGGAAAAGATCTCGGTCTGCTCTTCGGGTGCGATGCCGATGCCGGTATCGCGCACCTCGCCGCGCAGGCGCGCGCGGCCGCCTGCGCGGCCGACGAGCGTGCAGGCGACTTCGACGCGGCCCCGCTCGGTGAATTTGAGCGCATTGCTGACGAGGTTGATGAAGATCTGCCGCAGCCGCAGTGGATCGCCCCACAGCGCCGGCGGCAGCCCCTCATCGCAACGCAGCACGAATTCGAGCCCCTTTTCCTTGGCAAGCGGCATAAACAGCGATTCGAGCTCGCCGGCGAGCGCGCGCGGCGCAAAGGCGATGCGCTCGAGGGTCACGCCTTTCGCCTCGAGGCGGGAATAATCGAGGATGTCGTCGATGAGCGTGAGCAGATGGCGCGCGGCGGTCTGGGCGCGCTGCAGGTTCTCGCGCAGCTCCTCGGCGTCCTTGATTTCGGGCGCGAGCTGCAATAGGCCGAGGATGGCATTCATCGGCGTGCGGATCTCGTGGCTCATCGTGGCGAGGAAGGCCGCCTTCGCCGCGCCGGCCGCTTCGGCGGCTTCCTTGGCCTGGGAGAGTTCGGTCTCGATACGGCGGTGTTCCTCGATGTCGGCCTGGATCACGCTGGCCATGTGGTTGAAGCGCGTGATCAGGTGCCGCAATTCTGGGCTGCCGAAGGCTTCGATGCGCACATCGAGGCGGCCTTGTGCCAAGTCGTCCGCCGCCTCTTCGAGCCGCTTGAGCGGGCGCAGGCCGAAATGGAGCACCAGCCAAATGCCGCAGAAATCGACCGTGACGGCCAAAAGCAAGATGGCGAGATGATTCTTGAGCCGTTGCCAGGCGCGCGCTGCCGGCTGATGCGGGCTTAGCGTGATCGAAAGCACCCCGTAGTTGCGGCCGCCCACGATGACCGGCGCGCGCCCCTCGACCGACGCATAATCGAACAGCGCAATGAACCAGGGAGGGGCTGACTCGCCACGATCGGAGTCATGGCTCGTGAGGAGCACGCCGCTCGTGTCGCGGTATTCGGCGCGCACGATCAGCGGGCGTGCGACGTAACGGTCGAGGGTTTGCTGCAAGGTCGAGAAATCGCCGATCACGACGGTTTCGGCGAGCGCCTGCGGCAAAGTCTCGAGCTCCTGGGCGAGAATGGCGGCCAGATCGGCGCGCGCGTCGGCGGCTTCATGGCGCGCCGAGACGCCGATCATGGCCGCGCCGGCGACGACGAGCGCGATACTCGCGGTGATGAGCAGTCGCGCGGCAAAGGGCAGGCGATCCCAGCATAGGCACATGGCACGCCTGGCCTACTTGATGTCCTTCACCAGCGTGTGTTTGTAGAAATCGATGTAGTTTTGGTAATCCGCCTGGGTGGCGGCGCGAAAGCCGTAGGGCGGCTTCTGCCCGATGACCTGGGCGCTCGCCTCGAGGATCTTCATGCCTTCTGGATCGTTATCCATGCCATCAATGGCATTCCTGACGGCCTCGACCACTGCCTTCGGCACGCGCGGATGCACGGCGATCGGCAGATTCAGAAAGGGCGGCGACTCCCACAGCACGCGATACTGCACGTTCTCGCGCGCCGCAAAAGCCTTCATGACTTGGCTATTTACGCCGGCAGCAATCACGCGTCCCGCCTTCAATTGGCCCATGATGCCTTCCTGGTTGCCGCCGAATACTGGCGTCACGTTGATGCCCTGGCGCAGCAGCGCGTCCATGGGCACCGCGTAGCCGACGAAGGCTGCCTGGGAGGGAAAGCCGACTTCTTTGCCTTCGAGATCCTTGAGCGAACGGATCGGAGAAGACTCGAGGGTGACGATCTGCCCCGTAATCGCTTCATCGCGCGGACGCAGGATCACCTGGTAGTTGGCCTGCGCCATCTTGGGCTGGAAGATCGTGTTCGAATAGACGAAGTCATATTCGCCGCGCTCGGTGGCCTCGTTCGATTCGGGCGCCGTGCGCGCCGCTTTGAGCACGAGACGCACGCCGGTCTTTTTCTCGACGTAATCGAGGATCGGGTTCCAGTATTGGGCCGTCAGCACCGCGCTGCGCTGCGAGAGCACACCGAAAGACCAGCTCTGCATCTGGGCGGCGGCCTTCGATGCCGGCCAGCTCATCATGACGGCCAATCCAAGGAGCAATGCAAAACGTTTCATGGTCTCCTCCCGTAGGACGGCGCTAGGCTATCACAGCTTGCGCACGCCGGCTCTCGCGCACATACCAGCCCCAGCCGGCCGCCTGGAGGAAGAGCAGCCCGGCAAGGCTTGAGCGGAAGGCCATCTCCTGCGTGAATCCCGCCGACTGAAAGGTATCGACCGCGACGCCGAACAACCACTGGATGCCGAAGGCGCCGACGAAGGCGCCGAGGTTCAAGGCGGTGTTGGCGCGGCCGGCGAGCGCGACGGGAAACTCGGCCGTCAAGAGCGCATAGGCGAGATTGCCGACCGAGAAGACGAGGCCGAGCGCCGGCCACAAGAGCCAGCTGGGGCCGATGCCGAGGACGATGCCGAGCATCGCCGTAAGGCCCGCCCCCATGCCGAGGGCGAGCAGCCGCGCTGGCGAGAGCCCCTTGGCCTTCAAGCGCTGCACGAAGAGGGCGATGGCGAGAAAGCCGACGAGCTGCGCGAGCGCCATCCAGAAAAGATGCGCCGCGGCCGCCTCGCGCGAAAGGCCCTCGACCGTCATGAGCCAGGGCACGGCCCAGAGGCCCTGCAAGGCCATGAAGCCGCCGACGATGAAGGTGGTCTGCGGCGCAAAGCGCCAGAAGGCGCGGCTCTTAAAGATCGCCGCAAGGCCGGAAAGCTGCTGCCGCAAGGATTCTGGCGCGCGGGCAGCTGGCTTCTCCGGCGTGGTGAAGATGAGCGCCGCCACGCAGAGCGAAAAGACGGCGAGCGCAAGGAAGATGCCGCGCCAGCCCAGGAGAGGCAAAAGCGCGCCTAAGGGCGAGCTTGCGGCGAGCGCCCCGAGGCCCCCCGCGGCCATGATCGCCGCGTTGAGCGAGGCCTGCCGCTCGAGCGGAAACCATAAGGAAAAGGCCTTGAAGCTCGCCATGAGGCAGGCCGAGACGCCCAGCCCAATGAGGGCGCGCGCGAGGATGAGCTGCGGCAGCGCTTGCCCCACCGCGAAGAGCGCGCAGCCGGCGGCGCACAGCAAAAGCAGCGCGCCTTCGACGCGGCGCGGGCCGAAGCGGTCGAGCAACAGCCCCAAGGGAAGCTGAAAGGCACCGAAGGCAAACAGATAGGCCGAGGTGAGCAGCCCCAGGTCGGCGGCGGTAAGCGCAAGCTCGCCGGAGAGCTCGGGCGAGATGACGGCGTTAGCGTTTCTCAGCAGGTAGGAAAGGAAATAGCCGACGGCGAAGGGCGCGAAGATGCGTTGCCAGGTGTTCATCGGACGGCGCCGTGTTCGCGGAGGAAGTCTTTCACCCAGTGCTCGGCGCGCGCGCCCGAGAAGCGGCCCTTGATCTCGCCGCCGATGAAGAGGAGCACGGTCGGAAAGCCTTTGAGGCCATAGCGGCCGGCCAGCTTCATGTTGTCGCCCTCATCGACCTCGACCTTGGCGAGCTTGAGCGCGCCTTGCCGCGCCGCGACGACGCGTTCGAGCACGGGGGTGAGCGCCCGGCAGGGCGGGCACCAGTCGGCCCAGAAATCGACGAGCACGGGCGTCGATTTCGAGGCCTCGATCACCTGAACATCAAAGCCGTCGAGATCGACGTCGAAGATGAAATCGGCCTGCTGGGAGGCATGGGAAAAATGGCTCACGCATCACTCCTGTGTTTTCGGCCACAGCCAGGCGGCGCCGCGCACGCCGGAGGAGTCGCCGTGGCGGTTTTTGACGATTCGGGTCGCGACGTGGTCGGAGAACACCCACTCGCGCATGAGGCGGGGGACGCGATCATACAGCCGCTCGAGGTTCGAAACGCCGCCGCCGAGCACGATTACGTCCGGATCGAGCAGATTGACGATGCTGGCGAGCGCGCGGGCAAGGCGCGCTTCATAGCGCTCAAGCGCCGCCTCGTCCCGAGGGCCGCCCTCGGCGGCCAGCGCCGGGCCCGAAAGATAAGTCTCGATGCAATCGTATCGGCCGCACCAGCAGGGCCGGCCCTCCGTCGCCCCCGGCATGGGGGTGTGGCCCCACTCGCCGGCGATGGCATTCGCGCCGACTAGCACTTCGCCTTTGACGACGGTGCCGCCGCCTACGCCGGTGCCGAGGATGACGCCGAAGACGACTTGGGCGCCAGAGGCGGCGCCATCGGTGGCTTCGGAGAGCGCAAAGCAGTTCGCGTCGTTGGCAAGGCGCACGGGGCGGGATAACGCCGCTTCGAGATCGGCGCGCAAGGGCCGGCCATTGAGCCAGGTCGAGTTGGCGTTCTTGATGAGGCCGGTGACGAGCGACTCGGCCCCAGGGATGCCGACGCCGACGCTCGCCGTCCCACCAGCGCCGAGTTTCGCCTCGGCGCGTTCGACGAGCCCGGCGATCGTCGCCACCGTCGCCGCATAGTCGCCGCGCGGCGTCGGCACGCGCTCGCGCAGCAGTTCCCGCCCATCGTCGGCGAGCGCAATGATTTCGGTCTTGGTGCCGCCAAGATCGATGCCAAGGCGCATTGACTCATCGCCCGCTGTTTCTCTCCGGCTCGACCCGCTCTTCGATGAGCCGGCCGTCACGGCGATACACCAAGGGCGTGCCGGTTCGCGCCGCCACTTGCCGGGCGCGCTGCGCGGCGCGCAACAATGCCGCGGGCGCCGCCTGCATGTCGGCATCGGGCAGGCGCGAGGACATCTGGGGCACGGATTGAACCGTCATGGGTTTTCTCCTTCTTCGAGTAGGCGTGGCTGCTCGCCGCTATTGTCGAACACTTATGACGATCTTCTTCGTCCCGCTCACGCGAACTCGCCGACGTAAGGATTCGTCAGCCGCTCGCGGCCGAAGGTGGACATCGGGCCGTGGCCGGGGATGAATTCGACCTCGTCGCCAAGCGCAAAGAGCTTGCCGCGGATCGAGGCGATCAGCGTGTCGAAATCGCCGCGCGGAAAGTCGGTACGGCCGATCGAGCCGGAAAAGAGCACGTCGCCGACCAGCGCCAGCCGCGCAGCGCGGTCGAAAAAGCAGACATGGCCTGGCGTGTGGCCGGGCGTGTGGATCACCTCGAGCGCGGCGTTGCCGACCGTCACCGTATCGCCATCATCGAGCCAGCGGTCGGGCCGCAAGGCGGCGGTGGCGGGAAAGCCGAAGAGCCGCGACTGCTCCGGCAGCTCGTCGAGCCAGAAGGCATCCTCCCGCTGCGGCCCCTCGATCGGCACGCCGAGGCGCTGGGCGAGCGCCGCCGCGCCGCCAACGTGGTCGATGTGGCCGTGCGTGAGGAGGAGCTTTTCAACCGAAAGTTCCCGCGACGCGACGGCGGCCAGGAGCCGCTCGATCTCGCCGCCGGGGTCGACGATGGCCGCTTTGCGCGTCGCCGGATCCCACAACAGGGTGGCGTTTTGTTCGAAGGGCGTGACGGTGACGATGTGGTATTTCATGGCATAACGCTCGAAAAAGCCTCATCTTACCCGGGCGCTCTCTGTTGACGAACCCGGCGGCGCTTCTATATCGTCGGCGGATTGTCAATTGCATTGGAGCCGTCATGAATCGCGGACCTTCGATCCTGCGCCGCCTGATGCTCTCGTACTTGGGTTTCGGGCTTGCCGTCGCGCTCGTCTTTCCCTTCTATGCGAGCATTTTCGTCGTCTGGAAGCCCGGCATGCTGCCCTGGTTCGTCGCCGGCTGCATCGTGGCGGGCTTGTCGATCGGCTTGGCGAACTACTGGCTGCTCAATCTCATCCTGCTTGGTAAGCTGCGGCGCATCGCCGAAGTCGCCAACCGCATCGCCGGCAAGGATCTCACCCACCATTGCGCCTTGCAAAGCGCCGACACCGTCGGCGAGATCGTCGCGAGCTTCAACGCGATGGCCGCCAGCCTGCGCGAGCTCATCGGCGAGACGAACCGTCTGGCCAATGAAGTGCGCGAGGATTCCTGCGCCATCCACGGCGCCTTCGGCGGCGTGGCGCGGGAACTCGCCGAGCAATCGGCCCAGGTCGAGGCGATCCGCGCCGCAATCGCCGATCTCTCGGCAACGGTCGCCGACATCGCCCATCACGCCAGCACCACGGCCGAACGCGGCCGCGCCGCCGCCGGTCAGGCGGCCGACGGCAATGAGATCGTCCAGTCGACCATCGCTGGCATGGAAGAGATCAGCGCCCGCGTCGGCGAGGCGGCGCGCGCAGTCGAGGGCCTGCGCGCGCAGAGCCAGCAGATCGATGCGATCGTGCGCACGATCCACGACATCGCCGACCAGACCAATCTCTTGGCCTTGAATGCCGCCATCGAGGCGGCGCGCGCCGGCGAGATGGGGCGCGGCTTCGCCGTCGTCGCCGACGAGGTGAGGAAGCTCGCCGAACGCACGACGGCCGCCACCGGCGAGATCGGCGCGATGATTGGTGCGACGCACCAGATGATCGATCAGACCGTCGCAACCATCGGCGCCGGCGCGCAGACCGCGAGCGAGGGGGTCGCCCGGGCGCGGAAGGCCGGCGGCGCGCTCGATGCGATCGTCGCCGGCGCCGAGGAAGTCAATCGCCTCATCGACGAAATCGCCCAGGCGACCCAGCGCCAGCAAAGCAGCGTTCATCATGTCGAGGAGAGCATCGCGCGCATTGCCGAGCTGATCGGCCGCATCCGCGACACGGCCATCGACGGCACCGGCCGCGCCGAGGCGATGGCCAGCCGCGCCGCTTCCTTGCACCAGCACGTCAAGGAATTCCGCGTCGCGTGAGCGAATCCGCTGCGCCGCTTTCCGTCACGGGGCTTTTCAAGCGCTATGGCCCCCATACCGCCGTCGCTGGCCTGTCCTTCACGCTGCGCCGCGGCGAATGCTTTGGCCTGTTGGGCCCCAATGGCGCCGGCAAGACGACCACCTTGCGCTGCTGCCTCGGACTCGCAGCCCCCGATGCCGGCGAGATCACGCTGCTCGGCGAGCCGGTGCCGGCGCGGGCTCGCGAGGCGCGCAGGCGTGTCGGCGTCGTGCCGCAGTTCGATAACCTCGATCCCGATTTCAGCCTCGCCGAGAACCTGCTCGTCTTCGGCCGTTACTTCGGTTTGCCCAAAGAGCGCCTGATGGCGCGCATTCCTGAGCTCCTCGACTTCGCCGGGCTTGCCGGCCGCGAGCGGAACAATATTCGCGCCCTCTCGGGCGGCATGAAGCGGCGCTTGACGCTTGCGCGCGCCCTCGTCAATGATCCGGAACTATTGGTGCTCGATGAGCCGACGACGGGGCTCGATCCGCAGGCGCGCCATCTGATCTGGGATCGCTTGAAAAAACTCCTGCTCGCCGGCAAGACGATTCTCTTGACGACGCACTTCATGGACGAGGCCGAGCGCCTGTGCGACCGGCTCGCCATCGTCGATGCCGGACGCATCATCGCCGCGGGCACGCCACGCGGGCTGATCGAGCGGGAAATCGAGCGCGAGGTCGTCGAGGTCTATGGCGAAGGTGCGGCCGAATGGGCCCAGCGCGAAGCAGCGCGGTTTTCACACCGCTTTGAGGTGAGCGGCGAGACGGCGTTTTGCTATCTTGAGGATGCCGCGCCTTTGCTCGCCCATCTTGCCGCCGAACAGCCGCAGCTCAAGACCCTGCACCGGCCGGCCAATCTCGAGGACGTGTTCCTGAAGCTCACTGGGCGAGAACTGCGGGATTGACCTTCGCGATCTGGCGGGATGACGCCCCATCCGCTAAGATGCGTTTTACAGCGGGCGGTTTCAAGGTCGAAGTGCAACGAATTGACGAAAGTGTTGTTCGAAGTTGAAGGCCTCGGGCATGAAGAGTTCGGCAGGGCAAAGCCAGTTGAGGCTCTTGCGGGGTCGGGTATTGAGCTTCCAGGCGATGGCA
>JAOAHQ010000031.1 GCA_026415155.1 Rhodocyclaceae bacterium
CGGCAGCCGTCGGCGCAGGGCGCGGATGAGGCGCCCACTTGTTCGAGCGACAGCGAGTTGTGGGCGCCCCGCGCCCAAGCCTTACGGCTGCCCCGCCCGCGAACCATGAGCCGCCCGCCCTGCCGCTTCCCTTGGGCACCGTTTTCAAGATCATCTGTTTCCAAGCAATAATATTGCCGCCGTGGACATCTTCCTTCAGCAGATCATCAACGGTCTCACCACGGGCAGCGTCTATGCGATCGTCGCCCTCGGCTACACGATGGTCTACGGCGTGATCCAGCTCATCAACTTCGCCCACGGCGAAGTGGTGATGATCGGCGCGATGGTCGCTTTCACCGTCATCCTGGCCTTGGCGGGCGCGGCACTGCCCCCCCTCGTCGTCGTGCTCGCCGGCATCCTCGCCGCGATCCCGATCTGCATGGCGGTGGGCTTCCTGCTCGAGCGGCTCGCCTACCGGCCCTTGCGCCATGCGCCGCGCCTCGCCCCCTTGATTACGGCGATCGGCATGTCGATCATCCTCCAGCACATCGCGCTCTTGATCTGGGGCCGCGAGCCGCGCGCCTTTCCGCAGATCATCGACAACCCGAGCTTTGCCCTGGGCGGCGCGGCGATCACCGGCGTGCAGATCGCCATCATCCTGCTTTCTTTCCTCATGATGGCGGCGCTCTCCTGGTTCGTCTATCGCACGCGCTTTGGCATCGCGATGCGGGCGACGGCCGAGGATCTGCGCGTCGCCGCCTTGATGGGCGTCGATGCCAATCGCGTGATCGCCGCCACCTTCGTCATCGGCGCCGCCTTGGGCGCCGTCGCCGGCGTGATGTACGGCACCTACTATGGCATCGCCCACTACACGATGGGCTTCATCCTGGGCCTCAAGGCCTTCTCGGCTGCGGTGCTGGGCGGCATCGGCAATCTGGCCGGCGCGATGCTCGGCGGCCTCCTCTTGGGCCTCGTCGAGGCGCTCGGCGCGGGCTACATCGGGGAGCTCACCGATCTGTGCCGCTGGCCCATCGCCGGTGAGGCGCTTGCCGAACGCTGCGCCGACGGCGGCCATGTCGTGCTCTTCGGCAGCAACTACCAGGACGTGTTCGCCTTCGCGGTGCTGATCCTGGTCCTCGTCTTCCGCCCCTCCGGGCTGCTCGGAGAGCGCGTCGCGGAGCGCGCATGAAGCAGCGCGAACGCCTGGGCCTCATCCTCGTCGCGGCCACGCTCCTGGTGCTGCCCTTCGTGCTGGCCGAAATCGGCACGGCCTGGGTGAGGATCGCCAATCTCGCGATCCTGTTCGTCTTCCTCTCCTTGGGCCTCAACATCGTCGTCGGCATGGCGGGCTTGCTCGATCTCGGCTATGTCGCCTTCTATGCCGTCGGCGCCTACCCCTGGGCGCTGCTCGCGTCGCCGCATTTCGGGCTGCACCTGCCGTTTTGGGTCATCCTGCCCTTGGGCGCACTCTTGGCCGGCCTCGCCGGAGCCGTCCTCGGGGCGCCGACTTTGCGGCTCCGAGGCGATTATCTCGCCATCGTCACGCTGGGTTTTGGCGAGATCGTGCGCATCTTCATGAATAATCTTTCGGCGCCCTTCAACATCACCAATGGGCCGAAGGGCATCACGCGCATCGATGGCCTCTCGATCGGCCCCTTCTCCTTCACGAGCACCGACACTTTCCTTGGCCTCTCCTTTTCCGGCCCGATCAAGTATTACTACGTGCTGCTCCTGCTGCTGCTCGTCATCATCGTCGTCAATCTGCGGCTCGCCGATTCGCGCATCGGCCGCGCCTGGGTGGCGATCCGCGAAGACGAGCTAGCCGCCAAGGCCTGCGGCATCGATACGCGCAATGTGAAGCTGCTTGCCTTCGCGATGGGGGCCTCGTTCGGCGGCATTGCCGGCGGCATGTTCGCGGCGATGCAAGGCTTCGTGAGCCCCGAGAGCTTCGTGCTCAACGAATCGATCATGATCCTCGCGATGGTCGTCCTGGGCGGCATGGGCAATGTCTGGGGCGTGATCGCCGGCGCGCTCCTGCTCTCCTTCGTGCCCGAACTGTTGCGTTACACCGTCGAGCCGTTGCAAAAGGCCCTCCTGGGCCGGCTCGTCATCGAGCCCGAGGTCTTGCGCATGCTGCTCTTCGGCGCCGCGCTCGTGCTCTCGATGCGCTACCGGCCGGCCGGCCTGTGGCCGGAATCCCGCCACCGGCGCGAGATGAAGGAAAGGCTCGCATGACGGTGCTCCTCGAAGCCCGCGGCGTCGCGAAAAAATTCGGCGGTGTGCAAGCCTTGAAAGACGTCTCGCTGTCGATCCGCCAGGGCGAAATCTATGGCCTCATCGGCCCCAATGGCGCCGGCAAGACGACCTTCTTCAACGTGCTGACGGGGCTGTATGCCAAGGATGCCGGCGAGATCCTCTTCGAGGGCCGTCCGCTCGATCTCGCGAGCCCGCATGCGGTGGCGGCCGCGGGCATCGCCCGTACCTTTCAGAACATCCGCCTGTTCGGCAACATGACGGCGCTCGAAAACGTCATGGTCGGCCGCCACGTGCGCACGCGGGCCGGCGTGTTCGGCGCGATCTTCCGCACGCGCCGCGAGCGCGAAGAAGAGGCCGCGATCCGCCGCCGCGCCCTCGAATTGCTCCACTACGTCGGCATTGCTCCGCGCGCCCAGGAGCTTGCCCGGCATCTTTCCTATGGCGATCAGCGCCGCCTCGAGATCGCGCGGGCGCTGGCCACCGAGCCGAAGCTCTTGGCGCTCGACGAGCCGGCCGCCGGCATGAATGCGACCGAGACCGCCGCCTTGCGCGAATTGATCCTCGGCCTCAAGGCCGATGGCCTGACGGTGCTCTTGATCGAGCACGACGTCAAGCTCGTCATGGGGCTGTGCGATCGCGTGGCCGTGCTCGACTATGGCGAGAAGATCGCCGAAGACGTGCCGGAGGTCGTGCAGCGCGATCCCAAGGTCATCGAAGCCTATCTCGGAGGCAGCCTTGGCTAGCGGCTACGCCCTGCTCGAGGCCGTCAACCTCGAAGTGCATTACGGCGGCATCGCCGCCGTGAAAGGCATTTCGTTCGCCCTCGAAGAGGGCGAGCTCGTCTGCCTGATCGGCGCCAATGGCGCGGGCAAGACCTCGACCTTGAAGGCGCTCGCGCGCATGATCCCCTCGCGCGGCGAAATCCATTACCGCAACGAGCGGCTCGATCGGCTGCCGAGCCACGCGCTGATCCGCCGCGGTCTCGCGCTGGTGCCCGAGGGGCGCGGCATCTTCGCGCGGCTTTCCGTGGCCGAAACCCTCGCGATGGGCGCCTACTGGCGCGACGACAAGGCTGCGATCGCCGCCGATCTCGAGCGCATCTACGCCTTGCTGCCGCGGCTTGCCGAGCGGCGCACGCAATTGGCTGGCACGCTCTCCGGCGGCGAGCAGCAGATGCTGGCGCTCGGCCGGGCGCTGATGGGGCGGCCGCAGCTTTTGCTGCTCGATGAGCCCTCGATGGGGCTGGCCCCCATGATGGTCGAGAAGGTCTTCGAAGTGATCCGCGGCATCGCCGCCCAGGGCGTCGCGATCCTGCTCGTCGAGCAGAATGCGCGGCTTGCCTTGCAGACGGCCTCGCGCGGCTATGTGATGGAAAGCGGCCGAATCACGCTCGCCGATAAGGCAGAGAAGCTCCTTGCCGATGCCCGCGTGCGGGCGGCCTATCTCGGCGAGTGAGGAGAAGTCGGCGCTCGCGAGACGGCCTTATTTTGGCGCGTAGCTGAAGACGTCGGCGAAGAACTCTTCCTCGGGCAGGCCGTGGGCGACGAAATCGCGCTTGGCGGCCTCGCACATCGCCGGCGCGCCGCAGACATAGGCCTGGTAGGCCGAAAGATCGGGGTGATCGGCGAGTACGGCCTCATGCACGAGGCCGGTGCGGCCGCTCCAGCCGGCATCGGGCTCCGAGAGCACTGGCACGTAGCGCAGCCCGTGCTCGGCCGCCCAGCGCTCGGCGAGCGCATTCATGTAGAGTCCGGCGCGATCGCGAGCACCCCAGTAGAGTTCCATCGGCCGTTTGAGGCCGATGTGCAGCGCATGCTCGATGAGCCCCTTGATCGGCGCAAAGCCCGTGCCGCCGGCGACGAGGAGGATGGGTTTGTCGGATTCCTCGCGCAGGTAGAAGCTGCCCAGGGGGCCTTCGAAGCGCAGAATGTCGCGCAGCTTCATCGTTGTGAAGACATGCTCGGTGAAGCTACCGCCCGGCACGCGCCGCACGTGGAGTTCGAGCAGCGGGTCATCGTGCGGCGCGTTGGCGAGTGAAAAGGCGCGCCGCTTGCCGCCTTCGAGCAGGAATTCGATGTATTGGCCAGCGAGGAATTGCAAGCGCTCGTTGGCCGGCAGCTTGAGCTTGAGGATCATCACGTCCTCTGCCACGCGCTCGAGCGATTCGACGCGGCAGGGCATGAGCTTCACCGGGATGTCGCGCGCCGCGCTGATTTCTTTCACTTCGAGCGTCAGGTCGGAAAGCGGCTTGGCGCAGCAAAAGAGCGCCCAGCCCTGGTCGCGCTCGTGTTGCGGCAGGGCGCTTTCCATCGCTGCGCCGTGATCGACGCTGCCCGAAAGGACCTTGCCCTTGCAGGCGCCGCAGGCGCCATTCTTGCAGCCGTAGGGGAGATGGAGGCCGGCATCGAGGGCCGCGTCGAGGATCGTCGCGCCGTCGGCGACGGTGAAGCGATGTCCGCTGGGTTGGAGGGTGACCTGATGAGCCATGCGATAATCGTCCGGTGAGAAAGAGAAGATTGCTGATCGTCGGTTGTGGAGACATCGTGCGCCGCGCCCTGCCGCAGCTCGCCCGCCGCTGGCGGCTTTATGCCCTGGTGCGCCGCTTCGAGCCCGCGCTGCGGCTGGCGGGCATCACCCAGCTCGTCGGCGATCTCGATCGGCCGGCCAGCTTGCGGCGGCTGGCGGGAATCGCCGAAGCGGTGCTCCATTCCGCCCCGCCGCCCGGCGAAGGCGCCGACGATGCGCGCACGCGGCGCCTCTTGGCCGCTTTGGCAAGGTCGCGCAGTCTACCACGCCGCCTCGTCTACATCAGCACGACGGGCGTCTATGGCGACTGCCGTGGCGAGGTGGTCGCCGAGACACGACCGCTGGCGGCTGCCACGGCGCGCGCCCGGCGCCGCGTGGCGGCGGAGCGGCGTCTGCGCCGCGCCGGCTGCCGCGGCCTGCGGGTGGCCATCTTGCGCGCGCCGGGCATTTATGCCGCCGACCGCCTGCCGCTCGAGCGTCTCGAGCGGGGCGATCCGCTCCTTAAGCCCGAGGAAGACGTCTTCACCAACCACATCCATGCCGAGGATCTCGCGCGCGCCTGTGTCGTGGCGCTCGAGCGCGGCCGGCCGAACCGCGCCTACAACGTCTGCGACGACTCTGTGCTACCGATGGGCGAGTGGTTCGACAAGCTCGCCGCTGCCTTCGGCCTGCCGCGCGCGCCACGCCTGCCGCGTGCGGAGCTCAAGCACCGGCTTTCGCCGCCACAGCTTTCATTCATGGCCGAATCGCGCCGCCTCGATAATCGCCGCATGAAGCGCGAGCTTAAGCTGCGCCTTGTCTATCCTACGGTCGATCACGGCATCGCCGCCGCCTTGGAGAACCGTTGATGCTTTGGCTCAAGTCTTTCCATATCTTTTTCGTCGTCTCCTGGTTCGCCGGGCTCTTTTACCTGCCACGTCTCTTCGTCAATCTCGCGCTGGTGCCATCTGACAGCCAGGCGGAGCGCGAGCGGCTGCTCCTCATGGCCAGAAAGCTCTACCGCTTCGTCACCCCGATCGGCCTGCTGGCTGTGGCCACGGGCCTGGCGCTTTGGTTCGGCTTCGGTTTCCGCGGCGGCTGGCTGCATGCCAAGACGGCGCTCGTCGCGCTCTTGCTCGCCTACCACTTCTACTGCGGCAAGCTCTACCGCGATTTTTCCGCCGGCACGAACGCCCGCTCGCATCTTTGGTTCCGCGTCTATAACGAGCTGCCGGTCTTCCTGCTGCTCGCGGTCGTCATCCTCGTCGTGGTGAAGCCCTTTTGAGCGCCGCGCGCCGCGTCGTCAAGCGGGCCGCGCCGGCGGCCGCAGAGCATTGGTTCGCTACCTGCCCGCGCGGGCTCGAAGCGCTGCTCGCCGAGGACATCGCCGCGGCGGGCGGCGAGGCGGTCGCGCCGACGGCCGGCGGGGTGGCCTTCAGCGGATCGCTCGAGGTGGGTTACCGCCTCAACCTGCATTCGCGCATCGCGGGCCGCGTGCTGCGCCGTCTCGCCAGCGCCGAGTTTCGCGACGAGCACGACCTCTACCGCCAGGCGCTCGACATCGCCTGGCCGCGCCTCTTCGAGGTGACGCGCAGCATTCGCGTCGATGTCACCGCCGTGCGCGCGCCTCTGAAGAGCATCGAGTTCGTCACCTTGCGCATCAAGGATGCCGTCTGCGACCGCTTCCGCGCCGAGCTCGGCCGGCGGCCCGATGTCGATACCGCCCATCCCGACGTGCGCATCCATCTCTTCCTCGCCGAGCGGCAGGCGATCTTCTACCTCGACACCTCGGGCGAGCCGCTCTGGTTGAGAGGCCAGAAGATCGCCAAGGTCGCCGCGCCCTTGAAGGAAAACCTCGCGGCGGGCCTGCTGCGGCCGGCGGGCTGGCAGCCGGGGATGCCCTTCTTCGATCCGATGTGCGGCTCGGGCACGCTGCTCTTAGAAGCCGCCGGCATGGCGCTCGATCGGGCGCCGGGACTCACCCGCAAGACATCGCAGTTCGGCTTTGCGAAGCTTGCCGATTTCGATGCGGCGCTCTGGCAGCGCTTGTGTCTGGAAGCCCGCGCTCGGCAGCGCCATGCAGAGCGCCTGCCGATCTGGGGCAGCGAT
This sequence comes from Rhodocyclaceae bacterium, assembly GCA_026415155.1. Lineage (GTDB taxonomy): Bacteria > Pseudomonadota > Gammaproteobacteria > Burkholderiales > Rhodocyclaceae > Sulfuricystis. The sequence goes on from JAOAHQ010000031.1 coordinate 6,850, forward strand.
AACGATGCCGATGCCGTAGCGCGCGCGCGGCAGAACCTTGCCTATGCCGGGCTCGATGAGCTCGTTACGGTCGAACAGGCCGATCTGCTCGCGCTCAAGGCGCCCGCGCCGATGGGCGTTTTGATCGCCAATCCGCCCTATGGCGAGCGCCTGGGCGATCTCGAGGCGCTCGCAGCCTTCTATCCGCGGCTCGGCGATGCGCTCAAAAAGCATTTCGCTGGCTGGACGGCCTGGTTCTTCTCGGCCGATGCGCGCCTGCCCAAACTCATTGGGCTTAAACCCAAACGCAAGATTCCGCTCTGGAACGGGCCGCTCGAATGTAGGCTTTATGGCTTCGAGCTCTATGCCGGAACCGCTCGTCAGCCCGGCGAGGGGAAGAAGTAGGGCCAAAGCAGCTTGCCGACGAGCGCAGCGATGATGAGGGCCAAGACGATCTTGTGGGTGGCGAGCTTGAAGACGAGCTTGCCGAACAGCGCGCCTAAGCCTTCATCGTGCTCGGCGGCCGCCTGGCGCCGGTCGAGGCCGGAGCGTCGCTCTGGGCTGCCTGGGCGCGGGGCAGCGCGCCGGTCGGCCTGCTGGCGGCGCTCAGGGCCGCGCTCGCGCAGGTCGACGTCGCGCGAGGCGAGCGGATCGGCCAAGGCCGGCCCCTTTTCGTGGCGCCGGTGGTCGATTTCCTCGACCATGCGCAAGGCCTCGCGATAGGGGATCTTCTGCTGGCGCGCGAGGTCGATGGCGCGCACCATCCGGTTGGTTTCCTGCAGAAAGAGGAGCTCTTCGCTCACATCGACGGGCAAGCCCTGGCGCTTGCCGTCGCGCGAATCCATGATCAGGTGGTCGATGTAGCCGTCGAGCTCGCTGCTGCCCCAGATGAGGCAGACGCGTTTGACGAGGTGCGGCATGCGCTCAAGCGCAGCACTGTAGCGGGGCAAGAGCGGTGCGTCCAAGATGCGGTCGGAAAATCAGACGATGTCGAGATGCTGGATGCCGGAAGAAAGATCCTTGTCGGCGAGCTCCTTGCCATGCAGCTTGATCATCAGCCGCACTTCGTTCATCGAATCGGCAAAGCGCAGCGCGTCCTCGTAGCTGATCTGGCCGGCTTCATAGAGCTCGAAGAGCGCCTGGTCGAAGGTCTGCATGCCAAGTTCCCGGCTCTTCTTCATGATCTCCTTGATTTCATGCACCTCGCCCTTGGCGATGAGATCGGAGATGAGCGGCGAGTTGAGCAGGATCTCGACGGCGGCCACGCGCCCCTTGCCTTCCTTTTTCGGAATGAGCCGCTGCGAGACGACCGCCTTGAGGTTGAGCGAGAGGTCCATCAGGAGCTGCGGGCGGCGCTCTTCGGGGAAGAAATTGATGATGCGGTCCATCGCCTGGTTCGCGTTGTTCGCATGCAGCGTGCCCAGGCACAAATGGCCGGTTTCGGCGAAGGCGATCGCGTGCTCCATGACCTCGCGGTCGCGGATCTCGCCGATCAGGATCACGTCCGGCGCCTGGCGCAGCGTGTTCTTGAGGGCTGCCTCCCAGGATTCGGTATCGACGCCGACTTCGCGCTGCGTGACGATGCAGTTCTTGTGCTCATGCACGTATTCGACCGGATCCTCGATCGTGATGATGTGGCCGTAGCTGTTTTCGTTGCGATAGCCGATCATTGCGGCAAGCGAAGTCGACTTGCCCGAGCCCGTGCCGCCGACGAAGAGCACTAAGCCGCGCTTCGTCATCGCGACGTCCTTGAGCACAGGGGGAAGCCCCAAATCGTCGAACTTCGGGATCGTCGTCGTGATGGTGCGCAAGACGAGGCCGGTGCGCCCCTGTTGGACGAAGGCATTGACGCGAAAGCGGCCGATGCCGGCCGGGCTGATCGCGAAGTTGCATTCCTTGGTCGCCTCGAATTCGGCGGCCTGCTTGTCGTTCATCACCGCGCGCGCGAGCTCGATCGTGTGCTGCGGCGTCAAGGGCTGGGCGGTGACCGGCGTGATCTTGCCGTCGATCTTGATCGCGGGCGGAAAGCCGGCGGTGAGAAAGAGGTCGGAGCCCTTCTTCTGCACCATCATGGCGAGCAGCTGGTGCATGAATTTGAGCGCTTCGTCGCGTTCCATGCGTTTTCTCCCGTCTTTTAGCCTGGGAAGAGATCCTTGTTCGCCGCCTTGCTGCGCGCCTCGGCCGGCGAGACGATGTTGCGGCGCACCAGGTCTTGCAGGCACTGGTCGAGGGTCTGCATGCCGAACTGCTGACCGGTCTGGATCGCCGAATACATCTGGGCGATCTTGTTCTCGCGGATGAGGTTTCTGATCGCTGGCGTGCCGATCATGATCTCGTGCGCCGCGACACGGCCGCTGCCATCCTTGGTCTTGAGAAGCGTCTGGGAGATCACCGCGCGCAGCGATTCCGAAAGCATCGCGCGCACCATTTCCTTTTCCGCCGCCGGAAAGACATCGACGATGCGGTCGATGGTCTTGGCGGCCGATGAGGTGTGCAGCGTGCCGAAGACGAGGTGGCCGGTCTCGGCGCCGGTGAGCGCCAGGCGGATCGTTTCGAGGTCGCGCATCTCGCCGACGAGGATCACGTCCGGGTCCTCGCGCAGCGCCGAGCGCAGCGCATTGTTGAAGGAGAGCGTATGCGGGCCGACCTCGCGCTGGTTGATGAGGCACTTCTTCGACTCATGGACGAATTCGATCGGATCCTCGATCGTCAAAATGTGGCCATATTCGTTCTCGTTGATGTGATCGATCATCGCCGCCAGCGTCGTCGATTTGCCCGAGCCGGTGGGGCCGGTGACGAGCACGATGCCGCGCGGCTGTTCGGCGATGTCCTTGAAGATCTTCGGCGCATTGAGCTGCTCGAGGGTCAGCACCTTGGAGGGAATCGTGCGCAGCACGGCCGCCGCGCCGCGCTGCTGGACGAAGGCATTGACGCGAAAGCGCGCGAGGTTGGGCACGGCGAAGGAGAAGTCGCATTCGAGGTTCTCCTCGTAGTGCTTCCTCTGCGCATCGTTCATGATGTCGTAGATCATCGCATGCACGTCCTTGTGCTCCATCGGCGGCAGGTTGATGCGCCGCACATCGCCATGCACGCGGATCATCGGCGGCAGTCCCGATGACAGGTGCAAGTCGGACGCTTTGTTCTTGACGGCGAAGGCCAGCAGTTCGGTGATGTCCATGCAATGCTCCAGGCAGGTTCGGGCAGGATGAGGCTTGGGTATACTGAGCCGCGTATATGACAACAATTTTCGCCAACCTGCAAGCCGTCAAAGCGCGCATCGCCGCGGCATGCGCCGCCGCTGGCCGAGATGCCGCGACGGTCAAGCTCCTGGCTGTCTCGAAGACCTGGCCGGCCGGCTGCGTGCGCGAGGCGGCGGAAGCCGGCCAGCGGGCATTTGGCGAAAGCTATGTGCAAGAGGCGCTGCCCAAGCTCGCCGCGCTCGCCGATCTTGCCTTGGAATGGCACTTCATCGGGCCCTTGCAGAGCAACAAGACGCGCCTCGTGGCGGAAAACTTCGCGTGGGTGCACTCGGTCGACCGCGAGAAGATCGCCACGCGGCTTTCCGAACAGCGGCCGGCGCATCTACCCCCCTTGAACGTCTGCCTCGAGGTCAATCTAAGCGGCGAAGCGAGCAAGAGCGGCTGCGCGCCCGAAGAGGCCTTGGCGCTGGCGCGCTGCGTCGCCGCCTTGCCGAGGCTGCGTTTGCGCGGCCTGATGACGATTCCCGAGCCAACGCCAGACTCGGCGCTGGCAAGACGGCGTTTCGCCGCCTTGCGCGAGCTCTGCGAGCGCCTACAGGCCGAGGGCCTGGCGCTCGATACGCTCTCGATGGGCATGTCGAACGATCTCGAAGCGGCGATCTTGGAGGGCGCGACCATCGTGCGCGTCGGCACGGCCATTTTCGGAGAACGAGTAAAGCCATGAAAATCACTTTCATCGGCGGCGGCAACATGGCCACCGCCTTGATCGGCGGCCTGAAGCAACAGGGTTTTTCGGTCGCCGGCCTGCAAGTCGTCGAGCCTTCCGCCGCGGCGCGCGAGAGGCTGACGCAAGATTTCGGCGTGCGTTGCACGGAAGCGATCGACGCGGCGGCGCTCGCCTGCGAGGTGATTGTGCTTGCCGTCAAGCCGCAGCAGATGAAGGAGGCGATTGCGCCTCTCGCTGGCAGGCTTGCCGGCCAGCTCGTCATCAGCATCGCGGCGGGGCTCAAGCTGGCCGACATCGGCCGCTGGCTCGGGGGCTACGCGAAGCTCGTGCGCGCGATGCCAAATACGCCGGCGCTCATCGGCGCGGGTGTCACGGGCCTCTTCGCCGCGCCGGCCGTTGCGCGTGAAGAGCACGCGCTGGCCGAAAAAATCCTTGGCGCCGTGGGCCGCTGCGTCTGGGTCGAGGAGGAAACGCTCATGGATGCCGTCACCGCCGTCTCCGGCAGCGGCCCGGCCTATGTCTTCTATTTCATCGAGGCGCTGCAAGGGGCGGGAATGAAGCTTGGCCTGCCCGAGGAGACGGCGCGCCTGTTGGCGATCGAAACCTTCCTCGGCGCGGCGCGGCTCGCTGCGACGAGCGATGAATCGGTCGCCACGCTGCGCGAGCGCGTCACCTCGAAAGGCGGCACGACGGCGGCGGCGCTCGAAGCCTTCGCTGCCGCTGGCGTGGCCAGCGGCATCGCGCGCGGGGTGGCGGCCGCGGCGCAGCGCGGGCGGGAACTCGCCGAACTGTTCGGGAAAGACTAATGCTCATCGAAATCCTCGGCCTGCTGCTCGGCACGGCGTCCCAGCTCATGACGCTTGCCTTCCTCGCGCGCCTCTGGATGCAGTGGACGCGCGCGCCGTTTCGCCAGCCCCTCGGCCAGTTCCTATTGACCCTCACCGACTGGGCGGTGCTCCCCTTGCGGCGCTGGCTGCGAGGCTTGTGGGGCATCGATTGGGCGAGCGTGCTCGCCGCCTGGCTCGTGCAGCTCGTCTATCTCGCCATCATGACGAGCCTCACTGGCCTCGTGCTCTTTGGAGCGGGCGGCGTGCTCGGCGTGGCGCTCTTGGCGCTGCTGGCCGTGGTCAAAAGCTTCGTCTATCTCCTGATGGGCGTCATCATCATCGCGGCGCTACTTTCCTGGATCAATCCCTATTCTCCGCTCGGCCCCTTGTTCGAGACGCTCGCGCGCCCGCTCCTGGCGCCCCTCCGCCGCTTTTTGCCTGCCGTGGGCGGCATCGACCTCTCGCCGCTCGTCGCTTTGCTTCTCTTGCAGGTCGTGCTGATCGTGCTCGGCCATGTGCAGCCGCTGGGCCTTCTCCTGCCATGACGGGCTGGCTGCGCGTAGAGGGTGAGCGCGTGATCCTGAATCTTTACGTCCAGCCAGGGGCGAAGAAGACCGAAATCGTCGGCGTGCATGGCGATGCGCTCAAGCTCAAGCTTGCCGCGCCGCCGGTGGAAGGCAAGGCCAACGCTGCCTTGCTCGCCTTCCTAGCCGCGCAAGTCGGCGCTCGCAAGACGGCCGTGGAGATCGTGAGCGGCGAGACTTCGCGTCTGAAGCGCGTGCGCATCTGCGGCATAGCGCCCGAAGCCATCCGTGCGGCGCTGGAGGGCTGATGGCCACCTACGCGATCGGCGACCTGCAAGGCTGCTTCGAGCCCCTTCTTCGCCTGCTCGACTATCTGCAGTTCGATCCGGCGGCCGACCGCCTCTGGTTCGTCGGCGATCTCGTCAACCGCGGCCCGGATTCGCTGAAAGTCCTGCGCTTCGTCAAAGGCCTCGGCAAAGCCGCCGCGACCGTGCTCGGCAATCACGATCTGCATCTCGTCATGCAGGCCGAAGGCTTTGGCAAAGCCAACCAGGAAGATACGCTCGCCGAGGTGCTCGCCGCGCCTGATCGCGACGAGCTCGTCGCCTGGCTGCGCGCGCAGCCTTTGTTCCATTGCGAAAACGGCTGGGGCATGGTGCATGCCGGGCTTTTGCCGGCCTGGGATGTCGCCCAGGCTCAGGCGCTCTCGAATGAAGTGCAGGCCGCGCTCACCGCGCCGACATACCGCGATTTTCTCGCCCACCTGTGGGGCTCGGAACCGGCGGCCTGGGACGACTCACTTTCCGGTTGGGATCGGCTGCGCGTGATCGTCAATGCGATGACGCGCATGCGCTTTCTCTGGCCCGATGGCCGCATGGAATTTCGCGCGCCGGGCGCCAAGGGGCCGCCCGAGCGGGGGCCGGCGGGCTGTCTGCCGTGGTTCGAGGCGCCGGGCAGGAAGAGCGCCGACCACTTGATCATCTGCGGCCACTGGTCGGCGTTGGGCTTCAAAGAGACGCCGACGCTTCTGGCGCTGGATTCGGGCTGTCTGTGGGGAGGTGCGCTGACGGCGGTGCGTCTGGAAGACCGGCGGGTGTTCCAGATGCCTTGCGCTCAGTCGGCGAAGCCGACGGGCTGGGAGTGAGCGCTTCAATGTGGCCGAGATGCCAGGCAATCGCATGCCGGCAGCGGTGCGCGAGATGGCGGCGGTCGGCCGCCGCGCTCGAGACAGGCGCGAGGGTGCGCAAGCGCGCGGTGAGCCCATCTGAGCGCGCGATCGCCCAAAGCGTCTCGAAAAGCGTGATGTCGCCGTGGTAGGCGGGCGCGTGGCTTGCCCTCCCCTTGGCATCGACATAGGAGAGCGCAAGCGGCAGGACGGGCACGCCGGCGTCGATCGCGCTCTGGAACAAGGCGGCATGGAAAGGCAGCACGCGCGAGCCGTCGGTCGTCGTCCCCTCAGGGAAGACGGCCACCGGCGTGCCCTGTTCGAGCGCCGCGACGATCGTCTCGCGCGTGCGCGCGGCGGCGGCGCGCGAGCCGCGTGCGAGGAAGATCGTTTCGGTATGCGCGCAGAGCCAGCCGATCAAGGGCCAATCGCGCACCTCGTCCTTCGAGACGAAGGCGGCCGGCACGAGCGCGTTGATGACGAAGATGTCGAGCCAGGAAATGTGGTTGCAGACGATGAGGCCGGCGGGCCACGGCGCCGTCTTGCCAGCGCCGAGTTCGAGCCTCAAGCCGAGGATGCCGATGAGCTGCCGCGACCAGCGGCGCTTCAAGGCGCGGCGCAGCGCAAGGCTTGCCCACGGATAGACGCAGGCGACCGTGGCGGCGCCCCACAGGAGATGCAATCCGACGCGCGCGAGGCGAAACAGGGCGCGCAGCTCGATTACGACGTTCAGCCTTGCCTCTCGACGAAGTGTTTCGAATAGCGCGAGTCTACCCGCGCCATCGGCAGCATGATCAAGAGGTCGGCGGTGTTGAAATCCGGATCCCAGGCCGGCTCGCCGCACACCCAGGCGCCGGCGCGCAGGTAGCCCTTCAAAAGCGGCGGGATTTCCGGTGTGGCGGCCGCTTCGATTTTTTCGAGCGGCAGCCGGTAGCGCGGAAAGACGCGATATTCGGGCGGGGCAAGATGCGCGGCGAGGGCCTCGTAGACCGCCACGGCATTGTGGCCGCCATCCTGCATGCCGATGCTCGCGCAGCCGATCAGGTATTCATGGCCGTTTTGCCGCATGTAGCGCGCCAGCCCCGACCACAAAAGCGCGATCGTCGCGCCGGTGCGGTAATCGGGGTCGATGCAGGAGCGGCCGATCTCGACGATGCGCGGCCGCAGATGGGCAAGCCGCGTGAGGTCGAATTCGTTTTCGGAATAGTAGCTGCCCACCGCGCGCGCCGCTTGCGGCGAGAGGATCCGGTAGGTGCCGACGATGCGGCCGGCCGCTTCGTCGCGCACGATCAAATGCTCGCAGTAGGGGTCGTAGATGTCGCGGTCGATGCCGGGCGTGCGCGTCGGCAGGCGGGCGCCGAGCTCCTCGGCGAAGACGCGCCAGCGCAGCTTTTGCGCTTCAAGGATCTCCGATTCTGTCGCCGCGAGGGCCACATGAAGTTGCGGGCGGGCGCGGCGGAAGGTCGCGTCGAGCTGGATTTCGTTCCGGTGTTCCATGGCCGGTGCTCCTTGTCGGTGTCGTGTGCGACGACACTGTAGGAGACGGCCATTACCGCCGCATTGAAGCCGTGTTACGGCTGGGTTACACGTTGAAGAGGAAGTTCATCACGTCGCCATCCTGCACGACGTAGTCCTTGCCCTCGGCGCGCAGCTTGCCGGCCTCTTTGGCGCCGTGCTCGCCGCCATGGGCGATGAAATCCTCATAGGCGATGGTCTGGGCGCGGATGAAGCCGCGTTCGAAGTCGGAGTGGATCACGCCGGCGGCCTGCGGCGCGGTATCGCCCTGGCGGATCGTCCAGGCGCGCACCTCCTTCGGCCCGGCGGTGAAAAAGGTCTGCAAGCCCAGAAGATGGTAGGCGGCGCGGATCAGGCGATTCAGGCCCGGCTCGCTCATGCCCATCTCGGCGAGGAAGAGCTGCTTGTCCTCGTCGGCGAGATCGGCGATCTCGGCCTCGAGCGCCGCGCAGATGGCGACGACGTCGGCGTTTTCCTGGGCGGCATGGGCCTGGACGGCCGCAAGATGCGGGTTGTGCGCGAAGCCATCTTCCTTGACGTTGGCCGCATAAAGGACGGGCTTGGCGGTGAGCAGGAAGAAGGGGCGTAACAGCGCCCGTTCCTCTTTCGACAATTCGAGCGCGCGCACGGGCTTCGCTGCATCGAGCTGGCGCTGGCACTTTTCGAGCACATCGACGATGTGTTTCGCCTCCTTGTCGCCGCCGGCCTTGGCCTGCTTGGAATAGCGTGCCAATGCCTTCTCGACGGTGGCGAGATCCGCAAGGCACAGCTCGGTGTCAATGACCTCGATGTCGCGGAGCGGATCGACGCTGCCCGAGACATGCACGATGTTGGGGTCCTCAAAGCAGCGCACGACATGGACGATCGCATCGGTCTCGCGAATGTTGGCGAGAAACTGGTTGCCCAAGCCCTCGCCTTTCGAGGCACCGGCAACGAGACCGGCGATATCGACGAACTCGACGATGGCCGGCACGACCTTCTGCGGCTTGACGATCTTGGCAAGCTCCGTAAGGCGCGGGTCGGGCACCTCGACGACGCCGACATTGGGCTCGATGGTGCAAAAGGGATAGTTCGAGGCTTCGATGCCAGCCTTAGTGAGCGCGTTGAAGAGCGTGGACTTGCCGACGTTGGGCAGGCCGACGATGCCACATTTCAAGCTCATGGGACTTCCTTTGGGGGGGCGGGTTTGGTGTTGATCTTCTGCATGGCGGCGGAAAAATCGGCCCTCGCAAGCCACGGCCAGGCATTAAGCGCGCGCTCGAGTGCTGCGTCGATTGCCTCGGCCTCTTCCTTGCGCGGAGGTTTCAGCACGTAGTTCACGACTTCGTTTCGATCACCGGGGTGGCCGATGCCAATGCGAAGCCGCCAATAGTCCTGTGTGCCGAGATGGCTCGTGATGTCCTTGAGACCATTGTGCCCGCCTAAGCCGCCGCCGAACTTCAAGCGCATGAGGCCCGGCGGCAGGTCGAGCTCGTCATGCACGACGAGGATTTCGGCGGGCTGAATGCGGTAGAAGTGGGCGAGCGCCTGCACCGCCTGGCCCGAGCGGTTCATGTAGGTCTGCGGCATCAATAGCCAAAGGTCGGCGCTGGTAAGACGGCCTTTGGCAACGAGGCCATGAAAGCGCGCCTCGCGGGAAAACGACAGGCCAAGCGTGCGCGCGAGCCGCTCACAAAACCAAAACCCGGCGTTGTGCCGGGTTTCGGAATACTCGGGGCCGGGATTGCCCAGCCCGACGATGAGACGCAGCGCCGTCTGCAATTACTTCTTCTCGCCCTTCTTCTCGCCGGCCGGCTTCTTCTCGGCCGCCGCAGCGGCGGGCTTCTTCTCGGTGATGATCTGCGTTTCGGCCGGCGCGGCTTCTTCTTCGGTGGCCGCCCCGCCGCCGCGCACGACGATCGTCACCACGACCGGATCGCCTTCGCCGTGATGGACGGCTTCGACGCCCGCCGGCAGCTTGACCTGCGAGACATGGATCGATTGGCCGCCCTTGAGATCCTTGAGGTCGATCTCGATGAACTCGGGCAGATCCTTCGGCAGGCACTTGACGTCGAGTTCGGTCATGACGTGCTGCACCATGCCGCCGTCGAGCTTGACGCCCGGGGCGATGTCGGCATTGATGAAGTGCAGCGGCACCTTCTGGTGGATCTTGTGCGTGGCATCGATGCGCTGGAAGTCCACGTGCTTGATGAGCGGCTTGTAGGCGTGCATCTGCACGTCTCGCAACAGGCACATTTCGCTCGCGCCGTCGAGCTTTAACGTGATGATCGAGGAGTGGAAGGCCTCCTTGCGCAGGGCCTGATAGAGCTCGTTGTGGTCGAGCTCGATCATCTGCGGGGCGGCGCTGCCTCCGTAGAGAATGCCGGGCACCCGGCCAGCGCGGCGCAGGCGGCGGCTCGCACTCGATCCCTGCACCTCGCGCTTCTTGGCGTTGATTTCGAATTGCATGGCGGACTCCAGAAAAACCTGCCCGCGACCAGGCAGGGGGTTGAGGAAAAAACTATTCGGCGAACAGCGATGAGACCGATTCCTCGTTGCTGATGCGGATGATCGTCTCGGCCAAAAGCCCCGCGATCGAGACGACGCGGATGCGCGGGCAGGCCTGGGCGTCCTCGCGCAGCGGGATCGTATCGGTGACGACCAGCTCATCGAGATCGGATTCGGCGATGCGCGCCACGGCACTGCCCGAGAGCACCGGATGGGTGCAATAGGCCATCACCTTCTTCGCGCCGTGTTCCTTCAAGGCGCGCGCGGCCTTGACGAGCGTGCCGGCCGTGTCGACGATGTCGTCCATGATGACGCAGCTGCGGCCCTCGACCTCGCCGATGATGTGCATGACTTCCGCGACGTTGGCGCGCGGCCGGCGCTTGTCGATGATCGCGAGATCCGTTTCCAAGAGCTTGGCCGCGGCGCGCGCGCGCAAGACGCCCCCGACGTCCGGCGAGACGACCAAGAGGTCGTCGTGGCGCTGTTTCCAGATATCGCCCAACAGGATCGGCGTCGCGTAGATGTTATCGACGGGAATGTCGAAGAAGCCCTGGATCTGATCGGCATGCAGATCGACGGTGAGCACGCGCTGCACGCCGACCGCCTGCAGCATGTTGGCGACGACCTTGGCGACGATCGGCACGCGCGCCGAGCGCGGCCGGCGGTCCTGCCGCGCATAGCCGTAATAGGGCACCGCGGCGGTGATGCGGCCCGCCGAGGCGCGCTTTAGGGCATCGGCGAGGATCACCAGCTCCATCAAATTGTCGTTGGCCGGCGCGCAGGTGGGCTGCAGGATGAAGACATCCTTGCCGCGCACGTTTTCGAGCAGCTCGACGTTGCATTCCCCATCGGAGAAGCGGCCGACGGTGGCGCGGCCGAGCGAGATGTTGAGGCGCTTGGCGACGTCGGCGGCCAACTTCGGGTTGGCATTGCCGGTGAAGACCATCAGACTGTCGTAGGCCATGCTCGCTCGAACGTGCAAAAAAGCGAAATGGGCAGGCCCAGCCGACAAAGAAAATGGGTCTGAGTCTGCCCGTGGAGAATTCTGGCTGGGGAGGAAGGATTCGAACCCTCGAATGCCGGAATCAAAATCCGGTGCCTTAACCAGCTTGGCGACTCCCCAAGCTTCGACGGCAGCGCCAAAGGCCGCCGTGCGAAAGGACGCGCATTTTCCTGGTTTTGCGAAATCATGTCAATGCAACGAGCGGATGGGCGGCAAGCCCCGCCACAACGAGCGCGGCAAGCTCGGGCGGCAGCGCGGCGGCGGCGGCGCGCGCGGCTGCTTCATTGGCAAAGGCGACGAAGCAGCAAGCGCCCGAGCCCGTCATACGCGCCTCACCCACGGCGCGCAAGGCTTCGAGATGGCGCGCGATCTCGGGGTAGCGCGCTTGGGCAACGGCCTCGAGATCGTTGCGGCCAAGGCCTGGCCGCCAGTCTTGCGGGCGCATGGCGGGCGTATCGCGCTTGAGTTCCGGCGCGCGGAAGATCTCGGCGGTGGGCACCTGAACGAGCGGGCGCGTGACGAGATACCAGGCCTCCGGCAAAGCTAGATCGGTGAAGCGCTCGCCCACGCCCTCGGCGAAACAGTTGCGACCATGGACGAACACCGGCACGTCGGCGCCGAGCGAGAGGCCGATCCGCTGCAACGCCTCGCGCGATAGTCCCAGGCCCCAGAGGTGGTTAAGCGCGATGAGCGTCGTCGCGGCGTCCGAGCTGCCGCCGCCCAAGCCGCCGCCCGCCGGAATGCGCTTTTCGAGGTGGATCGTCACGCCGCGGGCCGTCGGGCCAGCGCCGACTTGCTGCAAGGCGCGCGCGGCGCGCACGACGAGGTTGTCTTCCTCCGCCACCCCGGGCACCGGCGTGGCGAGCACGATGCGACCATCTTCGCGCGGTGAAAAACGCAGCTCATCGGAAAGATCGATGAAGCGGAACACCGTCTGCAAAAGGTGATAGCCATCGGCACGGCGGCCGACGACGTGGAGGAAGAGATTGAGCTTGGCCGGCGCAGGCCAGGCGCTTTCCCAGCCCCAGCTCACCGGAGCGCCTCCCAGGCATCGATCTTGAGGCGCACAATGATCTCACCGCGCTCGAATTCGATGAGCGTCGGCAGGGCATGGGGCGCCTCCCCTTCGCGTTCGAGCACGCGCACCGTCCAGCCTTCCGTCTCGCCCACCTCGCCCAAGAGCCAGCGCGCCGTGGCAGCAAGCGGCAGCCGGAAGCCGAGCACCGTCTCTGCGAGGGCCGCAGCATCGGCGGCGGCGATTTCCCGCCCATCGGCGAGCTTGAGTCGCGCGCCAGCATTCTCACTCACGATTTCCGCGACCCCCTGGCCGAAGGGCGTGGTAAGCAGGAGTTCGTCGCGCTCCTGGGTATGGCGCCAGGTGAGCGACAGGTGATGGCGCTGCTCGCCTTGCCGCACGCTCAAGCGGCCGGTGAGCGTAAAGGTTTTGATCTCGTGGAGGGCAGGGCGCTGCGGCAAGACGGGGGCGGCCGCGCAGCCCGCGAGGATTAGCAGCACGGAGATGAGGCGGAGGATGCGGATCAAGGCAGGAAGCGCTTGATGGTGGCGTTGAGCACTTCGTTGTTGGGATGTTCGCGGCGCGCCTTTTCCCAGGTGGCGCGCGCTTCGTCCCGCCGGTCGAGCGACCAGAGCACTTCGCCAAGATGCGCGGCGATTTCCGGATCGGAGCGGAGGGAGAGCGCCTTGTTGAGGTATTCGAGCGCGCCCACCTTGTCGCCTTGGCGGAACAGCACCCAGCCTTTGCTGTCGAGGATGAAGGGGTCATCCGGCGCCAGTTCCAGTGCCCGCTCGATGAGCGCGCGCGCCTCCTCGAGGCGCACGTTGCGGTCGGCGAGCGAATAGCCCAAGGCATTGTGGGCGTGCGCATGATCGGGCTTGAGGGCGATGAGGCGCTTGAGACGCGTTTCGAGCTCGTCGAGCCGGCCAAGCTTTTCGGCGATCAGTGCGATCTCGTAGAGGAGTTCCGGTTGATCGGGCTGCCGCTCGAGCGCCAGCGCGAGCACGGCGTGGGCCTCGGCAAAGCGGCCGGCCTCGCGTAAGAGCTGCGCTTCGCCGATCACGAGCTGGGCACGCTCTTGCGGCGAGCCCGCCTCGCTCGTCGCGAGCAACTGGCGCGCCGCCTCGAGCTTGCCTTGTTTGGCGAGCACATTGGCGGCATGCAGGCGCGCCGGCAGGTAGTGCTCGCCGCGGCCGACTTCGCCAAACCATTTGAGCGCCTCGTCCCAGCGCTTGGCCTCTTCGGCGAGCTGGCCCAGGTAATAGCGCGCCTTGTCGGCCTCGGCGTGTCCAATTTCGACGAGCTTGCGCAGCTGGCGTTCCGCTTCCTGGGAATCGCCAAGCTGCAACGAAAGGATCGCGACGGCGAACACCACGTCGCCGTGCTCGGCGGGATCGACGCCTTCGAGCAAGGCGGAAAACTGGCGGCGCGCTTCGGCATAGCGTTTTTCATTGACGAGCACGCGGGCGTAGGTGAGCCGCACTTCGCGCGCTTTCGGGTAACTGGCGAGAAAATCGGCGAAGAGGGCGAGCGCCGCGTCGCGATCGTCGAGGAGTTGCGCCTCGAAGAGGACGGCCAATTCCCAATCGGGCTTGAGTTCGCGCGCGCGGCGGATCGCGGCGCGCGCTGCGGGGGTATCGCGCGCGTCGAGGGCGGCCTGGGCGCGCGCGAAATGCGCTTCGGGATGGTCGAGATAGGGGGCGGTGACTGCCTCGATGAGGCCGCGTACGGCCTGGCGATCCTGGGCGCGCGCGAAGATGCGATTAAGGTGCAGCAGATTCTGCTTCAGAAATTCCGGCTCGGCCGCGAGCAGGCGCGCGACCTCGGCTTTGAGATCGGCAATGCGCCCTTGCGCGGCGTAAAGGCTCACGAGCATCTGCCGCGCCTGGCGCGATTCTGGATCGAGCTCGAGCCACAGGCGGGCGGCCTCGCTCGCAAGCTCCAGGCGCCGTGCGGAGAGGGCCAGTTCCGCGGCGCGGCGCGCAAGCCGCGGGTCGCGCGTCTCCTGGGCCAGTGCGCGGAAAATCTCGGCGCCTTGGCTCGCCTCGCCGCGCTGGGCGGCGATCTCGGCGAGCAGGAACTGCTGCAGGAGCTTGGGCGTGAGCGGCACCCGTGGCAAAACGCCCGCCGGCGGCGTCTCGGCCGTGCTGCGCACCGCTCGCGTCTCCTGAGCAGGAAGAGGCGCGGCAGCGAGACCGGCTAAGGCAAGGAGGGCGAGGGCGATCGGCTTCATGGCGGCAGCACTTTACAATGCCTTCATGTTAGCAGTTTCCCAAAGCGCTGATGCCTGAACTGCCCGAGGTCGAAGTCACGCGGCGCGGCATCGCCGCCCATCTCGAAGGCGAGCGGCTTGAGCGCGCCGTCTTACGAGCGCCGAGCTTGCGCTACCCGCTGCCGGCGAACCTTGCCCGGCGGCTGGCCGGCTTGACGCTGCTTGAGGCCAAGCGGCGCGGCAAGTATCTGCTGCTCGATTTCGGCGCGGGGCACTTGCTCATTCACCTCGGCATGTCGGGCAGCCTGCGCTATGTGGCGCCCGCCACACCGCCGGGCCGCCATGATCATGCCGATTTCGTCTTCGCCGGGCGAATCTTGCGCTTTGCCGATCCGCGCCGCTTCGGGGCGCTGCTGTGGCTTCAAGGCGATCCGCTCGAACACCCCTTGCTCGCTGGACTAGGCATCGAGCCGCTCTCGCGCGCCTTCACGCCCGCCTGGCTTGCCGAGGCGCTCGCTGGACGGCGGCTGGCGATCAAGCAGGCGCTGATGGATGCCTCGCTCGTCGTCGGCATCGGCAATATCTACGCATCGGAAAGTCTCTTTGCCGCGGGCATCGCCCCGCGCACGCCGGCGAACGAGGTGAGCGCGGCGAAACTGACGCGCCTCGTGCCCGCGATCAAATCGACGCTGCGGGCGGCGATCCGCGCCGGGGGCAGCACGCTCAGGGATTTTTGCGGGCCGGAAGGCATGGGCGGCTTTCAGGTGCGGCATCGGGTCTATGGCCGCGCCGGCGCACCCTGCTTTCGCTGCGGCGCGCCGATCCGCCACATTCGCCAAGGGCAGCGCTCGACCTATTACTGTCCGCGCTGCCAGCGGTGATCAACCGCCGCCGGTGAGGCGCTTGAACTTGGCAAGGAGCTGCTCCTTGGTCTCGACGTGATTCGGGTCCTGGGGAATGCAATCGACAGGGCAGACCTCGCGGCACTGCGGCGTGTCGTAATGGCCGACGCACTCGGTGCATTTGTCGGGATCGATGACGTAGATCTCGTCGCCTTGCGAAATCGCCCCGTTCGGGCATTCGGGCTCGCAGACGTCGCAGTTGATGCATTCGTCGGTGATCATCAAGGCCATGATTGCTTACCTCTCGCTTTCCTAGGAAGTTGAGGAACGTTGTTCTCGCATCTTCTCCGCCAGCCGTTCCGCCACCAGCGGGTGCACGAATTTAGAGACATCGCCCCCCAGGAATGCGATCTCTCTGACCATCGTCGCCGAGATGAACATGTACTGCTCGCCCGGCGTCAGAAACAGCGTTTCGATATCCGGATGGAGCACGCGGTTCATGCCGGCCATCTGGAATTCGTATTCGAAATCGGAGACGGCGCGCAAGCCGCGCAGGATTACGCTCGCATTGCGTTCGCGCAAAAAATCGCGCAAGAGGCCCGTGAAGCCATAGACCTTGACGTTCGGCAGGTCGCGCACCAGTTCGCGCGCCATCTCGACGCGCTCCTCGAGCGAGAAGATCGGCCGCTTCTTATGGCTGGCGGCGATGCCGATCACGACATGCGCAAAGAGGCGCGCGGCGCGGCGCACCAAATCCTCGTGGCCCCGCGTGAAGGGATCGAAGGTGCCCGGATAGACCGCGATGCCGTTGTTCATCGATGTTCCAGCAAATGATAGAAAACCTGGCCGGCGCGGCCCGCTTTGATCGCGCGCCACTCGCCGAGCGATTCGATGCGCTGCTCGGCCTCGGCGTAGATCAGCGTTTCGGTGCCGGCAAGCCGCGGCAGGAAAGGCGCGAGGCGTTCCAGCCAGCCTTGGCGATACGGCGGATCGAGCAAGATGAGCTCGAAAGGCCGATCTGCCGAGGCGGCGAATTCTAGCGCATCCGCCCGGATGAGCCGCAGCCGTTCGTCCCCGAAGAGCGCGGCGTTTTTTTCGAGCTGCGCGAAGGCGGCCCGGTCGCGCTCGACGAGCACGACCTCGGCCGCGCCGCGCGAGGCGCACTCGAAGCCGAGGATGCCGCTGCCGGCGAAGAGATCGAGGCAATGCCAGCCGGAAAGATCCTGCCCCAGCCAGTTAAACAGCGTCTCGCGCACGCGGTCGGGCGTCGGGCGCAGCCCGGGAACGTCGGCCACCTTGATGAGACGGCTGCGCCAGCGGCCGCCGGTGATGCGCAGCCTGCTCACTCGCCGGCGACGATCACGGTGACGAGGTGCTCGGGCTTCACATGGCGCCTGAAGGCCGCCTTGACGTCCTCACGCGTCACCGCCGCGACCCATTTCGGGAACTGGTCGAGGTAATCGAGCGGCAGGCCGTAGAAGCCAATCAGCGCAAGATAGCCCAAGAGCTTGGCGTTGCTGTCGATCCTCAACGCCTGACCTTGGATGAGGTTCTTCTTCGCCGCGGCGAGCTCCTCATCGGTCGGCCCTTCGGCGAGGAAGCGCGCCAGCACTTCATGGACGACCTTGAGGGCTTCCTCGACCTGCTCGCGCTTGGTCTGCAACCCAATCTCGAACGGCCCTTCGAGCACGCGCGGCCCGAGAGAGGAATAGACGCTGTAGGCAAAGCCGCGCTTTTCGCGCACTTCCTTCATGAGCCGCGAGACGAAGCCGCCGCCGCCCAAGGTGTAGTTGCCGACGAGGAGCGCGAAATACTCAGGATTGGCGCTGCGCCTCACTGCCGGCAAGCCAAGGTGGATGTGGGCCTGGGTCGCCGGATGGGCGATCTTGAGGGTCTCGCGCGCGGGCAGGCGGACGGCCGGCAAGGGCGCCACCGGCGCGCCCGGAGGCAGTGCGGCGGCGATCCGGTTCGCGATCGCCTCGGCCTCATCGCGCGTGACGTCGCCGAGAATCGAGATCACCGCGCCGTTGGCGACGTAATGCCGCCGGTGGAATTCGACGAGATCCTCGCGCGTGATGCGGGCAACGCTTTCGGGTGTCGCGACCTGGCCATAGGGGTGGTCGGGATAGAGCGCCTGGGCAAAACGCTTGGCGGCGATCGCATCGGGGCGGGTGTCGGCATCTTTCAGGGCTTCGATGGTGCGCGTCTTTTCGCGCTCGAAGGCCGCGGCCGGAAACGTCGGCGTCGCAAGGAGGGCCGTGTAGAGCGCCAGCGCCCCTTCCTTTTCCTCGCGGGAGGAGAGCGTGCGCAAGCCGACGCTCGCCTTGTCATGGTCGGAGGTCGAGGCAAAGCGCGCACCGAGCTCGACGAGCCGCGCCGAGATCTCTTCTTCGTCGAGCTCGGGCGTGCCGGCATCGATGAGGCTCGCGGTCAAGCCCGCGACCCCTGCCTTGCCGGCGGGACTTCTGGCGCCGCCGGCGGGAAAGTCGATCTGCACGTCGAGGATGGGCAGGTCGTGATTTTCGACGAAATAGACCTTGGCGCCGGAGGGCAGCACCCAGTGCTGGATCTGCGGCCCGGCCCATACCGGCACGGCGAAGAAGAAAAAGATTACGAACAGGAAGCGCATGGCAAACCCTCAATGACGTGCCGCGAAGCCGCGGCGCTCACGCTTGGCATCGAGCGGCTGCGGGTCGAGCACGGCGACGGTGAGCGTGTCGGGGACGAAATATTTTTTCGCTACCGCCTGCACTTCTTCGGCGGTCACACTCTTGATCTTCTCGATGAACTTGTCGATGTCACGGTAGGAGAAACCGGCCGATTCGATCTGGCCGATCTCCATCGCCTGGGCCATCATCGAATCGCGCTTATAGACCTGCGCGGCGATGACCTGGGTCTTGACGCGCTTTAATTCGTCCTCGGCGACGCCTTCGTCTTGGATCCGCTTGATTTCCGCCTGCAGGGCCGCTTCGAGCTCGGCCACACTGCGGCCGGCGGCGGGCTGGCCGGCGAGGATGAACTGCGTCTCGCCGCGCACGATCGCGTCATAGCCCGCCGAGGCCGACTGGGCGATCTTCTCGCCGCGCACGAGGCGCTTCGGCAGGCGCGCCGCGTCGTTGCCATCGAGGATCGAGGAGAGCACCTCGAGCGCAAAGGGCTCGCGATCGCGGTCGATGTCGATGAGCTTCGGCACCTTCCAGGCCATCAAGAGATAAGGGAGTTCCGCTGGCGCCTTGACGATCACGCGGCGCTGGCCTTGCTGCGGCGGTTCTTTCTGCGGCTTGCGCTCAGGCAGCGCTTTGGGCTTGTGGCGGCCATAGGTCGCCGCGGCGAGCTTGAACACTTCGCGATGATCCACGTCGCCCACGACGACGACATAGGCATTGTTCGGCGCATACCAGCGGCGATACCACTCGCGCGCATCCTGCCAGGTCATGCTCTCCAGATCGCTCATCCAGCCGATCACCGGCCGGCGGTAAGGGTGAGCCATGAAGGCCGTCGCATTCAGCGTCTCATAGACGCGCGCCTGCGGATTGTCCTCGGTGCGTAGCCGCCGCTCTTCCTTGACGACTTCGATCTCGCTGGCGAATTCTTCGGGCTTCAAGACGAGATTGGCCATGCGGTCGGCCTCAAGCCGCATCATCTCGGGTAATGCTTCTTTCGGCACGATCTGGAAGTAGGCCGTGTAATCGAGGCTCGTGAAGGCGTTGTCGCGGCCGCCGGCTTCGGCGACGCGCTTGTTGAATTCGCCGGCCTTCAGGGTCTTGGTGCCCTTGAACATCATGTGCTCGAGCACGTGGGCGACCCCCGAGGTGCCATCCTGCTCGTCCATGCTGCCGGCGCGATACCAAACCATATGCACCACGACCGGCGCGCGGCGGTCTTCCTTGACGATCACGCGCAGGCCGTTCTTCAACGTGGTCTCATAAGGATTGGCGAGAGTCGGCGCCGGCAAGACGGCCAATGAAAGCCAGCAGGCGAAAAACAGTCGTTGTTTCATGGGGCTGACGGCGGCTGAATTAGAATGGCTGCCGCGCATCATAGCGCGTCAGTTTCGATCCCCTACGACCTTTTCCAGCATGTTTGGTTTCCTCAAGAAAGACGCGGCGGCCGCGCCGGCTGCCAAACCCTCCTGGGCCGAGCGGCTCAAGGCTGGGCTTGCCAAGACGCGCGAGGCGCTCAATACGCCGCTTTCAGAACTTTTCTCGCGCGCCAAGATCGACGAGGCGCTGCTCGAAGAGCTCGAAGCCACGCTCCTCATGGCCGATTGCGGCATCGAGGCGACGGCGTGGCTACTCGACGAGCTCAAGGCGCGCGTCAAGAAGGAAAAGCTCGATTCACCCGCGGCGTTGCGCGCCGCGCTCATCGAATTGCTCACGGAGCTTTTGCAGCCGCTCGAAGCGCCGCTCGACGTCGCCGCGCACACGCCCTTCATCATCATGATCGCAGGCGTCAATGGCGCCGGCAAGACCACCTCGATCGGCAAGCTCGCCTGGCGTTTCCGGCAAGAGGGCAAGCGCGTGCTCCTTGCCGCCGGCGATACCTTCCGCGCCGCGGCGCGCGAGCAGCTCGCCGAGTGGGGGCGCCGCAACGAGGTCGACGTCATCAGTCAGGAAGGCGGCGATCCGGCCGCCGTCGTCTTCGATGCGATCTCCGCCGCCAAGGCGCGCGGCTGTCACGTCGTGCTCGCCGACACCGCCGGCCGGCTGCCGACGCAGCTGCACCTCATGGAAGAGATCGCCAAGGTGCGCCGCGTGATCCAAAAGGCGGAGCCTTCCGCACCGCACGAGGTGCTCCTCGTGCTCGATGCCAACATCGGCCAAAACGCCATCGCGCAGGTCAAGGCCTTCGACAAGGCGATCGGTGTGACGGGGCTCATCATTACCAAGCTCGACGGCACGGCCAAGGGCGGCGTGCTCGCCGCGATCGCGCGGCAATGCCCCAAGCCGGTGCGCTTCATCGGCGTCGGCGAAGGCCTCGACGATTTGCAGCCCTTCCGGGCGCGCGAGTTCGTCGCGGCGATGTTGGGGGCCTGAACCAGCCTGCCAAGCTTTATCATCGAGACCGAAGCGCTTTTCCAACGCAGGGGGACGGCCATGCTTGACTCGGAGACCATCGCGGCTGCTGTTGAGCGGGTGGTGGCGGCTGCGCAGTCGCCTTCACGAGTCATTGTTTTCGGTTCCTATGCCCGCGGTGATGCCGACGAAGGTTCTGATCTCGATCTGATGGTCATCGAGCGCGAACTTATCGACAAAGGCGAGGAAATGCTCAGGCTCAATCGCGCCATCGGCTGGATCGGCAAAGGCGTCGATGTGATGGTGCTGACCGAAGCCGATTTCGCGCGCCGCAGCAGCGTACCGGGGACCGCCGCTTACTGGGCTGCACGGGAAGGCAAGGTGATGTATGACGCCTGTGCGTGAGGAAGCGCTCCGGCTGCTCGCACTCGCTCAAGCCGACCGTGATGCTTTCCTCTGGCTGATCCAGGGCCCTGGTCTGCGTCCCGCAACGGTGATGTTCTCGGCCCATCAGGCGATCGAAAAGGCCTTGAAGGCGGTCATGACTGCGCGGGGCCTGATTCCCGGGCGCACCCACAACTTGCTTGCTTTGGCAGCGGAATTGAACGCAGCCGGCGTAGCCACACCTTTTGCGCCGGACGAGCTGGCGGTGTTGAACCCTTATGCCGTGATCTTTCGCTACAACGACGAGGATATCTCCCTCCTCACGCCGGATCAAGCCAAGGCGTTGGTCGGTACCATGCTGGACTGGGCGACGCAGGAGCTCGCAGCCTCCCCGGATTGACAACGCAATGGGCCGTCCCGCGAACGCCGACCTAGCGTTTGATCCGCTAGGCCCCGCGCTTCTGCTATCGTGCGCGCCTCATGATCCGCTTCGACCGCATCACCAAGCGCTATCCGCCCGACATTACAGCGCTCGCCGAGATCAGCGCCGAGATCGGTGCCGGTGAGCTCGTCGCCATCACCGGTCATTCGGGCGCCGGCAAGTCGACGCTCTTGAAGCTGATTCCGGCCATCGAGCGGCCGACGGCGGGCAGCCTGCTCTTCAATGGGCAAAACGTCGGGGCGCTGCCCCCGCGCGCCCTGCCCTTCTTGCGGCGCAACATGGGGCTCGTCTTCCAGGATCAGAAACTCTTGTTCGATCGCAACGCGCTCGCCAACGTGCTTCTGCCGCTCGAGATCGCCGGTTTCCCGCCCCGCGAAGCGCGCCGCCGCGCCGAGGCCGCGCTCGACAAGGTGGGGCTCCTAAAGCGCGCCAAGGCAATGCCGATCGCGCTCTCGGGCGGCGAGCAGCAACGACTCGCGATCGCGCGCGCCGTCGTGCATCGGCCCGCCTTGCTATTGGCCGATGAGCCGACGGCCCATCTCGACACCGACACCGCGCGCGATGTGGCCAACATCTTCATCGAGTTTCACCGCGTCGGCGTCACGGTGCTCGTCGCCACCTATGATGCCTCGCTGTTCCCCAGCGCGCGCTGCCTGGCCCTCTCGCAGGGGAGGCTCGTATGAACTGGCTAAGCGCGCATGGCAGGGCGATGCAATTGGCGCTCGCGCGGCTCATCGCTGCGCCGCTCAATACCCTGCTCTCGATCCTCGGCATCGGCATTTTGCTCGCGCTGCCGGCCGGCGGGCAATGGCTGCTCGAACACCTCGCGGCGCTTGGCCGCGGTGCCGCAGCGACGCCGCAGCTGACGATCTTTCTGCAGGTCGAGGCCGAGCGCCCGGCGGCCGAGGAAATCGTCGCGCGCTTGAAAAAACGCGCCGAAGTGGCGAAAGTCGAGCTCCTGGCGCGCGAAGACACACTTGAGCGCATGAAGCGCCAGGAGAGCCTTGCCGATGTGATCGCCGCCTTGCCGAAAAATCCTTTCCCCGATGCGATCGTCGTCACGCCGGCGGATGAGAATCCGGTGACGCTCGAAGCGCTGGCAACGGAAGCGCGGCAGTGGCGCCAGGTCGAGGCGGTGCAAATCGATTCCGACTGGGCGCGGCGCCTTTCTGCCTTGCTGCATCTCGCGAGGATCGGTCTCGGGCTCCTTGCCACGCTGCTCGGCCTGGGGCTCGTCGCCATCACCTTCAACACGATCCGGCTGCAAGTGCTCACACGAGAGGCCGAGGTGGAAGTAAGCCGCCTCTTGGGCGCGACGGACGCCTTCATCCGCCGCCCCTTCCTCTGGTATGGCGCCCTGCTGGGGCTTTTCGGCGGCGCCATGGCCTGGCTCATCGTCGCCGCGGCCATGTTTGCCCTGCGCTTGCCAGTCGCTGAGCTCGCTCAGCTTTACGGCATCGAGCTTGAGCTTGCCTTGCCGACATTGCCCTTCAGCGCGATGCTCCTGGGCGCAGCGGCCTTCCTGGGCTGGCTCGGCGCCGCCCTCTCGCTGCGTCAGCAACTGCGTGCCCCTTGAGGGGGACGGGCGCACCACGAAGGTGCGTCCCGCCCTCAAAAGCCGATGCGGCGCGGCCCGCTGCGTTTGGGCAGCTCGAAATCCTCGACGCGCAGCTCCGAGCGGCCGGCCAGTTTCGCCGTGCCGAAGGCCGCCATGAGGCGCTTTCTCATGTCGCGCGGCGGTAGATGAGCGAGCACTTCCATCGCATCCTCGGGCGGCTCCTCGGGAAAGCCCCAGTCGTGCGCCGCGACGATCTCGCGGTAGAGCCGGCAGGCGATGCGAAAGGCGGCTTCCTCGTCCGGGCGCGGCACCTCATAGACGTTCATGCGATTCAAGATCGGCTCGGGCAACCCCGCTTCGTCGTTGGCCGTCGAAACCCAGAGGATGTGGCTTGCGTCCATTTCGATGTCGACGAATTCGTCCTTGAAAACGCGCGCCGTGTCGTGCTCCAGCAGCCCATAGAGCGCCCCCATCGGATCGTAGCGGGCATCCCCCCCGGCCTTATCGACTTCGTCGAGCACGATCAAGGGATTCGCGTAGTCGCCGCCGACCAGGGTGCTCGCCACCTTGCCGGGTTTGGCGTTGTTCCACTGGCTCGAGGCGCCCGAAAGAATCCAGCCGGCGGTGAGCGAGCTCATCGAGACGAATTCGTAACCGGTGCCGAGCGCCCGGGCGAGCTCGCGCGCGAAATGCGTCTTGCCGATGCCCGGCTCGCCCAAAAGCAGGATCGGCGCGAAATGCACCGGCTCGTTGCCGCAGACGGCGAGGGCGAGGGACTTCTTCAAGTCGTCGATGACGGCCGAGAAGTTCGGGCAGCTTTCATAGAGCGGGTCGAGCGCGTCGGCCGAGGAAGGCTTGACGACGAAGCGCTCGCCGCCGAGTTTCTTCATGCGTTCGTAGAAGGCGACGAGCGCCTCGTTTTTCGCGGTGGCAGGTTCTTCCATCGCCTTTTCGACGTCGGCCACACAGTAGATCTCGCGCACGTCGGCCAAGGGAATGCGGATGTCGGCGGTCGTCATGCTGCACCTCCTGCGAAAAACCTACCTGAAGATATTAACGGGAAGTTCTTGCCCTGGTTGAAGCCAAGCATAGCGCGTGCCGGATAAAGTCGGCGCTGGCGGAAACGAGGGCGTCCCGCCGGGTGCCGCGTATCATCAATACGACAAGTCGGCGCTGGCGGGACGGCATTGCTCGGCCGGGGCTGAGTCGAGCGGCAAAAAAAGCGCTTCGGTTTTGGTCGCAGCCCAATCCGTAGTAAAACACTCGGGAACTTTGCTAGACTGTTAGCACTCTCAAGCCGAGAGTGCTAACATAACGCCGAAAGGAGGATTCCACCATGAGTCAAGCACTTGCTCTTGCTCCGCTGAACTTTCCCGTGCCCTCGGCAAGCGGCAGCCTTGAGGCTTACATCGCGGCGGCCAACCGCATTCCGATGTTGAGCGAGGAAGAGGAGAAAGCGTTGGCGCGGCGGTTCCGGGACGAGGGTGACCTCGAAGCGGCGCGCACCTTGGTGCTATCCCACCTGCGGCTCGTGATTGCGGTGGCGCGCGGCTATCTCGGCTATGGCCTGCCGCATGCCGATTTGATCCAGGAAGGCAACATCGGCCTCATGAAGGCCGTCAAGCGCTTCGATCCGGAGCGCGGCGTGCGCCTCGTTTCCTTCGCGCTGCATTGGATCAAGGCCGAGATCCACGAATACATCCTCAGGAACTGGCGCCTCGTCAAGGTGGCGACGACCAAGGCGCAGCGCAAGCTCTTCTTCAACCTGCGCAGCCTCAAGTCGGCACTCGCCCAGGAAGGCGAGGGGGAAGCCGGTTATGCGAGCCTCTCGCCCGCCGAGGTCAAGAAGGTCGCGCGCGAGCTTAACGTCAAGCCCGAAGAAGTCATCGAGATGGAAACACGCTTGAGCGGCGCCGATGTCTCGCTCGAGCCGCTCTCCGAGGAAGAAGACGAGGCCTATGCGCCGATCGCCTATCTCGCGGCCGATGCTAGCAGCGAGCCCTCGG
Organism: Rhodocyclaceae bacterium; assembly: GCA_026415155.1. GTDB lineage: Bacteria > Pseudomonadota > Gammaproteobacteria > Burkholderiales > Rhodocyclaceae > Sulfuricystis. The sequence continues at coordinate 31,751 of JAOAHQ010000031.1, forward strand.
TGCAGCTCGAGCGCAAGGAGCGCGACCGCCTCTGTGAAGTCGGGCTCAAGGAAGCACTCGCCGCGCTCGACGAGCGGAGCCGCACCATTGTCAAGCGCCGCTGGCTCGTCGAAGACGGCGAAGAGCCGGCCACCTTGCATGAGCTCGCCGCAGAATATGGCGTCTCGGCCGAGCGCATCCGCCAGATCGAGGCCAAGGCCTTACAGAAGATGCGCGGAGTGCTGGCGGCGCAAATGTAAGCCAAGGCTGAGCCGCACCCCGGCGGCAGGGGCATCCCCGCGACTCATTGGGCCGCCGGCGGGCGGCCTGAGATCGTCTTGAGCAGCTTCTCATGAATGCCGCCGAAGGCGCCATTGCTCATCACAAGCACATGGTCGCCCGGCCGCGCGGCAGCGGCGATGCGCTCGATGAGCGCGTCGAGATCGGCGCTCACCTGCACCTTTTCTCCGAGCGGCGCGAGCGCGGCGGCGGCATCCCAGCCGAGATTGGCCGCGTAGCAGAAGACGAGCTCGGCGCCCGCGAGACTGCCGGGCAGTGCCTCTTTCATCGTGCCGAGCTTCATCGTGTTCGAGCGCGGCTCGAGCACGGCGAGGATGCGCGCGTTACCGACCTTGCCGCGCAAGGCCGCGATCGTCGCGCGAATCGCCGTCGGATGGTGGGCGAAGTCGTCATAGATGGTGATGCCGTTGGCGACTCCCCGCACCTCGAGGCGGCGCTTGACGCTTTCGAAACGGGAGAGCGCCGCGAGTCCCGCATCGATTGGCACGCCGGCATGCCGTGCCGCAAGGAGTGCGGCGAGCGCATTGCGGCGGTTGTGCTCGCCGAGGAGCGTCCAGTGCGTTCTGCCTACCTCGCCCTGCGCATCGTGAATGACGAGGGAGCCGTCGGCATCGTCGCCCTCGACATGCCAGCCGGCCGGGTCGTTGAAGCGCTCCACTGGCGTCCAGCAGCCCCGTCGCAAGACCCGCTCGAGCGCCGGCTCGGCGGCATTGGCGACGATCAGGCCATTGCCGGGAATCGTGCGCACGAAGTGATGAAATTGCGTCTCGATGGCCGCGAGATCAGGAAAGATATCCGCATGATCGTATTCGAGGTTGTTCAGCACGGCCGTGCGCGGCCGGTAATGGACGAATTTCGAGCGCTTGTCGCAGAACGCGGTATCGTATTCGTCGGCTTCGATGACGAAGAAAGCAGAATCGCTGAAATTGGCCGAAGTTCCGAAATTCTGCGGCACGCCGCCGATCAGAAAGCCCGGCGCGAGGCCGGCCTCGTGGAGGATCCAGGCGAGCATCGCCGAGGTGGTCGTCTTGCCATGCGTGCCGGCCACCGCCAGCACCCATTTTCCAGCCAGGATGTGCTCGGCGAGCCACTGCGGGCCTGAGGTGTAGGGCAGGCCACGGTCGAGGATCGCCTCCAAGAGCGGATTACCGCGTGAAATCGCATTGCCGACGATCCAGAGGTCGGCATTAAGGGCGAGCTGATCGGCTTCAAAGCCTTCGATAAGGCGGATGCCCGCCGCTTCGAGCTGCGTGCTCATCGGCGGATAGACGTTGGCATCGCAGCCGGTGACGCGGTGGCCTGCCGCGCGAGCGAGCAAGGCGAGCCCGCCCATGAAGGAGCCGCAGATGCCGAGGATATGGATGTGCATTGCTGAAATACGGATAGGGCTACAATGCCAGCGCATTCTACGGGAGCCCGCCATGTCGCGCCGCAGCCGCCCTGCCCGCATCCTCAATGCCCATTCCCCCGTCCTGCGCGCCGAGCTTGTCCACGCAGCCGCACGCCTCATCGCCGAGGATGGCCTCGAATACGGCCTCGCCAAGAAAAAAGCACTGCGCCAGCTGGGCCTGCCCGAGAGCTTCCCGCTGCCGGGCAATGCCGAGGTCGAAGCGGCCGTGCGCGACTATCGCGCCGTCTATCAAGAGGAGGAGCACGCCGAGCGTGTGCACGCGCTGCGCTTGGCGGCGATCGAGCTCATGCACGAACTCGAGCGCTTCTCGCCTTGGCTCACCGGCTCGGTGCTCGAGGGCACAGCCGGGCGCAACGCCCGCATCGACCTCTTGCTTTTTCCCGACAGCGCCAAGGAGGTGGAAATCTACCTGCTCGATCACGGCATTCCGTTTCACCACGGCAAGCCGAAAAGCGAGCGGGTCGAGGCGGTCTTCGTCCTCGAGGATGAAGCGCGGCCGGCGAATCTGATCGTCCTCGCGCCGCGCGATGAGCGTGTGGTGTTGAAGGGCTTCGACGGCCGCGCGCGGCCCAAGGCGCGCGTCGAGGCGGTCGAGGCGCTGGTAGCGGCGGAAAAACGCTGAACTGGACAACCTGCATCTATTTGCGGCAAACTTGCAGCCATGTCGAAGTCAACCCGCAAAAAAAATACGGATCGGGAGCCGAACCAGACTGGCCGCAGCGCGCGCATCCTCGTGCTGCACGGGCCGAATCTGAACCTCTTGGGCAGCCGCGAACCCGAGCTCTATGGCCGCACAACGCTTGCCGACATCCACGCGATGATGGAAGCGCGCGCCAAGGCGGCCGGGGTGCAGCTCGAGAGCTTCCAGAGCAACAGCGAGGGCGGGCTGATCGATCGCGTGCAGGCGGCAGGCGCCGAGGGCATCGAGTTCATCATCCTCAATCCGGGCGGCTATACGCATACCAGCATCGCCTTGCGCGATGCGCTGGCGGCGGTGGCGATTCCCTTCATCGAGGTGCATCTGACGAACATTTACGCCCGCGAGCCTTTTCGCCGCCACTCTTTTTTTTCCGACCTCGCGGTCGGCACGATCGCCGGCTTCGGCGCCCAGGGCTATGCCCTGGCGCTCGAAGCTGCCTTGAGTCGCATCAGCAAATAACGCTGCGTCAAAGCAGCTTGCAGCCTGCTATGCAGGCAGGGGAGAACGCATGGACTTAAGAAAACTCAAGACCCTGATCGAGCTCGTGCAGAATTCCGGCATTTCCGAGCTCGAGATTTCCGAGGGCGAGGAGAAGATCCGCATCGCCAAGCATGTCGCCGCGGCGCCATCGGTGACGACCGTCAATATGTCGGCGATGCCCGCGCCGATGGCCGTCCCGCCCGCGCCGACTTTCGCCGCCCCTTCTGCCGCGCCCGAGCCGGCGCCGGCCGAGCCGGAGGGCCATCTCGTCAAGGCGCCGATGGTCGGTACCTTCTACCGCGCAGGTAGCCCGGGCGCGCCTCCCTTCGTCGAGGTGGGGCAAGCCGTCAAAAAGGGCGACACTTTGTGCATCATCGAGGCGATGAAGCTCATGAACGAGATCGAGGCCGATGTCGATGGCGTCATCAAGGCCATCCTCGTCGACAATGGCCAGCCGGTCGAATATGACCAGCCGCTGTTCGTGATCGGCTAAGCCCATGTTCGAAAAAGTCCTCATCGCCAACCGCGGCGAAATCGCTCTGCGCGTGCTGCGCGCCTGCCGCGAGCTCGGCATTCGCACCGTCGCCGTGCATTCGACCGCCGATGCCGAGGCCAAATACGTCAAGCTCGCCGATGAGTCGGTCTGCATCGGCCCGCCGCCATCGAGCCAGAGCTATCTCAACATCCCGGCCCTGATCTCGGCCGCCGAGGTGACGGATGCCCAGGCGATCCACCCGGGCTATGGCTTTCTGTCGGAAAACGCCGATTTCGCCGAACGCGTCGAGAAATCCGGCTTCGTCTTCATCGGCCCGCGCCCCGAAACGATCCGCCTGATGGGCGACAAGGTCTCGGCCAAGCACGCGATGAAGGAGGCCGGCGTGCCCTGCGTGCCGGGCTCAGACGGCGCGTTGCCAGAAGATCCAAAGGAGATCGTGAAAATTGCGCGCGCGATCGGCTATCCGGTCATCATCAAGGCCGCGGGCGGCGGCGGCGGGCGCGGCATGCGCGTCGTGCATACCGAGGCGGCGCTCATCAATGCCGTCAACATGACGCGCTCGGAAGCCCAGGCGGCCTTCGGCAACCCGATGGTCTATATGGAAAAGTTCCTCGAGAAGCCGCGCCACATCGAAATCCAGGTGCTCGCCGACAACTACGGTAACGCGGTGTGGCTTTCCGAGCGCGACTGCTCGATGCAGCGCCGGCACCAAAAGGTCATCGAGGAAGCGCCGGCGCCCGAGGTCAATCGCCGCCTCATCGCGCGCATCGGCGATCGCTGCGCCGAAGCCTGCCGCAAGATCGGCTATCGCGGCGCCGGCACCTTCGAGTTCCTCTATGAAAACGGCGAGTTCTACTTCATCGAGATGAACACGCGCGTGCAGGTCGAGCATCCGGTCACCGAGCTCGTCACCGGCATCGACATCGTCGCGGCGCAGATCCGTATCGCCGCGGGTGAAAAGCTCTGGTTCCGCCAGCGCGACATCACGATCCGCGGCCATGCGCTCGAATGCCGCATCTGCGCCGAAGACCCTTACAAGTTCACGCCATCTCCGGGCAAGATCGTCAATTGGCATCCCCCGGGCGGTCCCGGCGTGCGCGTCGATTCGCACGTCTATTCGGGCTATACGGTGCCGCCGCACTACGATTCGATGATCGCCAAGCTCATCACCTATGGCGACACGCGCGAGCAGGCCATCCGCCGCATGCGGATTGCGCTCTCCGAGATGATGGTCGAGGGCATCAAGACCAACATTCCGCTCCATCAGGATTTGATGCTCGACGAGCGCTTCATCCAGGGCGGCACGAGCATCCACTATCTCGAAGAGAAACTCGCCGCGCGCGAAGAAGCGCAGCGCAAGTAATGTGGATTTCGGTCGCCCTCGAAACCGATGCGGCGCATGCCGAGGCGCTCTCCGAGGCGCTTCTCGCCGCCGGCGCGATTTCGGTCGCGGTCGAGGACGCACAAGCCGGCACCGAGCTTGAAACGCCCCAGTTTGGCGAGCCCGGCTCGCCCGCGACGCCGCTGTGGGCGCAAAGCCGCCTGATTGCCCTCTTCGAGCCGGCGGAGGACTTGAGGTCGCGCCTTGCTGCCGCCGTACGCGAAGGGGGGCTCGAAGAATTACCGGCGATCTCGTTTGAGGAGGTCGCGGAACAAGACTGGGTGAGGTTGTCACATTCGCAATTCGAGCCGATCCAGATTTCCGAGCGGCTGTGGATCGTGCCTTCCTGGCACGCCGCACCCGATCCGGCGGCGATCAACCTCGTCCTCGATCCTGGGCTCGCCTTCGGCACCGGCAGCCATCCGACGACGCGGCTGTGCCTCGAATGGCTGGAGGCGAACGTCGTGCCGGGCTCATCCGTCCTCGACTACGGCTGCGGCTCAGGCATCCTCGCCCTCGCTGCGTTGAAACTCGGCGCCGGCGATGCGCTCGGCGTCGACATCGACCCGGCGGCGCTCGCCGCCGCGGCTGAGAACGCGGCGCGTAACGGCGTTTCCCTGCGGCTAGCGCCTTCGAGCGCGCCGCTCGAGGAGCGCTTCGATTTCGTCGTCGCCAACATCCTCACCAATCCGCTGAAGCTCCTCGCCCCGCTGCTCGCCGGCAGGCTCAAGCCGGGTGGGGCGCTCGCGCTCTCGGGCGTACTCGAATCCCAGGCGGATGAAGTCATCGCCGCCTATGCGCCGTATCTTCCCCTCTCGGTCGGCGCGGCGCGCGAAGGCTGGGTGCGCCTCGAAGGCAGGCGTTAAACTGGCGTCATGCTCACCCGCTGCCCGCACTGCCAGACGCGCTTTCGCATCACGCCAGAACAACTCAAGGCGCGAGCGGGCCTGGTGCGCTGCGGCGTCTGTCGAGAGGCGTTCAACGCGCTCGACAGCTTAAGCGATGAGCCTCTCTTCATGGCGCCGGCCTTGCCGACGACGTCCGCCGTGCCGCCCGAGGCCCGGCCAATCGCCGAAGCCAAGGCCGCAGAAGCCGAAGACTACGCGCCAGCGGTGCCAGCAGACGATGCTGCCTTTGAGCCCGAAGCGCCTGCTGAACCTGCGACCGAGCCGATCCCTCCGCCCTCGCCTGCTTTGCCTGCTGAGCCCAAGCCCCAATTAGCGCCTCGACCTGAAGCCGAGCCAGAACCCGAGACCGAGCCGGAGCCAGCACGAGAAGCGGCCCAGGAAACGGCCCTCGCGCCGCTCGAGCCTGCTACCCCGCCGCGCCGCTGGCCTTGGGCGGTGGCGAGCGCCTGCCTCGCCAGCCTTGCCGCCCTCCAGCTCGTCTTCATCTACCGCGTGGAACTCGCTGTGCTGCTGCCCGCCATGCGGCCGGGGCTCGTGGCCGCCTGTGAATTTTTCGGCTGCGAGGTGCCGTATCCCCGCCGGCCGGAACTCGTCAGCATCGAAAGTTCCGATCTCGTCCCTGCCGAGGGCGAGCGCCTCAGGCTTGCCGCCGTGGTGAAAAACCGCGCGCCTTTCCCGCAGGAATATCCGCATCTCGAATTGACGCTCACCGACAGCCTCGATGCCGCCTTGGTGCGCCGTGTGCTTGCGCCGGCCGAATGGCTGCCGGCCGCGCACGCGGCCGCCGGCGGCTTCCCGCCGGGCAGCGAGGCGGCCGTCGATCTCCTCCTCGAAGCGAGCGGCGTGCCGGCCGTCGGCTACCGGCTCTATCTCTTCTACCCCTGATCCTGACGATTATGCACACCCTCATCTGCGGCTCGCTCGCCTACGACACCATCATGGTGTTCCACGATCGCTTCAAGCACCACATCCTGCCCGAGCAGATCCACATCCTCAACGTCGCCTTCCTCGTGCCCGACCTGCGGCGCGAATACGGCGGCTGCGCCGGCAACATCGCCTATAACCTCAAGCTCCTGGGCGGCCGCCCGCTCATCATGGCCGCGGTGGGCGACGATTGCGAGCCCTATCTCGTGCGCCTCAAGAAGCTCGGCCTCGAGGCCACCCATGTGCGCCGCGTGCCGGGCACCTATACGGCGCAGGCCTTCATCACAGCCGATTTGGACGACAACCAGATCACCGCCTTTCACCCGGGCGCGATGAATTTCTCGCACGAGAACCACATTGGGGATGCGCGCGATGTCACCTTGGGCATCGTCGCGCCGGATGGCCGCGACGGCATGTTGCAGCATGCGCGGCAGTTCCATGAGCTCGGCATTCCCTTCGTCTTCGACCCAGGCCAAGGCCTGCCGATGTTCTCGGGCGCGGAGCTCATGGAATTCCTGCAGCTGGCGCGCTGGTGCTGCGTCAATGACTATGAGGCGCGGCTCCTCGTCGAGCGCACCGGCCGCTCGCTCGAAGCGCTCGCCGGCGAGGTCGAAGCGCTCATCGTCACCTTAGGCGGCAAGGGCTCGCGCATCTACAGCGAAGGACGGGTGATCGACATTCCCGCCGTGCCGCCTGAGGCGCTGCTCGATCCAACGGGCTGCGGCGATGCCTATCGCGCCGGCCTCCTTTATGGCCTCGAGCAAGGCTGGGCGTGGGAGAAGATAGGCCGGCTGGCGAGCCTCATGGGCGCGATCAAGATCGCCCATCGCGGCGGGCAGAACCACAAGCTCACGCGCGAAGAGATCGCAACAAGATACCGCGCCGCCTGGGGGGAAAGCCTCGACTGAAGGCGGCATGGGCGGAAAAGAAACGTCCCGCCAGGCCGGCTGAAAGTCGGCGCCGGCGGGACGGCATAGCGCCGAGGAGGGCTAGAACGCCATGCGCCAGGAGGCAGCCAGCCAATAGCTGGGCATTTCGCCACGGCTCGTCGCGTTGAGCATCAGCGAACCCTGCCCGCCGCCGAGCTTGCCTTCGATGCCTAAGCCGGCGCGCAGCCAGGTGCGCTCATAGCTTTGGCCCGGCACGGTGACGGTGAAACCGCCGGGGCCGAGGATCGTCGCCGTGGCTGCCGCGGCCCTGTCTTCGAAACGATGCGTCGCTTCAAGCGTGCCGAGGAGTTTGGCCGCGCCAAGCGTTTTCACGGCATTGGCGCCGATGCGCAGATCGTTGGTCGACTCGCTCCTGCCAGCAAACGCGGCCGGCCAAGCGCCGCCCGTTTCGGTGTAGGCATCTACTTTGGCGCGCGTATGGGTGAGGTTGGCATAGGGGCTCAAGGAAAAATCGGCGCTTTTCACCAGGTTTTGCCATTCGAGTCCCAGCGACACCGCCCAGCTGCGGACGCCCGGCTGGCCCGTCGAGTGATCGGGCAGGCCTGCGTTGAGATAGCCGCGGCGGATCTTCGCGTCGCCCCAGTGGTGGTAGCCCATCAGCACGGCCCACAGGCCATCGTCCTTGCCGCCGCTCAAGGGCAGCAGCCCTTCGGCGAACAGGAAGCTGCCCTCATGCTTGATGTGGCTGTCGAGCGGCTGGGCGAACTTGCTCCAGGTGTGGCCGAGCGCGGCATTGACCTGCAGCGGGCCGAAGTTGCGCCCCAGGCCCACTTCCGCCAAGCCGAGATTGCCGTCACGCTCGCCATGCTCGTCGCGGCCCAGGTCGCCCGCCACCCAGAAGGCATGCTTGCCGGCCTCCACGCGGCGCGACAGCGGCCGGCTGTGCGCGCCGTGCAGCACCACGCCGACGGATTGCAAGGTAATGCCCACGTTGGCGGCTGCCTGCGTAAGGGTGTTCGAGATCTGCTGGACCGAAATCAGGCCGCTGCCTCCACCATTGATTGCTGTGATCTTATTGCTGCCAGAAGAGCAGCCGGCGCGGGCGACATAGGCTTCGCCATTGTCGAGCTCGCCGACCACGACGCAGCCATCGGCGTTTGTGGCATTGGCCGTGCGCGGCACGATGCCGGAGCCAACCGTGACACCGGCGGATGCCAGCCAGTCGGTGATCGACTGCATACTGTTGGAAGCCCAGCGGAAGCCGCGCAATTGATTGCTGGAATCATAGCTGTCGCCGACGATGACATTGCCGTCGGCCGAGATGGCATTGGCCCAAGACGCGCTGCCACCCAGCGTGTTCAGAGAAGTCATGCCGCTACTTGTCCAACGGAATGCTAGGGCATCACTCTTGTCATCGTTGGAATAGCTGCTGCCCACGACGATCGAGCCATCGCCCGACACGCCGGTGGCCTCGGATTTCGTCTTGCCGGTGAGATTGCCGAGGCCCGTCATGCCGCTACTAGTCCAGCGAAAAGCTTTGGGATTGGCGCCATAAGTACCGTAGGAAGTACCGACCACGACGCTACCGTTGCTATTGACGGCCGTAGCCACGGCTTCTGCATCGCCGGTGAGCTTTCCCAGGTTCTCAAGACCGCCGCTCGAGGTCCAGCGGTACGCATAGCCCGTGTTGGAGCCGCTGTTATACACGCCGCCCACCACGACGCTGCCATTGCTCGAGACTGCATTGCCATAGACATCTGAGCCGTCGACAGTGATGTAGCTGATCGAGCCGTTGTTCCAGACAAAGGCCCGTAAAGGCGAGCCATACGACGTGCCGACGATGACGCTGCCGTTATTCGATACGCCCCTTGCGGCGCTGTTGCCGGGGATGCCCAGTGTAACGAGCCCGCCGCTTTCAGTCCATTTGTAAGCCTGGCCGCCAGATGCCGTGCTAATGTAACCGACGACCGTCGATCCATCCCCGGAGACCCCCGTGGCTCGCGTCGTCGTCGATTGGGCGGCTGCCACCCCCGCCCAAGCCGCCGCCAGCGCCGCCGCGAGCGGCTTGAGCGGAAACGATGTTCGTTGCATTGTCGCTGTCCTCCTGAGCGTTGAGAATTCTTACGGCCGCAGCGCCGCGACGAGGTTTTCGTTGAAGGTGGCGCCCACCTTCATGACACCCTGGGCGAACTTGAGCGGATCAATCTTGAGCTCGCGCTTTTCGTTGAAGTACTGCACGCCTTGCGCGCCGGTGGCAAGGGTGAGCGCATTGGCAAGCGAGGCCGTGTCGTAGGCATCGACGGTCTTCACGCTGCCGAATTCGCCGTCGAGATAAAAGCCCTTGTCGAGCTTGACGCTGCCGAAGCGGCCGTCGTAGAAGATCTTCGCGTCGTAGCCGTCGGTGTAGAACAAGCTGCTGCGCGCGACGAGGCCGAGCTTCGGTATCAGGTCGGCGTGGGCGTCTGAGCGCCAGCGGCTTCTGCCGCTCGATTCGATCTCGGCGATGTCGATCTGCACGGTCGGCATCAGCGCCACGGCATCGAGACGCGCCGCGAGCTCATAGACCGCCCGCTGGGTATCGAGATCGACGAGGCGGTCGGAAAGATACGTATCGATGCTGCTGCTCACAAAGAAGAGCGGCATGTTGCTCGGCGTGAAGACCATGTAGCCGCGCCGGTCGCCTTGGGACGTGGGGTTCACGGTGTAAGGCTTTTGCTCGACGAACTTGATCTTCGTATAGCCCGGCGTCTTGACGACTTCTTCGAAGGGCACGACCTCGCGGCCGGCGGCTTTCAGGCGCGCGAGGAAATCCTCGTAGAGCCGGTCGGTGAGCGCTTGCAGAAACTTCGCATCGGCGCCGGCAAGCGCCATCTCGACGCGCTTGTTCTGCGCCTGGGTGATGGTGGTAACGCCGATCGGCGAAGGCGTGCGGCTGCCGATGTTGGCCAAGCCGCCGCCGGCATAGGCGTGGGCGACGGTCTTGACGACGAAGGCGACGCGGAAGTTGGGCACGAAGACGCGCGGTTTGGCGATGCCGCTGCCGCTGCGATCGAGCTTGAGCTCGACGCCAAGCGGTGTGGCGTCGGCCACCGCCTGGCGGAGGACCTCTTCGAGCGGCAGGGCCGGCGCCTGCGACTGCGCCGGCAGCGGCACGATCGCTTGCGGGTTCGCGGCCGGCGCATCCGGGTCGGAGGCCTTGCAGCCCTTGGCGACGAACAAGGCGGTCAGATGCTCCTTGCGGGCAAGTGCCTGGGCTTCGCGCTCTTTTGCCTGCGCGGCCGTCTTCATGCCGGACTGCCCGGCGACGTCGGCGGCGGTCTTCGCCGCCACCGAGCCGGCGATGTGACCGAAGAGGCCGCCGATCTGGCCGAAGAGGCCGGTGCGGCTCGCCACCTCGGCGGCCACGCCGCCCGCCTGGCCGGCGAGCGCCGTCTTCTCGCCCTCGGCCTGGATGGCCTTGGCCTCGGCGATGATCTTGTCCATCGCGAGGTGCTCGTCGTGGATCTGCCGGCAAGTGAGCTCGCCGTCGGTGATCTTGACCCGCTCGATCGGCGCCTGCGCCCAGGCGGCGGGCAATTGAAACAGCAGTAGCAACGCCAGTGTCGTGCGCTGGTGCATCGTCTTCCCCCTGATCGCTCCATGACGGCGAACGGCCGCCGTCGCCGCGGGATTTTCGGCAATCGCGGCGGGCAGCGGCAATCCCGTAAACGCGGGGGTAGCGTTTCGCCGCGCTTGTTTGCAAAATCTTTGGCAATGCCGGCCTTGATCGAGAGAAGGTGCTCACGACGCGCTCTCCTGCCCAGCGCTTTGCGATTTTCTGGCTCGCTGCCTTGCTGCTGGCAGCGCTCACGGTCTATCTCGCCCTAGAAGCGCCCTCGCTTGGCCTGCGCTTTTCACCTACTGCGGAAGGCCGCGTCATCATCGCCGCCGCGCCAGCGGCCAGTGGCATTCCGGCAGGGGCCGAGGCACTCGCCCTCACGGCGGCAGACGGGCGCCGCCTGGCCCTCGAAGCGGCGGATCTCATCGAAGAGCCGGACTTTTACGACAGCTATGCCGAGATGGACGCCTTCTTCGCCCGCCAGGCCGCCCTCACGTCGCTCCTCGAAGCCCAGGCGGTGCACCTCCTCTGGGCGCTGCCGGGCGGCGAGGCCGCCGAGACCGCCCTCCTGCCCCGCAAAAGGCGCATGATCGAGCTGCCGTTCGCCTTCTGGTTCCAGCTCGCGGTGGGCCTCTCTGGCCTCTTGATCGCGGGCTGGGTGTTCGCCGTGCGGCCTGGAGAGCTCGCCGTGCGGCTCTTTGCCGTCACCGGCTGCGCGCTGCCGCTTTCCGCCTTGAGCGCAGCGATCTACAGCACGCGCGAACTCGCCCTGCCCGAAGACCTGTTTCGGTTGCTCTCGCATGCCAACCATCTGGGCGCCACGCTCTTTGGCATGGCGCTCGTCGCGCTCTTCCTTGTCTATCCGCGCCCGCTCGTGGCGCCTTCCCGGCTAATAGCGATCCCCGCCGTCTTCCTGCCCTGGTATCTCGCCGATGCGCTGCGCTTCGCGCCCGATCTCGATTGGGGCGTGCGCCTGCCGCTCTTTCTGGAGCTTGGCCTTTCCATCGCGTTTGCGTTCTGGCAGTGGCGGAAAAGCCGTCACGATCCGCTCGCGCGCGCCGCCTTGCGCTGGTGCGCGCTGTCGATCCTCATCGGCTCGAGCCTCTTTCTCGCCCTCGTGCCCGGCTACAGCAGCCTCGGGCATCTGCCGCCGCTTGCGCAGTCCTATGCCTTCGGCTTCTTTCTCATCATGTACGCCGGCATCGCGCTGGGCCTGCGCCGCTACCGCCTCTTCGACATCGATGAATGGGCCTGGCGCATCCTGCTGTGGCTGGCGGCCGCCGCGTTGGTGGTGCTGCTCGATGTGCTGTTCATCCTCGTCGGCATCGGCCAGGCCTTGTCCCTTGGCGCCTCCCTCCTCGTCGCCGGCTGGCTCTATTTCCCTTTACGCCAATGGCTGTGGAGCCGGCTCGTCGAGCGCAAGGCGCCGGGGCTCGAGGAGCTCTTGCCGCAGCTTTCCGACTTCGCCTTTCTCGCCGACGGCACGGCGCGCGAGGCGCATTGGGATGCGTTGCTCAAGCGCGCCTTCGACCCGCTCGAAATCCGCCGCGCGGCAGACGGGAAAGCGGCGGTAGAGCTTCGCGAAGAGGGGTTGGCGCTCTTCATTCCGGCGATGGGCGGATTGGCGCCGCGCTGCCTGCGCTATGCCGCCGCCGGCCGCCGCCTCTTTTCGACGCGCGATTGGCGCTTTGCCGAGGCGCTTCATCACCTCGCCGAGCAAATCCTCCTGCAGCGGCAAAGCGCCGAGCAAGGCGCGCGCGAGGAACGCCAGCGCCTGGCGCGCGATTTGCACGACAACCTCGGCGCGCGGCTGCTGCGTCTCATCCACCACCTGCGCGGCACGCCGGATGCCGAGCTTGCGCGCGAGGCGATGAAGGACTTGCGCGATGCGATCGCCGCGATCGATGCGCCGCCCGGGCCGCTCGATGCGGCGCTCTCGGACTGGCGCGCCGAGACGGCGGCGCGCTGCGAGGCCGCCGGTGTGGCCCTTCTCTGGAACGAGCCGCCGCTGCCGCCGCTCGAGGTCTCGGCGCGCATCAAGGCCGCGCTCGGCGCCGCCTTGCGCGAGGCGGTGTCGAACGCCTTGAAGCACGCTACCCCCAGCGCGATCGAGGTGCGCGTGGAGATGAACGAAGACGAGCTCGTGCTGACGATCGCCAACGACGGCGCACCGAGCGATCCGGCCCAATGGCGAGAAGGCTATGGCCTGCGCAGCCTCCGCGCCCGCTTACATGGCTTGGGCGGGGCGTTTTCCATCGCAGAGCGCGAAGGGCGGGTGAGCCTCAGCTTCACGATCCCGCGCCGGAGGCTAGCCGCATGAGGGCGCTCATCGTCGAGGACATGCCCGAATCCCAGGCGCTGCTTTGCGAAGTGGCGGCCCAGGCCTTTCCGGGCATCGTCTGCGATTGCGTCGCCGATGTCTCAAGCGCCCTGGCGCAGCTTGGGCAGGACTACCGGCTTGCGCTCGTCGACCTTTCCTTGCCCGATGGCAGCGGCATCGCAGTCGTCGAGCGCTTCTCGCGCGCCCAGCCGGAATGCACGCTCGTCGTGGCAACCATCTTCGGCGACGATGAACACCTCTTCGCCGCCTTGCGCGCCGGCGCCCAAGGCTACTTGCTCAAGGACGAGCCGCCCGAGCTGCTCGTGCGCGCGCTCGAAGGCATCCGCGATGGGCGCCTGCCGCTTTCGCCCGCCGTGGCGCGGCGCATCCTCGGCTATTTCCGCCAGCAAAGCGGCGCGCCTGCCGCCGAAGCCGCCGAGCGTGTCACGCTCACGCCGCGCGAATGCGAAGTGCTTAGCCTGCTCGCGCGGGGCTTGCGCATCGCCGAGATCAGCCGCGAGCTCGGCATCTCGCATCACACGGCGGGCGATCACGTCAAGAACATCTACCGCAAGCTCAACATCTCCTCGCGCGCCGAGGCCGCGCTGCAGGCCAAGCAGCTCGGCCTCTTGTGAGGCCGCAAGCACGCTCAATCGTCGGCGAGATCAGAGAGCGCCTCTTCCTCCGCCACCGGCAGCGCCTCGACGTTCTGCAGGCGCTTGGTCAGCACGCGTGTGCGCGTCTCGACCTGATCGAACTTGTTGCGCGCCTCGTCGAGCTTCTTCTTCGTCGCTTCGATCGCCGCGCCGAACTTGGCGAACTCGGTCTTCACTTGCCCGAGCACCTGCCAGACTTCGGCGGCGCGCGCCTCGATCGCCAGCGTCCGGAAGCCCAGTTGCAGGCTGTTGAGGAAGGCAGCGATCGTCGTCGGCCCGGCGACGGTCACACGCTGCTCGCGCTGCAAGGCTTCGATGAGCCCTGGGCGGCGCAGCGCCTCGGCATACAGGCCCTCGGTCGGCAGGTAGAGCACCGCGAAATCGGTCGTGTATGGCGGCTCGACGTATTTCTCGCGGATCGCTCTTGCCTCGGCCTTGAGCCTCGCCTCCAGCGCGCGCGCCGCCGCTTCGGCGCCTTCGTGGTCGGCGGTTTCCTGGGCCTCGATGAGGCGCTGGTAGTCCTCGAGCGGAAACTTCGCGTCGATCGGCAGCCACAGCGGCGCTTCGCCCTGCCCCGGCAGGCGGATCGCGAATTCGACGCGCTCGTTCGATTGGGGGCGTGTGGCGACGTTCTTCTCGTACTGGCCGGGCGCGAGCAGCTGGCCGATCAAGGCATCGAGCTGCACCTCGCCCCAGGTGCCGCGCGTCTTGACGTTGGCGAGCACGCGCTTCAAATCGCCCACGCCGGTGGCAAGGCTCTGCATCTCGCCCAGGCCGCGCTGCACCTCCTCGAGCCGCTGCGAGACCAGCGCGAAGGATTGGCCCAGGCGCTGCTCGAGCGTGGCGTGGAGCTTTTCATCGACGGTCTGGCGCATCGCCTCGAGCTTGGCGGCGTTGTCGGCCTGGATCGCCGCGAGCTTGCGATCGACCGATTCGCGCACATTTTCGAGCGCCGCGAGCGTGCCCTGCGAGAGGCTTTGCAAGCGCGCTTCCTGCGCGCCGGCGAGCATCGCGAGCTGGCCTTCGATCTTGGCGAGCAAGGCATCTTGCACATCCTGCCGGCGTAACAGCTCAGCGAGGAGGCTTTCTGCGCGCGCCGGCAGCCGCGCCGGGCGCAAGAGCAGCGCGACGAGCAGGGCGAGGATGACGGCGAGCGTGCCGCCGAGAAAGAGTTCGAAAGGGGTCATGAAGAGATCGCCGCGCTCATCGGGGCGATCATGCTACAAAAAAGCCGGCGCCGGCGGGACGGCAGGAACGCTTGGCCGCCCGCCGCGCAAGGAGTCAGCAGTGTCAAGCCGCGGGCGGCTTCCAGTATTCGAGCTTGGTGAGCATCTTGTCTTCGATCGCCGCGACGCGCTGGCGATAGCTTTCATACCAGCTGCCGGCCGGCGGCGCGCAATACTGCGCGTAATCGAAGCCATTCTTGGCGATGTAATCCTTGAACTCCTGGTCGAGCTTGAGTTTTTCCTCGATGAGTTTGGGATCAGTGCTTTTCATCGCACACCTCCTTCGGCAGAAACCTCAAGAACGCGCCTTGGCGCTCTCGGCAGCCGGCTTGGGCGCCGGATTGCGCTGGGGACGGTTGGTGTCATGCGAACGGCTGCGGCCATAGGTGCCGCGGAAGAGCTTGCCGCGCAAGGTGCGGCGATCGCCTTTGCCCATGGTGATCTCCTTCCAATGTGGTTGGGACGAGCTGCGAATTGTATCGCCCTCAATTTTCTGGATACGGGTTTTGCGGCTCGGCCGGCCATCCCAATGCGGGCTGTCGGGCTGCTGCCGGCTTTCCAGGCATTGCGGGCCGCAAGGGGGCCGAGCGCGCTTGGCAAATTTGCCCAGATGTCGGGTTCGAAAGAAAAACGCACCCCACCATTTTTCATTTCCAGCGCGGATCGGACTATCATTGAGCCATGCCCGATCCCGTCACCTCCGCCATCGTCGGTTCCGTCATCGGCTCCGTCATCGAGGGCATCCTCGCGCCGGCGCCGCAACTGCCGCCGCCGGGCATCCAGCGCCTGCTGCCGGCTGAATCGCGTTACGGTGTCATGTATCCGCCCGATCTCGCGCTCTGGACGGTGCAGATCGGCAAGACGGTCTATCCGCTCTCGCCGGGCGTGCAGGTGCGCAACGAGTTCAATTTCACGATCCTGCCCTCGATGGTGCAACACCCTACCAAAGTGCGTTATCAGCTCGGTTTTTCGGGCGCCGTCGAGCGCATCTGGATTCTCTCGCCGCTCGAGGCGAGCCTGCCCGAGAACCGCTAAAGCGGCAAAATCGGCGCTGGCAAGACGGCCTTCTCCTGCGCATCCCTTGAAAGTCAAGCCTCTCACGGTCAGTTTCGCCCCCCTCGACAACGAACGGCTCGCCAACCTCTGCGGCCCGCTCGACGAGAATCTGCGCCAGATCGAGCTCGCCTTCGACGTGGGCCTCGCCCGGCGCGGCGAGCACTGCCGCATCGAGGGCCCGCCCGCCCAGGCGCGCTTGGCGGCCCAGGCCTTGCGTCATTTCTATGCGCTCGCCACGGCGCCCTTGTCGATCGACGACATCCAGCTCGGCCTCGTTGAGCTCAGGAATCAGGGACACGGCCTGGCTGCACCGGCGGGGCTCTTGACGCGCAAGGGCGATCTGCATGGGCGCACGCCGCATCAGGTCGAGTATCTGAAGAACATCCTGGCGCACGACATCACCTTCGGCATCGGCCCGGCCGGCACCGGCAAGACCTATCTCGCGGTCGCCTGTGCGGTCGATGCCCTGGAGCGCGAGCAGGTCGCGCGCATCGTGCTGACGCGGCCAGCGGTGGAAGCCGGCGAGCGCTTAGGCTTTTTGCCTGGCGATCTTACGCAGAAGGTCGATCCCTATTTGCGGCCGCTTTACGATGCGCTCTATGACCTGATGGGCTTTGATAAGGTGGCGCGCCTGTTTGAAAAGCAGGCGATCGAGGTCGCGCCCTTGGCCTATATGCGCGGCCGCACGCTCAATCATGCCTTCATCATCCTCGACGAGGCGCAGAACACGACGCCCGAGCAGATGAAGATGTTCTTAACGCGCATCGGCATCGGCGCGAAGGCGGTGATCACGGGCGATGTGACGCAGGTCGATCTGCCCAAGGGCCAGCCCTCGGGCCTCGTCGAGGCGCGCCGCATCCTCGCCGGCGTGCGCGGTCTCGCCTTCACCGAATTCGATGCTTCCGACGTCGTGCGCCATCCGCTCGTCGCGCGCATCGTGGCGGCCTATGAACAGGACAAGGCCTGAGCTTCACTTGTGCGTTCAGTATGCCTGTGCGGGGGAGGAGCTGCCCGCGCGCGCCCAAGTGCGCCGGTGGGTGAGCGCGGCGCAGGAAAAGCCGCTTTCCGCCACGGTGCGCTTCGTCGATCTCGCTGAAGGCCGCCAGCTCAACCGCGATTTTCGCGGCAAGGATTACGCGACGAACGTCTTGAGTTTCGTCTATGAGGAGGATCCCGTCGTCGGTGATCTCGTCGTCTGCCTGCCGGTGGCGCGCCGCGAGGCGGCGGAACAGGGCAAGCCGCTCAAGGCGCATCTGGCGCACCTCATCGTGCATGGTATGCTCCATCTGCAAGGCTACGACCACGAAACGGGGGATGAGGATGCGGCGCGCATGGAGGCGCGCGAGCGCGAGATCCTCGCCCGCTTTGGCATTGCCGATCCTTATCGCGATTGATCCGAAACGAATGAACAGGACAGCAGGGAGGCGCTAGCGCGGGCGGCGATTTGTGAGCGGGCGTTGGCAGCCGTAGGCTGTGGGCGCGAATGAGGCGCCCACTTGTCCGAGGATGAGCGGGTTGTGGGCGCCCCGCGCCCAAGCCCATTGGTGCCCCCGCCCGCGAACCATGAGCCGACCGCCCTAGCGCCTCTCTGGAGCACCTTCAAGACCATCCGTTTCCAAGCAATAACATGGACCCTGCCAGTCGACCGTCGCTCTTCGAACGCCTCTCAATGCTTTTGGCCGGCGAACCCGAAGACCGCGAACAGCTCTTGCGCATCTTAAGAAGCGCGCACGAGCGCAATCTGATGGATGCAGACGCGCTCTCGATCATCGAAGGGGCGCTGGCCGTCTCCGAGCGCGAGGTGCGCGACATCATGGTGCCGCGCGCCCAGATGGACGTGATCTCGATCCACGATCCGCCCGAGAAGTTCGTCGATTTCGTGCTCGAGACCGCCCACTCGCGTTTTCCCGTCATCGGCGAAAGCAAGGATGACGTGATCGGCATCCTGCTCGCCAAGGATCTGTTGCGTCACTTCGCCGGCAAGGAGTTCGACCTGCGCGACAGCCTCCGGCCGGCCGTCTTCATCCCCGAATCGAAGCGCTTGAACGTTCTGCTTCGGGAATTCCGCGCCTCGCGCAACCACATGGCGATCGTCGTCGATGAATACGGCGGCGTGGCGGGGCTCGTCACGATCGAGGACGTGCTCGAGCAAATCGTCGGCGACATCGAGGACGAATACGATTTCGACGAGGCCGCCGGCAACATCGTGCTCGACAACGCCGGCCGCTATCGCGTCAAGGCGACCACCGAGATCGCCGATTTCAACGCCGCCTTCGGCACGCATTTCTCTGACGAGAATTACGATACCGTCGGCGGGCTGGTGATCCACACGCTTGGCCGACTGCCCAAACGCAACGAGGTCGTCGTCCTCGAAGGCCTGCGCATCCAGGTCTTGCGCGCCGACAGCCGGCGCGTCTATTCGCTGCTCGTCGATCCGCAAAAGCGGCTTGCGCTCGAGCCGGAGGCATGATCCGGCCACGATGATGCGGGCACTCTTTGCCGCCGCGGCGCTCGGCGCGGCAAGCGTCCTGGGCTTTGCGCCGTTCGAAGTCTTCGCCCTGCCCATCTTCACGCTCGCCTTGCTCTTCCGTCTCTGGCAGCGCGCCGCCACACCCGGCATCGCCGCGCGGCTGGGCTTTACCTGGGGGCTCGGTTTCTTCCTCGCCGGTGTTTCCTGGGTCTATGTGAGCCTGCACGAGGTCGGCGGCATGGCCGCGCCGCTCGCCGTCATCGCGACGGTGCTGTTTTGCGCCTATCTCGCGCTCTTTCCCGCGCTGGCCGGCTACCTTGCATGCCGTCTCGCCAGCGCCGACTTTCGCCAGGATGTCCTCATGTTGGCGGGAATCTGGACGCTGACGGAAGCCTTGCGCGGCGCGCTTTTCACCGGCTTTCCGTGGCTTGCCGTGGGCTATTCGGCCACGCCGCCCAATCCGCTCGCCGGCTTCGCGCCGGTGCTGGGAATTCACGGCATGAACTTCCTCGTCGCGCTCCTCGCCGCCTTGCTCGCCCACGGCACGGCAAGCTGGGCGCGCACGGCCACGGTGCTCACCGTGATCGGCCTGCTCGCCGGCACGGGGCAGCTTTTGCGGGGCATGGCATGGACTTCGCCCGTCGGCGCGCCGCTCATGGTCGCCCTCCTGCAAGGCAACGTGCCGCAGAGCCTCAAGTGGGAGCCCGAACGCTTGCCGCTTTCGCTCGACACCTACGCGCGGCTCGCTCAAGAGCACCCCGCCGCGCTCACCGTGCTGCCGGAAACGGCGATTCCGCTCTTCTTCGACCAGGTGCCGGATGAACTCTGGCAGACGCTCATGCGTCACGGCGATCTCTTGGTCGGCATCGCCGTGCGCCATCGGGAGGGCGGCTATGTGAATGGCGCCGTGGCGCTAACGCAGGCAGGCGCGCAAAGCTACGCCAAGCGCCACCTCGTGCCCTTCGGCGAGTACGTGCCGCCAGGCTTCGCTTGGTTTTTCGACCTCGTGAAGATCCCGATGTCGGACTTCTCGGCCGGCCCGCCTCGTCAGCCGCCGCTTGCCGTGGCCGGGCAGAAAATCGCGCCGAACATCTGTTACGAAGACCTCTTCGGTGTGGAGCTCCTCGAGGCGCTCCCCGAAGCGACTTTGCTCATCAACCTTTCCAACACCGCCTGGTTCGGGCGTTCGCTCGCCCAAGACCAGCACTTGCAGATCGCCCGCCTGCGCGCCCTCGAGACCGGCCGCATGATGCTCAGGGCCACCAACACCGGCATGACCGCGGCGATCGCCCCCGATGGCCGCGTGATCGCGAGCTTGCCGCCCTTCACGACCGGCGCGCTCGTCGTCACCGTGCAAGGCTACACAGGGCTCACGCCCTACGCGCGCTGGGGCGATACGCTATCCCTGCTGCTCGCAATTGGCGCCGTTTCGCCCGCCTGCTTGACGGCCTGGCGCCGCCGCAGCCGCTAAAATCGCGCTTTCCGCAAATTTTTTGCCATGAAACCCACCTTCCAACAAATCATCCTGCGCCTGCAGGACTATTGGGATCGCCAAGGCTGCGCGCTTTTGCAACCCTATGACATGGAAGTCGGCGCCGGCACGTCCCACACCGCCACCTTCTTGCGCGCGCTCGGCCCCGAGCCCTGGAGGGCCGCCTACGTGCAGCCCTCGCGCCGGCCGAAGGATGGCCGCTACGGCGAGAATCCAAACCGCTTGCAGCACTACTACCAATACCAGGTCGTCTTGAAGCCCGCGCCCGAGAACATCCTCGATCTCTATCTCGGCTCGTTGGAGGCGCTCGGCTTCGATCTGAAAAAGAACGACGTGCGCTTCGTCGAGGACGACTGGGAAAACCCGACGCTCGGCGCCTGGGGCTTGGGCTGGGAAGTGTGGATGAATGGCATGGAGATCACGCAATTCACCTATTTCCAGCAGGTGGGCGGGCTCGATTGCCGACCGATCACCGGCGAGATCACCTATGGCCTCGAGCGCCTCGCGATGTATCTGCAAGGCGTCGAGAACGTCTTCGAGCTCGTCTATGCGCCGGGGCTTTCCTATGGCGACGTGTTCCATCAAAACGAGGTCGAGCAATCGGCCTACAACTTCGAGCACAGCAACGTCGAATTCCTCCTGCAGGCCTTCGCCGCCCATGAGAGCAATGCGAAGTACCTGATGGAGCAAAAGCTCGCGCTGCCGGCCTATGAACAAGTATTGAAGGCCGCCCACACCTTCAATCTGCTCGATGCGCGCGGCGCGATTTCCGTCACCGAGCGCGCCGCCTACATCGGCCGCATCCGGAATCTCGCCAGGAGCGTCGCGCAAAGCTATCTTGACTCCCGTGCGCGGCTGGGCTTTCCGATGGCGCCGAAGGAGCATGCCGCCGAGGTACTGGCCAAGATGGAAAAAACGCAGGAGAAGGCGGCATGACGACGAACAGCCTGCTCGTGGAAATCTGCGTCGAGGAGCTGCCGCCCAAGGCGCTCAAGGCTTTGGGCGAGGCCTTTGCCGCCACGCTCGCCGAGAAGCTTAAGGCCGCCGGGCTGGCGAGCGAGACGACCATCACCCCCTATGCTTCGCCGCGGCGGCTCGCCGTGCATCTGACGAACGTCGCCGCCAAGGCGCCCGACCGGCCGGTACGGCAAAAGCTGATGCCGGTTGCCGTCGGCCTCGATGCCGAGGGCCGGCCGACGCCCGCCTTGCTCAAGAAACTCGCCGCGCTCGGCGCCGACGAGACGGCAATTCCCAAGCTCAAGCGCCAGCAAGATGGCAAGGCGGAAGCGCTCTTCCTCGACAGCGTCGTGCCGGGCGCCACACTGCAGGCGGGCCTGCAAGCCGCCCTCGAAGCGGCGGTAGCGAGCCTGCCGATTCCGAAGGTGATGAGCTATCAGCTTCCGGATGGCTGGACGACGGTGCATTTCGTGCGCCCGGCGCACCGGCTCGTCGCCCTCCATGGCGAGGAGGTGGTGCCGGTCGCCGTGTTGGGATTGGCCGCCGGCCGTGAAACCTGGGGCCACCGCTTCGAAGCGAAGCGCCAGCCGCTCGCAATCCGCCATGCCGACAGTTACGCGCAGCAGCTTGAGGAAGAAGGCGCGGTGATCGCAAGCTTTTCCGCCCGCCGCGCCGAGATCGCGCGGCAGCTTGTAGAAGCCGCGGCACGCGAGGGGCTTAAAGTTATCGACGATGAGGCGCTGCTCGATGAGGTGACGGCGCTCGTCGAACGCCCCAATGTGCTCGTCTGCCGGTTCGATGAGGAATTTCTCGCCGTGCCGCAGGAATGCCTGATCCTGACGATGAAGGCGAACCAGAAATACTTCCCGCTGCTCGATGCCGCTGGCAAGCTCACGAACAAGTTCCTCGTCGTCAGCAACATCCGGCCGGAGGATCCTTCGGCCGTGATCGGCGGGAATGAACGAGTGGTCAGGCCGCGGCTTGCCGATGCGAAGTTCTTCTTCGACCAGGATCGCAAGAAATCGCTGGTGGATCGCATCCCGGGCCTCGCCAAGGTCGTCTATCACAACAAGCTCGGCAGCCAGGGCGAGCGCGTCGAGCGGCTCGCGGCCTTGGCGCGCGCCATCGGCGAAAAGCTCGGCGGCGAGGCGCTGGCCAATCTCGCCGACCGCGCCGCCATGCTCGCGAAGGCGGATCTGCTTACCGGCATGGTCGGCGAATTTCCCGAGCTGCAAGGCATCATGGGGCGTTACTACGCGCTCCACGATGGGGAGCCCGTCGAGATCGCCGACGCAATCGAGGATCACTACAAGCCGCGCTTTGCGGGCGATGCGCTGCCGCGCGGGAATGTCGGCCTCTGTGTGGCGCTTGCCGACAAGCTCGTGACGCTTGCCGATCTGTTCGGCATCGGTGAAAAGCCGACCGGCGAGAAAGACCCCTACGCCCTGCGCCGCCATGCCTTGGGCGTCATCCGCATGCTGATCGAAAAGGAGCTGCCGCTTGACCTGCCTTGGCTCTTCTCGGCCGCCAAGGTCAAGGAGGTCGCGCCGCTCGAAGACTTCCTCTACGAGCGGCTCGCCGGCAGCCTCAAGGAGCAAGGCTATTCGACGCTCGAAGTCGAGGCCGTGCTGAGCTTGAAGCCCGCGCGTTTAGGCGACATTCCAAAGCGGCTTGCCGCGGTGCGCGAATTCATGAAACTGCCCGAGGCGGCGAGCCTTTCCGCCGCCAACAAGCGCGTCGGCAACATCCTCAAGAAGGCCGAAGGCGCGGTCGCGACCGAGTGCGATGCCGCGCTCTTCCAAGAAGCGGCCGAGCGCGCGCTATTCACAGCGCTCGCTGCCGTCAAACCCCAGGCCGATGCCGCTTTCGCGGCCGGGGACTATACGGCCTCGCTGCTGGCGCTTGCGGCGCTCAAAGGCCCGGTCGATGCCTTCTTCGATCAAGTGCTCGTCAATGTCGAGGATGGCAGGCTCAGGCAAAACCGCCTGGGCCTCCTCGCGAGCCTCCATCAAGCGATGAACCGCGTCGCCGATCTCGCGAAGCTCTCCGCCTAGACGCACCATGCCCGGCAGCAAGCTCATCATCCTCGACCGCGACGGCGTCATCAACCGGGACTCCGACCTCTACATCAAGTCGCCCGACGAATGGATCCCGCTGCCCGGCAGCCTCGATGCGATCGCGCGGCTCAACCAGTGGGGCTGGCGCGTCGTTGTTTGCACCAATCAGTCGGGCATTGGCCGCGGCCTCTTTGGCATGGATACGCTGATCGCCATTCACGACAAGATGATCAAGGCGGCCGCCCACGCGGGCGGTACGATCGACGCAATCTTCTTCTGCCCGCACACCAACGCCGACAATTGCGAATGCCGCAAGCCCAAGCCGGGCATGTTGAAGGAAATCGCCGCGCGCTACAACGTCGATTTGACAGGTGTGCCGGTGGTCGGCGATTCCTTGCGCGATCTCGTCTCGGCCGCCGCCGTCGGCGCCCAGCCGATGCTGGTCTTGACCGGCAAGGGCAAGAAAACGCGCAGCGACCCCGCGCTGCCCCAAGGCACACAGATCTTCGACGATCTCGCCGCCGTGGCGAAGAAACTCACGAGCTAAATGGCCTGGCTGCGCTCACTCCTTTTCTTTCTCGCCATGCTCGTCACGACGCCGCTGATCGTGCTGGCGCTTCTCGCCGTCTTCTGGCTGCCGTCCCGGAGCCGCCGACTTTTCGTGATGCCCTGGGTGCGCCTCGTCATGGGATTCATCGAGCACCTGCTCGGCATCCGCCACCGCGTGCTCGGCCGCGAGCACATCCCGAAGGGCCCCTGCGTCGTGCTCAGCAAGCACCAGTCGGCCTGGGAAACCTTCGCGCTGCAAACGATCTTTCCACTCACCTCCTTCGTCTATAAGCGCGAATTGCACTGGCTGCCCTTCTTCGGCTGGGGCTTGAAGCTGATGCCCTTCGTCGGCATCGACCGCGCGGCCGGCAAGGCGGCCTTGAAGCAGGTGGTCGAACGCGGCAAGGAGCGGCTCGAAGAGGGTTACACGGTGGTGATCTTCCCCGAGGGCACGCGCGTTGCGCCGGGCCAGATGCGCGAATTCAAGATCGGCGGCGCGATGCTCGCCGTTGCCGCCCAGGTCCCCGTCGTACCCGTCGCGCTCGATTCGGGCGAGTGCTGGCCGAGAAATGCCTTCGTCAAGCGGCCGGGACTCATCACCGTCAGCATCGGCCCGGCCATCGAGACCGCCGGCAAGAAGGCCGGCGAAGTCAATGCCGCCGCCCAGGCCTGGATCGAGGCCGAGATGCGCAGGCTTTCTCCCCACCGCTACCGCGATGAAGCGGCTCCGCTCGCCTCAACTGCCGCTCAGGCTTGAGACCAATGCGCCAGAGCCCGACCAACGCTGGCGCGCCGGCGGGCGGCTGCGTTACCTGGGCGAGGAGCTCACCCTCGTGCTCGATACCGACCGGCGCGAGCCCGGCCGCGTCGGCGAAGAATTGCATCTGCCGCTGCCGCCGGGCGCCACGGGGCGCCAGATTCGCGACGCGGCGGAAGCCTGGCTGCGCGAAGAAGCGCTCTTGCTTTTCCAAAACTCGGTGCTGGCGGGACGGCCCGCTTTGCGCGTCGTGCTCGCCTATGGCCAGCCCCGCGAGTGGGTGCGGCGCGAGGGCGACTTGCTGCGCTGCCACTGGCGGCTCATCGAGCAGCCGTGGCCCATCATCGCCGCCGCCCTCGAGCGCGCTGCCGCCGAGCCCGCGGCGCCGCGCTGCGACGATCTCTTCGCACTGGTCTGATGGGCGAGCAACTCGAGCTCTTCCGGCTGCCGCCGCCAGGCGCGTCTGCCCACCCCATGGCGCACATCATTCTCTCTGGCCGCCTCATCCCCTACCAGCTTGCGCGCGGCCGGCGGCGGCTTTCGCTGCGCATCGACGAGACGGGCCTCAAGGTCGGCGCACCGCACTGGCTGCCGCCGGGCGAGATCGAGGCCTTCATCCGCCATCATGCCGCTTGGGTGCTCGCCAAGCTCGACGAATTCTCGGCGCGCTCGGTGCAGCGGCACCTGCCGCTTTACGATGGCGCCCGCCTGCCCGTGCTCGGCCAGAACGTGCGCTTACGCATCACGGCGGGGGCCAATCGCGGCTACTGGCAGCGCGGCGAAGCAGGCGAAGAACTGTGGCTTGCCGCCCGGCCCCACGCCGACTTGGCGCGCCTAGCACGGCAGGCCTTGGAGCGCCGCGCCCGCGAGCATTTCGCGCCCCGTCTTGCCGAGATGGCCAGGCGCCTTGCACTGCCGCCGCCGCCGTTTGCACTTTCCTCGGCGCGCACGCGCTGGGGCAGCTGCAGTGCGCAAGGCCTCATCCGCCTCAACTGGCGGCTCATACACTTATCGCCTGAACTCATCGACTACGTGATCGCCCACGAAGTCGCCCATCTCGTCGAGCTGAACCACGGCGCGCGTTTCTGGGCCCTCGTCGAACGGCTTTATCCCTACTGGCGTGCGGCGCGCGAGGCCCTCAAGCGAGAAGGCGCCTTGGTGCCGATCCTCTGAATCACGCGTCGGCCACCAGCCGGCCGGCGAGATAGCGTTCGAGGTGGCGGTCGGTGATGCTGATGTGGCTGATGAACCAGTCGAGCAGCAGAAACTGGCAGCGGAAGGCGAGCCGCAGCGGCGGCGTATTGCCCTCGTGGATTTCATGGGCGAGCTGATCGAGGAACTCGCGGAATTTCATGTGCTGCTGGCGATGCTCGGCAAACGGTGAGTGCGGATAGCCATGCGCCTGCATCAGGCGCTCCTCAGAATCGAAATGCTCCTGGGTGAATTCGACGAGCTTGACGACGAGCTGTTCGGCCGCCGCGGCCGCCTCTTGCTGTAACGCCTCGGAGAGCGCGACGATGTGGTTGAAGATGACCTGGTGCATCTCGTCGAGCCCTGCGAAGTTGAGCAGATACTCGGCGCGCCAATGCGTTGCGCTATCGCTTTCGCCTTCTTCCGCCGTCGGCTCGCGATGGGCATGGCGGCACCGCTGCCAATAGACGGCGGCCGGCGTGTCGCCCGGATTGTGTTCGAGGCAATTGGAAAATAGCGCCAGCGCCTCGTCCATGCGGCGGAAGTGGTAGTGCGCCAGCGCATCCTCGAAAGTATCGCGGCTCGCGAGTTTGGCCGCCTTCAAGGCCGGCGGGTCGGCATCGAAGACCTCGTAGATCGACTGCGCGAGGTGCTTGCCGCGCACGCGCACGCGGTCGATGAAGCGGATCGAGAAATCGGCCGGCTGGCGGATGCTGTTCAAGGTGTGCTGGGTGATGAGGATCGGCGTCTGCCAGGTCTTGGTGAGCGTCTCGACGCGCGAGGCGAGATTGACCGCATCGCTGATGACGGTGATCTCCATGCGGTTGCTGCCGCCGATGACGCCGAGCATGAGCAGGCCCGAATTGAGGCCGATACCGATGTGCGTCTCGCCGCCGCGCCGCTCCGGGTGCTCGAGCGGCAGCTCGCTTTGCAGCACGGCGCGCTGGGCATTGAAGTGGTCGAGCTCGGCGAGCATGCCGAGCGCAGCGCGCAAGGCATCATCCCCGCGCGCCGGAAAGAGCGCCATCACCGAATCGCCGATGTATTTGTCGATGAAGCCGCCGTGCGCCAGCACGACGGGCTCCATGAAGGAGAGATAGGCGTTGATGAAGTCGAAGCATTGCTGCGGCGACATGCGCTCCGACATCGAGGCGAAGCCGCGGATGTCGGAAAAGAGGATGGTCATCTTCTTCTCGGCCTGGTTACCCCAGTCGACCTCGAGGATGCTCTCCTTGCCAAGCAGTGCCAGAAGCTGTGGCGGCACGAAGCGCGCATAGGCCGCCTCGAGCTGGGCGAGCCGCTGCTCGACCCCCTGGCGCGTCGCGATCTCGGCATCGAGCCGCGCCCGCAGACGCTTCAATTCGTCTTCGGCGCTGTGGATGAAGGATGGGGGGGCCTGGCCGCCGGACTTCGTCATGCGCCCATTGTATTCCGGCGGGAAAATACTGGTGGGCCCCCTGGGAGTCGAACCCAGCACCAACGGATTATGAGTCCGCTGCTCTAACCAAGCATGAGCTAGAGGCCCATGGGCCGCGCTCGGCGCGGCCCGGCTGACTTATTCGCCGCCGTCGAGGAAGCTTCTCAGCTTTTCGGAGCGCGAGGGGTGGCGCAGCTTGCGCAAGGCCTTCGCCTCGATCTGACGGATGCGCTCGCGCGTGACGTCGAACTGCTTGCCGACCTCCTCGAGGGTATGGTCGGTGTTCATCTCGATGCCGAAGCGCATCCTGAGCACCTTGGCCTCGCGCGGCGTCAAGGAATCGAGCACCTCCTTGGTGACCTCGCGCAAGGAAGCATAGAGCGCCGCATCGATCGGCGCCAGCGTCGTCGTATCCTCGATGAAATCGCCCAGATGCGAGTCGTCGTCGTCGCCGATCGGCGTCTCCATCGAGATCGGCTCCTTGCTGATCTTGAGGATCTTGCGGATCTTCTCCTCGGGCATGTCCATCCTTTC
Organism: Rhodocyclaceae bacterium; assembly: GCA_026415155.1. Classification (GTDB taxonomy): domain Bacteria; phylum Pseudomonadota; class Gammaproteobacteria; order Burkholderiales; family Rhodocyclaceae; genus Sulfuricystis. The sequence continues at coordinate 59,500 of JAOAHQ010000031.1, forward strand.
CGCCAGTGTGGCCGGATCGGGCTCCTGGCCAGTCTCCTGGAGGATCTGCCGCGAGATGCGGTTCATCTTGTTGATCGTCTCGATCATATGCACCGGGATGCGGATGGTGCGCGCCTGATCGGCGATCGAACGCGTGATGGCCTGGCGGATCCACCACGTCGCATAGGTCGAAAACTTGTAGCCGCGGCGGTATTCGAATTTATCGACCGCCTTCATGAGGCCGATGTTGCCTTCCTGGATCAAATCGAGGAACTGCAGTCCCCGGTTGGTGTATTTCTTGGCGATCGAGATCACGAGGCGCAAGTTGGCTTCGATCATCTCGCGCTTGGCGCGGCGCGCCTTAGCCTCGCCCGTCGACATCTGCTTGTTGATTTCCTTGAGTTCCTTCAAGGGAATGCCGATGCGGTTTTGCAGGTCGATCAAGGCCTGTTGCTCTTCGAGGATGGCCGGCGCCTGGCGCATCAGCGCCGAAGCATAGGGCTGCTTCGACTGCACCTCCTGCTTGAGCCATTCGAGGTTGGTCTCGTTGCCCGGAAAGACTTTGATGAAGTGCTGCCGCGGCATGTGCGCCTTATCGACGGCGAGATGCAGGATCTTGCGCTCGTGGTTCCTCACCGCCTCGACCATGCCGCGCACCGAATCACAGAGGCGCTCGATGGCGCGGGCCGTGAAGCGGATGTGCATCAGCTCATCCGAAATCTGCTTTTGGATCTTGAGATAGGTCTTGTCCTGCGAGCCTTTCTTGGCCAAGGCCGGCATCAGCTTGTTGTAGAGCTGGCGGATCACCGCAAAGCGCTCGAGGGCGTCATGCTTGAGCTGCATGAGCGAAGCGGAGACGCGCGCCTCGGCGGCGTCTTCGTCGTCCACGTCGAGCTCTTCGAGCGCCTCGTCCTCGAGCTCGTCACCGGCCGCATCGAGATCCTCTTCCGGCGCATTGGGATCGATGAGGCCATCGACGAGCTCGTCGATGCGCATCTCGTCACGCGCGACCTTGTCGGCCATCTCGAGGATCTCGGCAATCGTCGTCGGGCAGGCGGAAATCGCCTGCACCATGTGCTTCAAGCCCTCCTCGATGCGCTTGGCGATCTCGATCTCGCCCTCGCGCGTCAAAAGCTCGACCGTGCCCATCTCGCGCATGTACATGCGCACCGGGTCGGTGGTGCGGCCGAATTCGGCATCGACAGAGGAGAGCGCCTGTTCGGCTTCCTCCTCGGCCTCGTCGGCATCGACGGGCGTCGCGGTCTGTTCGGCAAGCAGCATCTCTTCGGGCGCCGGTGCATGGTCGAACACCTGGATGCCCATGTCGTTGAAGGTGCTGATGATCGCCTCGATCTGCTCGGCATCGACGATGTCATCGGGCAGATGGTCGTTGATCTCGGCATAGGTCAGATAACCGCGTTCCTTGCCCAGCTTGATGAGCGTCTTCAGACGCGAGCGGCGCGCCTCCCAATCGGCGGCGGAAGGCTGGGTCTGCTCGAGTGCGGCGAGCATCTGCTTGTCCTTGAGCTTCTTGGCCTTGGCCGTAGGCTTGGCGGAAGAGGCGGCTGACGCGGGCTCTGGCGTGGCGGGCGGCGCGGCCTCGAGCTCGACTTCGTGCACCGGCTTGGCGGGCTTGACGGCCTTCGCCGGGGCCACGGCCGGCTGTTTCGGGCTGGGCCGATCGGCCGCCTTCGTCGCCGCGGGCTTCGCCGCCGACGCAGACTTCGCTGCACTGGCCTTCGCCGCTGCGGTGGTTTTCGCGCTGGTGGGCTTCGCGGCAGGCTTGCTGGCGGCCTTGGCGGCGGACGGGCGGGTAGTTTTGGCGGTCGGCTTGGTTGGGGTCTTGGACATGGGCTCGACTCTCGGATTGCGGCGAAACACTACATTATACACGCTCAAGCAAGCGCTTTTTGAGGGCGATGAGCTCGGCTAACTGACGCCGCTGCCCGGCGGTCAAGGTGCCGGCGCGTTCTTGGGCGATCAGCGCCTCGATGCGCCGCTCGAGCGAGCGCGCCTTGAGCCGCTCGATGGCATCCTGGAAGACGGTCTCCTCTTCACCTTCATCGCTGTGGCTGCCCTCGAGCTCGCCGGCGAGGCCAGCGATGACTTCCTCATGCGCGCTGCCGCGGAAATACTCGAGCAGGAGGCCAAAGTTGCCAGTCGGCAGCCGGCCAGCCTCGATCGCCTCGACGAGTGCGGCCAGCGCCGCCCCTTCGGCGCTCTCAGTGGGGATGAGCTCGAGCGGCAATCGCGCGGCGCGCTCGGGCCGGTGCAAAACGGTCAGCAGCAGCGTGCGTTCGAGGGCGGCTGGCTTGGGCAATGGCCGCGACTTCGGCGGCGCCGCTCGACCTCTCGGCAGCGGCTTCAAACCGCACAGCGCCTCGAGCTCGGCGGGCGAGACCTGCGCGGCCTCGGCGAGGGCGCGCGTCAGTTGCAGGCGCAGTAGCGGCGCGGCGAGCTTCGTCAGCAAGGGTTTCGCCTCATGGACGAGGCGGGCGCGGCCTTCGGCGCTGGAAAGGTCTACGCCGGCCTTGAGTTCGCGTAGGAAAAATTCGGCGAGCGTCGTCGGCTGGGCAGCGAGCCGCTGGAAGGCCTCTGCTCCTTCCGCGCGCACGAAGCTGTCCGGGTCATGCTCAGGGGGCAGGAAGAGAAAGCCGACGAGCTTGCCGTCGGAGAGCGCTTCGAGGCTCGCCTCCAAAGCCCGCCAGGCCGCCTTGCGGCCGGCGGCGTCGCCATCGAAACAGAACACCACCTGGTCGGCTAAGCGCAGCAGCTTTCGCACATGAGTCGGGGTGGTCGCCGTGCCGAGGGTGGCGACGGCATTGCCGATGCCAAACTGAGCGAGCGCGACGACATCCATGTAGCCCTCGACGACGATGACGCGGCCTTCGCTTCGGATTGCGGCGCGCGCCTGCGGCAGGCCGTAGAGCTCCTCGCCCTTTTTGAACAAGGGCGTTTCGGGCGAATTGAGATACTTGGGCTCGCCTTGCCCGAGCACCCGGCCGCCGAAGCCGATCACATTACCGCGCGCATCCTGGATCGGGAACATGATGCGATCGCGGAAGCGGTCGTAGCGCCTCCCCTGCTCGTTTTCGATCACGAGGCCGCATTCGACCATCGCCGGGTCGGCGTAGTCGGCAAAGACGCCTGCGAGCGCCTGCCAGTCATCGGGCGCGTAGCCCAGTCCATATTTCGCGGCGATCTCGCCGGTCAGTCCCCGGCCTTTCAGGTAATCGATGGCTTTCGGGCTGCGCTTGAGCTCGTCTTTGTAAAAGCGCGCCGCGCGCGCCAATCGTTCGGTGAGCGGCTGCTGGCGGGCCTTTTCCTGGGCGCGGGCGCTCGTCTGGTGCGGCACGGCCAGGCCGAGCTGGGCAGCCAAGGCCTCGACGGCCTCGACGAAGCCCAAGCCGCTGTATTGCATCAGGAAACCGATCGCGCTGCCATGGGCGCCGCAGCCAAAGCAGTGATAGAACTGCTTGGTGGGGCTCACCGTGAAAGAAGGCGTTTTCTCGCTATGGAACGGGCAGCAGGCCTGGTAATTGGCGCCCGCTTTCTTGAGCGGCACGTAGCGCTCGATGACATCGACGATGTCGACGCGGGAGAGCAGCTCCTCGATGAAGGATTCCGGGATCACCCGGTGATTATGCGCCGACGAGTTTGGCTTTGACGAGCTTCGAGACTTCGCCCATGTCGGCGCGGCCGGCGACCTTGGGCTTCACGATCGCCATCACCTTGCCCATGTCGGCCGGCGTCTTGGCGCCCGCTTCCTCGATCGCCGCCGCGACGATCGCCGCCACTTCGTCGGCCGACAACGGCTGCGGCAGATAGGCGGAGAGCACCGCGACCTCGGCCTTTTCGGCCTCGGCAAGATCCTGACGCTGGGCGGCTTCATACTGGGCGATCGAGTCTTTGCGCTGCTTGATCATCTTCTCGATCACCGCAATGATGCCCGCATCGTCAAGCGCGACGCGCTCGTCGATCTCTTTTTGCTTGATCGCCGCCATGAGGAGGCGGATCGCCCCCAGGCGCGCCGTTTCCTTGGCCTTCAGGGCGGCCTTCATGTCTTCGTTGATGCGGGCTTTCAGGCTCATGCGCGCTCCTTTCTACCAATGCCAAAACTACCAATGCCAAAACCGCCAGCCAAGGCGGTTTTGGCGGGAAATCGGCCAGGTGTCAGTACAGCTTCGGCGGCAGGAGCTGGCTGCGCAGGCGCTTGTGATGGCGCTTGATGGCGGCCGCGAGCTTGCGCTTGCGCTCGGCGGTGGGCTTTTCATAGAACTCACGCGAGCGCAGTTCGGTGAGGATGCCGGCCTTTTCGATGGTGCGCTTGAAACGGCGGATGGCGACCTCGAAGGGCTCGTTTTCCTTGACGCGAATACCGGGCATGCAAGTTTCCTGGTGGGGTGGGTTGAAGAAAGCCGCGCATTCTAACGATTTCCAAGCGAATGTCAAAGTAAAATTTTGTGATGTTGGTGCTGGGCCTCGAATCTTCCTGCGACGAAACCGGCGTCGCGCTCTACGACACCGCTCGGGGGCTGCTCGCCCATGCCGTGCATTCGCAGGTGGCGATGCACGAGGAATACGGCGGCGTCGTCCCGGAACTTGCTTCGCGCGACCACATCCGCCGGCTCGTGCCGCTCATCGAGAAAGTCCTCGCCGAGGCCGGCGCGAGCAAAGAGGAGATCGACGCGATCGCCTATACGGCTGGCCCGGGGCTTGCCGGCGCCTTGCTCGTCGGGGCGAGTTTCGCCGCAGCGCTCGCGCTGGCCCTAGGCGTGCCGGCCTTGCCCATCCACCACCTCGAAGGCCACCTGCTCTCGCCCCTCCTTTCCGCCGATCCGCCGCAGTTTCCTTTCGTCGCGCTCCTGGTCTCTGGCGGCCATACCCAGCTCATGCGCGTTGCTGGCGTCGGCGCCTACGAATTGCTCGGCGAATCGCTCGACGACGCGGCAGGCGAAGCCTTCGACAAGACCGCGCAGCTCTTGGGCCTTGGCTATCCCGGCGGGCCGGCGCTCGCCAAGCTCGCCGCTGCCGGCACCCCCGGCAGATTCAAGCTGCCGCGGCCGATGCTCGGAAGCGGCGACTTCATGTTCAGCTTCTCGGGTCTCAAGACCGCCGTGCTCACCGCCGTGCGCGAGCGAGTGCTTACCGAAGCCGACCAGGCCGATCTGGCGGCAGAGTTCCAAGAAGCCGTCACCGAGGTATTGACGGTGAAGGCGCTTGCGGCCTGCCACGCGACGGGCCTCGCAACGCTCATCGTCGCCGGCGGCGTGGGCGCCAACCAGCGGCTGCGCGAGCGGCTCGATGCCGCCGCCAGCACAGCAGGCGTGAGAGTGCATTATCCAGAGCCCGCGCTTTGTACCGACAATGGCGCGATGATCGCCTTCGCCGGCGCCTTGAGGTTCCAAGCGGGGCTAGCAGAGAAGACTGGCGCGCGCTGCGGCGCCTTTACCATCCGGCCGCGCTGGCCGTTGGCGATGGCTTAAGCTTTCTGGCCGATCTTGCTTTCCGTGCCGGCGAGCAGGCGGCGGATGTTGGCCCGATGGCGCCAGATCAACAGCGCGCACATCGCCACGACGACCGCCGAGGTCGCCCCAACGCCATGACTTGCGAGCGCGAAGAGAGGCGCGACGCTCGCCGCGACGAGCGCGGCGAGCGACGAATAGCGGCTGATGAGGGCGGTGGCAAGCCAGGCGAGCAGCGCACCTGCGGCCAACCAGCCATCGAGGCCGATCAAGACACCAAGCGCCGTGGCCACCCCCTTGCCGCCGCGAAAACGCAAAAAGACCGGAAAGAGATGCCCGAGGAAAGCGGCGAGACCCACGAACGCCTGGGCCGTGCCATCGGCGCCGAGTTTTGCGGCCAGCAGCATCGCGAGCCAGCCCTTCGCTGCATCGCCCAAGAGAGTGAGCGCCGCGGCCGTCTTGTGCCCGGTGCGCAATACGTTGGTGGCGCCGGGGTTACCCGAGCCATGCTCGCGCGGGTCGGCGAGCCCAAAGGCCTTCGAGACGATCACCGCGAAGGGCAGCGAGCCGATCAGGTAGCCGAGGATGAGGTGGAGGGGCAGGTTTTCCATACAATGCCGGGCATTCTAATCGAGGCCCTGCCATGGACTTCATCTTCATCGAAGAGATGCGCGCCGAGGCGCACGTCGGCATCTATGCACGCGAGCGGGTGGCGCCACAGACGCTCGAGCTGTCGCTGACCTTCGGCGTGCCCGACGAGGCGGCGCGCGAGGACGACATCGCCAAGACCATCGACTACGCACAAGTGATCGCGCGCATCCGCGAAGAGCTCGCGGCGCGCCATTTCAACCTGCTCGAAACCCTTGGCGAATTCGTGATCCATCTGCTGCTCGACGAATTCCGCGCCCCCTGGGTCAAGGTCTCGATCGCCAAGGTCGGCATCGCCAAGGGCGTCAAGCGCGTTGGTGTGCAGATCGAGCGGGCGCGGGAATGGCGCTAGCCGCGCGGATGGTGCCGGGCGTGCAGCTCTTTCAAGCGCGCGCGCGCGACGTGGGTGTAGATCTGCGTCGTCGAGATGTCGGCATGGCCCAAGAGAAGCTGCACGACGCGCAGATCGGCGCCGTGGTTGAGCAAATGCGTCGCGAAGGCATGGCGCAGCACATGCGGCGAAATCTTCTCGCGCGGGATGCCGCAGGCCGCCGCGTATTTCTTGATGAGCGTCCAGGCCATTTGGCGCGTGAGGCCCGCGTTGTTCTTTCGGCCAGTGACGAAGACGAAATCGGAAGTCTGGCCCTTAAGGAGCGCGGGCCGCCCCTCGGTGAGCCAGCGCGCAAGCCAGTCGGCCGCCACCTCCCCCAAGGGCATGAGCCGCTCCTTGCCGCCCTTGCCGAAGCTGCGCACGACGCGCTCGTTGAGGCTTATGTGGAAGAGCTTGAGGCCGACGAGCTCCGAGACGCGCAAGCCCGTCGCATAGAGGACTTCGAGCAAGCAGCGATCGCGCAGACCCCGCGGCGTCGTCACGTCGGGCGCGGCGAGCAGCGCTTCGACCTGCGCTTCAGAAAGCGTCTTCGGAAAGCGCTCGGCAACGATGGGCGGCTGGAGGTGGACAAGCGGATCGTCGTCTCGCCGCCCTTCCTCGATGAGCCAATGGTAGAAGCGGCGCAGGCTAGCCTGAAAGCGCCGCAACGTCGTGGGCTTCAGCTTGCGCCGCTGGGCATGCAGCGCGGCGAGCCAAGCGTCGATGTCCGCCTCCCGCGCCGCGGCGAGCGAGGTGCCGCGCTCGGCGAGCCAGGCGGCGAAGAGCGTCAGGTCGGAGCGATAGGCGGCAAGCGTGTTCTTCGCGAGGCCATCGGCAAGCCACAGGGCGTCGATGAACTCGTCGATGAGCTCAGAATCGGGCGCCTTCATGCGCGAGCAGCCAGCGCTTCACGTCGAGCAGGAAACCGCCGCGGCGATGAGCAAACCCGCCCAAGGCCCCCCCTGCCGCGACGACGCGATGGCAAGGAATCACGAGCGGATAGGGATTGGCGCCGCACGCTTGGCCCACGGCGCGCGCGCCGCTGCCGAGGACTTGAGCGAGCGCGCCATAGCTTTGCGTCTGACCTGCGGGAATGGCGGCGATCGCTTGCCAGACCCGGCGCTGGAAAGGGGTTCCCGCCGGCGCGAGCGGCAGCGAGAATTTGAAGCGCGGATCGGCGAGATAGGCGGCGAGCTGCCGCACCGCTTCCCTCGCGGGGGCGCAAAGCGGCTTGAGTGCCGCGCTGGGCGGCAGATAGACGATCTCGCGGATCGATGCATCGTCGCATCGGACGCCGATCGCGAAAGTCGGCGCTGGCAGCACGGCACAGAAGTCGTTCACGTGCGCACTTCGCCGTGGCCGAAGACGATCCACTTCTGTGAGGTGAGCCCTTCGAGGCCCACCGGGCCGCGCGCGTGGAACTTGTCGGTCGAGATGCCAATCTCGGCGCCCAAGCCATATTCAAAGCCATCGGCAAAACGCGTCGAGGCATTGACCATCACCGAGCTCGAATCGACCTCGCGCAGAAAGCGCATTGCGTTCGTGTAGTCCTCGGTGACGATCGCCTCGGTGTGCGCCGAAGAATACTTGTTGATGTGCGCGATCGCCTCGTCTACGTCGGAGACCACCTTGCAGGAGATGATCGCGGCGAGATACTCGGTGTAGTAGTCCTCTTCCGTCGCGGGCTTGGCCTGCGGCACGAGGGCGCAGGTCTCGGGGCAGCCGCGCATCTCGATGCCATGTGAAAGAAGCATCGCCGCAAGCCTAGGCAAAAGGCTAGCTGCAACGGGCCGCGCGATGAGGAGGGATTCGGCGGTGTTGCAGGTGCCCAGCCGCTGGCATTTGGCGTTTTCGAGGATTTTCAGAGCCTTGGCCGGATCGGCCGAGACGTCGATATAGACGTGGCAGTTGCCATCCAGATGCTTGATCACCGGCACGCGCGCTTCCTTGCTGATGCGCTCGATGAGCCCCTTGCCGCCGCGCGGCACAATGACATCGACGTATTCCGGCATCGCCACGAGATGGCCGACGGCCGCGCGATCCGTCGTTTCGATGACCTGCACCGCCGTCTCCGGCAGCCCGGCGGCGGCAAGCCCCTTTCTGACGCTCTCGGCGATCGCCTGATTGGAGCGGAGGGCCTCCTTGCCGCCCCTCAAGATCGCGGCATTGCCGGCCTTGAGGCAAAGCGCCGCGGCATCCGCGGTGACGTTGGGCCGCGCTTCATAAATGATGCCGACCACGCCCAGCGGCACGCGCATTCGGCCCACCTGGATGCCCGAGGGGCGCAGTTTCATGTCCGTGATCTCGCCGACGGGGTCGGGCAGCGCCGCGACCTGCAGGAGCCCCTGCGCCATCGCCTCGACGCTTTTCGCCGTGATCGTCAGCCGGTCGAGGAGTGCAGCATCGAGCCCGTTGGCCTTCGCCTCGACGACATCCGCGGCATTCGCCGCCAGCAGTTCATCGCACCGCGTGCGCAAATCCGCCGCCATCGCGAGAAGTGCCGCATTCTTCGCCGCGGTCGTCGCCTTCGCCATCACGCGCGAAGCTTCGCGGGCCTGGCGGCCCAAACTTTCCATGTAGTCCTTGATGTCCATCTTCATGCTCTCGAAAGTCGCAACGCCAGTTGCAGGAATTCGTCCCACAGGTCGCCCTGGGCCACACCCTTGACGATCCGGTCGATCTTCGCCGCATGCAAGAGCGCGGCTCGGTTGAGCCGGCTCCTCGCTTCGTTCGCCAGCACCCAAAGCACCAAGGGCGGTGCGGCCTCCTCGGCCTTCAAGCCTTCGAGCGTACGCGCCGCGCGCGCGGCATCCCGCGCGCCAAGCGCCGCCTTCAAATCGTCGATGTCATAGCGCGCGACATTGAGCACAGCCGCCGAGACCTGCTGCAGCGTGAGCATGCCGGGGGGATAGAGCAAGCCCAGCTTCTGGATCTCCTGGTGCGCCGCAAGGAGATTGCCTTCAACCTTGAGCGCGATGAATTCGAGCGCTTCCGGCGGTGCCGATTGCCCCTGGGCGGCGAGCCGCTTGGCGATCCACTGCGGCAATTGCGCCAGCGGCGGCGCATTGCATTCGATGGCGATGCCTGCCTCGACGAGCGCGGTGAACCAGGCCGCTTTCCTGGCGCGCCAGTCCATCTCGGGCAACGTGACGAGCGTCATGGTCTCGGCGGGCAGCTCGCGCGCATAGCGCTGCAGGGCCTCACCCCCGTCGCGGCCGGGCTTGCCGCTCGGAATGCGCAGATCGACGAGGGTGCGGCCGCCGAAGAGCGAGAGGTTGCCGGCGGCGTGAAAGAGTTCCTCCCACTTGAAACTTGGCGAGACGACGAGCACCTTGCGTTCCTCGAACCCCTGCCGGCGCGCCGCGGCGCGCAAGGCATCGCCGGTCTCGGTGGTCAGCAGCGGGTCATCGCCAAAGAGCACGTAAAGCGGCTTGAGCGGCGCAGCGAGCTGGGCAGCGAGCTTGTCAGGCCGTAGCAGCATGGCTAGCCGCCTTGCGCGGAAGTGGCCGGCAAGGGCTTGGCGGCGGCGAGCCGGCGTAGGAGCTGCTGGACGAGGTCGGTCTGCATCTCGCGCAAAATCAGCCCTTCTTCCGAGCCCTTGGCGAGGAGCTGCTCGTCATCGAAGGTCATCTCGCGCTGCAGGACGATCTGCCCCGGCGCGGCGATCTCGCGGCCGGCGGCATCCTGGAGCCGGTAGGCGAAGATGCGTGTGAGCTGCACCTCGCGCACGAGGCCCTTGGCGTTCAAGGAGAGGATGCTGCGCAGCGAGTCGTTCCTCAAGATCACCAAAGTCGCCTGCGCCTCCTTGCGGTCGGCGACAACCTTGGTGCGCGTTGCGGCCTCAATGGCGCGCTTCATCTCGGCGCGCAGGCCATCGAATTCCGGCAGGCTGATGTAGAGCGTCTCCCACGGCAGGGCGTAGCTGCCCCGCAGTTGAAAGCCGCAGGCGGAGAGCAAGATGGCAAGAGCGAGGAGGAGCGCGCGCATCAGACGACGATGTTGACGAGGCGGCCCGGCACGATGACGACCTTCTTCGCCGGCTGACCCGCCATGAATTTCTGCGCCTCGGGCGAGGCGAGCGCCGCCGCCTCGATGGCCGTCCGGTCAGCGCCGACTTTGACGCGGATCGCGCCGCGCAGCTTGCCATTGACCTGCAACACGAGTTCCTGCTCTTCCTGCGCCAGCGCCTCTTCGAGCGGTTCGGGCCAGGGCGCCTTGAGAATGTCCTCGCCGAAACCGAGCTCGATCCACAGCGCATGCGTGATGTGCGGCGCGATCGGCGAGAGCACGCGCAAGAGGATCGAGAAGCCCTCGCGCGCATGCGGGTCGGCGGGCGCCTTCTCAAGGGCGTTCAACATCTTCATGCAGGCGGAAGCCACGGTGTTGAACTGCAGCTTCGCCATGTCGTAATTGGCCTGCTTGAGCAGCAGATGGATCTCGCGGCGCAGGCCGCTGGCCCCTGTGCTTGCCTGCTGCTGCTTGAGCTGGTATCCAAAAGCCCAGACGCGCTTTAAGAAGCGGTAGGCGCCTTCGACCCCGGAATCCGACCATTCGAGCGTCTGCTCGGGCGGGCTTGCGAACATCATGAAAAAGCGCGCTGTGTCGGCGCCGTATTTCTCGATCAGCGCCTGCGGATCGACGCCATTCTTCTTCGACTTCGACATCGTGCCCACGCCGCCGTAATCGACCGGCGAGCCATCGGCCTTGAGCGTCGCGCCGACGATCTGGCCGGCCTCGTTGCGCTTAAGTTCCACCTCGTCGGGCGCGAAATACTCGATACCGCCTTTCTCGGTGCGGCGGCTGAAGATGTGATTGAGCACCATGCCCTGGGTGAGCAGGTTGGCAAACGGCTCGTCGTAGGCGACAAGGCCCAGATCGCGCATCACCTTGCTCCAGAAGCGCGAATAGAGCAAGTGCAGGATCGCGTGCTCGATGCCGCCGATATATTGATCGACCGGCATCCAGTAGGCCGTGCCCTCATCGACCATGCGGTCGTTTTTTTCCCGCGTCGCAGGCGCCACACAGTAACGCGCGTAATACCAGGACGAATCGACGAAAGTGTCCATCGTGTCGGTCTCGCGCCGCGCCGGCCGGCCACACTTCGGACAGGTGCAGGCGAGGAAGTCTTCGCGGCGGTTCAAAGGATTGCCGGAACCATCGGGCACGCAGTCCTCGGGCAGCACGACGGGCAAGTCCTCCTCCGGCACCGGCACGTCGCCGCACGATGCGCAATGGATGATCGGGATCGGGCAGCCCCAGTAGCGCTGGCGCGAAATGCCCCAGTCCCTGAGCCTGAATTGCACCTTCTTCTCGCCAAGCCCCAAGGCGGCGAGATCGGCGGCGATCGCCTCGACGGCCTGCTGGTAATTGAGGCCATCGTATTTGCCGGAATGGACGCAGACGCCCTTTTCCTTGTCTGCATACCAGTCTTGCCAGGCTTCGAGCGAGAAGCGCTGGCCGGGCACGGCAATCACCTGTTTGATCGGCAGGCCGTATTTCTTCGCAAACGCGAAGTCGCGCTCGTCATGGGCCGGCACGCCCATCACCGCTCCCTCGCCATAGCCCATCAGCACATAGTTGCCGACCCAGACCGGCACCTTCTCGCCGGTGAGCGGATGGGTGACGAAGAGCCCCGTCGGCAGCCCCTTCTTCTCCATCGTAGCGAGATCGGCCTCCATGACCGAGCCGTGCTTGCATTCCTCGATGAAGGCGGCAAGCTGCGGGTTGCTTTTTGCCGCGTGTGTGGCGAGCGGATGCTCGGCGGCCACCGCGACGAAGGTCACGCCCATGATCGTATCGGCGCGCGTCGTATAGACCCAGAGCTTCTCGGCCTTTCCGTCGAGCTCATAAGGAAAGGCAAAGCGCACGCCTTCGGACCGGCCGATCCAGTTCGCCTGCATGAGCTTGACGCGCTCGGGCCAGCCAGGCAGCTTTTCCAGATCGGCGAGCAGCTCATCGGCATATTTCGTGATCGCCAAGTAATAACCGGGAATCTCACGGCGCTCGACCAAGGCGCCGGTGCGCCAGCCGCGCCCATCGATCACCTGCTCGTTGGCGAGCACCGTCTGATCGACGGGGTCCCAATTGACGATCTGCGTTTTCTTGTAGGCGATGCCCTTTTCGAGCATCTTGAGAAACAGCCACTGGTTCCACTTGTAATACTCGGGCCTGCAGGTGGCCAGTTCCCGGTCCCAGTCGAGGCCGAAACCGAGCGACTGGAGCTGCTTCTTCATGTAGGCGATGTTGTCATAGGTCCACTTCGCCGGCGGCACCTTGTTTTGGATTGCCGCATTCTCGGCCGGCAGACCAAAGGCGTCCCAGCCCATCGGTTGCAGCACGTTGTAGCCGCGCATCTTGTGCCAGCGCGCCAGCACGTCGCCGATCGTATAGTTCCTCACATGGCCCATGTGCAGCTTGCCCGACGGGTAAGGGAACATCGACAGGCAGTAGTACTTGGGCTTGGCGGGATCGACGGCGACGTTGAAGGCGCGCGTGGCGTTCCAGTGGGCCTGGGCGGCGGCTTCGATTGCGGTGGGGAGATATTTTTCCTGCATGGTCATGACGATCAGGCACCTTCGCTGGCGCGATTGGCGGTTTCGGCCAATCGCGACAATTCCGTGCGCGGCAGACCCTCTCTGCGCCACTCGGTGTAATCGAAGCGCTCGCGCGACAAAACGGCCAGAAAACGCTCCGCCTCGACCAGCCCCAGCGAGCCGATCAGGGCTTGCATGCCTTGTTGGCGGATTTCCGCGTCAGTCTTCATACCAATTCTCCACAAACGCAAGCGCCGCGCCAGGCGGAGCGGCAAGCAAACCCAACTCGCCCGCGCGGCGCAAGCTTTTCAACAGGCGGTCGTCTGTCGTCACGAACACATTTTCCTTCGCGACGATGGCCGAGGCCACATGCAAGGCATCCCATTCCACAATACCCAGTTTGACCAGCGCGGCAGCGCGTTCAATGACTGCCGCATCGGCCATCACGCGCACGACCGCCAGATCGCGCCATTGCCGGATCGCCATCGAGCGCTCTTCGAATGGGTTTTTCGCGTTCTCGTAATCGAGAATCGCAGACCAGACCAGCTCGCAAGCGCCTTCGCGCACTTTCTGCTGCAATACCAGCTTGGCTTCCGTCTCAAGCCGTATGCGCACCTGCTCCTGGTCGCCGTAAGGGCGATTGAAGCACAAAGATCGAGGTAGAGACGCAAGCGAGGAACTTCCGGCGAATGGCTATCGCTATTATGCCAGCTTGCCGGAAGACTCGGCAGGATGGACGGCACTTCGGCCAAGGGGCTACCGCTTACTGCACATGCGGCAGGATTTCTCGGGCAATGAGGCGCGCGCCTTCGAGCAAGACATGGTCGTCGTCGTAATAGAGCAGCTTGCCATCCTTCATCGCCCAGCACCATTCCTCATCGCAGAAAGGCTTGACGCCATCGACGAGAATAACCTCCGGGCGGCATACTGAAGACGCCTGAATTTGTTACAATTAAAATTAACGTATTTGTTAATGGATCTCGGTTATGACTTACGCCGCCCAAGACATTGTGCCGATCAGCGAGGCACGCGCGCGCCTGACAGAACTTGCCGAGGAAGTCGCCGCCGGCGCAGAAAAATTGCTCACCAAGAATGGCGCAGCCTATGTGGCGCTGATCGATGCCAGAAAGCTCGACTATTACCATGCCCTCGAGGCGGAGCACGCGCATCTCGTCTTGCTCGACGAAGCGGAGGCGGGCTTGCGCGAGGTGCTTGCCGGGCAACGTGTATCGCCAGAGCAGCTGCTCGACGCCTTGGCGTAAGGGATGACGCTGCCACAGCGGGCCCGGGTCGAGGCGACGCCGAATTTTCTCGCCGGTCTCGAAGCGGCCCGGCAGTTCTTCTTCGAGCAGGACGGCGAGACGGCGGAGGCGCGCATGAACCGCCTCAAAGCCAAGTTGCGCGAAATGGTGGCCATTTTGGCCTGGTCGCCGGGGTGCGGTCGGCCGGCGCGGTTTATGACGCCCCGATCGGCACAGGCTAAAGTGAGGCTTGCCGCGATTCGCGAACTCGCTCGTCAGTCAGGGCTGCCCGAGCTGCGGGAATATGTCATCGACCCGCACATCGTCCTCTACGCACACTCCGACCGGGAAGTGGTATTGCTGGCGATCAAGCATCAAAGACAGCTGATCTATACCCCGGCCGAATGAGCCGTCTGGGCGCGCCGTCCCACCGGCGCCGACTTTCAGCCGACCTGCATGGGCTTGAAGTTGCGCCAACCGCGCTGGTTGAAGAGCATCAGCGCATCGAGCACGGCAAGCGGCGCTTGCCAGAAGTGGGCCTGCAGCCGCGCCCAGCGGCGCCAGCCGAAGGAGGCGGCGTCTTCGCGCAGGCTTTCGGCAGCGACGAGTTCGAGCAGACGATCCATCGCCACCTTCCAGTAGGCGGGCGTTTCGGTTTCGCCGGTAGCATGGGCGGCATGGCGGCAGGCCGCCTGCCAGAGGATCTCAACACGGCGTTCGGAAATGCCAGCCTTGTGGGCCAGCCAGGGCAGGATTTTGGGGGACATGGGTTTCATGGCGGTTCCTTTCAACGCAATTTTGTTGCGCTGCAACATTACACCATGAGATTGGGGATGTCTGCAAAAAGTTCAATGGCCTTGGGGTAGACTGCTCTGTTTCGCGAAAGGCTAAGCCATTGAATCTTCTCGAAGGTCTCAACGAACCGCAGCGTGCGGCCGTTACCTTGCCGCCCGAACACGCGCTGATCCTCGCAGGCGCCGGCAGCGGCAAGACGCGCGTGCTTACGACGCGCATTGCCTGGCTCATCGCCACGGGTCAGGCAAGCCCCCAGCAGTTTCTCGCCGTCACCTTCACCAACAAGGCTGCGAAGGAGATGCTCACGCGCCTGGCGGCGATGCTGCCGATCAACGTCAAGGGCATGTGGATCGGCACCTTCCATGGCCTTTGCAACCGCCTGCTGCGATTGCACCATCGCGATGCCGGCCTGCCGCAACTCTTTCAGATTCTCGACAGCGCCGATCAGCTCGCCGCCGTCAAACGGCTGCTGAAATCGCTCAACGTCGATGACGAAAAGTATCCGCCGCGGGAGCTTTGCTGGTTCATCAATG
The DNA here is from genome assembly GCA_026415155.1 of Rhodocyclaceae bacterium. Classification (GTDB taxonomy): domain Bacteria; phylum Pseudomonadota; class Gammaproteobacteria; order Burkholderiales; family Rhodocyclaceae; genus Sulfuricystis. The sequence goes on from JAOAHQ010000031.1 coordinate 75,064, forward strand.
CGCAGAAGGAGGCGGGCCTGCGTCCAGCGGCGGTGGAAGCGTGGGACGATTGGACAAAGAAGCGCGTCGAGCTTTATGAGGCCTATGAAGCCCAATGCCAGAAGGAGGGCGTGGTCGATTTCGCCGAGCTTTTGCTGCGTTGCTACGAACTCCTCGAGCGCAACGAGCCGCTGCGGCGGCATTATCAGGAGCGCTTCCGCCATATCCTCGTCGATGAGTTCCAGGACACCAACCGCCTGCAATACCGCTGGCTGAAATTACTGGCGGGAGCGCACAACGCGCTTTTTTGCGTGGGGGACGACGACCAGAGCATTTACGCCTTCAGAGGTGCGGAAGTCGGCAACATGCGTGACTTCGAGCGCGAGTTCGGGGTGCGGCATCTGATCCGGCTTGAGCAGAACTACCGCTCGCACGGCAACATCCTCGAGGCGGCCAACGCGATCATCAAGAACAACCCCGCGCGGCTCGGCAAGCACCTTTGGACCGCGGCGGGCGCGGGCGAGCCGATCCGCGTCTTCGAGGCCTCTTCCGATCTGGACGAGGCGCGCTTCATCGTCGAAGAAACCCAAGCGCTCCTCGCGGAAGGATGCGCGCGCCGCGAGATCGCGCTGCTTTACCGCAGCAACGCGCAGTCGCGCGCGCTCGAACACGCCTTGTTCTCGGCAGGCATTCCCTACCGCGTCTATGGCGGCTTACGCTTCTTCGAGCGCGCCGAGATCAAGCATGCGCTCGCTTACCTGCGCCTGATCGCCAACCCGGATGACGATACGGCCTTTGCCCGTGTCGTGAATTTCCCGGCGCGCGGCATCGGTGCGCGCACGCTCGAGCAGCTTGCCGATGCGGCCAAGGCGCTTGGCTCGAGCCTCTTTGCGGCGATCCCTCGTGTGGCCGGAGCCGGCGGCGCGAAGCTTGCCGCCTTCGCGCAGCTGATCGGGAAACTCAAGGAAGCCGCGCAGCTGCCGCTGCCCGAGCTCGTCGATCACATGCTCGAGCTCTCCGGCCTGCGCGAACACTACCGGAACGAAAAGGAAGGCCAGGAGCGGCTTGCCAACCTCGACGAGCTCGTCAATGCGGCGGCAAATTTCCTTGCCGAGGAAGGCGTGGCGAATGCCGAGGGCGAGCTCTCTGCCGATCTGATCGCTTTTTTGGCGCATGCGGCGCTCGAGGCCGGTGAACACCTGGCCGGCGAGGGAGAGGATGCGCTGCAGTTGATGACCGTGCATGCCGCCAAGGGGCTCGAATTCGACGTCGTCTTCATCTGCGGCCTGGAGGAAGGGCTGTTTCCACACGAAAACGCGCTTCTTGAGGACAAGGGGCTCGAAGAAGAACGCCGGCTCATGTATGTCGCCGTGACGCGCGCACGGCGGCGGCTCTATCTCACCCATGCCCAGGCGCGCCAGCTTCATGGCCAGACGCGCTATGCCCTGCCCTCGCGCTTCATCGACGAGATCCCCACGGGGCTATTGAAATTCCTCACCGCGCGGCCAGGCCGTAGCGCCTATGGAGCCGTGTCGCCAGCGCCGAGTTTCGCGGCTTCTCGCCCGCAGATCGGCTTTTCGATCGGTCAGACGGTCAAACACGCCAAGTTCGGCTTGGGCGTGATCGTCCAGGCCGAAGGCAGCGGGAGCGATGCGCGCGTGCAGGTCAATTTCGGCAGCGCCGGCATGAAGTGGCTCGCGCTATCGGTTGCCAAACTGGAGCCGGCTTGACGGCAAGCGGTTTGCCTTTTGCCGAGCGGGCGCGGGTCGAGCGGGGCAAGATCGTCGGCTATCTGCTCGATGCCGAGAAGAGCCGCGGCAAGGCGCAATTTTTCTTGCGCTTTGGCTTTGCCCCGGCCGATTGGCATATCCTGGCCGAGGCCTTGATCGAGCATGGCCGCCGCGGCACATTGACGGCGGCAGTTGAGTCCGACTTCGGCACGCGTTACAGTATCGACGGGCCCCTTGAAGACCCCCTGTGGCAGAATGCCGCGCGTGCGCAGCGTATGGATCGTCGAACGTGGCGCCGATTATCCCCGCTTGATTACGGCCCATCCGATCTGAGGAGCGATGATGATCCAGGAACACGACCTGGTCGTGCTGACCGAAAACCTGCCAGATCAAGCCCTCGAAGCCGGCGACGTGGGCGTCGTCGTCCATGTCTATCCCGGGGCAGAGGCATTCGAAGTCGAATTCCTCACGCTCAACGGTGAAACCACCGCCTTGGCGACGCTGCGAAAGCATCAGCTGCGCTCGGCAGGTCCGCGTGATATCCCCCACGTCAGAGAGCGGCTCGTCGCATGAAGCTCACCGCCAACGGCATCGATATCCATTACGAACTCTCGGGCAGTGGCCCGGTTGTCACGCTCGTCCATTCGCTCGCCACCGACCTTTCGCTGTGGGACGAGCTTGCGGGCGAATTGGCCAGACACTTCACGGTGCTGCGCTTCGATGCGCGCGGCCATGGAAAAACGAGCGCGCCGGCAGGGCCCTATGCCTGGCCGATGCTCCTAGCCGATCTCGTCGGCCTGCTCGATGCGCTTGCCATCGAGCGGACGCATTTCGTCGGCCTCTCGATGGGCGGCATGCTGGGCCAATACTTCGCGCTCACTCAATCTGCGCGGCTTGAGCGGCTCGTCTTGGTCAGCACGGCCAGCCGCACGCCGCCCGAGGCGCAACCGCTATGGGATGAGCGCATCCGCATCGCGCGCGCGCAGGGCATGGCCGCCCATGTCGAGGCGACGCTGGGACGGTGGTTTACAGCGCCGTATCGCGCCGCCCATCCCGAGGTGATGGCGAGAATCGGCGCGCTGATCGCCGCGACACCCGTCGAGGGTTATGCCGGCTGGGGCGAGGCGATCAAAACGCTCGATCTGACAGATCGACTCGCGGCGATCACCGCGCCGACGCTCGTCGTCTGCGGCGCGGACGATCCCGGCACGCCGCCCGCAGTCAACCAGACGATCGCCGAGGCCATTGCCGGCGCGCGGCTGGAAATCCTGCCGAATGCCTCGCATCAGCTCGTCATCGAGCAGGCGGAAGCCTTTCAGCGGCTGCTCATCGACTTCCTGCGCTGAAAAGAATCAGGCCGTCGGCCCGTCGGCGAAAAAGTAGCGCTCGATGAGCGCGCGCAATAGCGCCTCGACCTCGGCATCGCTCGCGCGGCTTACCTCGGCATAGAGCGGTTCGACGATGGCGGCAAAGCGCTCGACGAGCACAGGGTCGAAGTGCGTGCCGGCGCTGCCCTCGATGATCGCCATCGCCTCCTTGAGCGGCATGGGCGCCTTGTAGGGACGCTGGGAAGTGAGCGCGTCGAAGACGTCGACGATGGCGAAGATGCGCGCCGCAAGCGGAATGGCTTCGCCCTTCAAGCCCTTGAGATAGCCGCTGCCATCGAACTTTTCGTGGTGGAACTCGACAACATCGCGCGCGCGTTCGAGCCAGGCCGATTTCTTGAGGATATCGACGCCGAGCGCTACATGGCGGCGCATGATCGCGAACTCGTCCTCGTCGAGGCGCGCGGGCTTGAGCAAAATCGCATCGGGAATGCCGATCTTGCCAACGTCATGCAAGAAGGCGCCGGCGATCAAATCGCGTATCGGCGCTGCCGCGAGGCCGGCGGCCTCGGCTAGCCGCACCGCGTAGATGGCGACGCGGTAGTTATGCACGCTGGTATCGGAATCGCGCTTGGCGATCGCGCTGCCGAGCACCTCCATGAGCTCGATGTTGCCCTTCAGGAGCTCGCGCGAGAATTTGACGACGTCGCGGTGTAGGCCGCGCACCACGGGATAGATGACGAGCGTCGTCAATAGCACCGTGGCAAGCGTCGTGAGGAGCGAGACGACGAGCTCGTCCTGAAGGCGTTGCAGCACCTCTGGCTCGATGAGGAACACCCCTTCGAAATAGCCGACGATCTCGCGGCGCTCGTCGCGCAGCGGCACGACGACCAACAGCACCGTCTGCTGCTCGAGCGAGAAGCGCTCGTAGTAAGGCGTCTCCTCTTGCGGAAAGCTATGCCCTTGGCGCTTGATGCGCTCTTCGATGGCCTCGAAATCGGGATGGACCGCCTCGGCGATGAGGTTGTGACCGCGGTCGTAGAGCTCGACGACGATGAAATGCTCGCGCAGGAAGTCTTGCGCCACTTCGCTAAGCCGCTGCCGGTTCGCCTCGGGCGCCTTGAGCAGCGGAATGTGCGCCGCCGCGAGGCGCGCGGCCTCGGCCGAGGCCAGTTCGACGAGCCGGTCGTCGATCCGCTCGATGCCGCGCCAGTAAAGGCCGCCGCCGATGAGGAGCGAAATCGCAAGCCAGCTTAGAGTGAGGCGCTGGACGAGGATGCGGTGGATGTCGAGCATCGGGCCAGACTAGTCGGCTTGGCTTAACGGGGCATTAAGCGCGATTGAGCGCGGGGGCAGTGCGTGCGCGCCGCTGGCCAATTCGCCTCGGAACTCGGCGCTGGCAAGACGGCCCTTTTCCGATTCGCTCAGGCACGCTTCTTCTGCCTGATCGGTTGGCGGGCGGCTCCAAGCGCCTCGTAAAGCCGCTCGAATTCGCCAGTCAGCTTGTGGCGGGGATCGAAATGGATCATCGGCTTCGCGGCCTGGTGCGATTCCTTGATCCTCACCGAAGCAGAAAGAAAGGGTTCGAGCACCGGCAGCCCCTCGGCGCGCAATGCCTCGACCACCTGCTGCGGCAGGCTCGCACGGGCCTGGAACTGGTTGACGACGATGCCCTCGACCGCGAGCCCGGCATTGTGGTCGGCGCGGATCTCGGCGACGTTGTCGAGCAGCAGATACAGCGCGCGGCGCGCGAACTCGTCGCAGTCGAAGGGAATCAGGCAGGCGTCGGCGGCGATCAGCGCCGAGCGCGTGTAAAAGTGCAGCGCCGGCGGCGTATCGATCCAGATCTCGTCGAAGTCGAGGCCATCGAGCGCCTCCTTGAGCTTGTAGATCTTGTAACGCGATTCGAGCTTGGCCTGCAGTTCCTCGAGCGCCGCATCGGCCGGCATCACATGGAGCCGTTCGAAGGGGGTGGGGTGGATGAAGGCTTCGATCGGCAGGGGGCGCAGCTTGAAGTTGAGCACCTGGTCGAAGAAGCCCGTCAAGCTGTGTTCGAGCGCCTCGGCCGCCTCGCCCAGGAGATAGCGCGTCGAGTTGGCCTGCGGGTCGAGATCGACCACCAGCGTGCGGCGGCCGCGATGGGCGGCGATGGCGGCCAGATTGCAGGTGATGGTGCTCTTGCCCACCCCGCCCTTTTGGTTGAAGACGACGCGTTTCATGACGATTTCCTCACGCCCGGAAGACGGCGCATTTTCGCACGCGGAGTAAGATTGCGCCTCTTTGCAGACCTGCGCCGTTTCCATCATGAAAGAGACCGCCTCCGGCGGCGATCTGTCCGCCGCCGCCCTCGACTACCACGCCCGCCCGACGCCCGGCAAGATCGCCATCGTGCCGACCAAGGGGCTCACGAACCAGCGCGATCTGGCGCTCGCCTACTCGCCCGGCGTGGCCGCCGCCTGCCAGGCGATCGTCGCCGAGCCGGCCGCGGCAAGCCGCCTCACCGCCCGCGCCAATCTCGTCGGCGTCGTCACCAATGGCACGGCCGTGCTGGGCTTGGGCAACATCGGGCCCTTGGCCGCCAAGCCGGTCATGGAAGGCAAGGCGGTGCTCTTCAAGAAATTCGCCGGCATCGACGTCTTCGACATCGAGCTCGATGAGCCCGACCCCGACCGGCTCATCGACATCATCGCCGCGCTGGAGCCCACCTTTGGCGGCATCAACCTCGAGGACATCAAGGCGCCCGAGTGCTTCTACATCGAGGCGAAGCTCAGGGAACGCATGAAGATCCCCGTCTTCCACGACGACCAGCACGGCACGGCGATCGTCGTCGGCGCGGCGATCTTGAATGGCCTACAGCTCGTCGGCAAGAAGATCGAAGAGGTGAAACTCGTCACCTCGGGCGCAGGCGCGGCGGCGCTCGCCTGCCTCGATCTGCTCGTCCAGCTTGGCGTGCGCGTCGAGAACATCTGGGTCACCGACCTCCACGGCGTCGTCTATGCCGGCCGCCCCCAGGAGATGGATGCGCTCAAGGCGCGCTATGCCCAAAAGACCGACGCGCGCACGCTCGGGGAGGTCATCGAGGGCGCCGACGTCTTTCTGGGCTTGTCGGCCGGCGGCGTCTTGAAGCCCGAGATGGTCGCCAAGATGGCAAAAAAGCCCTTGATCCTCGCGCTCGCGAATCCTGTGCCGGAGATTCTGCCCGAAGCAGTCAAGGCGGTGCGCGACGACGCGATCATCGCCACCGGCCGCTCGGACTATCCGAACCAGGTCAATAACGTGCTGTGCTTTCCGTTCATCTTCCGCGGCGCGCTCGATGCCGGCGCGACGACGATCACCGAGCCGATGAAGCTCGCCGCCGTGCGCGCGCTCGCGGAACTCGCGCAGGCCGAGGTCTCGGACGTCGTTGCGCTCGCCTATGGCGGCGAATCGGTCCGCTTTGGCCCGGAATATCTGATCCCCAAGCCCTTCGATCCGCGGCTCATCGTCAAGATCGCGCCGGCGGTGGCCGAGGCCGCCGCCGCCTCGGGCGTGGCGACACGGCCGATCGCCGATCTCGCTGCCTACAAGGAGCAGCTCAACAACTTCGTCTATACCTCCGGCTTTGTCATGAAGCCGGTATTCGCCGCCGCCAAGCAGGCGCCGCGCCGCGTCATCTACTGCGAAGGCGAGGATGAGCGCGTCTTGCACGCCGTGCAGGCCGTCAAGGACGAAGGGCTTGCCCAGCCGGTGCTGATCGGGCGGCCCGAGGTGATCGAGATGCGCCTTAACCGCGCGGGCTTGCGCCTTAAGGCCGGCGTCGATTTCGAAATCGTCAATCCGCTCTCCGACGCGCGCTACCGCGATCTCTGCCACGAATACCATGAGCTCATGGGCCGTCAGGGCGTGACCCCGGATCTTGCCAAGCAGATGCTGCGCTCCGACACGACGCTGATCGGCGCGATGCTCTTAAGGCGCGGCGACGTCGATGCAATGCTCTGCGGCACGGTCGGCCGCCATGCCCAGCATCTCAAACACATCGAGGACGTCATTGGTCTCAAGCCCCGCGCGCATTGCTTTGCGGCAATGAACCTCTTGCTCTTGCCGCGCCATACGCTCTTCATCTGCGACACCTATGTGAACGAAGACCCGGATGCGGGCCTCATCGCCGACATCACCTTGATGGCCGCCGAGGAAGTGCGCCGTTTTGGCCTGACGCCGAAAGTAGCGCTGCTGTCGCATTCGAACTTCGGCAGCGTGCCTTCGGAAGCGACGCGCAAGATGGCGCGCGCGCGAGAGATCATCGCCGCCCGTGCGCCCGAGCTCGAGGTCGATGGCGAGATGCACGGCGATGCGGCCCTGAACGAGGCGATCCGCCAGCGGCTCTATCCGGGCTGCCGCTTGAAAGGGGAGGCGAATCTCTTAATCATGCCCAATGTCGATGCCGCCAACATCGCCTTCAATCTGCTCAAGGAAATCAATGGCGAAGGCATCACCGTCGGGCCGATCTTGCTCGGCGCCGCCAAGCCCGTGCATATCCTGACGCCGACGGCCACCGTGCGCCGGCTCGTCAATATGACGGCGCTCGCCGTCGTCGATGCGAACCATTTGCGTGCAAGCCATTGATCCGACGAATGAACTGGACAGGGAAACGGCAGGGCGGGCGGCGATTTGTGAGCGGGCGTCGGCAGCCGTTGGCGCAGGGCGCGGGAAAGGCGCCCACTTGTTCGAGCGTCAGCGAGTTGTGGGCGCCGCGCGCCCGAGCCTTACGGATGCCCCGCCCGCGAACCATGAGTCGCCCGCCCTGCCGCTTCCCTTGGGCACCGTTCTCACACTCATCTGTTTCCAGGCAATAAAGGCCACGAGCCATGCAGACCTTCATGATCGCCAATCCGAAGGGCGGCGTCGGCAAGAGCACGCTGGCAACCAATCTCGCCGGCTGGCTCGCCAAAAGCGGCCAGCGCGTCATGCTCGGCGACATCGACCGCCAGCAGTCCTCGCGCGAGTGGCTGCGCCTGCGTCCGCCCGCACTGCCCTTCATCGCGAGCTGGGAAATGCGGCCAGACGAGCCGGCGCGGCCGCCGGCCGGCACGACGCATGTCGTTCTCGACACCCCGGCGGGTCTGCATGGCAAGCGGCTTGCCCAGCTCATCAAATGGGTCGATCGCCTGCTCGTGCCGCTCTCGCCCTCGCTCTTCGACATCCTCGCCACGCGCCGCTTCCTCGACGAATTGCTCGAAGAAAAGCGCGTCAAAAAGCATCGCGTCGAGATCGGCCTCGTCGGCATGCGCGTCGATGCGCGCACGCGCGCCGCCGCCGAGCTCGAACGCTTCCTCGCCGGGCTCGAGCTGCCGGTGATCGCCCATCTGCGCGATACGCAAAACTACGTGCAGGCTGCCGCGCATGGGCTGACGATCTTCGACCTGCCCGCTTCGCGCGCCGCGCCGGATTGGGAGCAGTGGGCGCCCATCTTGCGCTGGATCGGCGAGTAAGCACACGGCGTAGGCGGCAAAGGCTTCATGAAGCGCTCCTCCCCGAAAAATCGGCGCTGGCGGGACGGCCTAGATGAGGCCATGCACCATCTTGGCAAGCAGCAGCAGGATCAGGCCGGCGAATATTTTCTTGAGCGTGGCCACTGGCAGCCGGTGCGCCGCCCGCGCGCCCCAGGGCGCGGTCAGCATGCTCATGACAACGCAAGCCGCAAGCGCCGGCAGATAGACGAAGCCGAAGCTGCCATCCGGCAAGCCCGTGGCGCCAAAGCCGCCGACGAGATAGCCCGCCGTGCCGGCGAGGGCGATCGGAAAGCCGATTGCCGCCGACGTGCCGATCGCCTCGTGCATCTTGACGTTACACCAGAGCATGAAGGGCACGCTCATCGTGCCGCCGCCGATCGCCGCTAAGGCCGAAATCACGCCGATGCCGGTGCCAACGAGCGTCATGCCCCAGGCGCCGGGCAACTGGCGCGAGGGCTTGGGCTTCACATTCGCGAAGAGCTGAAAGGCGACATAGCTCATGAAGAGGGTGAAGAAGATCGCCAAGGGCCGCGTCGGAAGGAAGCTTGCAAGCTGCGCGCCGGCGAAGGTGCCAAAGAGGATGCCCGGCGCGATGCGCTTCACGATCGGCCAGCGCACCGCGCCATGGCGGTGATGGGCGCGTAAAGAAGAGAGCGAAGTGAAGACGATCGCCGCCATCGACGTGCCGAGCGCCAAGTGCATCAGATGCGCTTGCGGCATGCCCTGCGCGGAAAAAAGGAGGGCTAGCACCGGCACCATGATCGCGCCGCCGCCAACGCCCAACAGGCCGGCGAAGAAGCCCGCCACCGCACCCAGCGCGAGATAAGCGGCGAACCAGATCACTTGACGAGGTTTTTCAGGATGAAGTCCCACTCGGCTGGATCGACCGGCGTGATCGAGAGGCGGTTGCCGCGCTGCAGGACGCGCATGTTGGCGAGCTGTGGATGCTTGCGGAGCTCAGCGAGCGGGATCAGTGGAATCTTGCGGATCACGCGCACATCGACATTGACCCAGCGCGGATTCTCCGGCGTCGATTTCGGGTCGTAATAAGGGCTCGCGGGATCGAACTGCGTGCGATCCGGATAGGCGAGCTTGGCCACCTCGGCGATTCCGGCGATGCCGGGCTGCGGGCAGGACGAATGGTAAAACAGCACACCATCGCCCACCTGCATCTGGTCGCGCATGAAATTACGCGCCTGGTAGTTGCGCACGCCCCACCAGTCGACGGTTTGATTGGGCATCGCCAGCACGTCGTCGATGCCGACGACGGAGGGTTCGGTTTTCATCAGCCAGTAGCGCATATCATGTCTCGAATGTTCCGTGGAAGACTGTTTTTATCTGATTTAAAGTGATTTATTGCAAATCTCTTGTCTTGCGAGTTCCGCCCAGAACCCATAAAATCCCACCCAAATTCCCACCCAGAATCCCACCCAAACAGCGCCTCACCATGGGCAAGCTGGCCGCCGTCACCTGCGAATCCGTCAAGCCGTATAAGGATCGCGAGCGCCTCCTAGGCGACGGCGACGGGCTTTTCCTGCGCATCCGTCCCCAGGGCACGAAAACCTGGCTCATCGAATACGAATTTGGCGGCAAGCGCAAAAAATACACCATCGGAACGTATTCCCGGGAGGGCGCCCCAGGGACCAGCCTTTCCGAATGGCTGCTCCATGGCCGCCTTTCCCTGAGCCAGGCCCGTGCCATCGCCGGCAACTGGAAGGATGCACGACGCGCCGGGCATGATCCCGTCGCCGAATGGGAGGCGCAGCTTGCGCGCGAGCGGGAAGCCGAGGCTGCACGCAAGCTCGCCGAAGAGGCGGAAACCGCGCGCCCCACCGTCCGTCAGGCCATCGACACCTTTATGGCCCGCCATATGGCCGGCAAGAAGAGCGCCCCGGCCATCCGCTACCGGCTTGATCGGCTCGCTGACCATTTGGGCGAGCGAAAGATCGGCGATGTCACACGCAAGGAGGTCATCGATGCCCTCGACAGGATCGCCGAGGGCCAGCGCGAAGGCCGGACCGCCAAGCAACTGGCCGGTGAAGTGTTGGTGCAGGCCAAGCGCCTGTGGCGTTTCGCCGAAGCGCGCGAATGGGTCGAAACCTCCTGCATCGAAAAGCTCACCCGCAAGGATTTCGACGCCCGTCCGGTCAAGCGCGATGTGATCCTGCGCCTCGATGAACTGGCGGCCATCTGGCGTGCGCTCGACGACCCCGCCTGCTGCAAGTCCGATCCCGTCACCATTGCCGCGATGAAGCTGCTGATCCTCACCGGCCAGCGCGAGCGCGAAGTCACGGATGCCGAATGGACCGAATTCGACCTCGATGCCGGGCTATGGCGAATCCCCGCCACGCGCACGAAGAAGGAGCGCGCCCATCTCGTGCATCTCGCGCCGCAAGCCGTCGCCATCCTCTCCGAGTTGAAGAAGATCACCGGCCAAGCGCGCCACGTCTTCGAATCGCCGCTGTGCCCCGGCCAGGCGCTCTACGGTCGCGCCGTCAACAATGCCCTCGCGACCCTGTTCGCCCGCGGCGCACTGCCCAACGTCACGCGCTGCGTCGTGCATGATTTCCGCCGCACGCTGATTTCTCGCCTGCCGGATCTCGGCTTCGAGCCCTTCATCGGCCACAAGATTGCCAACCACGTCCTGCCCGGCGTGCTGGCGCACTACAACCACAATGGCTACGAGGCGCAGCGGAAAGCGGCGCTTGAGGCCTGGGCTGCGAGGATCGAAGCCTTGGCAAACGCCTTGCCCTGACCGCTCCGCTCACTTGCAGGGAAAATACCGCTAACGCCCGCGTCTCGTCACATCCCCTACTGCACGCTTTCCGGCAGTCAGTCTATTGCCGGGGCTGCGAAGAGACGACGCCTCGCCGGAAAACTTGTTGCCGTAATATCGGGCGGCATCGTCCGGGCACAGGAAATCTACGCGCACACCCCTGGCGAGCAGAGAATCTTGCCAGTTCAGCCATTTGCTATCCGCCGCCTGCCAGATCGGCGGTTTGTCGGGATGGGCATGAGCCACGGCCGCGAATTTTCTGTCGGCCGGATCAAACGCCGGCTGCAGGTCAGGAACGGGAAACTCTTCGAATTCGTTCTCGGCAACCTCGGTGAGCGGCACACGATGCACCCGCGCGGCATTGCCTGCCTGCTGCAACAGCCATTTGAGAAAGGCGTCGCCCACGCCCTTGGGCTGATTCGGTCGGGTCTTGTTCAGGTACTCCCGCAATATCCGATAGCCGTCATCGATCACCACCACGCCCGAAGCCTGATGCTGGCACAGGCGTTCGATGCAGATTTTGCGGCACGCCGGCGAGACATCGGCATGGCTGCCATTGGCCACCAGCAGCACGTTGGTGTCGATCACCGCAGCCTTCATGCGCCGCTTTCTTTGGTCTGTCGTTCGATGGCGGCCAAGGTGCGTGCGGTGATGTCGCCCATCTCGTCGCCGAAAAAGTTTTCCGGCCAGTTTTCGATTTCGCCGAACATATTGAGTCGCAGGGGCTCCATTTCCGCCTGCTCGTCGCCATGACGCACGAAATAGACGGCGACATCGTCGGCTCCGATGACCCCTTCCGCCACTCTGCGCTGCAGGCGTGTCAGGAAATGCTCCGAATGGGTTTCGACGATGAGTTGCGTCCCTCTCGGAATCCCGTTTTCATAGGACTGCACCGCGCTGATGAAGGCGTCGGCAAGGTTGGCCTGGGCCATGGGATGCAAGTGGATCTCCGGCTGCTCCATCCATACCACCGAACCGGGCGGCGAATAAAAGGCCTGCACCAGCGTCGGCAAAACCTGGGAGACTCCCATGCCGACGTCCGTGAGCTTGACCACGGCGGAATTCTTGTGGGTGCGCACCAGCACTTCGTATTCCTTCCGCCCATCGGCCACCGGACGGACCTCGAAACTGTGGATGATGCCCAGATCGGCCAACCACCCGGCGATGAAGGCATCGAAACGCTGGCGATGCCGCTTGTGGCCCCGATTGAGCTCGCGCCCGGTCTCGGCGGCGGCAAGAAGAGCGGCGATGGCGTACTCCCCTTCGGCGCCGACATGCGGCGGCGTATCGCCGGACCATTGATAGACGCGGCGAGGCGGCGTGCGCAACGGCCCCAGGTAATACACCTGTTCGAGCATGCGTTCGGTCTGCAACGCGAAATCGGCCAGGAAATCGGCATTCTGAAACCGCGCGAGGGTGCGATCGGCGAAACGGTAGAATTTTTCCGGCGCTTCCAGAGGCCATTTCCGGCCGGGTGCGTAAACCAGCCTCAAGGGCTCGCAGTCCAGCGATGGTTTGCCGTCGCCGCGGGCATGCCCGACATGAAGCACGACATTGCCGCCCTGCCGCAGCTTATAGGCGATGGATTCGGTGACGGGCTGCCCTGCCTTGTCCGCGCGGAGGCTTGAAGAAAGCTCCAGTTCGTCGCCCTTGTAAATCTTGCCCTTGCTCAGCGCATCGCGCACCGTGAGCGACTGTGGCAGCCGCCAGCGAAGCTCGAAGGTCAGCGGGTTTTCCAGTCCATGACCATGAATGCAATCGGCGAACGTGCCCAGATCGATGAGAGAGTTTTCGTCGCCGAGATGCAAGGCGCGCTTGCGGTCGGAAAGCTGCACGGTCTGCTTGAGTGCCAGAAGCAGGTGCCCCAGGCTCGACTTGCCGGAGCTGTTGGTGCCGAAGATGACCGTCAGCGGAGCCAGGCGCACCTGGCCGGTGTCGCGCCAAGCCTTGAAATTTTCGATTTGGAGCGAGGTGAGCATTTTTCAGCCTCTCGTAGCGCTTTCAACGATGCACAAGTTTGCCGTATCCTTGCCAAGATTACCATCATTGCCGGCGCCTCACCGATGCCGGATGAGTAAGCAATGAGAGACGACGCGACAGAAATCTTCACTCTCGATGAGGTGGCGGCCTATCTCAAGGTGGGCAAGCGCACGGTCTATCGGTTGGCGGCGGGTAGGAAGATCCCCGCATTCAAAGTCGGTGGCACGTGGCGATTCCGGCGCCGGGCAATCGACCGGTGGATCGAGCGGCAAACCGCCGATACGAGCGACGGCCTTGGCCGAACGCGCGGCAAACGGAATCCTTCGTAGTGACCGAAGCCGACACCTGCCGCAGATTTTTCACGCCCGCCCCTGTGAAGGCGGGCCGTGAGCCCGCCACGCGGCCACCCGCGAGACCAATGCGGCCCTCTTGCCGGCGGAAGCGGAACGGTTGTTCTCGGTAACTCAAGAAGGGGGAAAACAGCGATGAAACTACGCCGTCTCCGCATTCGCAATTTCCGATCGATCATCGATGCAGACATCGAGATTCACGACTACACGATGATTGTCGGCGCCAACAACGCGGGGAAGAGCAATCTTCTCGGCGCCTTGAGGGCTTTCTATGAGGAAAGCAAATGGTCGAACGACGATTTGCCGAAGAAGAACGCAAATGGCGAGGAGTCCTGGGTGGAGCTGACGTTCGCGCTCACGGACGACGAGTGGGGCAATCTTGCGGACAAGTACAAAGAAGAGGGAGCCGTTGGCAACCGATTGACGGTGCGCCGCTATTTCGCATCGAAAGAATGGGTCAAGTCCAACCAGAGCAATATCTATGGCGTCGTCCGCGGGGAGCCCGACAAGGAGCTGTTTTACGGTGCGAGAAACGTCGGGACTGCAAAACTTGGCCGACTCATCTACATACCGGCACTGATAACGGCTGCCGATCAGATGAAGACCACGGGGCCATCGCCTTTGCGCGACATGATCAACTTCATGCTGAAGCGCGTTGTGGCCGACAGTCCGGCTTACAAGGAAGTGGAGGCGGCCTTCGGAAAGCTGAATGAAGAAGCGCGAGGAGACGACGGCTTCCTGGCAAAGATTACATCGCCGATCAACGAGGCGCTCCGGCACTGGGAAGTCCAGTTTGAAATGTCGGTCAACCCCGTCAACACGGATGACATCGCCAAGAATCTCGTCAAACACGGGTTTGCGGACGCTATGCTTGGGGATACCGTATTGACCCTCGATCGCTACGGTCACGGTTTCCAGAGATCGTTCCTGTATGAACTGATCAAGCTCGCACCGGCTTTCCAGGACAAGAAAAAAGCCGAGAAAAAGGATTTCGATCCCGATTTCACATTGATCCTGTTTGAGGAGCCCGAGGCATTCCTTCATCCGGCTCAGCAGGAAAACATGGCTTATCACTTGCGCCGTCTCGGTTCCGGGGAAGGACAACAAGTCATCGTCACCAGTCATTCGCCGATCTTCGTCGGTAAGGTTTCGGATGGACTCTGCCAGATCGTGAGGGTTCGAAGAACGGAGGGCATGTCGGCGTGCGGGCAATTGGGGCAGGAGACATTGACGGATATTCTCGGCGAAGGGGGGACACTCAAGAAATGTCTGGAAGATTACGTCGCCGATCCCGCCATCGCCGACGATAAGAAGAAAGAGGCCCGCAACCTGCTTAAACACTCGCCGCACGATGAGGACATCGCGGCCCAAGAGGAGAAATTCCGCTATCAGCTCTGGCTCGATTCCGAGCGCGCCTCGATGTTCTTCGCGGATCGCGTATTGCTGGTCGAAGGTGCGACCGAAAAAGCGCTCCTGGGATGGCTGCTGGCGCGAGACTGGCACGACCTGACTCGCCATCGCGTTGCAGTCGTCGATGTCATGGGGAAATTCAATTTCCACCGTTACATCGCGCTGCTGGAAGGATTCGGCGTTCCTTATGGCTTGATGCTTGACGATGACGAAGACAAGCAGCATCACAAGGCTGTCAATGACATGTTGCGGAATAAGGCGGGCAAACATCGTTTGGCCGAGCCTGTTTTCATTCCGCATTGCATGGAAAAGTTTCTCGGTCTGGAACTGCCGGGGCGAGATGATCGAAAACCCGTCCAGATTCTCAAATCCCTGGAGGATGGGAAAATAGACAAGTCGAAACTCGACCAGCTCAGGGAACGATTTCTCCAAGCGCTGGCGCTCGATCAAGTTGGGGGCTCATGAACCGCGCCGCTCTCCGCCAACGGGTGCTCGCCCAGCTCGAGGAGCGGGGTTTCTCCCTCGACGGCTGCCGCCTGGAGCTGGGCTCGGATGAAAAAGCGCGGCTGCGCGCCAGCCACGCGAAGGCCTGCCGCCATCAGATCGAGCGCGCCCGCGGGGGCTCGCGCGTCACGAAACGCGGTTGCTCGCCCACCTGGCCAATGGCCGGGAGCTCGATCCAGCCAGAATCGCGCCGCGCCTCGTCGAGGTGGAGCGCGAGACGACCGGGGAACTGCTGTTTCGCTATGCCCGGTTGCATTGGAGCATTCCGGTTTCGGCCGGCTATGGACGGCGCTTGCGCTTTCTCGTCTGGGACGACGGGCACGACCGGCTGATGGGCATCCTCAATTCCCGGGGCGATCCGGCCAAGCGAAAACGAGTCGGCCACCCTGCCGATGGCGCCAAGCAGTCTTAACCGACCGCCATATGCGGGCGCAGAGATTGAATGCGCAGCAAATTGGCGGCGACCTTGGGCAAGGAACCGATGAGGTTCCAGGTCGCCTCGCGGTCGAAGACGAGCAATTGGGAGCGGGTTTTCGCCAGGATGAAGGTAAGCGGGATGCTATGGACGGACATGGCCGGGCCGCCCAGGCAGTCGCCGGGCACGAAACGGGCGATCCGCTCGCGGCCGGCCGCATCGCGGCTGCCGATCAGCTCGCCGGCAACGATCAGATAAAGATGGACGGAAACCTGGCCCGGAGTAAACAGGATCGCGTCTGGCGGCAATGCGACGGTTTGCGCTGCCGCGACGGCGGCAAGCGCATCAGGCCGGCCGATGCCGGCGAACAATGGCGAGCGGTCGAGCACTTCGCCCAATTGAGCGGGTGTCAAAGTGGCTTCCAGATCGGTCATGGCCTGTCCCAAAAGGAGAAGACGCCAGCCTAAGGGACAAGCGTTCGCCGAACGTTAGCGCGCCCGCATCTCGCGCTGCCAGGCGCGCCAGACACGCGCGGCGTAGGCACGGTTGAGCGCCGGCGTGCGCGAATGGTAGTTGCCTACCGCGCGCCAGAAGGTCGCGCGCTCCAGGCGCGCCGGATCGGCGCCGGCGAGTTCGCGCCCGAGCAGCCAGGCGCCGAATTCGATATTGGCGCAGCGGTGATGGAGGATCAGTTCGAGGGAGCCGCCGCGAGCGCGGATTTCCGGCAGCCAGATCGAATTGATCTGCATCGGCCCGATGTCGAAGCTGCCGTTGCGATTGTGCGAGACACGTCCCGCCTGGCCCCCTTCGACGCGCAGGATGGCGCGGATCAGCGAAGGCGGCAGACGATGGCGCACGGCGGCTTCCTCGATGCAGCGACGGTCGTCGGGCAAGCCGGCGGCGGTCGTGGCAGAAAGCCAAACGAAGCCGAGACAGCCGATGAACCAGGCTTTCACGCCGCCGGGCTCGGGGCAAACCCCATCACGGGCTGCAACAAAGACGCAGTTTCCGGCAGACTGCTCGGACAATCCTCCGGCAGCAGGTCTTGCCAGCGCAGCAGCCATCCCTCGGCCCCCCTCGCGTCGGCAAGGCTCTTGGCCTGATGGAGGGCGGCCGCGCCGGCGGGCGCTTCGCCGGACTCCGTCAGCGCTTGGCCGAAGAGGCGCCACAGATCGGGCGCACAGTATAGGTGCTCGCTTTTTTCTGCTTCCCGAAGCGCGGTGCGGCACAGCTCGCGCACGGCGGACCAGTCCCTAGCGGCCGCGTAGGCCTCGGCAACGAACCAGCGCACAGTGTTCAATCCGGCCGGATAGGCCGTGCGGATTGCCGCTTCAAAGCGGGCGCAATGGGCGGGGTCGGGCGCTCGTCCGGCGCGGGCGGCGGAAATCTGCACCAGCAAGGCGGAGAACAATTCCCAGAAGTTGAAGGCTTCGCGCTGGGCGATTTCCATGGACCGGGCCGCATAAGCCGTCTGTGCCTCCCAGTCGCCGGCGCACAGATAAATCGCACCTGCATAGCAACATGCGATGCATTCGTGTTGCTGCGAGCCGCGGGCGGCGGCCTGCGCGACCGCTCCTTCGGTTTCCGCCCGCCAGCTCGGCAAGCCGAGAAACCAGCTGGCCCAGGCCCGATTGACGGCAATGAAGGACTGCGGGTCGGAAGGCAGGTAGCGCACGCGCTCGGCAAAGGGCAGTTTTGCGTCTTGCAGGCGGGTAAAGGCTGAGTGCGCCGTTGCGAAGTCGCCCGTCAGGAAAGTGGTATTGGCCTGCCCCCAGAGCGCGGCGTAGTGCTGCGCCGGGTTTCGGGCTAGGCCGGCCAGGCGCGCGGCCTGCGCCAGGCCGGCAGTAGAGGAAAGGCCGCCGGACCAAAGGTAATAGAGCGCGTTGGCGGCGAAGTGGCGCTCGGCGGCCTCGGCGTCGTCGCTGAGCGGCGCATGCAAGGCCAGTTCCCCGACGAGACGGTCGATGGCGTCGATGCCGTAGCCGTCGCGCACGACGAGTGCGCGCGCATAGTGGATGCGCTCCCATTCTCCGGCGGCGCCCGACGAAAAACCCAGACTTTCGAGGCGGCCGAAATGCGCGCAAGCGGCCGAGACGTCTTCTTCGGCGAGGGCTTCCTGCGCAGCGGCCAGCCAGGCCGGGCGGGCGGCAGCCGTCTTGCCGCCGCGCGCGAACAGTTCGCCGGCGCGGGCGAATTCCTGCCCGTCGGCCAGCCGGCTCGCCGCGCGGACGGCCAGTTGCCGGATCGTCTCTTCGTCGAGCTGGTCGAGGCTGCGCTCGCGCAGCAGGGGATGGACGAAGCCGCACTGATCGTCGTTCCAGATCACGATGAGGCCTCGTTCCGCAGCCAGCGTCAGCGTGTCATCCACCGGCGCTTCGGGCGCCAGTTCGAGCAGTTCGCTGCGGCGGAAACACTGGCCGAGCAGGGCCGCGAGACCGATCAAGCGGGTCTGCGCCGGAGGAAAGGCGAGCTGGCGGGCAAGCCCCTCGCGCACCGTCGCCAGTACCTGGCGACGCTCGGCCAGAAGCAGCAAGGGATTGCCGCGGCAGCGCGCGATCGCCGCGCGTCGCTCCGCATCCGCCAAAGGCGTATCGCCGGCGGCATCGAGCAAGGCGGATGCCGCCGCATCGTCGAGCGGCGGCAGTTCGACGCACGCCGTCGCCGCCGGCAGCCAACCGCCGGGAAGCGGTCGGCGCGTGAGCAACCAGCGGGCCTGCATGCGTTGCGCGAGCTCGTCGAAGAGCCGCGCGCAGGGTTCGTCCAGCCAGTGGGCGTCGTCGATGACGATCAGGGCCCCCTGGAACAGACTGGCCAGGGCGGCGAGCATCTGGCCGCGCCATTCGAAACCCAGATGGCGGTGGGCGAGAAACTGGCGCAGCGCGACGGCGTACTGCCCCGCGTCGAGCCGTGCGCTGATATCCGGCCGCGAGAGGAATTCGTAGAGCGTCGCCCACGGCTGGGCGGCCAGTTCCGCACGGCAGCCGAGCCAAAACGCCGGCGCATGGCGCTGCGAAAATTGCGCCGCCAGACGCGACTTGCCGATTCCGGGAGGACCCACGAGGCACAGCGGGACGGATCGCCTTGCGGCGAGCTCGTCCAGTTTCGCCAGCTCTTTGGCGCGGCCGACGAAGCGGGTTTCCCGGACGAGCAGGCTGCCCGGTTGCGGGCAATGGATTGCCGTGCCGACGCGCCAGATCGTCATGGGCGCGGCAAAGCCGCGAAATTCGCGCGTCTCGGCTCTGCCGGTGCCGGCGGCCAGGGCGGCGAAATTTTCGTCCGCGACGAGTTCTCCCGGCTCGGCGCAGAGTCCCAAGCGGTGCACCAGCTCGAGCCGTTCTCCCGAAACCTTCTCCGCGACGACCCGGCAGTCGCCGGCGGCAAGTCCGATGCGCGCCGTCGGGGCCAGCCGGCGCAGCGAAAAGGCCGCTCGCCATGCCTGCCAGCGCGAACCGGCTGCCCGCTCGTCCAGGCCGAAGACCGCGGTGAGCGTGCCGTCGGACTCCAGCGTTCTGGCGCCGAGGCGCTCGGCTTCGGCGGCGAGCGCCAGACAATCCGCGCGCGCCGCGGCAAGGCGTTTCCTTTCGTCGGAAAGCGGGTCGGCCGATGTCGGGATGAGGTGCAGGAGCGTCAGGTATTGCCACGTTGCGGCTCGATCGGCGTTCGCCGCGGGCGCGGCGAAAGTCGGCGCCGGCAAGACGGCGGGGGCGGGCGGCGAAGAAGGGGGCTGGCCGTGCAGACGCGCCTCGCACTGCCGGGCGAACCAGGCTTGCCGCGCGGCGAGCCACTCGGCCAGTTCGCCCTCGACTTCGATGCCCTCGGCGGGCAGCCAGGGAAGCGTCAGGCGCTCCTCGGCGACGGAGTGGAACAGCGCTTGCAAAGCGCCGTCCTTCAGGACGGCTTCGTCGTCGACGAAGCGGCCGGCCGGACGCAGGCAAAGCCAGTCGCGGTCCGTCTCCAGGCACTCGCCCAGTCCCACGGCGGATAGCCGCGCGGCGAGATCGTTGAGCAAGACGCGCAGATTGCCGCGCGCGACGCTCGCCGCGGCCTGCGGCCAGAAGCGTTCGGCGAGCGCGCCGCGCGGCTGCGGCCGGTCGGCATGGGCGTCGAGCCAGGCGAGCAGCAGGCCCGTCTTGCGGTAACGGCAATCGAGCGGCCGCGGCGGGCCGGGCGCGGCGGGAATCAGCGCAGGCCGGCCGAAAAGACTCAGCCAGGGCGTGCCGGCGGTAACCAGGTGCATCGTATCGTGTTCTCCCGCCCGTCATTTTATGGGCCGCCGCATTCTGGTCAATGTCTGCGGGGCGACACTGGCGCGACAGGATGCGAACGCTTTGCGAACGCTTTGCGAACAGCATGAAAACGCCATGCATCGAGAATGCGCACCGCTGCCGGTGTCATGCCGCCGCACCCATCTGTCCATAACCTGAAGGAGAGCATTCATGCAACCCGTGCATATTCTCATGCAGCCCGCGCGCCGGCAGGGCGGCTTCACGATGGTGGAATTGGCCATCGTGCTGGTGATCGCCGGCATCATCCTCGTCGCCGCCCTGAAGGGCACCGACATGATCAACAAGGCCAAGATCGAACGCGTCGTGCAGGACATCCGCGGCATCCAGACCATGGTCTTCGAGCATGAAAAGCGCACCGGCCGGCTGGCCGGCGACTGTAACGGCGATGGCATCATCGGTAGCGGCGAAGCGCTGAAGGGCGCCTTGCAGCTCGTGCGGCTTGGCGGCACCGCCTATTCCGATGCGGCGGCTCTCGCTACCTCCGGCGCGGCGGAGAACGCACCCTGCCTCGGCTCGGGAACCACAGAAGATCAGATCGACCGCCCCTGGAACGATCTCAGGAAGGCGAACATCATCGACCACAACCGTCCGAACCGCCAGGTCACCAAGAACCAGACCAACAATTTCTACGGCATCGGTTCCTGGCAGATCACGCCGGGCAACGGCGCCGCGGTCGAGACCAACGTGATCACCGCCTACGACCTGCCCTTGTGGCTCGCCAAGGGCGTCGATGTGGCGATCGACGGCTCGGTCACGCTCGCCGATCCGGCCAAGGGCGGCTCCACCGGCCGCGTGCGTCTGCTCGGCTGCGACGGCACGCCCGCCCCGGCCTCCAATGGCCAGGACTGGCCGACCGATGCGGGCGACGACAAGCTCTGCTCGATCTTCTTCATCTTCGACCGCAACGTCGGCAATCCGAATCCGTAACGCAAGCCGAACCGTCCGCGCGGGGAAGCTTTCCGCGCGGCGGTTTGGGCAAGCCGGGGCAATCCGCCGGCTTGCCCAAACCGAAACACCTTTCGATTCCGGAGCCCTTTCATGCTCGAACGTTGGACTGGCAGGCTGCTCGTGGCGCTCGACGAGCCCGCGGCCGATGCCGAAACCCAGAAGGCGCGCTGGGCGCTGCTCAGCGGCCGGCGCTGCGTCGCGCGCGGCGAAGGGCCGGCGGCGCGGCTGGCGGCCTTGGGCGGGCTGGAGCTCCTGGCGAGCTTCTTCGACCGCTCGGCGCACTTCGACCGCATCGTCGCGCAGACCGCGAACCCGCGGCTCGCGCAGGTGTTCGCGCGCCGCCACATCGACGGCCAGATGCTCTTCAACGAATCCTACCGCCTGCGCACGCGCCTGATTCCCCTGGGCGAGGCCGACATCGTGCTCAGGACGCTCGCCACGACGGAACTTGCCTGCGCGCGCGCCGCCGATGCGCTGCCGCTCGCCACCCGGCCGGTGCGGCTGGCCGCGCTCGAAGAAACGGCGCTCGCCGCGCTGGCGGCCAAGGCGACCTCCGAGCCGGCGCTCGTCTGCTTTGCGCGCGGCGAGCGTTTCGTCGCCTTTCTCGCCGAGGCAGGCGATGTGCGCGGGCGCCAGCTGGCGGTCGTCCCCCCGGGCGACGCCGCCGAACAGGAAGCGGCCGTCGGTCGCGCCGCCGCGGCTTTCGGCGGCGGCACCGGCCTGCCCGAACCGGCCGTCACGCTGCTCTTCGGCGATCTCACCGGCCTCGCGAAGCAACCGCAGTTCGCGCGCGACGTCGCTTCGCGCGAAGTGGAGAAAAAGATCGCCGCCCTCGTCGCCGGCGCCAACGCGCTCGCCGAGCCGGAGCTCTTCGGCCTGCCCTTCGTGCGCCGCGAATGGAATCTGCTGGAGCCGGCGCAGGCGGCGGGCGCGCTCGCCTGGAAGCTCGCCCTGCCCGCAGCGGGCCTGCTCGTCGCCGGCGCGGCGTTCGCCGGCCTGCTGGGCGGCTTCCAGGCCATAGACAACGCCGCGACCGCCGCGCGCTTGCAGGAACAGCGCGCCACGCTCGAGCGCGAGCGCGGCGATCTCGTCAAACGCATCCCCGACGAAAAGGAGAGCCGGCGGCTCGCCGAATTCGCCGAGCTCATGAAAAAACGCGACGAACAGGTGCGCGCGGATCGCCTGCTCGCGTGGCTGACGACGCGGCTGCCCGAAGGCGCGGTGGTGGAGTCGGTGACCCTTTACCCCTTCGGCGAAAAACCGCCCGAGGCCGCGCAGGGGCCCGGCGCAAAGGGCGGCGAAGACATCCTCGCGCGCATCTTCGGCCGCGACAAGGCGGCCGAGCCCAAGGCGCAACCGGAAAAGGCGTCCGCGAAGAACGATGCCGGCCGTTATGCGATGCGGCTGGTCGTCTCGCTGCCCGGCGGCTACGAGGAGGTGGAGCCCAAGGCGGCCGCGACGGTGCGTGCGCTCGCCGAAGGCTTGAGCTTCGAGCAGGCGGTGCTCGACTACGACGCCAAGGAAACCCGCGCGCGCTTTCATCTGGCCGCTTCCCTGACCGCGCGGAGCTTCGCGCCATGATGCCGAAGAAACAGCTCGGCGAAATGCTCGTCGAGGCCGGCCTGATCACGCCGCGGCTGGCGGAGTATGCCCTGGCCGTCTCGCGCACCACCGGCGCGCGGCTCGGCGAGACGCTCGAGAAGCTCGGCCTCGTCACGGACCGCGAAATCGCGCTGGCGGTGGCGCGCCAGACCGGCATGCCCTTTGCCGACCTCTCGGAAGCATCGCAACCCGAGGCGTTGCGGCTGGTTCCGCTCAATTTCGCGCAAAAGCACTCGGTGCTGCCGCTGGGCATCGAAGACGGCCGCCTGCGGCTGGCCTGCGAAGATCCGGCCAATCCGCAACTGAGCTTCCCCCGAAATTTCGTCTTCCAAGGGATGGGGTATAACGCCCCGTAGATTGGAAGGAGGAACGAAATGGAGAAGATACCGAAGCAGGAATACACGGCCGAGTTCCGGGAGTTGGCGGTCAAGCGGGTGAAAGC
>JAOAHQ010000039.1 GCA_026415155.1 Rhodocyclaceae bacterium
AGCCATCGACGCCATCAACAGCCAGCGTGCCAAGTTCGGCGCCTTGCAATCGCGCTTCGAGGCGACCATCTCGCAGCTGCAGACGACTTCCGAGAACCTCTCGGCCGCCAGAAGCCGCATCCGCGACGCCGACTTCGCCGCCGAAACCGCCAACCTCACCCGCGTGCAAATCCTGCAGCAGGCCGGCATCGCGATGCTCGCACAGGCGAATGCGTTGCCGCAGAATGTGCTGCAACTGCTGCAGCGCTAAATTGACAAAAGCGCGCTGGCCTACCCAAGCTTTCGCCCCGCGTTTTCGTCCAAAGATATGCGGGGCAAAGCCGTTATAGCTAACCGGTACGGTCGCTGATGAATAGCCCCCCCGTCTTCGTCACTCAACCCTTCCTCCCCCCCTTGGAGGAATTTCTGCCCTATCTGCAGCAAATCTGGGACAACAAGATTCTGACGAACGGCGGGCCGTTCCACCAGCAATTCGAGCGCGCGCTTTGCGAGCATCTGGGTGTCAAGCACATCGCCCTGTTCGCCAACGGCACCTTGGCGCTCGTCACCGCGCTGCAGGCCCTGCGTATCACCGGTGAAGTCATCACCACACCCTATTCTTTCGTCGCCACCTCGCACGCGCTGCTGTGGAACGGCATCAAGCCGGTGTTCGTCGACATCGACCCGCATACGCTGAATCTCGATCCGACGAAAATTGAAGCTGCAATCACGCCGCAAACGACCGCGATCCTGCCGGTGCATTGCTACGGACACCCCTGTGACGTGACAGCGATCCAGCAGATCGCCGACATTTACAACCTCAAGGTGATCTACGATGCCGCTCATGCCTTCGGCGTCGAGGACGAGGAAGGCAGCATCCTGCGCCATGGCGACCTCTCTGTACTTAGCTTCCATGCCACGAAGACCTTTACCACCTTTGAGGGGGGCGCAATCGTCTGCCCCGATGCCAAGACCAAGCAGCGCATCGATCACCTGAAGAACTTCGGCTTCGTCGATGAAACCACCGTCGTCGCGCCCGGCATCAACGGCAAGATGAGCGAGTTCAGCGCGGCGCTCGGCCTGCTGCAGCTCAAATACATCGACCAGGCCATCGCGCGCCGCGCCGAAATCGACCGCCTGTATCGGCAACTGCTCGCCGAAGTGCCCGGCATCCGCTGCCTGGGCGGCAGCGGCGAAAGGGTGTCCAATTACGGTTACTTTCCGATTCTCGTCGAGCCCGATTATCCGCTTACGCGCGACGCGCTCTACGATAAGCTGAAGGCGCATGGCTTTTTTGTGCGCCGCTATTTCTATCCGCTGATTTCGGATTTTCCAATGTATCGCGGCCTGCCCTCGGCGCGGCGCGACAATCTGCCCGTCGCTGCCAGCGTCGCGGAACGCATCCTTTGCCTGCCGATTTATCCGGCTCTCGAAGACGCGACGGTCGAGGCGATCGCCGCCGTGATTGCCTCATGACGCGAAAAAGGAGGGAATCGTCATGTTGTCTCGCGCTGAAATCGAAACCATCGGCTTCGCCTCGGTCGGTGAAGACGTCAGGATTTCGGAGCATGCCCGCTTCTATGGCGCTAGCCGTATCCGACTTGGCAACCATGTGCGCATCGACGACTTCTGCGTGCTCTCCGCCGGGGAAGGGGGTATCGAGATCGGAGATTATGTTCACATCGCGGTCTATTGTTCCCTGATCGGCCAAGGGAAGATTGTCATGGCAGACTTCAGCGGTCTGTCGTCGCGCGTCTCGATCTATTCGAGCAACGACGACTACTCTGGAGCTGCCCTGACCAATCCGACCGTACCCAAGGAATTCACGAATGTTTATCATGCCCCAGTACATCTTGGCCGCCATGTCATCGTCGGCAGCGGTAGCATCATTCTGCCTGGCGTAACGCTTGAGGAAGGCGTCGCTGTAGGTGCATTAAGCCTTGTGAATAAGGATTGCGCCGCATTTGGCATTTATTTCGGCAATCCGGCCAAGCGCATCAAGGAACGCCGCCGAGACCTGCTCGAACTTGAAGCCCGCCTCTTGGCGGGTTTGCCTCATAACGCCCTCCCGGAGTCGCCGTGACCCAAAAGTGCTATCTCAACATCGGCTGCGGCAAGGTTAAACTGCCGGGCTTCGTCAATATCGATCTCGAGCCCGGCGCCGATGTCCAGTGCGATGTCACCCAGGGCCTGCCCTACGAAGACGCCTCGGTCGATGGCATCTACAGCGAACATTTCATCGAACACCTCTCTCAAAAGGACATCATCGCCTTTCTGCGCGAATGCCGCCGCGTGCTCAAGCCCGGCGGCCGGGTGCGTATCGCCACACCCGATCTCGATGAAGTAGTGCGTGAATACTTCGAAAACGACTGGCGCCAGCCCTGGCTCGAAAAATACGGCTATCAATGGATCCGCAACCGCGCCGAATATCTCAACATCAGCCTACGCGAATGGGGGCATCAATGGCTTGTCAATGAGGAAGAGCTCAGTCGTTTGGCCAATCTGGCTGGACTAGCAAATCCGACTCGATGTGCTTTGAATGTTAGCGATGATCCACGTCTCGCTGGTCTCGAAACACGCGCCGAATCGACATTGATCATGGAGTTTTCAAAACGGGTCGATACCATTGTGGGCGATCCGCTCGTCTCCATCATCATTCCCGCTTTCCGGGCGGATTTTTTCACTGCTTGCCTCGAGAGCGCACTCGCGCAAACGCATCGGAACATCGAAATCCTTGTGCTCGACGATAGCCCATCCGATGCAATCGAGAAAATCACCGCCGAATATCAGCGCCGCGATCCACGTATTCTTTATCGCCGCAACACGCCCCCCTTGGGTGAACCCGACAATCTCACCCAGGGCATTCGCCTCGCCCGCGGTGAATTCATTAAGCCGCTCTATGACGATGATCTTCTCGAACCGAATGCCATCGAGCGCCTTCTAAACGCCTTGCGAGCCGCGCCTGATGCGCGGCTCGCGGCTGCGCGTCGCCTGCCAATCGATTCAAGCGGCAAAACCCTCGATGAAGGAGGACTTGCCCCCCCACTTTCAAGACACGACGCAAGAATCCGAGGAACCCACGTTATACGCCAGATACTTTCAAGCGGGGACAATTCACTTGGCGAACCGACCGCCATGCTGTTTCGCCGCACGGACGCATTGGCGATCAACGAGCCGAACGTGATGTCCTTATTTGGCTATTTATGCTTTGGCGTGGGTGATATCTGCTTGGCCCTCCATCTGCTATCGCGCGGCGATTTAGCCTATGTGGCTTCCCCTCTCGTTCGCTTTCGCATTCATCCCGGACAAACACAACGCCAGCCAGACTTTCGACAACGCGCTCTACAATCCTGGGCCTACCTGAGATATCACGCCGAGCGCCTTGGATTTGGCCCGTACCAGCCAAGCATCGGCTCAGCAGGGTTCACAACTGCACTCACCCCTCTAGACAACACGCCCTTACGGGTGACGGTGCTGATGCTGACCTACAACCAGGCGAACGTAGTCGAGGAAGCCTTGGCAGGTATCTTCTCGCAGGACTACCCGATCGATGAGCTCCTGGTCAGCGATGACGCTTCCACCGATGAAACCTGGCAACGCATTGTCGAGACGATTGAATCACTCAAAAAGAAGCCGCATCGCATTGCGAAAATCACACTGCGCCGCAATGAAACCAATCTCGGCATCACGAGGCACTTCAATCTTGCTGTAGAAGCATCCCATGGAGATCTGATCGTCTACAACGCCGGCGACGACATCTCTCAACCTGATCGGGTCAGAAAAATCGTCGAAGACTATATCGCTGCCGGCCGTCCGAAACACTATCTCGTCCATTCTTCAGTTCGGCTCATTGGAGACAACACAAGAGAAGTTATTTGGCGGCCGCCCGTGATCGAACAAAACCTTTCGATCAACGAAATGGCCACGGCGCCGGCCTTGCATATCGGCGCCTCGGCCGCCTTCACACCGGCCCTACTCAGCACTTTTGGCCCTTTGCCGGACAACGCCTACGAAGATCACATCCTGGGATTTCGGGCGGCTTTGTGTGGGAATTATCGCTACATCGACGAGCCTTTGTTGCTCTACCGACTCGGCGGTATGACTTCGCCGGAAAACCCCATCAATAAAGATGCGCATGCGCTTGAAACGAGAGCCCGGAAATTTCGTTCCAGCATCTTCAAGCAACGTATGGCCGACGCCCTGCATGTCGGGCGTTTCGATCTGGTCGGAAAAATCGCCCAGGCCTATCGCGAACACAACCTCGTCGAAACCGACTTGGGCAATCAAATCCAGAGCGGCACCACGGGCTCAGGCAAACAAGCAGACCGCCTCTACCTCGATCTGCTCATCAGCCACCGCCTGGCTGCCCACGAAGCCCAGGCCTTCGATGCCTACTTCGCTAAGCTCGGCGGCGCGCCGAAGTTCGACGTCCTCGTCTGGCACGCAGGCGAAGAGGGGCGGCTCGCCGCCTTCCTCACCGATGCCGCGCGTTGGCTTTACGACGCCTATCGCTTGACGATCCTGTCGCCGCAAGATGCGCCGGCGGCGATCCAGAGCCAAAGCCGCATCGGTTGGCGCAAAGTCGGCGCTGGCGGGACGGCGCAGGCGATCTGGGCGGCCGTCAGAGATCATCTTGAAGAGAGCGACGCCGACTGGATCATCGTTCTGGAAAGCGCCGACCGGCTCGCGAACCACGCCTTACTCTATCTCGCCGAACTGGCGCTCAGGCAGCCGCAGGCGAAGCTCCTCTATGCCGACGAAGGCCGGCTCGATAAGGACATGCAGCCGATCTCCCCGCTCCTTAAGCCCGACTTCTCGCCCGATTATTTCCTTGCCTGCGATTACCTCGGCTGGGCCTGCGCGATGAAGCGGGAGGCGCTGCTCGCCTTGGGCCTTGAGCCCAACAGCCCCGCGCCCTGGCGGCTTGCCCAACTGAGCCTGTATCAAAAAGAAGGGGAGAGCGCCTTCGCGCATGTGCCCGACGTGCTCTGGCACCGCGCTCAGGCGCACGAGTGGCTAGGTGAGGCAGCGCTTTCGCCCGAGGAAGCCGCCGCCGTGCTCACCGGCAGATCGGTGTCGGCCGGGATTCTGCCAGGCAGCCTGCGCGTCGAGCCCCAAGGTCGGACTGGCCGGGTGCGGCTGATCGTCGAGGCCTGTGCGGAAGTTCCTGCGCTGCAGGGGCTCATCGAGCGCTTTCTGACCCGGCCTGAAAGCGGCTGGGCCGCCGAGCTCGTCATCTTCGCGCCGCCCGATCTGCCGGAAGATACCTTTGCCTTTCTCTCCGGCATCGATGGCCTGGGCCGGGAAGACCTCCTGGTCTTCCCACATCCCGAGGGGCTTGACGCCCTTGGCCGCATTGCGGCCGCCGTCGAACAGTCGCACGCCGATGTCTTCATTCTGCTGCCGCCGCAATCGATTCCGGTCGAAGCCGATTGGCTCGAACGGCTCGCGGCGCTCGCAAGCGAGCCAACGCACGGCCTCGTCGCCCCACGCCTCGTGGCAGAAAAAGACCGCACGCTGATTGGCAATGCCCTGATCTTCGGCATCGAAGGCTTCGCGGTGGGCTTAGGCGGCGGCATGAGCTTCGATGCGCCGGGCTACGCGGGCCGGCTGCTCACGCCGCAAAATCCTTTGGCCGTCACCCCCGAAGTCGTCGCCTTTTCACGCGAGGCTTGGGCCGCTGCGGAAGGTCTCAAACCGGGCGAGGGGCTTCTCGCGGGCTGGATCGATTTCGCGCTGCGGCTTCATGCCGCACACCGACGCACGCTATGGACGCCTTATCTCAGCTTCGTCCTGCCTGAGCTTCCTCGGCTGAAATTGGCGCCCCCGGAAGAGCAGACGTTGGCCGAGCGCTGGCTGCCGATCCTGGCCCGCGACCCGGCCTACAACGTCAATTTCAGCCGCAGCAAGCCTTTTTCGCTCACCGAGCGGCCGGAGATCACCAAGCTGCGCCTGCCCTGGAAGCCGCTGCCGCGCCTGTTGGCCTTTCCGGCCGACGAGATGGGCTGCGGGCACTATCGCGTCATCGAGCCCTTCACGGCGGCGCGCGTGGCGGGGATCATCGATGGCCATCTCGACTTCGTCCATCTCTCGCCCTACGACATGGCCGTCTTCGACGCCGATGCGATTTTTCTGCAGCGCCAGACGATGGACGATCAGCTCGAACACCTGCGCACCTATCGCCGCTTCTTCAAGGGCAAGCTGATCTACGAGATCGATGACTTGACCACCCATGTGCCGGTGACGAGCCTGCACAAGGCGCACATCCACAAGGACATCGCGCTGCGGCTGCGCAAGGGCTTCGAACTGTGCGACCGGCTCATCGTCACCACCGAGCCGCTCAAGGAGGCCTTCGCCCCGATCGCGCCGCAAATCCGCGTCGTGCCCAACTATCTCGACCGCGAGAAGTGGGGAAGCCTCACGAGCCAGCGCCGGCGCGGCGCCAAGCCCCGCGTCGGCTGGGCGGGCGGCGTCTCGCATACGGGCGACCTCGCGCTCATCATCGATCTCGTCAAGGCAACGCACAAGGAAGTCGATTGGGTCTTCATGGGCTTTTGCCTCGAAGAGATCAAGCCATACGTGAAGGAGCTCGTGCCCGGCATCGCCACGCCGCAGTATCCGGCCAAGCTTGCCACGCTCGATCTCGACCTCGCCGTCGCGCCGCTTGCCGAAAACGCCTTCAACGAGTGCAAGAGCAATCTGCGCCTGCTCGAATTCGGTGCGCTCGGCTGGCCGGTGATCGCCTCCGATTTCGGCCCTTACCGGCGCTCGAGGGATTTTCCGGGCGTCACGCTCGTCAAAAACCGCTTCAAGGACTGGCAAGCCGCCTTGCGCGAGCACATCCACGACCTCGATGAAGCGGCGCGCCGCGGCGATGCCCTGCGCGAGCACATCCGGCGCCACTGGATGCTGCAAGATCATCTAGAGGAGTGGCGAGCTGCCTGGTTCGATTTTTGACCGTCAGCCCTGTAATGGATTGACGGACGTGTCTTAGCCCTGAAAAGCGCTTGAACCCAGATTGTCCATTGGAACGCGAGCGGATTGCGCAGGCGAGGGCGAGGCGATGGCGGGCCGCGCGCCTCGCCAGGAGCGGTGCCTATGGGCGAGGAGCGTGGGCGGGCAGCGCCCGTCCGCAGCCCGCAAGCCGCCGCATCGGGCGCTGCCATGTCGGTTTTGCCTCGTTATCCCTTGCCAGCCCGGTCTCATGGACAATCTGGGATAATCACGGCCCCGCGTTTTCGTGTCCGCAATGCCCCCGCCGTTTTCCCTGCCGCCGGCGCCGAAGCCTGGCCAACGTCAGACGCTTCTTCCGCTTCCCGGTTCCGCCGACGCCCTCGCCATCACGCAGCTCGCCACGCCTGGTCAGCTCCTCGCCATCATCACCGCCAGCCCCTTGGAAGCCCAAAGGCTTGCCGAAGAGATCGGCTGGTTTGCGCCCGCGCTGCGCGTGCATCTCTTGCCCGACTGGGAGACGCTGCCCTATGACCACTTCTCGCCGCACCAGGACTTGATCTCCGAGCGGCTGGCCACCCTCTATGCGGTCACGCAAGGCCTGTGCGACGTGTTGATCGTCGCCGCATCGACCGCCGCAACAAGGCTTGCCCCGCCGGACTTTCTCGCCGCCCACAGCTTCTTCATGAAGCAGGGCGACAGGCTCGATCGCGACAAATTCCGCGCGCAGATGACGCTCGCTGGCTACCAGCATGTCACGCAGGTGGTCGCGCCGGGCGAATACAGCGTGCGCGGCGGCCTCGTCGATCTCTTTCCGATGGGGTCAATGCTCCCCTACCGCATCGAATTGTTCGATGACGAGATCGAGACGATCCGCTGCTTCGACGTCGACACGCAGCGCAGCCTCTATCCGGTGCCGGAGATCCGCCTGCTGCCCGCGCGCGAATTCCCGACGGGCGAAGCCGGCCGGACGAAATTCCGCCAGCGCTTTCGCGACACCTTCGAAGGCGATGCCTCGCGCATCGCGCTCTACAAGGACGTCTCGAACGGGCTGTTCCCCGCCGGCATCGAGTATTACCTGCCGCTTTTTTTCGACGAGACGGCCGCGCTGTTCGATTATCTGCCGGTCGATGCGACGCTGCTCCTGCACGGCGAGGTGCCGGCCGCGCTCGCCGAGTTCTGGGCGGAGCTTACGGCGCGTTACCAGCTCTTGGGCGGCGACCGTTCGCGCCCGATCCTGCCGCCGTCGATGCTGTTTTTGCGCGACGAGGAATTCTTCAAGCGCGCAAATGGCTTTCCCCAATACCTCGTGAAAGTCGGCGCTGGAAAGACGGCCCAGTCTCTGCCCAACGTCGCCATCGATCGCAAGGCGGACGATCCGCTCGCCGCACTGCGCGCCTTTCTCGACGCTTATGCTGGCCGCGTGCTGATCGTGGCCGAATCGCCCGGCCGGCGCGAGACGATGCACGAATACCTCGGCGAGCATGGCATCTCCCCCGCCCTCGTCGCCGACTTTTCCGCCTTCCTCGGGGCCTCCGCGCGGCTGTGTCTGACCGATGGCCCCATCTCGGGCGGCTTCCTGCTCGACGAATTCGCCCTTGTCACCGAGAACGAGCTTTATGCCGCGACGGCCCGGCCGCGTCATAAGCGGCAGGAGACGCGCCGCGCCAATCTCGAAGGTTGGCTGCGCGATCTGTCCGAGCTCAAGATCGGCGACCCTGTCGTGCATGAGCAGCACGGCATCGGTCGCTATCTCGGCCTCGTGCATCTGGGCGAGGAAGAATTCCTCCAGCTCGAATACGCCAATGATGCCAAGCTCTACGTCCCCGTCGCCCAGCTCGAGGTCATCTCGCGCTACAGCGGCGCCGATCCCGAGTCTGTGGAACTGCACACGCTCGGCTCCGGCCAGTGGGAAAAAGCGAAACGAAAAGCCGCCCTACAGGTGCGCGATACGGCGGCGGAGCTCTTGCATTTGTATGCCCAGCGCGCGGCGCGCCAGGGACACCCGTTCAACTTCAAGACGCATGATCTCGAAGCCTTCGCCGCCGGCTTCGGCTTCGAGGAAACGCCCGATCAGCAAGCCGCAATCGGCGCAGTGATTTCCGACATGGTCTCGGGCAAGCCGATGGATCGCTTGGTCTGCGGCGACGTGGGCTTTGGCAAGACCGAAGTCGCCTTACGGGCCGCTTTCGTCGCCGTGGCCGATGGCCGGCAGGTCGCCGTGCTCTGCCCCACGACGCTCTTGGCCGAGCAGCACTACCAGACCTTTGCCGACCGCTTCGCCGATTGGCCCGTGAAAGTCGTGGAACTGTCCCGCTTCAAATCGAGGCAGGAGCAGGCCGAAGTCATCCGGCAGCTCGCACAAGGCCAGATCGACATCGTCATCGGCACGCACCGCTTGCTGCAGCCGGATGTGAAATTCGCGCGCCTGGGTCTCGTCATCATCGACGAAGAGCACCGTTTCGGCGTGCGGCAAAAGGAAGCCTTGAAGGCGCTGCGCGCCGAAGTCGATGTGCTGACGCTCACCGCCACGCCGATTCCGCGCACGCTGGGCCTTGCGCTCGAAGGCCTGCGCGATTTCTCAGTGATCGCCACGCCGCCGCAAAAACGCCTCGCGATCAAGACCTTCGTGCATCCGTGGTCGAACGGCCTCGTCCGCGAAGCCGCCTTACGCGAGTTCAAGCGCGGCGGCCAGGTCTATTTCCTCTACAACGAGGTCGCCACGATCGAGGCTATGCGCGAGCGGCTGCAAAAACTCTTGCCCGAGGCGAAAATCGTCGTCGGCCACGGCCAATTGCCGGAACGCGAACTCGAGCGCGTGATGCGCGAATTCACGCAGCAGAAGCACAACCTCCTGCTGTGCTCGACGATCATCGAGACCGGCATCGACAACCCGCATGCCAATACCATCATCATCCACCGCGCCGACAAGTTCGGCCTCGCACAGCTCCATCAATTGCGCGGCCGCGTCGGCCGCAGTCACCATCAGGCCTATGCCTATTTGCTCACCGACGAGCACGCCAGGCCGAGCGCGGCCGCCCAGCGGCGGCTCGAGGCGATTCAGGCGATGGAGGAGCTTGGCTCGGGCTTCTTCCTCGCCATGCACGACCTGGAAATCCGCGGCGCCGGTGAAGTGCTGGGGGAGGCGCAATCAGGTGAAATCCATGAAATCGGCTTCGCGCTCTACACCAACATGCTCAACGCGGCGGTGCGCGCACTGAAGGCGGGTGAAGCGATCCCCGATCTCACCCAGCCGCTCTCCATCACGGCCGAGATCAATCTGCACTTTCCGGCCTTGCTGCCGAATGACTATTGCCCCGATGTCAACGAGCGGCTCACGCTCTACAAACGGCTTGCCAACGCCGCCACGGAAGACGAGCTGCGCGCGCTCCAGGAAGAGCTCATCGACCGCTATGGCGCCTTGCCCCCCCAGGCGCAGGCGTTGATCGAAACCCACCGCCTGCGCCTTTTGGTCAAGCCGCTCGGCATCAGTAAGCTCGATGCCGGCGAGAAATCGATCCAGCTGCAATTCGTTGCCAACCCGCCGATCGACTCGGCCCAGATCATCCGCTTGATCCAGTCCGAGCGCAGCTTCAAGCTCGCCGGGCCTGACAAGCTCGTTTGGCAGAAGGCTACGGGTACGCTCAAAGAGCGTGTCGTGGCGGTGAAGGAATTGCTCAAGCGCTTCGCCCTCGAATCGCGGCCTTAAACCCAGATTGTCCATTAGACCGGGCAGGCCATCCATGAGGAAGCTCAACGACATTCGCACTGCCCTACGCGGCGGCGCTCGGGCTGCGGGCGGCATCTGCGCGCCCGTGCTCCTCGTCCAGAGGCAACGCTATGGACTCGTCGCCCGTGCGCGCATCTCCTCGCCCTCGC
>JAOAHQ010000047.1 GCA_026415155.1 Rhodocyclaceae bacterium
ACCTGGGACTGCCTCAGTCCGTCCGGTGGGAGCAATGCGCCCTGCTGCATGAATGAGAAGAGCGAAAGGGGGAAAGCATGTCCAAAATCGCCAATCCAAGCATATGGAATATTAGAGATGTCTAATTGTGCACCAATGCCCGTCTTCAATGCCTCGCACGTAGCCAAGATGGCCGACAAGCTGATGCACGAGGCCGAAAATACGGCGCGGGGTTCCCAAGAGCAAAACGCGGCGGCCGAGGCGGCCGCCGAGGCGGTGGCTGAGATGGCAGGCGGCATGAGCGAAGTGGCGAGCAACGCCGAAGAAACCGCCCAGATCGCCTTGCAAGCCAAAGAGCAGTCGGCGCGCGGGGCGCGCATCGTCGAGGAGGCTTCGGCCGAGATCGAGCGCATTGCGCGCTCGGTCGAACAGTCGGCGCAGGTCGTCGCGGCCTTGGGCGAACGCTCGGCGGCGATTTCGGGCATTGCGCGCACCATTCGCGAGATCGCCGACCAGACCAACTTGTTGGCCTTGAATGCGGCGATCGAAGCGGCGCGGGCCGGCGAGCAGGGGCGCGGCTTCGCGGTCGTCGCGGATGAAGTAAGGAAGCTCGCCGAGCGCACCAGCGCCGCCACCGGCGAGATCAGCGCGATGATCAGCGCGATCCAGAGCGAGACCCAAAACGCCATCGCGGCGATCCGCGATGGTTCGGCCCAGGCCAGAAATGGCGCCCAGCTTGCGCGGCA
Organism: Rhodocyclaceae bacterium; assembly: GCA_026415155.1. Classification (GTDB taxonomy): domain Bacteria; phylum Pseudomonadota; class Gammaproteobacteria; order Burkholderiales; family Rhodocyclaceae; genus Sulfuricystis. The sequence goes on from JAOAHQ010000047.1 coordinate 726, forward strand.
GGCGGCCGAGGCGCTCGAGCTCATCAACCGCGGCGCGGAGGAGACGACCGCCAAGGTCGAACTGATCGCGCGCGCCGCCCAGAATCAAGCGCGGCATACGAGCGAGATCGCCGAGCTCGTCACCAACATCATGGCCCTGGCCGACCGCAACTGCGAGGGCGCGAATTTGACCCTCGAGGAAGCGCGCCAGTTGGATTATCTCGCGATGAACCTTGAAGAGATTGGCACCATTTTCAACCTCGGCCAGCGCGGCGAGGAAGCGCTCGCGCTGCATGCGCGCATGCCCGAGATCGTACGCCAGGCCGCCCTGGAGGTCGGCCGCCTGCTCGAGGCGGCCGTCGATCGCGGCGAGATCAAGCTCGAAGATCTTTTCGATCACGACTACATGCCGATTCCTGAGACGCGGCCGCAGAAATACCACACGCGCTTCGATGCGCTCACCGACCGGCTCTTGCCGGCCGTGCAAGAGCCGCTGCTCGACAAGGATCGCCACATCGCCTACGCGATCGCCTGCGATCTCAACGGCTACGTGCCGACCCACAATCAGCGCTATAGCCAGCCCCTGACGGGCGATGAGGCGAAAGACACGCTGGGCAACCGCACCAAGCGCATCTTCGACGATCCGGTCGGCAAGCGCTGCGGCGCGCACGAAACGCCCTTCCTCCTGCAGACTTATCGCCGCGACACCGGCGAGATCATGCACGACATCTCCGCCCCGATCTACGTCAAGGGCCGCCATTGGGGCGGTTTCCGCATCGGCTATCGCACGGAGTAAGGAGGGTGACATGACGCTGCGCCAACGCCTGTTCCTCGTGCTCGCCATCCTCGTCGCGGTGACCCTCATCGCCAACGGCTTTTCCTTCCTCATGTATCTGCGGCTCGCCGAAGAAGCAGGACGGCTCGATCCCAAGCTGCTGGCGCAGGCGACCCAGGCGCGCCAATGGATGCTCCTCGTCATCGGCCTGTCTTCGCTCATCGGCCTGGCGGCCTTCGTGCAGCTTGCGCGGCTCTTGCTTGCGCTGCTCGGCGGCGAGCCGCAATACGCCGCCGATGTCGTCAAGCGCATCTCCAATGGCGAGCTCGGCGTGCCGATCGAACTGGCGCCGCATGACCGCACCAGCCTCTTGGCGGCGATCGCGGCGATGCGCGATTCCTTGCGCGAGATGGCCGGTGAGCTCTCCAGCGCTGCCACGCAGCTTCATAAGACGGCTAGCCAGTTCCAACGCATCACGGGCGCCATGGAGTCCGGCATGGCCGAGCAAAGCGCAGCCGCCCAGCAAGCCGTCGAGGCGGTGGAGCGCTTGAGCGCCGGCGTGAGCGACATCGCCGCGCAGACGGCCGAGGTCGATCGCCTGGCCGAAGAGAGCCTGGCGCGCACGCAGGAAGGCAATGTGAGCCTCTCCTCGATGATCGGCGAACTATCCCAGGCGGAGACCTCGATCCGCGAAATGACCGAGACGGCGCGGGAATTCGTCAATAGCGCCACGGCCATCACGCAGATGACGCGGGAGGTGCGCGACATCGCCGACCAGACGAATCTGTTGGCCTTGAACGCGGCGATCGAGGCGGCGCGCGCCGGCGAGCAAGGCCGCGGCTTCGCCGTCGTCGCGGACGAGGTGAGGAAGCTTGCCGAAAAATCGGCCAAGACGGCGAGCGACATCGACCGCGTGACGAAAAACCTGCAGGAGCAAGCCGCCCGTGTCGAGGCGGTGCTGGATCGGGGGCTTGCGGCGCTCGGCTCTTCCCAGGAATACCTCGAAACGGTGGCCGTGACGCTCGGCGAAACCAACCAGACGGTGACGCAGACGACCGAGGGCATGGCGCGCATCAATGCCGCCGTGGCGAGCCAAACCCAGGCCAATGCGGAAATTTCCCGCAATGTCGACCGTATTGTCGAGCTGGCTTCCCGTTGCGACGCGACGGTCGGCGAAGTCATCGCCGTCGCCAAAGCGCTCGAGACCCTGGCTGGAACGCTCGAGGCGGCCGTGCGGCGCTTCAGACTATGAAGAATGGCGTAATATTGCCGCTTAAAGACTCAGGATTTACGGCCTGTTGCCGATACACTCGGAGTCCAACCCGCCTCGAAGGGGGCCCTCATGTCTGAACTGCTCAAGAACATCGACGCGCGCACGCGGCTTGCCGGCACCAACAAGCTGGAGATCTTGCTCTTTTCGCTGGGCAAGGATTTGCGCACCGGGCGCGAAGAGACGTTTGGCATCAACGTCTTCAAGGTGCGCGAGGTGATGAGAACGCCCGTCATCACCGCCGCGCCCGACATGCCGCCGGCCGTCAAGGGCATGGTGTCCTTGCGCGGCATCCTCGTGCCGGTCGTGGACCTCGCCGACTTCATCGGCATGCAGACCGAGTCGCCGCGCGAGATCATGATCGTCACCGAATACAACGGCCATACGCAAGGCTTCCTCGTCGAGTCGGTCGACACCATCCTGCGGCTCGACTGGTCGAAGATGCGCGTGCCGCCCGAGATGCTGACGGCCAACATGGGCGGGCTCGTCACCGCCGTGACCGAATTGCAGGATGGGCGGCTCGTCATGATGCTGGATGTCGAGCGCATCCTTGCCGAAACCGCCAAATACGACGACCAAATGGTCTATGAGGCCATCCAGCCACTCGGCAAGGAGGGCATCACCATCGTCTATGCGGATGATTCCTCGGTGGCGCGCAGCCAGATCGAACGGACTCTGCAGGCGCTCGGCATCCGGGGCTTGGCGGCGGTCAATGGCCGTCAGGCGTGGGAGGAGCTCCAGAAGATCGCCAACTATGCCGACGCGACTGGCCGCAAGGTCAAGGATCTCGTCCAGCTCATCCTCACCGACGTCGAGATGCCCGAGATGGATGGCTACATCCTGACCAAGAACGTCAAATCCGATCCGCGCTTCGCCGGCATTCCGGTGCTGATGCACTCTTCCTTGTCGTCGATGTCGAACCAGGCGCTCGGCAAATCGGTCGGCGTCGATGAATATGTGCCGAAGTTCGAGGCGCAGCGCCTTGCGGAAACGCTGACGCGGCTGCTGCTCAAAGACGAGCAGACGGCGCAGACCGCGCAGGCCGCTTAAGGAGGAAGCGCCATGAGCAATTTCGCAGCCTTGATGACAGGACAGTCCCAGGCGAGCGGTTCACTGATCGAGAGCGTCGATGCGCGCACCAAGCTTGCCGGTTCGAACCGCATGGAGATCCTGCTTTTTTCGCTCGGCACCAACGAGACCTTCGGTATCAACGTCTTCAAGGTGCGCGAGGTGTGCAAGACGCCGGCCATCACCAGGTCACCGCACATGCCTGACGGCGTCGAGGGGCTCATCAGCCTGCGCGGCAACGTGATTCCCGTCGTTTCGCTCGCGCGCGTCATGCATCTAGCGGATGCCCCGCCGGGCTTGGGCGGCTCGATGATGGTCACTGAATATTCGAAGCGCACGCTGGGCTTCCTCGTCCATGACGTCGATCGCATCATCCGCGTCGAATGGGATCGCGTGCGCTCACCCGAGACCGTGACAGGCGGCGCGCAAGCCTTCATCACCGCGATCACTGAGCTTGACAATGGCAAGCTCGTCTCGATCGTCGATGTCGAGCAGATCATGGCCAATACCTTTGGCGAATCGGTGGTCGGCCAGATCGAGCACATCGGCCACGATGCCGAGTACAACGTCTTCTTCGTCGATGACTCGGCCGTGGCGCGCAAGAAGATCATCGAAGTGCTCGACAAGATGGGGGTGAAGCACAAGCATGCGCAAAACGGCATGGAAGCCTGGACGCGCCTGTCCGGCATGGCGGCGCACGCCCAGCAGACCGGCCGCGATCTGCGCGACGAGATCAACGTCATCCTCGTCGATGCCGAGATGCCGGAAATGGATGGCTACGTGCTGACCAAGAACATCAAGTCCGACCGGCGCTTCGATGGTATCCCGGTCGTCATGCATTCCTCGCTGTCGTCGGAAGCCAACCGGGCGATGGGCAAGGCCGTGGGGGTCGATGCCTATGTCGCCAAGTTCGATGCCGAGGCGCTCGCCGAGACGCTGCGGCCATTGCTCCTCAAGACGCGGCGCGATTGATCTATTAAGAGGTTTCACGCGGAGAACGTTTCATGCCAGCAGATCCCAGCAAAATCAAGTTCCTCGTCGTCGATGACTTCTCGACGATGCGCCGCATCGTCCGTAATCTACTGAAAGAGCTGGGGTTTACCAACGTGGAGGAAGCCGAGGACGGTGCCGTGGCCTGGCAGAAGCTGCAAAGCGGCGGCTATGATTTCGTCATCACCGACTGGAACATGCCGAACATGGATGGGCTCACCCTCTTGCAGACGATCCGCAGCAGCCCGACGCACAAGGCGCTGCCCGTGTTGATGATCACCGCCGAGGCGAAGAAGGAAAACATCATCGCCGCCGCCCAGGCCGGCGCTTCGGGCTACATCGTCAAACCCTTTACGGCGGCGACCTTGAACGAGAAGCTCAACAAGATCTTCGAAAAGCTCGGGTGGTGAGGCGATGGTGAAACCGGTCAACTTCGACGAGTCCGGCGATTCCGCCGATCTGCAAGCGCTCTTCGACTCGATCGCGGCGGCGAGCCAGCCGCCGGCGCCGATGCCTGCGGCCGACGCTTCGGGCGATTCGCCTGAGCTCCAGGCGCTTTTCGATAGCGTGGCGGCTCAGGCAGCCGAGCCCGACATCGTCATCGAACCCGAGACGAGCGCGGCGAGCGAGAAGAATGCGACGCAGGAAGTGGTCTTCAACCGCCTCGGGCATCTGGCGCGCAAGCTGCATGATGCCTTGCGCGAGCTGGGCTACGACAAGGCGCTCGAAGAAACCGCGCGGCAGATTCCCGATGCGCGCGAGCGCCTCAACTACATCGCGCGGATGACCGAGCAGGCCGCCTCACGGGTGCTCAATGCCTGCGACATCGCCAAGCCGGCGCAAGACGAGCTCAATGCGCGCATCAAGGCCCTTGGCGCGCGCTGGGAAAAGATGTTCGCCAACCAGCTCTCGGTCGAAGAGTTCAAGCAGCTCGCGGCCGATACGCGCGCCTTCTTCGCCAGCGCGCCGAGCCAAATCGAAGCCGTCAATGCCCAGCTCAACGAGATCATGATGGCGCAGGACTTCCAGGACCTGACCGGCCAGGTGATCAAAAAGCTCGTCGAGACGGCGCAGAACATCGAGGCGCAGCTCCTTCAGGTGCTCATCGAAGTGATGCCCGAAGAGAAGAAGGCGGCGGCGCCGCAAAGTCTGATGAACGGCCCGGTCATCGATGCCGCCGGCCGCACCGATGTCGTGACGAGCCAGCAGCAGGTCGATGACCTGCTCGAAAGTTTGGGATTCTAGGAGAGAAGCCATGAGCGACTTTGCCGGCATGGAAGACCTGCTGCAGGACTTTCTCGTCGAAGCGACCGATCTGTTGTCGGGCGTCGACAACAAGCTCGTCGATCTCGAAAAGAATCCGCACGATCACGGCCTGCTCAACGACATCTTTCGCGGCTTTCATACCATCAAGGGCGGTGCCGGTTTCTTGAACGCCACCGAGCTCGTCACGCTCTGTCACCTGACCGAAAACCTCTTCGACAAGCTGCGCAACAACGAGCTCGAGGTGACCAAGGAGATCATGGACGTCATCCTCGCCGCCACGGCCGCGGTGCGCGAGATGTTCCATCATCTCGAGGGCGGTGTTCAGCCGCCGCCAGCCGATGCCCAGCTGATCGCCAATCTCAAGGCCGCGCTCGCCGGCCAGCTCACTTCTGCAGCCTCGACCCAGAGCGCGCCGGCGCCTGCTGCGCCAGCCGCGGCCCCTGCGACGACGCCAGCGCCTGCGGCCGGCCCGGACTGGGACAAGCTCTACGGCGCCGTCACCGGCGCCGTGCCCACGCCTGCCGTCCCGCCAGCGCCGACTTCTGCCGAGCCGGTCATGCATACCCAAGTGGCCGGCCAGACGCCGGAAGCCGTCATCCAGCACGCGATCGGCCGGCGCGCCACTGACAAGCCCGGCGCCATGTCGGCCCCCGTCGGCCGCCGCGCCGACGAGAAAACGCGCGACAACTCGATCCGCGTCGACACCGCGCGGCTCGACCAGGTGCTCAACCTCTCGGGCGAGATCGGTCTCACCAAGAACCGGCTCTCCTCCTTGCGTTCCGACATCATCAACGGCCGCATCGACACCGAGACCCTGCATGCGCTCGACCAGACGGTGAGCCAGCTCGACCTCTTGGTCTCCGATCTGCAAAACGCGGTCATGAAGACGCGCATGCAGCCGATCGGTCGGCTGTTCCAGAAATATCCGCGCATCGCGCGTGACCTTGCGCGCAATCTCGGCAAGGACGTCGAGCTCGTGCTCGCCGGTGAGGAGACCGAGATCGACAAGACGATGATCGAGGATCTCTCCGACCCGATCATCCACCTGATCCGCAATGCCGTCGACCACGGCGTCGAAAGCCCTGAGGAACGCCTCGCCGCCGGCAAGCCGCCGAAATCTCAGGTGCGGCTGGAGGCGCGCCAGGAAGGCGATCACATCGTGCTGATCGTCGCCGACGACGGCAAGGGCATGAATGCCGAGAAGCTGCGCGCCAAGGCGCTCGAAAAAGGCCTCATCACTGATGAAGAGGCCAACACGATGGACGAGCGCCAGAGCCTGAACCTCATCTTCCTGCCGGGCTTCTCGACCAAGGACGTCGCCTCCGATGTCTCCGGCCGCGGCGTCGGCATGGATGTGGTGAAGACCAACATCCAGAAGCTCAATGGCAGCATCGAGATCAAGTCGCAGGTCGGCAAGGGCACGACCTTCATCATCTCGCTGCCGCTCACGCTCGCGATCCTGCCGGTGCTCCTCGTGCAGCTCGGCGAGCAGCCCTTCGCTGTGCCGCTTTCGATGGTGCGCGAGATCCTGCCGATCCAGATCGAGCAGGTGCAGGAAGTCGGCGGCCGCGCGACGATGGTCGTGCGCGGCGAGGTGCTGCCGATCTACCCGATCGCCCATCTCTTGGGCTGGGTGCCGGAAAAGGTGCCGCAGTATGGCGTGCTGATGCAGACCGCGGAGCACACCTTCATCCTCGCCATCGACGGCTTCATGGGACGCGAGGATGCGGTCATCAAGTCGCTCGAAGACTTCCGTCCCAAGGGTGTCGCGGGGGTCACCACGCTCTCCAATGGCCAGATCGTGCTGATCCTCGACATGAAGGAGCTTCTCGCCGACATGGGCGAGAACCGTGGCGTGCCGCGCTCGGCCTTCATTCCCCCGGAGCGGGCGGCGGCCTGACCGGCCATGAACGGCAGCGGCGCCGTCTTGCCAGCGCCGGCCGGGATGGGGGCATAATTATCCATGCCCACAGGAGAGGGGGTCATGGCCCAGACACAGCGCCGGAACGATCGCCGCTATACCTATGCCGACTATTGCCGCTGGCCGGAAGGCGAGCGGTGGGAGCTCATCGACGGCGTGGCCTATGCCATGGGCCCTGCTCCTGCGCGAATCCACCAAAAAGTGCTGGGCGAGCTTTTCCGGCAAGTCGCCAATGCCTTGCAGGGGCGCAACTGCGAAGCCTATCTTGCCCCCTTCGACGTGCGGCTGCCGGCAGGTCAGGAAAGCGACGAAGAGCTCACGACCATCGTCCAGCCGGATCTTGCGGTGATCTGCGACCCCAGCAAGCTCGATGAAAAAGGCTGCCGAGGTGCACCCGATTGGATCGTCGAGGTGCTCTCGCCGGCGAGCGCGAGCCGTGATCACCTCGTCAAGCGTGAGCTTTACGAGCGCGCTGGCGTTGCCGAATACTGGCTCGTGCATCCGATCGATCGCATGGTGACGATCTACCGGCAAAGCGACGCAGGACGATTTAGGGCGGCGGAAATTCTCGCCTGTGTGGGGCAAACGGCCGTCGGTTGCTTGCCAGAGCTCGTCATCGACTGGTCGGTGGTTTTTCCCGAGAGTGAAGGCGAGGCAGCATGAACGGGACGCGCGATTTCACCGCCGAGGCTGGGGGGAGATGAAAATGCGCACGCTGGGAAAAAAGCGTCCATGGTCAGCAGTATTTTCCAAAGGGTTGCTCGTCCTCATCGCTTTGGGGTTCGGGGCCCTGGATTCATGGGCGGCGATTAACTGGTCGGCGACTTATGGCCGGCGTGGATTCTCAAGCGCAGCTCAGGTCAGGCCGACCTCCGCTGCCGGTGTGGCGACAGGCAACCTCTATGTGGCGCAAATCACCGTCGCGTCGGGCAATTGTGCTTCGTTGGGAACACCTGCGGGATGGACCCGGCATGCTTGCGACAGTCATGCCGGACATATTCAGGCCGTCTTCACCCGGCCGGCGCAACCCGCCGACCTCAATGTGACATTCAGTTTTCCTCTTGGGGCGACGCGCAGTTGGGCGACCCTCTTGAGTTCTTATTCCGGCGTCGATCTTGCCAATCCCATCGATGCCGAGCCGGTCGTGACGACTTATTCAAACAGCAAAAACGCCACCTCGGCGGCACTGGTGACCCAGACGAACGGAGCGAGGGGGGTGCTGATGACGAGCGCCAACACGTCTGAAAAAAACTTTTTTTCGCCGCCATCCAACTGGACGGAGCGAAGCGAGCGAGCCTGTGATAACAAGGCCTGCCGCATCACGATGTCGGATTCCATTCATGCGACGGCCGGCACGCAGGCGGCGGTGACGACGACGACCAAAAAAAATGCTTCCGGCCTCGTTCATCGCCTGGCTTTGCGCCCTTATTCGCTCGTCGCCTATTGGCCGCTCGATGGCATCCCATGGACGGCTGATCTATCGGGCAACAATCATCATCTCACTGCCAACGGCGGCGCCCAGCCGCAAAGCGCCAAAGTTTGCACGGGCTTTGCTGGCACGGGCAGCGAGTATTTGTCGGCCTCCGATGCCAATGCGCTCGATCTGCCCGACCGGTACACCCTCATGGCCTGGGTCTATCCCACTGCTCATCCGCCGAGTGATCTTTACACCATCTTGTCGAAAGACGAGAACTATGAGCTCCATTTGAACAGCCAAGGCAAGCTCTATTGGTGGTGGTCGAGGGTGAGCGCCTCCGCCGTATATGTCTTGAGCAATGCCATTATTCCACTCGACCAATGGACGCATGTTGCGGTGGTTTTTGAGCGGACGGCGGCGAGCCAGCGCCAGCGGATGTATATCAATGGCGTGCTCGATGCCACGGCCAACTATAGCGAAGCAGCTCTCACCAACAGCGATCCAGTGCTGATTGGGGCCGATATCAACTATACGACGCGCCATTTCCGCGGCAAGATCGACGAAGTGCGCATCTACAACGGTGCGCTATCGGCAGCCGAGATTGTGGCGGCGATGGAGCTGACTCATCCTTGTCACGTCGATCACTACCGCCTGAAAATCAACGATGGCCAGGCGCTTACCTGCGAGAGCGAACCAGTCAGCATCGAGGCGTGTGCCGATGCCAACTGTGCGACTTCCTATAGCGGCAATGCTTCCGTGACGCTCAATGCCACCAATGGCGCAAAGATCGACGATCAGAACCCGCCAGTAACGGTGTCGATCATCAACGGCGGCGGAAGCGCCTTGATCAGCAAGACGGCAGCGGGCAGCACGGTGCTCTCGATGTCGGCGGGCAATCCGGCGCCGACGGCTAGTCCTGGCTACCGCTGTTACGTGGCCGACAGCGAAGTCGCCTGGTCGGCTTGCCAGATCGGCTTCCAGGATGCCGTGCTGCGGATCGATGTGCCCGATTTCACAGCTTGTACCGGCACGGCAAATGCCACGATTACCGCCGAGGGTTGCGGTGCAACGATCAGCGGCAACCAGAACCTCAAGGTATGGATGAACTACGTCGATCCTTCCAGCGCCAATGGAGAGTCGCTGCGGCTCGGCACGCTCGTTGTCCCGACGAGCAAACCGAGCAGCAATAACCTCACGAACTTGAATTTCACCGACGGTGAGGCAACGTTGCCACTCGTCAATTACGACGATGCCGGCGAGCTAAGGCTGAATGCCGAGCTTGTCGCCACCGGCGGTACGACGCTGACAGGCAGCGGGACTTTCGTCGTGGCGCCAGAGAAGCTCCAGCTTTCCTCGGCGGCCGGTGCCTGCGCCGCCCCTTATCCTTCATGCAACAAATTCAAGAAGGCGGGCGAGTCTTTCGATTTGTCGCTCAAGGCGCTTTGCTCGAGCGGCAAGGTGACGAAAAACTTCCGCGGCGACAATATTGCATTGAAGCACAGCCGGCTCGCCCCCGATCCAGGAGCCGATGGCAGCTTCGCTCCTCCAACTGTATCGCTGGTGGCGACCGACAATGGCAGCAAGACGTTTCAGGCCGCCATTAGTGAGGTCGGTGTCTTTTCAGTCGCGCCAGACCTCTTCCAATACAAAGGCGTCGATGTGCCAGGTGAAGGGACGGGGCCTTTGGGACGGTTTTATCCCGCCTATTTCGACACCGTAGTAGAGCCGGCTTGCGGCAGCTTTACCTACTCCGGCCAACCTTTCGGCTTGAGCGTGACGGCCAAGAATAGCAGCGGGGTCACAACACAAAATTATGCCGGCAGCTTTGCCAAGACGGTGACGCTCATCGATGGCAATGGAGCCTCTGGATCGTTTTCACCGCCTACCTTGTCCGCGACGAGTTTCTCAGATGGCGTTGCCGACTTGATGGATCCCCCGAGCGTCAGCTTCGCCTTTGCCAGCAAACTGACTGGGCCGGCGATACTCAAGCTGCGGACTAGGGATACCGACATGGCCTCCGACACGGTGGGTATGAATGAAGGCGAGATGCCGCTCCGCTCCGGCCGCCTATTGCTTTCGAACGCTCATGGTTCGGAATTGCTCGACCTCACGATGCCGATTCAGACCCAGTATTGGACCGGTAGCGCCTGGGCGACCAACAGTCTCGATTCCTGCACGGATGTTTCCTCTTCATTGGTGTTTGTGAAGACGCCACCGAGCCTGCCTTCGCCGACGGGCGGGACGATCACCAATGGGCAAGGGCAATTGAGCTTTCCAGCGCCCAACCAGAAAGGCAGCATCGAGGTTTGCGCCAATATCGGTGATGACAGTGACAACCCGCTGACGGGCTGTCGGGATGGCACCAGCCTACCTTGGTTGCAAGGTAGTTGGGATGTAGATAACTACTCCAAAGACGATCCCCGCCACTACAAAGACAACCCCTCGGCGCGCGCGACCTTTGGCATCTTCAAGGGACGGGCGCCGGTGATCTACCGGCGCGAGCGCTACTAATGAAAGCGTCGTCGTCGGCACCCAACGAATCAGGCTGCGCGTGCCGTAGAGGTACCCCCCCTCGCAAGCTTGTCGAGGCTGGCAGGGTGGAACGACGGACTTCGGGATTCACCCTCGTCGAGCTAGTCGTCACGCTGATCATTCTCGGTATCCTTGCCGTCGTTGCAATCCCGCGCTTTTTCGATCGACGCGATTTCGATGCGCGCGCCTTCCTCGATGAGGTAGCCGCCGCGCTCCGCTATGCGCAAAAGGCGGCAATCGCCCAACGGCGCACGGTATGTGTGGCCTTTGATGCCAATTCGGTGACGTTGAGGATTCGCTCGGCGCCAGGTAACGGTGCTTGCGACACGGATCTAACCGGCCCTGCGGGCAGCACGCCCTATACGGTCACAGCGCCAGGCAGCGTCACGTTCAGCCCGACCCCGGCCGGCTTCAGCTTCGATGCTGAGGGCCGACCGAGCACGGGTAGCACGATCGCCATCGGCGGCATCACGACGACGATCACCGTGGAGCCGGAGACGGGGTATGTCGTTTATTGAGCGCCAGCGGGGTCTCACGCTGACCGAGCTGATCCTGTTCATCGTCATCGTCGGCGCGGCGGTGGCGGGCGTCTTGTCCGTGTTTGTGGAGGCCACACGCCGTTCGGCTGATCCTCTGATCCGCAAGCAAGCGATGGCGGTGGCGGAATCGCTGCTGGAGGAAATCCTCGCCGTGCCCTACACCTGCCCGCCCGGAGCCACCTGCAATGCGGTGACCATCACCAACCGCACTGCAACCCATGCGCTCGCCGACTACAACGGTTTCACGATGACGGGCATCTGCGCCTTGGACGGCACGGTGATTCCACAGTTATCCGGCTACACGGCCAAGGTTGAGGTGGCAGATGAAGGCACGTGGAACGGCGCGAATGGGCGGCTGATTACCGTGACGGTGTCGGCGGCTAGCGAATCGGTGAGCTTGACTGGCTGGCGTGGAGCCTACTGATGCCTCAGTTGCGCGGTTTTACCCTCGTGGAGATGATCGTGGCCATCACGATCACGGGCATTGTGGCCGTGATGGTCGCCGTTTTTCTCAAGTCGCCGGTCGAAGGATATGTCGCCTCGGCGCGGCGCGCCTGGCTGACCGATGTCGCCGACACGGCGCTGCGCCGCATCGCGCGCGATGTGCAGGCGGCCTTGCCCAACAGTCTGCGGCCCAATAGCGCTTGTGAGGCCTCGGGAACGACAGTCTGCGGCCTGGAGCTGCTGCTCACCACGACCGGCGGGCGTTACAGCCAGGATGCGGCCGAAGACTGCTTTTCCAGCGGCTGCACGAGTCTTTCCACGCTGGGTAGCGTGATCGCCGCCGATGACGAGCTTAAAGGCCAGCATCTAGTCATTTACAACCTGCACAACAACGATGGCGGCAGCTGCTCGGCAAGCTATCCCTCCGCCTATTGCGGCGCTGGCAGCAACAACCGCGCTCAGATCAGCGGCTCGACCGACGGCGGCAACAGCGATAGCTTCTCCTTCGACAGTACGGTTTTCCGTCCCGCTACTGGCTCACCCTCGCGCAGCTTTTTCATCGTCTCCGGCCCAGTGGCCTATGCCTGCTCTGGCGTGGGCGTCAGCGGGGGAAATGGCACGGGCGAGTTGCGCCGCTATCAAGGATATGCGATCGCTGCGACGCCGTCCTGGCCTCCCACGGGCGCTTCGGGGCGACTGCTGGCACACCGGGTCTCGGCCTGTCGCTTGAACTATGCGCCCGCTGCCGCTGGCACCAATGGATTGCTCGAGCTTTATCTCGAGATCATGGAGGGGGGCGAACGCGTCGGGCTCTACCACGAGGTGCATGTCGACAATGCGCCCTGATCAACCCGCCACCCGCGGTTTCGCCATCGTCTCGGCGCTGTTCCTAGTCGTGGCGCTTGCCGCACTCGGGGCGGCGATCATGCACTTTTCTTCGGTTCAGCACCTCACGGGGGCGCAGGACATCCAGGGCTCGCGCGCTTTGGCTGCCGCGCGCGCCGGTACCGAGTGGGCGGCAGCTTATGTGACTGCTCACAGCGCTTGCCCGGCTAGCCCAAGCACTCTTACCTTCGGCGATTTCTCCGTGAGCGTTGCGTGTTCCTCCAGCAGCCATAGCGATGAAGGTTCCTCATTGACGGTTTATGCCATTACCTCGACGGCGAGCACGGGGGGCAGCGTTGGCAGCTTAGGCTATGTCGAGCGGCAGGTGAGCGCAACGCTCGTCAAGTAACTCGGCGCTGGCGGGACGGCGCCTATAATCCCCGCTATGAGAGCGCCCCCCGATAAAGCATCTCTCCCGGATGCGGCGATCGTCGCCGTGCTGCGAGAATGCGTGCCGGATTTGCGCGCCGTCTATCGCTATGGCAGTGCGGGCAGTATCTGGGAACGTCCGGAGAGCGATCTCGATCTCGCGGTGCTGGCCGCGCGGCCGATCGCATACGATTGTCTGATGCAGTGTGCCGCGCGGCTAGCGCAACTGACGGGCAAGGAAATCGATCTCAACGACATGCATCGCTTACCGGTGACCCTGCGCGTGCAGATCGTCACTGAGGGAGTGCGCCTTTACGCCGCCGATCGGCGCGAGGCCGAGGAATACGATTCCCGCGTGCTCTCGGAATATGCTGCGCTCAACGAGGCGCGGCGCGGCATTCTCGCCGATGTGGCGGCGCGGGGCAGCATTCATGGATGAGGTGCTGCTGGGCAAGGCGGCCATCATCGAGCGCTGCCTCAAGCGCATCGGAGAAGAATATGTGGGCCATGAGGCGGAGCTCGCGACGAATTTCACGCGCCAGGATGCGATCGTCCTCAATTTGCAGCGCGCCTGCGAGGCATGCATCGATGCGGCGATGCACCTCGTGCGAATCTACAAGCTGGGCATTCCGACCGAACGCCGCCAGGCTTTCGAGATGCTGGTGCAGGCGGGCATGCTGAACGCGGAATTGGGCCAGAAACTCTGTGCGATGGTCGGCTTCCGCAATGTGGCCGTGCATCACTATCAGGAGCTCGACATCGAAATCCTGCGCAGCATCCTGAACCATCGCCTGGTCGATCTGCGCGCATTTGCTGCATTGCTGCTGAAGGAAGCATTGCTTCGGCGCTGACTCGGCGCTGGCCAGACACCCGCCGCAAAAGATTAACCGCCCAATCCCCGTCTATTCCCGGGTTCCTCGTCGACCCGGCCGGCAATAATTGCCGGCATGAGAGGAACCCTCCGTGGCTGAAGAAAGCGATCTCGAAAAGACCGAATCGCCTTCCTCGCGGCGCCTGGAACAGGCGCGCGAGGAAGGCCAGGTGCCGCAATCGCGCGAGCTTGCGGCCTTTCTCGTCATGGCGGCGGGCGCGCTGGGCCTATGGGCGCTCTCCGGCTGGTTCGTGCAACGCGGGAAGGAGGTGATGCGGCTCGGGCTCACGCTCGACCGGCAGGATGCCTTCGATGCGAACGCGCTCGGCATGAATCTGCTCTCACTTGGCAACGAAGCCTTGACGACGCTCTTGCCTTTCTTCATCGCTACCGTCGTCGGCGCCTTGCTCGGGCCTGTGCTCTTAAACGGCGGCTTCGTGTTTTCGCCCAAGGTGCTCACACTCAATTTCGACCGCCTCGATCCCATCAAGGGCGTCAAACGCATGTTTTCCTGGCAGAGCATCGCCGAGATGGTCAAGGGGCTCTTGAAGACCTTGCTGCTCGTCGGCATCGTCTGGTGGGTGGTGGTGCATGAGCAAGACAAGCTCTTCGCGCTGCTCGCTCAGCCGATCGAAACGGCGCTGCCTGCCTTTGGCCGCTTGATCCTCTATTCCTTCATCGGCTTCGTCGCCGGTCTTGCCGTGATCGCGCTCATCGACGTGCCCTTCCAGCTGTGGCGCTACTACACGGGCCTTAAGATGACCAAGGAAGAGCTCAGACAAGAAATGAAGGAGCTCGAAGGCGATCCGCATCTCAAGGCCCGCATTCGCAGCCAGCAGCGCGAGATCGCGCGGCGGCGCATGATGTCTGAAGTGCCGAAGGCGGATGTGGTCGTGACCAACCCGACCCACTTTGCCGTGGCGCTCAAATACGATCCGGCCAAGATGAATGCGCCGCAGGTGGTGGCCAAGGGCATGAACCTCGTCGCGCAGAAGATCCGCGATCTCGCGGCCGAACACCGCGTGCCGGTGCTCGAGCTGCCGCCCCTGGCGCGCGCGCTCTATCGCCATGTCGAGATCGGCGAAGCGGTGCCGACGGCGCTTTATACGGCGGTGGCCGAGGTGATGGCCTACATCTACCAGCTCAACGAATTCATGAAGGTCGGCCAGGCCGGCGGCCGCTTGCCGCCCTCGCCGCCCAGGGCGGTGACCGTGCCGGCCGGCCTCGATCCGGGTGAGCTCTGATGGCCACGCAAACGCTCGATCTGCGCAGCCTGGTGCGGCCCGAGAATCTGAAGGCGCTCGCCGCGCCGGCGCTCATCATCCTGATCCTTTCGATGATGGTGCTGCCGCTGCCGGCCTTCATGCTCGACCTCTTTTTCACCTTCAACATCGCGCTGTCGATCATGGTGATGCTGGTCGCGCTCTACACGATGAAGCCGCTCGACTTTTCGGTGTTTCCGACCGTGCTGCTCGTCACGACGCTGCTGCGTCTTTCCCTCAACGTCGCCTCGACGCGCGTGGTGCTGCTCGAAGGCCACACCGGCCCGGATGCGGCCGGCAAGGTCATCGAGGCCTTTGGCCACTTCCTGGTCGGCGGCAATTACGCGGTGGGCATCATCGTCTTCATCATCCTCACTGTCATCAACTTCGTCGTCATCACGAAGGGCGCCGGCCGCATCGCCGAGGTCTCGGCCCGCTTCACGCTCGATGCGATGCCGGGCAAGCAGATGGCGATCGACGCCGATTTGAACGCGGGACTCATCGGCGAAGAGGAGGCGCGCCGGCGCAGGAAGGAGATCGCGCAGGAGGCCGATTTCTACGGCTCGATGGACGGTGCCTCGAAGTTCGTACGCGGCGATGCGATCGCCGGCATCCTGATTTTGCTCATCAACATCATTGGCGGCCTCATCGTCGGCATGATCCAGCACGACATGGAAGCGGCGCAAGCCGCGCGCGTCTATACGCTCTTGACGATCGGCGATGGCCTCGTCGCGCAGATTCCGGCGCTCGTGATCTCGGTCGCGGCCGGCCTCGTCGTCTCGCGCGTCAATGACGAGAAGGACGTGACGAGCTCCTTCATCGCGCAGCTCTTCGGCAACCCGATGGTGATGGCGCTCGCGGCCGGCATCCTCGGCGTGCTCGGCATCATCCCGGGCATGCCGCACTTCGTCTTCCTCTTCCTCGCCGCCGTCCTCGGCGGGCTGGCCTGGTGGCAGATGAAGCAGCGGGCGAAGGAATCCGCCGCCCAGGCCGAGAAGCCGGCTGCGCCGAGCGCCGCAGCCGAAGAGGCCGCCGAGGCGAGCTGGGCCGACGTCGCGCCCGTCGATGTGCTCGGCCTCGAGGTCGGCTACCGGCTCATCCCGCTCGTCGACCGCAATCAGGATGGCGAGCTTTTGAAACGCATCCGCGGCCTGCGCAAAAAATTTGCCCAGGAAGTGGGTTTCCTCGTCGCGCCCGTGCATATCCGCGACAACCTCGAGCTCAAGCCGAATGGCTATCGCATCACATTGAAGGGCGTCGAGGTCGGCGTCGGCGAGGCCTATCCCGGCATGTTCCTGGCGATCAACCCGGGGCGCGTCTCGGGGCCGCTGCCGGGCAATGCGACGAAGGATCCGGCCTTTGGCCTGCCGGCCGTCTGGATCGAGCCGCAATTGCGCGATCAGGCCCACATCATGGGCTACACGGTCGTCGATGCCGGCACGGTGATCGCCACGCACTTAAACCACGTGATCCTCTCCCATGCTGCGGAGCTCTTGGGCCGCCAGGAGACGCAGGCGCTGCTCGATCACATCGCCAAGGATACGCCCAAGCTCATCGAGGAGCTCGTGCCGAAGCTCCTGCCGCTTGCCACCGTGCAGCGCGTGCTGCAAAACCTGCTCGAAGAGGGCGTCAATATCCGCGACATGCGCACCATCATCGAGACGCTCGCCGAGCATGCGCCGCGCAGCCAGGATCCGCTCGAGCTCACGGCGCAGGTGCGCGTCGCCCTGGGCCGTGCGATCGTCCAGCAGTTGTTCCCGGGCAAAGAGGAAATCCAGGTCATGGCGCTCGAACCTGGCCTTGAACGCTTGCTGAGCCAAGCGCTCTCGGGCGCCGGCGCCGATGGTTCCGGTATCGAGCCGGGGCTCGCCGACACCTTGCTGCGCGAGACGGCGGTGGCGGCGAAGCGGCAGGAGGACATGGGCCTGCCGCCCGTGCTGCTCGTGCCGGGGCAGCTGCGCTGGCTGCTTTCGCGCTTCCTGCGGCGTGCCTGGGCGAATCTCAAGGTGCTCGCCAACAACGAGATTCCAGAGAATCGGACGATCAAGGTGACGACGATCATCGGCGCAAAGGCCTGATGCATGCACTCGCTGCGTGGGGTGAAAAGGAAACGACATGACGGTGAAACGCTTTTTCGGTGAGAGCGCGCGCGAGGCGCTGCGCAAGGTCAAGGCGGAACTCGGCCCCGAGGCGATCGTGATCTCGAACAAGCCCGTCGCAGGCGGCGTCGAGATCATGGCGATGTCGGCCGACAGCCTCGATGCCCTCTCCAAGCAAGCCAGCGCTGCGCCACCTGCCGGGGCCGTCCCGCCACGGCCGACTATTCGAAGTGAGTCGGCGCCCGGCGGGACGTCTTCATTTCCGCCAGCGCAGACTATTCGAAGTGAGTCGGCGCCCGGCGGGACGTCTTCATTTCCGCCAGCGCCTCCAGGGGCGGGCGCGCCAGCGGCGCCGGCGAGCCCTCCGCCGGCTGCGCCGACGTATCACACGCATGAGGACGAGGATTATGCAGTGAGCCTCTCGGCCAAGGCGCGCGCGCCGCGGCCCTTCCAGCCGTGGCAGCCCTGGCATCCGCCGCGCGCCGAGCCGGTGAGTCCTGCACGAGCGGCGTCGGCGCCGCAAGAGCGCGTGCGGCCGCGGCCGCTGCCGCCCAAGCAGCAGGTGCCGAGCCACGAGCAGGTGGCCGCTACACTCGCCCAGGCGGCGCGGGAACTCGACTCGGCAAGCGCGGGCGGCTTCGAGGACACGCCGCAAATCCGTGAGCTTCTGAGCGAGATGCAATCGATCAAGGCCATGCTCGAACGTCAGCTCGCCGGTTTCGCCTGGGGTGAGATGACGCGCCAGGCGCCAATCAAGGCGCAACTGCTCGGCGAAATGCTCGAGGCGGGCTTCTCCGGGCTGCTGTCGCGCCGGCTCGTCGAAGAGATGCCGGAAAACCTGGAGCTCGCGGCGGCGAGAAAGTGGCTGATCGGCGCGGTCAATCGCCGCCTGCGGACGCTGTCGGCCGAGAACGATCTCATCGACCGCGGCGGCGTGTTCGCGCTCGTCGGCCCGACGGGTGTGGGCAAGACGACGACGACGGCGAAGCTTGCCGCGCGCTGCGTCGTGCGCTATGGCGCCGAAAAGCTCGCCCTCTTGACCACCGACGGCTACCGCATCGGGGCGCATGAGCAGCTGCGCATCTATGGCCGCATCCTCGGCGTGCCGGTGCATGTGGTGCGCGATGGTGAGGATCTGCGCCGCACGCTCGCCGATCTGTCCGGCAAGCACATGGTGCTCATCGACACCGTCGGCATGAGCCAGCGCGACCGCATGGTCGCCGAGCAGGCAGCGATGCTGATGCGCGCCGGCGACGTGCGGCGCCTCTTGCTGCTCAATGCGACGAGCCGCGGCGACACGCTCGACGACGTGATCCGCAACTACGCGGGCGAAGACATCGCCGGCTGCATCCTGACCAAGGTCGATGAGACGGCATCGCTTGCGCCGGCGCTCGACGCCGTAGTGCGCCACGGCTTGTTGCTTGCCTATGTCGCCAACGGCCAGCGCGTGCCCGAGGATCTGCATCTGCCCAATCGCAACTGGCTCTTGCACCGCGCCTTCAAACAGCCGGCGCCCAATTCGGTGCATCGCCTCAAGAGCGAGGAAATCGGTCTCTTGATGCCGGCGCGCCTCGATGAGCCGCCGGCGGCTTCGCGCGGAGGCGCCTTTGTCTGAGGCCGATGTCTTGCACACCGGGCAGGAGTGGCTCTGCGATCAGGCCGATGGCCTGCGCCGGCTCTTCGGCGCGCCGGTGGCCACGCTGGCAGTGGCGGCGCGCGAGGACGCGGTGATCGAGGCTTATGCGCTGATCAAGCGCCTCGTGCGCGAGGAAGGCGGCAGCTGTTTTCGCATCGCGATCGCCGAGGCGAAAAGCGAGGCCGAGGCGCGCGCGCTGTTTGCCACGATGCAACGCGTGGCCCACGAATATCTCGGTGTGCGGCTCGAATACGCGGGCCGCACCCGTCTGCCGCCGGGCGATTCGATGCTATAGTCGGAAGCCTTGGGCGTCGTCAGCGCCCAGTTTTTTCCGAGTCCGACGCCACCGACGATGTATACCGCCCAGGGCACGCTCGAGAAGGAGCGCCTCGTCCAACAGTATGCGCCACTCGTCAAGCGCATCGCCTATCACTTGATGGCGAAGCTGCCGGCCTCCGTGATGGTTGAGGATCTCGTGCAAAACGGCATGCTGGGGCTTCTTGATGCGCTCAACCGCTTCGAGGACGGCCAAGGCGCGCAGTTCGAAACCTATGCGGTGCAGCGCATCCGCGGCGCGATGCTCGATGGCCTGCGCGAAAACGACTGGCTGCCGCGCGGCCTCAGAAAGGAAATGCGCCGCGTCGAAGCGGCGATCGCCAAGCTCGAACACGAACAAGGCCGCCCGCCTTCCGAAGGGGAGCTCGCCGCCGCGCTCGGCATGACGCTCGCCGAATACCAGAAACTCTTGCAGGAGGCACGCGGGCACCAGCTCATCTATCTCGAAGACATCGCCGAAGAGGACGAGGACTATCTCGATCGCCACGCTGCCGGCGTCTCGCCCGATCCCCTCGAGCTGCTCGAAGAGGAGGACCTGCGCCAGGCCCTCGTTGCGGCGATCGCCCAGCTTCCCGAGCGCGAAAAGCTCATGATGGCGCTCTACTACGAAGAAGACCTCAACCTGCGCGAGATTGGCGAGATCATGGGCGTGACCGAATCGCGCGTTTGTCAATTGCACAGCCAGGCGGTTGCGCGCTTGCGGGCCGCCGTGCTCGGCGGCGAGTCGCCACCCAAGCTTGCCAAGCGGCGCGGCCGCAAGCCGAAGTCTCAAGCCCAGCACGAGGCCGCCTAAAGCCATGGACAAGATCAGCCTCATTGGCCTGACCCTTGGCCTTTCGGCCATCCTGCTCGGCCAGGTGCTCGAAGGCGGCCACATCGGCTCGCTCCTGCAGCCCACCGCCTTTTTGATCGTCATCGGCGGCACGGTGGGTGCCGTGATGCTGCAAAGCCCGCTCAATGTCTTTCTCACAGGCACGAAGCTCGTCAAGTGGGTGTTCTTGCCGCCGCTGATCCAGCCGCAGCGGCTCATCGAAAACATCGTGCGCTGGAGCCATATCGCGCGCAAGGAGGGCTTGCTGGCGCTCGAAGCGCAGATCGCCAGCGTGCCCGATCCCTTCATGCAAAAGGGGCTGCAACTCTTGGTCGATGGCGCCGAACCCGAGCGGCTCAAAGAGGTGCTCGAAGTCGAGATCAGCGCCTGGGAAGGGCAGATGAAGCTTGCCGCGCGCATCTGGGAATCGGCGGGCGGCTATGCGCCGACCATCGGCATCCTCGGCGCCGTCATGGGCTTGATCCACGTCATGGAAAACCTCTCCGACCCTTCGAAGCTCGGCGCCGGCATCGCGGTCGCCTTCGTCGCGACGATCTACGGCGTCGGCTCGGCGAACCTGATTTTCCTGCCGATCGCGAAGAAACTCATCGCCCACATCAACCGCCTCGTCACGCTGCGCGAGATGTTCGTCGATGGCTTAGTCGGCATCGCCAATGGCGACAATCCGCGCATCATCGAGAGTCGGTTACAGGGGTACGTCGTCTAATCATGGCGCGCAAGAAGCCGGAGGAGGAGCACGAGAACCACGAGCGCTGGCTCGTCTCCTACGCCGACTTCATCACGCTGCTCTTTGCCTTCTTCGTCGTCATGTATGCGCTCTCCTCGATCAACGAGGGCAAGTATCGCGTGCTCGCCGATTCGATCGCGGCGGCTTTCCGCAACATCCCCGGCCAGAGCGTCGGCGCGATGCCGCAGATCAACCCGGCCGCGCCGCTACCGGCGACGATTCCCTTGAAAAAGCCGCAGGTGGCCAATCTCAAGGCCGATCTCGAGCGCGAGAAGATTCGGGAATTGCTGCGCCACAAGGCCAAGGAGATCACCGAGGCGCTCGCGCCGATGGTCGAGCAAGGCCAGGTGCGCGTCACCGAAGGTGCCTTGGGCATCACGGTCGAGATCAACGCAAGCGTCCTCTTCGATTCGGGCGAGGCGCGTCTGCAGCCCCAGGCGCAGCGCGTGCTGACCGCCGTTGGCCGCATTCTCGCCAGCACCGATTTTCCGATCACCGTCGAGGGGCATACCGACAATGTGCCGATCAATTCGCCCGTGTTCCCGTCGAACTGGGAGCTTTCCGGCGCGCGGGCGGCGAGCGTGGTGCGGCTTTTCATCGAAAACGGCGTCGATCCGCGCCGGCTCACCGCGGTGGGCTATGCCGAGCATCGTCCCGTCGCCGACAACGCAACACCCGAGGGCCGGCAGCGCAACCGCCGCGTGGCGATCAACATGGAGTCGCGCACCCCTGACGAGGTGAGGGAATTGGCGCTGCCGGAATGAAGGTCACGCTTTGCCGAGGATCCGGCCGCCGAGCCCGCCTTGCTGTTGGCCATCCGGGCCGTAGGTCGTGATCTGGTTGGCCGCGTTCATGAGGGCGGCCAACGCCTGCTGATGATGGCTCAAATGGAGCTGAATCAACCGGCCGTTGGTCTCGTTGAGATCGCGGGCGCGCTGGGCGAGCTCAAGGAGTCTTTCCCACTGCGCCTGGTAGGGCGCGCCCTCCTGGGAGGCAAGCCAAGCCTCCATGCCGGCGCGGCCGGCCGGCAAGCCGAGCCGGGCGAGGGCATGCTCGCGGGATCGGTCGAATCCGGCGAGCGCGCCCGCCAAGGCGTTCTTTTGCTCGATCAAGGGGAGCAGGGCTTCCGTCTCGCCCTTTTCAAGCAAGGATTGTTCGCGCTGCAACAGCGCAATGAAGGCCTCGAGCCGGCCGATTTCGTCTTCGAGGGTTTGGGCGAGCGGCGGCAAGGGAGCCGGCACGCAATCTCCCTTACGCGGGCTTGCCGGCGCGGCCCAGCATCTCGCGCACGCTGGCGAGCAAGCCGTCGGCGATACGCTCCGGGTTGATCTGGAAGCGCCCCTCGCTGATCGCCTGCTTGATTTCGGCGACCTTCTGCGCATTGACGGGCGCTTCGCCGGCGCTTGCGCTGGCAAGGCGTGCCGAGAGCGCAGAGAGTTCGACCCGCTCGTCATTCGTGCTGCCTGCCGGCTGCGGCGAGGGCGCACCCGGTCGCGGGCGTGCGGCCTCGGGAAGGGTGCTTAAGGGTGGAATGGAACTGCCGATCTTCACGTTGAATTCCTTTGCGCTAGGGTTGAGCTGCTTTGGGTGATATTACGGCGTTCCTGATGAAAACCTTAGGCCGATGTCACAAGTGATTGGCTGGGCAAGCCGATTCGCATTGACTTGATTATAAACCTCAATAGCTGACTTCGACGATGCCGCCTGCCCGGGCGATGCCGCTCACAACCTGGCCGTTCGTGAGCCGCACCTGGACGGGCTGGCCCTCGGCTGCCTGGTTGAGCGCGCGGCCCTCATTGGTGACGGCAAAGCCCGGTCCGCGCGAGACGAGCTTGACGGTCTGGCCTGAGCGCACGACGGTCGGCATCTTCAAGAGGTCGGCCCGCAAGGGGCGCCCGGCCGGGATCGGGCTTGCAGCCACCTTGCCGATGGCGAGCGAGGCATCGGTGAGGATGCTGGCCGGCAGCTCGGCGAGATCGCCTACTTGGGTTGCGAGGTCTGTGGCAGTGAGCTCCTGGCCTTGGGCGATCGGCCGCGCGCTGACGAGATAGGCGGCCTTGATGCGGATCTGGACGGGCACATAGACGCGCCAGCCGGCCTCATCGAGGCAGCGCACCAGGACGTTCGTGCGGCCCCAGGGCTTTGCGCCGGCGGGGCGGCTCACTTCGAAGTCGTGGCAGGGGGCAAGCCGATTGCCCGGATCGAGGCTGCCGACTTCGATGCTCACTTCAC
The DNA here is from genome assembly GCA_026415155.1 of Rhodocyclaceae bacterium. Classification (GTDB taxonomy): domain Bacteria; phylum Pseudomonadota; class Gammaproteobacteria; order Burkholderiales; family Rhodocyclaceae; genus Sulfuricystis. The sequence goes on from JAOAHQ010000047.1 coordinate 24,176, forward strand.
CTGGCAAGCCGCGCGTTTGAACCTTGAGCCACTCCAGGACGGCCTTTTTGACGGGCAGGGGGTCTTGCTGGGCCCAAGCGGCCTGGCCAAGCAGCGCAAAAAGCAAGAAGACGAGGCGCATGGCCGGATTGCAGCACGAATCGGGCCACGGCTTCCCCTCAGGAGCAAAGGTTTTCCCGCCCTATTCCGGCGAGGCAAGAATTGCCGCCGCTTGCCGCGGCGAGCCGGCAAGCGGTGAGCCTCGCAAGCTGCTTACTCACGGTTTTCAAGGGCTTGGGCGCATGGCACGTTTGCTGCATAACGACAGCGCCACAAAGAACTTGAGTCAAAAAATGCTCGACCGCCTCGAACAAGACTTACGCTTCTTCCGCACTGCGCTCAGCCTGCGCGAGTATCGGCAGGAGCTCATCGCCTCCAACATCGCCAACGCCGATACGCCGCATTTCAAGGCGCGCGACATCGATTTCAAATCGGCGCTCAAGGCGGCGCTAGGTGGTGAGGCCGCAGTGGGCTCTCCTTTGGAGCTCAAGCGCACCCATGCGGCCCATCTGCGCGGCGAAGCAGGCGATCCTTATGCGGCGCTCGCCAAATATCGCGCCGAATACCAAGGGGCGGTCGATGGCAACACGGTGAATATGGACGTCGAGCGCGCCGCCTTCGCCGAGAACGCCTTGCAGACCGATGCCTTGCTGACCTTCATCAACAAGCGTTTCGAAGGCCTGCAGCGCGCCATCAACGGCCAGTGAGGTGAATCATGAGCGATTTCAGGATCTTCGCGATCGCCGCGTCAGCGCTCACGGCCCAGTCGGCGCGCTTGAACGCCGTGGCGAGCAATCTGGCCAATGCCGACAGCGTCGTCGGCGCCGATGGTCAGCCCTATCGCGCCAAGCAGGTCGTGTTCAAGGCCATGCCCGTCGAAGGCGGCGGCATCGGCGTGCGCGTGATGCAAGTGGTCGAGAGCGCCGCGCCGCCGCGGCTCGTCTATGAGCCGCACAACCCGGCGGCGAACGCCCAGGGTTATGTTGCGATGCCGAACGTCAATGTCGTCGAGGAGATGGTGAACATGATCTCGGCTTCGCGCGCCTACCAGACCAATGCGGAAGTGATGAATACCACCAAGGCGCTGCTTGCGAAGACCTTGGAGATCGGTGGTCGATGAAACGGATGAGGTGACGAGATGGCAACTGCGAGTGTAAGGAATCCGGCCGCCGAGGCCATCTATGCCGCGCTCAATCCGCGGCGCGAGGAGAAGAGGCTCTCCGTCGTCGATGAGGCGCAAAACCGCTTTTTGCAACTCTTGACGACGCAGCTTAAGAATCAGGACCCCTTGAACCCGCTCGACAACGCGCAGATGACCTCGCAGCTCGCGCAGATCTCGACGGTCAATGGCATCGAGAAGCTCAACGCCACCTTGCAGACTTTGCTTGCCGGCATGAGCGATGCGCAGGCGATGCAGGCGGCCGCCCTCGTCAACCGCGGCGTCTTGGTGCCGGGCGCGAGCCTCACGCTCGGCGAAGCGGGCGCCTTGGGGGGCATCGAGCTTGCAGGCAGTGCCGACGAGGTGGTCGTGACGATCAAGGACATGAACGGCCTCGTGATGCGCAGCCTCAACCTTGGCGATCTTGATGCCGGCGTGCATCCCTTCGTCTGGGATGGCAAGACCGATGCGGGGGTGCCGGCGGCGAGCGGCAAATACAGCTTCAGCGTCACAGCCAAGCGCGGCGCGGAAAAGGTGGATGCCACGGCGCTTGCCTATGGCCAGGTGCGCTCGGTCACGCGCGAAGGCAAGGATCTCTCGCTCGAGGTCGGCACGCTCGGTTCGTTTGCGCTGGCCGACATCAGGCAGATTTTCTGACGGGAGCGGATCATGAGCTTTCAACAGGGACTTTCTGGACTCAATTCATCGGCACGGGCGCTCGACGTCGTCGGCAACAACATCGCGAACGCGGGCACCGTGGGCTTCAAAGGCGCGCGCGGCGAGTTCGCTGACGTCTATGCGGCATCGCTCACAGGCGCGGGCGCTTCCCAGATCGGCGTCGGCGCAGTGCTGCCCAACATCGCCCAGCAATTCACGCAAGGAAATCTGACGACGACGAGCAATACGCTCGACGTGGCGATCAATGGCGGCGGCTTTTTCCGCATGTCGAACAACGGCGCGATTTCCTATACACGCAATGGCCAGTTCTCAATCGACAAGGAAGGCTACATCGTCAATGCGCAAGGCTATCGCCTGACCGGCTATCCGGCCGATTACAGCGTCGACTCGGTCGGCATCATCGTGCCTTCGACGCCGACCGAGCTCTTCATCGATCCCGCCGATCTGCAACCCAAGCAAACCGGCGAGATCAGCATCGGGCTTAACCTCGATTCGCGCAAGGACGTGCCGCCGCCCGGTCACACGACCTTCGATCCGGCCGACCCCTTGAGCTACACGGCCTCGACGGCGGTGACGATCTACGACAGCCTCGGCAACCCGCACGTGCTGACGATGTATTTCGTCAAGTTGGCGACGCCGGGGCAGTGGAACATGTATACGTCGCTCGACAGCGTTTCGGATAATTCCGTGCCGCCGCCGAGTCCGTCGCCGATCTTCTCGGCCGGCAACCCGACGACGCTGATCTTCAACACCGCCGGCGTGCTGACCTCGCCGCTGACGCCAACGACCTTTAACGTCAGCCTCAACAACGTCGCCACGAACCTCGGCAAGGTCAACAATGCCAATCCGACGCAAAGCTTCACGATCGATCTATCCACCTGCACGCAATTCGGCAGCGTCTTTGGCGTCAACAAGATGGTGCAGGATGGTTTTTCATCCGGGCGGCTCGCCGGCCTGTCGATCAGCCCGGACGGGGTCATCCAGGGCCGCTACTCGAATGGCCAGAGCCGCAACATGGGGCAGATCGTGCTGGCCAAGTTCAACAACCCCAACGGCCTCATGAACCTGGGGGGCAACCAGTGGCAGGAGACCTCGGCCTCGGGCCAGCCCTTGATCGGCGCGCCCGGCACTGGCTCGAACGGCGTCGTGCAATCCGGCGCGATCGAGGAATCGAACGTCGATCTCACCGCCGAGCTCGTCAGCATGATCACGCTGCAGCGCATGTATCAGGCCAATGCGCAGACGATCAAGACGCAGGACGCGATCATGCAAACGCTCGTGAACCTGCGTTGATGAAACTCGGCGCTGACGGGACGGCAAACGAAGCATGGATCGGCTGATCTACACGGCGATGACGGGGGCGACGGCGACGCTGAACCGCCAGGCCTCGATCGCCCACAACCTCGCCAACGTGACAACCCAAGGCTACAAGGCCGAGGAGCACCGCCTGCGCGCCGTCCAGGTGCTCACGCACAACAATCCTCCCGCGGCGCTGCCGACGCGCGCCTTCGCCGTCGATGCGAGCGTCTATCACGATTTCAGCGAAGGGCCGATGAACTACACGGGCGGCGTCTATGACGTCGCCGTCAAGGGCCGCGGCTGGATTGCGCTCGCCATGCCCGACGGCACCGAAGCTTATACGCGCAACGGCAGCTTCGAGATTTCGGAAAACGGCATCCTGCAGACCAAAAGCGGCATTCCCGTGCAAGGCGATGGCGGGCCGATCACGATCCCGCCCGATTCGCGCGTGGCCATCGGCGTCGATGGCACGATCACGGTCGTCAATGAGACCGGCGCGCAGAACACCGCCAATGCCGTCGGCCGCATCAAGCTCGTCAATCCGCCCGCGGCCGAGCTCGTGCGCAGCCCCGATGGCCTGTTTCGCTTGGCCTCAGGCGAGGCCGCACCGCAGGACGATCTCGTGCGGCTCGCGCCAGGCTATGTCGAAAACAGCAACGTCAATCCGGTCGAGGAGATGGTGGCGATGATTTCGCTTGCGCGCCAGTTCGAGATGCAGATGCGCATGATCACGACGGCCGAGGCCAATGACCGCGCCGCCACCCAGGTACTCGCGGCGCGCTGATGAAAGGATGAACGCATGATTCGCTCGCTTTGGATCGCCAAGACCGGCCTGGATGCCCAGCAGACCAACCTCGACGTCATCTCGCACAACCTCGCCAACGTCAGCACCAACGGCTACAAGCGCCAGCGCGCCGTGTTCGAGGATCTGCTCTACCAGAATCTGCGCCAGCCCGGCGCGCAATCTTCGCAGCAGACGCAGATTCCTTCGGGGCTGATGCTCGGCGTCGGCGTGCGCACCATCGCCACCGAGCACATCCACATCCAGGGCAATTTGCAGCGCACCGAGAATGCGCTCGACATGGCGATCAATGGCCAAGGCTTCTTCCAGATCCAGATGCCCGATGGCACGATCGCCTATACGCGCGATGGCGCCTTCCAGCGCGACAGCACGGGCCAGATCGTCACGGCGAGCGGCTATCCCCTCTCGCCGGCGATCACGATCCCGCCGGATGCCTTGAGCATTACGGTGAGCCGCGATGGCATCGTCTCGGTGCTGCAGGCCGGCCAGACGACGCCGACCCAGGTCGGCACGATTCAGCTTGCCACCTTCATCAATCCGGGCGGCTTGCAGAGCGTCGGCGAAAACCTCTACGTCGAGACGGTCTCCTCCGGCGCACCGACGCCCAATACGCCGGGCACCAATGGCGCCGGCCTCATCAACCAGGGCTTCGTCGAGACCTCGAACGTCAATGTCGCCGAGGAGCTCGTGACGATGATCCAAACCCAGCGCGCCTACGAGATGAACTCCAAGGTCGTGACGACCTCGGATCAGATGCTCGGGCGCCTGACGCAGATGTGAGGTTCGCCATGAAAGAAGAACGCATCGTCTGGCCGCTCGATCTCATGCTCGTCGCGCTTTTTGCGGCCTTGCTGCTGTCCGGCTGTGTCGCGACGACGCCGCCCACCGCCGTGCATCAGCCGATGACGGTCCGGCCCGAGCCGCGGCCCGCCACCCTGCCCGCCAATGGCAGCATCTACAACGTCGCTACGGCGCGGCCCCTGTTCGAGGATCGGCGCGCGCGCTTCATCGGCGACACGCTGACGATCAACATCGTCGAGAAGACCCAGGCGGCGAAGAAGTCCGGCACCAAGGCCGACCGCAGCTATGGCGCCTCGATGGACGTGCCCGCGATTGCCGGCCTGCCGCTCAAGACCTTCCAGGGCGCGAGCTTCGAGGCCAACAGCGGCACCAAGTTCGAGGGCAAGGGCGAGAATGCCTCGGAAAACAACTTCACCGGCACGCTCACCGTCACGGTCATCGACGTCTATCCGAACGGCAATCTGCTCGTCTCGGGCGAAAAGCAGATCGGCTTGAAGGAAGGCGAGGAATTCATCCGCTTCTCGGGGGTCGTCAATCCGAACACCATCACGGCGGCGAACACCGTGCAATCGACCCAGGTCGCCGATGCGCGCATCGAATACAAGGCCAACGGCTTCCTCGACTCAGCCCAGGTGATGGGCTGGCTGGGCCGCTTCTTCCTCTCCTTCCTGCCTTTCTGAGGGTCTCGTCATGAGTGCCGTGCATAAATTCCTCCTGGGTCTCATGTGGCTCCTGGCCGCCTTGATGGTGTCCGATGCGGCGCGGGCCGAAAAGATCCGCGAGCTCGCCTCGATCGCCGGCGTGCGCACGAACCAGCTCGTCGGCTATGGCATCGTCGTCGGCCTGGACGGCACCGGGGATCAGACGACCCAGACGCCTTTCACGGTGCAGAGCATGATCAACATGCTCTCGCGCATGGGCATCAATCTGCCGCCCGGGCAGAGCCTGCAGCTCAAGAATGTCGCGGCCGTCATGGTCACGGCCGACCTGCCGCCCTTCGCGCGCATCGGCCAGCCGCTCGACGTGACCGTCTCCTCGATCGGCAACGCCAAATCCTTGCGCGGCGGCACGCTGGTGCTCACGCCTTTGAAGGGCGCCGACGGCAACGTCTATGCGATGGCGCAGGGCAACGTCGTCGTCGGCGGCGCGGGCGCGCAGGCAGGGGGATCGCGCGCACAGATCAACCATCTCTCGGTGGGCCGCATCGCCAAGGGCGCGACGGTCGAGCGCGAAGTGCCGCTCAATCTCGGCGAGGGCAACGTGGCCCACTTCGAATTGCATCGCACCGACTTCGGCACCGCCTGGCGCGTCGTCGAGGCGATCAACAAGGCAATGGGCCAGGGCACGGCGAGCGCCATCGATGGCCGGCAAGTCGAGGTGCGGCTGCCGGCCAATCCTTCCGAGCGGATCGCCTTCCTCGGCGCCATCGAGAATCTCGAAGTGACGCCGTTGCCGATGCCGGCCAAGGTGATCGTCAATGCGCGCACCGGCTCGGTGGTCATGAACCAGGCCGTGCGCATCGAGGAATGCGCGATCGCGCATGGCAACCTGTCCGTCTCGGTGACGGCCGACAATCAGATCAGCCAGCCCAATCCGCTCGCGGGCGGCCAGACCGCCGGCGTGACGAATGCCAACATCGAGCTCAAGCAAGAAGGCGGCGCGCTCATGAGCGTCAAGGCCGGCGCGAATCTCGCCGACATCGTCAAGGCCTTGAATGCGATCGGCGCCAATCCGCAGGATCTGATCGCGATCCTGCAGGCGATGAAGATGGCCGGCGCCTTGCGCGCCGAACTCGAGATCATCTGATCACGGCAGCTTTTGCCGCCTTGTTCCGCCTCACCGGCAAGCGCGCCTCAAGGCATGCTTCGAGCGATATGAATCCCGCCAGCGCGATTCCCTCGATCTTCGATACCCAGTCGCTCGCGGCGCTCAAGCAGCGCGCCGGCGGCAGCGATCCCCAGGCGCTCAAGGCCGCCGCCCAGCAGTTCGAGGCGCTCTTTTTGCAGATGGTGCTCAAATCGATGCGCGCGGCCACGCCGCAGAGCGGCCCGTTCGAGAGCGAGCAGACGCGCTTTTATCAGGAATTGCTCGATGCGCAGCTCGCGCAAGTCCTGGCCACGCGCGGCGGCACGGGGCTTGCCGCGCTGATCGAGCGGCAATTGACGCGCACGGCCAATGACGCCCAAGGCGATGAAGCCGCAGCGCTGCCCCTGCTGCCGCCGCCGCGCCGCTTTCCGCTCGAAGGGGGCGCGCGCGCCTTGCCGCTGCCCAAAGCGGAAGGCCAGCCGGCCTTGCCGGTCGAGCGCGTGCCGCAGCGGCCCGCGGCGGGCGCTGAGGGGACGCTGCCTGCCTTCGTCGCCAGCGTCTGGCCCTATGCCATAGAGGCGAGCCGCGAGACGGGCATCCCGGCGCGCTTCCTCGTCGCCCATGCCGCGCTCGAATCCGGCTGGGGGAGATTCGAGCCGCGCCATGCCGACGGCCGCCCAAGCCACAACCTGTTCGGCATCAAGGCCGGCGCCGGCTGGTCCGGCGCCGTGGTCGAGGCGGCGACCACCGAGTATGTCAATGGCGTGGCCGAGAAGCGCATCGAGCGCTTCCGCGCCTACGGCTCCTATGCCGAGGCCTTCCGCGATTACGCGCGGCTCCTTGCGCAGTCGCCGCGCTATGCGGGGCTCATCGGCGTGCAAGAGGCGCGCGATTTCGCGCAAGGGCTCGCGCGCGCCGGCTATGCGACCGATCCCGATTACGCCGCCAAGCTCGAGCGCATCATCGCCCGGCTCGCCTGACCGAGGCCGTCCCGCGAGCGCCGACTTTCTGGCATCGGCCTTGCTAAACCTCTGGGCAAGGCTCAATCCGCGGCATTCCTTGCCGTAAGCCTCAAAGCAGAGGAGCGTTAGGATGACCATCTTCAACGTCGGCGTGAGCGGTCTTAATGCAGCCCAGATGGGCATGCTGACGACCGGCCACAACGTTTCGAACGCCTCGACGGTTGGCTATTCGCGCCAGCAGATCGTGCAGAGCACGAATACGCCGATGTTCACCGGCGCGGGTTATCTGGGCCAGGGCACGAACGTCAAGACCGTCATGCGCGTCTATAACCAGTTTCTCACCGGCCAGGTGCTCTCGGCCGAGACGGGCGTGGCCGAGATGGACAGCTACCTCGCGCAGATCAAGCAGATCGACAACCTGCTCGCCGATGCCGAGGCGGGCCTGACACCGGCGCTCGCGGAATTCTTCAAGGCGGTGCAGGAGACGGCGGCCAATCCGGCCTCGATTCCGGCGCGCCAGACGCTGCTTTCCCAAGCTCAGGCACTCGTGGCGCGCTTTCAGGCCATCGACGCGCGTCTTACCGAGATTCGCGACGGCACCAACCAACAGATTTCGAGCACCGTCGTCGAGATCAATGAACTGGCGCGCCAGCTCGGCGAGATCAACCAGCGCATCCTCGATGCCGAGGCCTCGAGCATGAACCAGCCGCCCAACGATCTTCTCGATCAGCGCGATCAGCTGGTGGCCGAATTGAACAAGCTGATCCGCGTGCAGGTGGCGCGCCAGGACAACGGCGTTTATAACGTCTTCATCGGCAATGGCCAGGCGCTCGTCGTCGGCAGCCAGTCCTATAGCCTTGCCCCCGTGCAATCGCCTTACGACCCGGAAAGGATCGGTGTCGCGATGACCACGCCCTTGGGCGTGAAGGTCAATCTGCTCGATTCGCTGCTCACCGGCGGCAAGCTGGGCGGCCTCATCGCCTTCCGCAATGGCTTGCTCGACGAAGCGCAGAATGCGCTCGGGCGCGTGGCCGTGGGGCTTGCCCAGCAGTTCAACGATCTGCACCGCCTCGGGCAGGATCTCGATGGCGCCTTGGGCGGCGCTTTCTTCAGCTTCAGCGGCCCGACCGTCAAGGGCAGCAATCTCAATGCCTCTGCCGCCACGGTGGTGACGGCGAGCTTCGTCTTCAGCGACTACCGCGTCGAATTCGATGGCACGAACTACCAGATCACGCGGCTTACCGATGGCGTGACGACGACCACGGCCACACTGCCCGCCGTCGTCGATGGCGTGCGCATCGTGCTTGCGAGCGGCACGCCGGCGGCCGGGGACGTCTTCCTCGTTCGCCCCAACGAACTGGCCGGCAAGCGCGTCGTCGCCGAGTCCGACAACACGGGCACGGCCGTGCTCGATTCGACCGCGGCGAACGTGCAGGCGCTCGGCACTTCGGACTACCGGCTCGACTACATCGCCGCGAACCAGTTCCGCCTCACGCGGCTTTCTGACAACGCGACCTGGACCGGCACGGGCGCGACCCCGCAAGGCGCGCTCGATGATCTGGCGACCCAGATCCAGACGGGCTTTTCGCTCGCCATCTCCGGCACGCCGCCGACGGTGGGCGACAGCTTCCTCATCGAGCCGACGCGAAGCGGGGCGAAGAACATCGCCGTCGTGGCCACCCTGCCGCAGACCATCGCGGCGGCCGCGCCGATCCGCACCGCGGCGGCCCTTTCCAATTCGGGCACGGCGAAGATTTCGGCCGGCGAAGTGCTCGATCGCAGCTATCTGCCACTGACGAGCACGATCACGCTGACCTTCAATGCCGCGCTCAACCAGTTCACCGTCGCCGGCGCCGTGCCGGCCGTCGGCCCCATCGCCTACAACCCGGCGGTCGACACGGAAAAGACGATCAGCTTCAACGGTCTTTCGTTCACGATCGCCGGCCGGCCGGCCGACGGTGATTCCTTCACGATCGAGCGCAACCTCAACGGCGTGGCGGATAACCGCAATATGCAGCGGCTCGGCGCCTTGCAGACGAAAAACACGCTCGCCGCCACCGCCTATGACGTCAATTCGCCAAGCGCGATGACGGCCGCCTTCACGCGCAGCGCCACGGCGGGCTATCAGGCCGCCTATGCCCAGATCGTCAGCCGCGTCGGCGCCAAGACGCGCGAGATCGAAGTGGCCGGCAAGACGCAGCAAACGCTCTATGAACAGGCCGAGGCGGCGCGCCAGAAGATTTCCGGCGTCAATCTCGACGAAGAGGCGGCCAATCTGTTGCGCTACCAGCAGGCCTATCAGGCAGCGGCGAAGATGCTCGATGTCGCCACGCGCCTTTTCGACGAGATCCTCGCGCTCGGCCGCTAAACGGGAGAGAGGACGATGATCCGCATCAGCACCTCGATGATCTATGACGCCGGCGTCGGCGCGATCAACCGCCAGACGGCCACGCTCTTGCATCTGCAGCAGCAGGTGGCGACCGGCCGGCGCATCGTCACGCCGGCCGACGATCCGGTCAATGCCGCGCGGGCGCTCACCGTGCAGCAATCCGAATCGGTCGTCGCGCAGTTTTCCACGACGATCGACAATGCCCGCTCTGCCTTGGGCCTCGAAGAGGCGCAACTGACGAGCGTCAATGAGCTCTTCGCGCGCATCAAGGAGCTGACCGTGCAAGCGGGCAATGCCTCCTTGACCGCCGGCGACCGGGCCTCGATCGCCATCGAATTGAGAGGCCGCTTCGACGAGCTCTTGGGGCTCGCCAACGCCGCCGATGGCCAGGGGCTCTATCTCTTTGCCGGCTACAAGGGCGATACCAAGCCCTTCGGCGGCACCGTCGATGTCCTCAATGCCGCGCCCGGCAACGAGATCGCCTACTATGGCGACGATGGTCAGCGCCTCTTGCAGGTGGCCGCGACGCGTTTCCTGCCGGTCTCCGATTCAGGCCGCGAGACCTTCGTGGCGATCCGCAATGGCAATGGCAGCTTCGTCACCGATTATGCAAAGAACGCCAGCGGCCAGTCGCTCAACACCGGCACCGGCATCATCGACGGCGGCCGCGTCTATGATCCGGTCGCCTGGGCGAGTGTGGCCGACAAGAATCTCGAGATCCGCTTCTACGTCGACACCACGGTGACGCCGCCGATCCGCTATTACGATCTCGTTGCCACCAACGGCACGCCGGCGCCCGGTGACGATGTCTCTTTGCTTACTGGCGTGGCCCCAGTGGTGCCGACCTTCCCCGGCGTGCCGCCGGGGCTGCGCGTCTATCAGGACAACCAGCCGATCGATTTTTCGGGGCTGGCCGTTTCGCCGGCCGATTATGGCATCGGTGTGACGATCTCTGGGCAGCCCGCCACGAATGATGTGTTCACGATCCGGCCGAGCACGACGCAAAGCGTCTTCAAGACGCTTGCCAAGCTCATCGCAACCTTGGAGAGCACGACGGCCACCGATGCCGACCGCGCGCGCTACGCCAACGACATCGGCTTTGCGCTGCGCGACTTCGACCAGGCGCAGGAAAACGTGCTGCGCGTGCGCGCGGCGATCGGCAGCCGGCTCGCCGAGCTCGATTCGCTCGCCGCGACGAATGCCGACCTCAAGCTGCAATACCAGCAGACGCTCTCGGCGCTCGTCGATCTCGACTACGCGAAGGCGATCTCGGATCTGACGAGAAAGCAAGTCGATCTGCAAGCCGCGCAGCAATCCTTCGCGCAGATTTCGCGCCTTACCCTCTTCGATTACCTGCGGTGATGCCGTCTGCCCAGCGCCGACTTTTGAGCCTTCTGCTCGCCGCCGCCTTCGCCGCAGGCTGTTCGAATGTGCCGACCCAATCGAATGCCACGGGCGCGGGCGGCAAGGCAAGCCAAGCCATCGCCAAGACGGCCGCTTCGGTGATCGGCGGGCCGCTGATTCCGGATGTTTCACTCGCGCTCTCACCTTCCGTCGTCTATCCGCTCGAAGACCTCGTCTTCTGGGGCGGGCTCGCAGCGGCGGCCTGGCTCATCCTCGACCCTCTGGCACCCAACTGGGAAATCCGCGCGGCGCGTTTTCCGGGCGATCACTACCACCTGCAGCTTGCGATGAAGCGTTACTACGCCGGCGGGGCGGGCGAAGCGCGATTGCTCTTCCATCGCCGCGCCAAGGAGCTGATGCACGCAGGCGGCTACTCGTCCTATGAGGTTGTCGAATACAGCGAGGGGCTCGACTCTTCAGTGATCGGCTCGCAGCGCACCGCCTATGGCGTGATCCGCCTCAAGAGGCCGGCGGCTTCGCCTGGCGCATGACCTCCGCCATGGCGCGGAAGGCCTGATCGAAGAGCGTCTCGAGCGCCACGCCGAAATAGGGCAGCGCGAACATCAGCACGGCCAAACCGGCCATAAGTGTCACCGGAAAGCCGACCGCGAAGATGTTGAGCTGGGGCGCGACGCGCGCGAGTACCCCCATCGCGAGGTTGGCGATCAAGAGCGCAGTGATCAGCGGCAGGGCGAGGAGGAGCCCGGCTGAGAAGAGCGTGGCGGACCAGGCCAGCAGGCTCGCAAGGCCTGCGCCGGCAAAGGGCGCGAGGGAGACCGGCAAGAGGTGAAAGCTCTCCGCGAGCACCGAGAGCGAGAGCAGGTGGCCATTCATCGCGAGGTAGAAGAGCAGCACGATGAGGCCTAGGAATTCGGAGAGCACGGGCGTTTGCCCGGCGTTTTGCGGGTCGTAGAAGACGGCGAAGGAAAGGCTCATCTGCATGCCGATCAACTCCCCCGCGACGTCGATCGCCGCGAAGGCGATGCGCAGCGCAAAGCCCAAGATGAGGCCGATCAGCAGTTCGCGCGCGAGGATGACGAAGCCGAGCCAGGAGCCGGCGGGTATGGCCGGCATGGGCGGGAGCGCCGGCGCGAGGGCGAGCGCGATGGCAAGGCTCGCGACGAGCCGGATGCGCCGCGGCTGCGCGGCATTGTTGAAGACGGGCGCGGCGGCCAAGAGCCCCCAGATGCGGGCGAGGGGGAACAGGAAGGCGGCAAGCCAGGCATCGAGCTCGCCGCTCGTGATGCTGATCATCCGATCAGGTTGGGAATCGCGCCGTAGAGCCGCTGGATGTAGTCGGTCATCAGCGTGATCATCCACGGGCCGGCGATGATCAGCGTGATGAAGACCACCACCAGTTTCGGCACGAAGGAGAGGGTCGCCTCGTTGATTTGCGTCGCCGCCTGGAAGATCGAGACGATGAGGCCGGTGGCGAGCGCGGCGATGAACAGCGGCGCCGAGATGAGCAGCGTGATTTCGACGGCCTGGCGGCCGATATCGACGACGGTCGTTGGGGTCATGGCAAGGTCCTCATCCGAAACTGGTCACGAGCGAGCCGATGACGAGCTGCCAGCCATCGACGAGCACGAACAGCATGATCTTGAAGGGCAAGGCGACGATGACCGGCGACATCATCATCATGCCCATCGACATCAAGACCGAGGCAACCACCATGTCGATGATGAGAAAAGGAATGAAGATGATGAAGCCGATCTGGAAGGCGGTTTTGAGTTCCGAGGTGACGAAGGCGGGGATCAGGACGCGCATTGGCACATCCTCGGCCTTCTCAGGCGGCGGGGTGCGGGAGATCTTCGTGAAGAGCGCGAGGTCCGCTTCGCGCGTTTGCTTGAGCATGAAGGCCTTGAGCGGCACGGCGCCGCGCTCGAGCGCCTCGGTAAAGCCAATGCGGTTTTCGGCAAGCGGCAGATAGGCATCGGTATAGATCTTCTCGCCGACCGGGCTCATGATGAAGAAAGTCAGGAACAGGGCGAGCCCGACGAGCACCTGGTTGGGCGGCGAAGTCTGCGTGCCGAGCGCATGCCGCAAGAGCGAAAAGACGATGATGATGCGCGTGAAGCTCGTCATCATCAAGAGCATCGCCGGCAGGAAGGTGAGGCCGGTGATGAGGAGCAGCGTCTGGATCGACAGCGACCATTGCGTGCCGCCGCCCGGGGCGGGGGTGCTCGTGATCGCCGGCAGGGCCTGGGCAAGCGCAAGGCCCGGGGCGAGGGCGAGGCATGCGGCGATGAGGTGCCGACTACGGCTTGCCACGGCGTGCGACGATTTGCTGAAGCCAGGCCGGAAAATCATGGGCGGTCGCGTTTTCGGGCAAAGCGGGCACTTCCTGGCGCGGGATTTCCGCCAGCGTCGTGACCTGCCCCGGCGCGACCCCCAAGACGAGCCAGCTGTTGCCGAGTTCGAGGATCACGACGCGCTCGCGTGCGCCGACGGCGACGGCGGCGACGATGCGCATCAGGCCGGCCACCGGGCCGCGCGGCTGGCCAAGCCGCTTGATGAGCCAGAGCGTGCCCAAGAGGAGGGCGAGCACGACGAGGAGGCCGAAGACCATCTGCACGGCGCTTGTACCGAGCTCGGGGGCCGTGCCGCCAGCGCCGACTTCCGCGGCCAGCGCGGGCAAGGGGATGAGGCTGACGGGCATAACGAGGCTTCGCGGCGACATGCCGCGAAGCTTAAAACCGCGCCTGCGAAGCGAAGAGCGGAGGAAAGGGGGAAAGCCGGCCTACTTGCTGAGCTTTCTCATGCGCTCCTGCGGCGTGATGATGTCGGTGAGGCGGATGCCGAACTTGTCGTTGACGACGACGACTTCGCCCTGGGCAATCAGCGTGCCGTTGACCAGCACGTCCATTGGCTCGCCGGCGAGCCCGTCGAGTTCGACGACCGAGCCGTGGGCAAGCTGCAAGAGGTTGCGGATCGAGATCTTCGTGCGGCCGAGCTCGACGGTGAGCTGCACCGGGATGTCGAGGATCAGCTCGAAGCCTTGGCTCGCATTGGGCGCGCTCGCGGGCCCGGAAAACTGCTCGAAGATCTGCGCGGGCTGGGCCGCCGGCTTGGCCCGCTCATGAGCCGCCTGTTCATTCATCGCCGCCGCCCAGTCGTCGGCCGTCGCGCCGCCGCCGGCCTCGGCAGCGGCCTGTTCATTCATTGCGGCGGCCCAATCGTCGGCGCTGACTTGGTCTTCGGTTTCGCTCATATCACACTCCGTGTTCTGCGGCTTCTTCCTGCGCCACGAATTTTTCGACCTTCAAGGCGTATTGGCCATGACTGAGGCCATAGCGGCATTCCATGAGCGGAATGCCATCGACGCGCACCGTGATGAGCTCGGGGATCTCGATCGGCACGATGTCGCCGACCTTGAGCCTCGCCACCTCGCCGAGCGTGATCTCTGCATGGCCAAGCGGCGCGACGAGCTCGACTTCGGCCGTCATGAGCTGCTTTCTGAGCAGCGTTGCCCAGCGCTGATCGAGGCCCGCTTGCTCGCTGTGCATCGTGCTGTAGAGCAGGTCGCGGATCGGCTCGATCATCGAATAGGGCAGGCAGACGTGCATCTCCGCCGAATTGCCCGAGAACTCGACCGTGAAGGTGAAGGCGACGACGATCTCCGAAGGTGTCGCGATGTTGGCGAACTGCGTGTTCATCTCCGAGCGCACGTATTCGAACTCGACCTCGAAGACCGGCTTCCAGACCTTTTGATACTCGGTGAACACGACGTTGATCATGCCCATGATGATGCGCTGCTCGGTGGCCGTGAAGTCGCGGCCCTCGACGCGCGTGTGAAAGCGCCCGTCGCTGCCGAACATGTTGTCGACGACGAGGAAGACGAGGTTCGGATCGAAGACCAAGAGCCCCGTGCCGCGGAGCGGCTTCATCTGGATCAGGTTGAGGTTGGTCGGCACCACCAGGTTGCGGATGAAGTCGCTGTATTTCTGCACGCGCACGGGGCCTACCGAGATCTCGGTGCTCCTATGCATGTAGTTGAAGAGGCCGATGCGCAGGTAGCGGGCGAAGCGCTCGTTGATGAGCTCCATCGTCGGCATGCGGCCGCGTACGATGCGCTCTTGCCGGCCGAGGTCATAGCTTTTGATGCCGCCGGTCTCTTCCTCTTGCGGCTCTTCGTCGACTTCTCCCGTCACCCCCTTCAGGAGGGCATCGACTTCTTCCTGGGAGAGAAAGTCCTGGCTCATCTTCGCCTTACTGGACGATGAGTGAAGAGAAGAACACTGAGATCACCGGCCCGTCCTCATTGACGTCGAGCTTTTCCTTGGCCGGATCGGGCTTGCCGCCTTCCAAGGTGGCATTGATCGACTCGCGGATCTGGTTGGCAAGCTGTTGCATGCCTTCTGGCGTCGACAGTTCCGCGGCCTTCTTGCCGGCGAGGATCAGGAGCGTCTTGTGGCGGATCTCGGGCGCGAACTGCTTGATCTGCTCGGCAACCATCGCATCGGCGAGCTTGAGTTCCGGCACGGCCTGGACATAGTTCTCTGCCCCCTCATCCGAGCGCAGCTTGACGACGAAGGGATCGAGCTTGACGAAGGTCGGCGGCGCGGCGTGGGCGTCCTTCTTCTTTTTCTTCGCCTTGGCCGTCTTCGCCGGCGGCGCCTCTTCGTCTTCGGCCGCCTCTTCGTCCTCGGCCGATTTCTTCTTCATCATGAAGAGCGCGCCCGCGCCGCCCAATACGACGACGAGCACGCCGATGATGATGAAGAGCAAGAGCTTCTTCTTCGGCTTCGGGGCCTCGCCCTCCGCCGGGGCTTCGTTCTTCTTGGCATCCGCCATGGATCACTCCCTTCACGGGGTCCGAAAAGCCGGACCTTCAGGCAAATATATCGATCAGACCCCGGCCCATCTTGAGCCCGATGCCGACGGACACCGGGGCTATCCCCTGTCCGCGCGATTCGCCGGCCTGGGCCAGGCCGCGGTCGAAGCGGGAATTATCGCCATTTTCATCCCCGCGCGAGGAGGGGTGGGCGTCATGCGTGCCGACCTGCGCCTGGCCAAGCTCGAGGCCGGCTTGCGCGAAGATTTCCTTTAAGCGCGGCAGCGCCGCCTCGAGGGCCTCGCGCACCTGGGGATTGGCCGAGGCGAAGCTTGCCGTCGCGACATCGCCCGCGACCGAAAGCTTCACCTCGACGCGCCCCAGCTCGGGCGGGGTGAGCACGAGCTCTGCACGACCCTCGTGGCGATTGGCCATCCAGACGACGCGGTTGCCGACCTCTTCCTGCCACTGAGCCGTGCCGACCGGCGCGTTCAAGACCGGCGCGGTGTTTGATGCTTCGCGAGACGTGGCGGCAGCAAGTGCTGGCGGCAGCGTCGCGGCGGGGGCGGCGCGGCCATCGTCGCGGCCCGCCTCGAGCGCGCCGACGAGTTCCTCGGCAAAGGCGCGTCCGGCCGCCTCAGGCGCGAGGCGTGCTTCGCTCGCCGCGGCCTGTTTCTCGGCCAGCCCCGCGAGTGGGCCGAGGGCGGCGGTGCCGCTGCGGGGTGATAAAGCGGCAGCCATTGCCGGCTCCGCCATCACGGCCGGTGTCACGGGGGCGGCAAGAATGTCCAGCGCCTTGCCGTCTGGCGCTTCGTCGCGGCGCTGGCGGCGCGCTTCATCGGGCTTGGCGAGCCCCATCGCTTCGAGGAAGGGCAGCATCGCAGCAAGCGACGCCTCGGTGGCCGCATCCTCCGGCCCTCTCTGATGAGGGTCGCCGAGCGCGGTCATGAGCGCCGGATCGGCCGGCGCATCAGAGGCTTGGCCGAGCAGCGTGGCAAAGAGCGCGCCAAAGTCGCCCGCCTCGTCTTGGCCGGCGGCGTGATTGGCGCGGGCATCAGCGGCGGCATCGCTCGCCGGCGCGGTGATTTTCGTCATCCCCGCAGCGGGGAGAGAGAGGGCTTGCGGCAAGGGGCTGGACATGGGATGTGAATCCTTTTTCCACACGATTGCCGCCTATTACGCAAGCCCCATGCCAGGGGCTTATTTCTTATCCCCCTCGTGCGGAAGAAAGCGCCGCGCCGCGTGCTCGTCGAGCTCTTTTTGGATCTGACGGGCTTGCGCAGTGGCGAGGCGCTCGCGATGGCGCTGCGCGAGGGTGTCGAAGGCCTTTGCCTTGCGGCGCTTGTCGAGCCAGTTCTTCTGGCCCGCCAAGGTGCGTTCCTTCGAGGCCTCGACGAGTGCGCGCGCCTGCTCGATCGCCTCGTCGAGCCGCGCGAGGAAGCTCTGGTAGTTACGCAAGGCCGTGGGGCCGAGGCCCATTTGGGCCGCCTCGAGAAAGCGCTGCTGGTATTCCTCGCGATACTGGACGAGGAGAGCGAGCCGCTGGCTCGCCTCCTGTTCGCTGCTGATGAGCTGCCCCAGCTGGCGCGTGGCTTCCTCGAGGCGCAGGTTGGAGAGATCGAGGAGCGGCTGCAAGTGAAACGGCTTGGGCATGGCCCGAGTATACGCCTCGCCGAGTCACTCACTTTGCCTCGGGAAAGATCGCCTCGAGCGCCGCCTGGCTGTGCGCGAGATCGGCGCGCTCTTCGATCGCCTGCTGCAAGAAGCGCTCAAGCTGCGGGTAAAGCGCGATGGCGCGGTCGAGCAGCGGATCGGAGCCCGGCGCATAGGCGCCCACCGCAAGGAGATCGCGGGCGCGCTGGTAGCGCGAGTAAAGCTGCTTGAAGCGCCGCACGCGCTCGAACTGCTCGGGCGTGATCAGATTCGTCATCGCGCGCGAGATCGATTGCTCGATGTCGATGGCCGGGTAGTGGCCGGCATCGGCGAGCAGCCGCGAGAGCACGATGTGGCCATCGAGGATCGCGCGTGCGGCATCGGCGATCGGGTCCTGCTGGTCGTCGCCCTCGGCGAGCACGGTGTAGAAGGCGGTGATCGAGCCGCCGCCGGCCGGGCCGTTGCCGGCGCGCTCGACGAGCTGCGGCAGGCGCGCGAAGACGCTCGGCGGATAGCCGCGCGTCACCGGCGGCTCGCCGACCGCCAGCGCGATCTCGCGCTGCGCCATCGCGTAGCGCGTCAGCGAATCCATGATGAGCAGCACATGGCGGCCTTCCTCGCGAAAGGCCTCGGCGATCGTCGTCGCATAAGCCGCCCCTTGCAGGCGCATCAAGGGGCTCACGTCGGCCGGCGCGGCGACGACCACCGAGCGCTGCAAGCCCTCTTCGCCGAGGTTTTGCTCGATGAACTCCTTGACCTCGCGGCCGCGCTCGCCGATCAAGCCCACCACGATCACGTCGGCGGCGGTGTAACGCGCCATCATGCCCAAGAGCACGCTTTTCCCCACCCCAGAGCCGGCGAAGAGGCCAAGCCGCTGGCCGCGGCCAACGGTGAGCAGCGCATTGATGGCGCGGATGCCGACGTCGAGCGTCGTATTGATCGGCTCGCGCGCGAGCGGATTGAGCGGCCGGCCGACGATCGAACGGCTCGTCTTGTCATCGAGCGGCCCCAGCCCATCGAGCGGCCGGCCATTGCCATCGACGACACGGCCCAAGAGCTGCGGCCCCACCGGCAAGTGCTTGGCGCGATCGAGCAGCCGCCGGCGCGGCGTGAAGGGCTGGCCCAGGCGCGGGGGCGGCGACGGGGCTTCGAGCGGTAGCACGTGGGCGCCGGGCGCCAGGCCATAGACGTCCTCGGTCGGCATCATATAGAGCTTTTCGCCCGCGAAGCCGACCACTTCGGCCTCGACGCTGCCGCCGCCGGGCGCCTCGATGCGGCAGCCCGAGCCCAAGGGGAGCTTCAAGCCCGCCGCCTCCATGACGAGGCCGTTGATGCGCGTAAGCCGCCCGGCGATGCGAAAGGGTTGGGCGCTCTTCGCCTGCTTTTGGCAGTCGGCGAGAAAGGCGCGGATGCGCTCAAGCTCCATCGCGAGCGGTTTTCGTCAAAGTCGGCGCGGGCGGCACGGCCGCCTCGGGCTGCCAGGCCGAAGCAAGCCCCAAGTGTTCGAGCACGCGCTGCCAGCGCATCGCCACCGTGGCGTCGATCTGCGTGCCGCCGGCTTCGAGCACACAGTCGCCGCGCTCGAGCTTCATGTCTTCGTGGATGCGATGGCCGGCATGAGAAAGCGCCTCGCCGAGATACGAGCGCAACAGCGAAGCATCTTCGGGATGGAGATAAATCGCAACGTGCTGGTGAGGCAGCTGCGCGAGCGCCTCGCGCACCACGGCAAGAAGCGTCTGCGGCCGCGCCGTGATCTCCTGGCGGACGACCTGGCGCGCAAGTTCCACGGCCAGCGCGAGCACGTCGTCGGCAAGCGAAATTTCGAGCCCGGCCAGCGCTTGCTCGAGCTTGCCGGCAAGTGAAGCGAAGCGCTCGGCTTCGGCTTGTGCCTGCTGCCGGCCGGCATCAAAGCCGGCCTCGAAGCCGGCGCGATACCCTTCCTCCTGGCCCTTGCGGTAGCCTTCGTCGTGCGCCTGCTGGTGGATCTGTTCGAGCTCCTCCGCCGTCGGCAGATGCACGGCGGGGGTAGCGGGCGCTTCGGCAGGAGGCGGTTCGGGCGGAGGCGGCGGGGCATCGAAGCTTGCAAGCTCCCAGCGTTCCCAGGCGGTGAGTTTGGCGGGATCGGGCATGGCGAATCGAACGTCAGATCAAGACGTCTTCGCCGCCCTTGCCGCCTAGCTGGATCTGGCCCTCGTCAGCGAGGCGGCGCGCGATCTTGAGGATTTCCTTCTGTTCGGCCTCGACTTCAGACAGGCGCACCGGCCCTTTCGATTCGAGGTCTTCCTTGAGCATCTCGGCGGCGCGCTGCGACATGTTCTTGAAGATCTTCTCGCGCAGTTCGGGCGAGGCGCCTTTCAGGGCGAGGATCAGCGAATCGGACTGCACCTCGCGCAAGAGGAGCTGGATGCCGCGGTCGTCGACGTCGAGCAGGTTTTCGAAGACGAACATCTCGTCGAGGATCTTCTGCGCGAGATCGGGATCGTATTCGCGCACGTTGTCGATGATCGCCGTCTCGGCCGCCTGGCCCACGTAGTTGAGGATTTCCGCCGCGTGGCGGATGCCGCCCATCGCCGCCTTCTTGACGTTACCCGAGGCGCCGGCGAGCAGGCGCGTGAGCGCCTCGTTGAGCTCGCGCAAGGCGACGGGCTGCACGCCGTCGAGCGTGGCGATCCGCAGCAGCACGTCGTTTCTCAAGCGTTCGGGAAAGAGCTTGAGGATCTCGCCGGCGTGGTCGTATTCGAGATGGACGAGGATCGTCGCGATGATCTGCGGGTGCTCGTTCTTGATGAGATCGGCCACCGTCGCCGCATCCATCCATTTCAGGCTCTCGATGCCGGCGGTATCGCCGCCTTGCAGGATGCGGCCGATCAGGTTCGCCGCCTTGTCATCGCCGAGCGCCTTGGTGAGCATGGCGCGGATCATGTTCTCGTCGGCGGCGAGCGGCGAACCTTTCGCCGTGTGCGCTTCGAGTTCGTCCAAAAGCGCCTCGACCTTCTCGCGCGGCACCGATTTGATGCTCGCCATCGCATGACCGAGCTTTTGCACCTCGCGGGGCCCGAGATTCTTGAGCACCTCGGCGGCGGCATCGGGGCCGAGCGAGAGGAGCAGCATCGCGCTCTTTTCGAGACCTTCGTCAGGGGTTGTTGCCACCCATCCACTCCTTGATCAGTTCGGCGACGAGCTTCGGTTCCTTGTGCGCGACTTCGCGCGCCTGGGCGAGCCGCTCCTCGAAGGTCGGCGGCCGCGGCCCTTGCTCTTCTTCGACCGCCGCTTCGATGGCCTCTTCGGCCGCCTTTTCCTCGATCTCGACGCGATGCGCGGTAGCGGCGAGCATGTCGAACACCGGCTTGAGCAGCTTCGTCCAGATGAGGAAGACGATCAGCGCGAAGACCAGATACTGCCCCATTTCCCGCGCGAAGGCGAGCGCCGCCGGGTCTTTCCAGAGGGGCAGCTCGGGCACCGCTTCGGGCTCGGGCGGCACGAAGTTCGCCGCTGCGACGTTGATCGAATCGCCGCGTGCCTCGTTGAAGCCCACCGCCTCGCGCACGAGGGCCTGGATGCGCTGCAATTCCTCGGCCGTAGGCGGCACCGGACGAGGCTTGCCATCCTTGCCGACTTCCTTCTTGTGGTTGATCGCCACGGCCACCGACAGGCGGCGAATCTCGCCGGGGCCGCCGCGCGTGTGGCGGATCGTCTTGTCGAGCTCGTAGTTGATCGTCGCGCTGCGCGAGTAGTTGGCGTTCTGGCCGGCGGCCGCGCCCGTGCCGCCCACCTGCGGGTTGGTGATCGGCGCCGTGGCCGGCACCGGCGGCTGGTTGGTGAGCGCTCCGGGCACCCCCATCGCCGGCGGATTGCCCGAGCCCGTCTCCGAGGTCTGCTGGCTGCGGATCGCAGTCTCCGGCGCCGGGTTGGGTTTGTAGGTCTCGGCGACCTGATCGACGTGGCTGAAATCGATTTCGGCCGCCACTTGGGCGCGGAAGTTGCCCTTGCCGACCAAGGGCTCGAGGATGGCCTCGACGCGCTTGAGATACCGGTTTTCGACCTCCTTGACGTATTTCAACTGGTCGGCATTGAGCTCGAGGCTCTTCAAGGGGTCTTTTTGCTGCGAGAGCAGGTTGCCGTCCTGGTCGATGACGCTCACGTTGGCCGGATTGAGCTGCGGCACCGAGGAGGAGACCAGATGCACGATGCCGGCGATCTGCGTCGCCTCGAGCGAGCGGCCCGGCTGCAGGCTCACGAGCACCGAGGCCGAGGGCTTCGCTTCGTCGCGCAAGAAGGCGGTCTGCTTGGGGATGGCCAGATGCACGCGCGCGGCGCGCACCGCGGCGAGCGTCTGGATCGAGCGCGCCAGTTCCCCTTCGAGGCCGCGCTGGTAGTTGATCTGCTCGGCAAATTGGCTTAGCCCAAGTTTCTGGTTTTCCATCAATTCGAAGCCGACCAGGCCGCCCTTGGGCAGCCCCTGCGAGGCGAGCTTCAAGCGCACGTCATGCACCTGGCTCATCGGCACGAGGATCGCGCCACCGCCTTCGGAATATTTGTACGGGATGTTTTGCTGCTGGAGGACAGTGACGATTTGCCCGGCGTCCTGGTCGGTGAGATTGGCGAACAGCACGCCATAGGGCGGCTCGCGCGTCCATAGCCAGGCCGCGACGATGAGCGCGATGGCGAGCGCCACGGCCGCCAGCGCGCCAAGCTTCTGGCGCTGCGTCAGGCGCGAGAAAATCTCCGTGTTGAAGGGGAGATTGAGGGCGCTCGTTGCTTCTTCAGCCATCCGATCAAGGCAGGTCTTTTATCAGTCGGGGGATTGTGGCCTGCCGAAGCAAGCGGGGTTCCCGCAATGAGCGGCAATTATTGCCGCCATTTCGGGTATTGTTTCGGCCTTGATCGCCGTATCGCCTGCGCCGAGTTTTGCGAACATTGCCGCCCATGAGCCCCGCCGAACACGCCGATGCTCCCGCCGCCGCGCCGCCGGCCGATCCGGCGCGGCTTGCCGAAGCGTTCCGGCTCTTCAACCAGGTCTCGGAAGAGCTCGCCTCGGCCTATGGCGCGCTCGAACGCCAGGTCGAGCGGCTCACGGCCGAGCTTGCCGCTGCCAATGCCGAAACGGCGCGCCTGCGCGAGGAGGCCGAGCGCAACCGGCGACTCACGGCGATGGGCGAGATGGCGGCGCAACTCGCGCACCAACTGCGCACGCCGCTGGCGGCCGCGCTCCTGTATGCCGGCAACCTGGAAAAACCCAACCTGCCGGAGGATACCCGCCTCAGCCTCGCGCACAAGACCGTCGAGCGCTTGAAACATCTCGAGCGGCTCATCCAAGACATGCTGCTCTTTGCGCGCGGCGAGGTGCTCGGCCGTGAAACCTTTGCGGTGAGCGACTTGCTCGCGGAACTGGCGCAAACCTTCGAGCCGCTCGCGCGCGCGCGCGGCGTCGATTTCGCCGTCGGCACGGCTCCGCCTGGGCTCGAGATGACCGGCAACCGCAAGGCGCTCGCCGGCGCGATCACCAATCTGCTCGAAAACTCGCTCGAGGCCGTGCCGGTGGGCGGCCATATCGCGCTCGGGGTGACGGCGGCCGAGGATCGCATCGCCTTCACGGTCAAGGACGATGGCCGCGGCATGGCGCCCGAGGTGGTGGCGCGCCTCTTCGAGCCATTCTTCACGACGCGCGCCGAAGGCACGGGGCTCGGGCTTGCCATCGCGCGCGGTGTCGCGCGCGCCCACGGCGGCGGCATCGACGTCGAATCGGCACCGGGCCTAGGCACCGAGTTCGTGCTGACGGTGAGCCGCGGCAGCCCCGTCGAACCCATGGAGTGACAGCGATGGCCAAGACCACCATGAACATTCTGGTCGTCGAGGACGACGACGCTTTGCGCGATGCGCTCATCATCACGCTCGAAGCAGCCGGCATGCGCGCCCAGGGCGCCGCAAGCGGCCCGCAAGCGCTCGAGCTCGTCGAGCGCGAGACCTTCCAGATGGTCGTCTCTGACCTGCGCATGAGCCCGATGGACGGCCTTGAGTTGCTTGCCGAGCTCCGCGCGCGGCGCCCCGGCCTGCCGGTGCTCCTCATGACGGCTTTCGGCGACGTCGACAAGGCCGTGGCCGCGATGAAGGGCGGCGCCTGCGACTTCATGCTGAAGCCTTTCGAGCCGCAGGTGCTCATCGACCAGATCGAGCGCTACGCGACCCCGCCAGCGGCCGAAGGGGTGATCGCTGCCGATCCCAAGACGCGCGAGGTGCTCCTGCTCGCCGCGCGCGTGGCCAAGACCGATGCGACCGTCTTGCTCACCGGTGAGTCGGGCACCGGCAAGGAGGTCTTCGCGCGCTATCTTCATGACCAGTCGCCGCGCGCCAAGGGGCCGTTCGTGGCGATCAACTGCGCGGCGATTCCCGACAACCTGCTCGAGGCGACCCTCTTCGGTCACGAGAAAGGGGCTTTTACCGGTGCGCAAAGCGCCCAGCCGGGCAAGTTCGAGCAGGCCGATCATGGCACCTTGCTGCTCGACGAAATCTCCGAGATGCCGCTTTTACTCCAGGCCAAGCTTCTGCGCGTGCTGCAAGAGCGCGAAGTCGAGCGCGTCGGCGGCAAGAAGCCGATTCCCGTCGATATCCGTGTCTTGGCCACCTCGAACCGCGATATGGCGGCGGAAGTGGCCGCCGGCCGCTTCCGCGAAGACCTCTACTACCGTTTGAACGTCTTTCCGCTCGCCATCCCGCCCCTGCGCGAACGGCCGGGCGACATCGTGCCGCTCGCGAAGCATTTCCTCGCCCTGCATGGCGCGCGGCTCAATCGCACGGCGCGCCTTGCCGAGGCGGCGACGGCAAAACTTGCCGCCTACCCTTGGCCGGGCAATGTGCGCGAGCTCGAAAACGTCATCCAGCGCGCGCTGATCCTCGCCCCCGGCGAGACGATCGAGGCCGAGCATCTGCTCTTGCCCGAAATGAAAAGCAGCGCTATGCCCCCCGCGGCTACGGCGAAGGCGGCAGGTGGGCCAGAAGAGGCCGTCTTGCCAGCGCCGACTTTTGCTGCTGCGCCGGCGCCGGGGGGAGGCGCCTCCCTTTCGCCGCCTTCACCGCCGCCGCCCTCTGCCGCAACGCCGGCCATGCCGGCCAACATGAAGGAGCTCGAGCGCCAGCACATCCTCGAAACCCTCGCCAAGGTCGGGGGCTCGCGCAAGAAGGCCGTCGAACTCTTGGGCATCTCCGAGCGCACGCTGCGCTACAAGCTCAAGCAGTATCGCGAGGAGGGGTATTTTCATGATGACCGGGAGTAGCATTCCGGCACACGCTTTGCTATAAAGCGGGCATGGCGATCGATACCCGCAACCTCGAACAGATGCTCTCCGAACTGCGTGCGGCGAGCGCGCTGGCGCAAGGCAAGCCGGCCGCGGCGGCGCCCGCTGCCGAAGGCGCCGATTTCGCCCAGGCCCTCAAGGCGGCGATCGAGGAGGTCAATGCCGCGCAGCAGCAGGCGCAGCAGATGGCGCGCGATTTCGCGAGCGGCAAGGAAAACGTCGATCTGCAAGAGGTCATGATCAATCTGCAGAAGGCTTCCCTGTCCTTCCAGCAGATGGTGCAGGTGAGGAACAAGCTCGTCACGGCCTATCAGGACGTGATGAACATGCCAGTCTGACCTGGCGGCCATGGTCGACCTGCTCGACGCCCCCGTTCTCCGCCGTTTCTGTCTCGACCGCGCCCGCTACGAGCGCATGGTCGAGCAAGGCATTTTCGGCCCCGAGGACCATCTCGAGCTCTTGAATGGGGAACTCATCATGATGGCGCCGCAAAAAAGCCGCCATGCTACGGCCGTCACCTTGCTTGCCCAGGCTTTGCAAGCCGCATTCGCGGGGAGGGCGACATGTCGCGTACAACTACCCTTCAACCTCGACGCGACTTCAGTGCCCGAGCCAGACATCGCCGTCGTGCCCGGCAGCCCGCGCGATTATCGCGATGCGCATCCCGAGCGGGCGCTGTTGATCGTCGAAGTCGCCGATGCGACGCGCGCCTATGATCGCGGCCCCAAGCTCGAAGCCTATGCGCGCGCCGGCGTGCCCGAATACTGGATCCTCGACCTTGCCACCGAAACGCTCGAGGTCTGCCGCGAGCCTTTTGGCGATGGTTTCCGCCGCCGGCAGATCCTCAGCGCCGCCGAACGCGTCGCGCCGCTCGCGGCGCCCGGGCGCGAGATTGCCGTCGCCGATCTCTTGCCCTGAATCAGGCCAGCCCCGCTGCGCGCGCCTTGCGCTCCCGCTCCACCTTGATGATGTAGCGCTGGATCAGCGTCATCTGCGGCCCGGGCAAGTCGATGAAGGCGCCGCCGGCGCGCTTTATGCGCGTGCCGTTGCGCAAGCTTACCTCGAAGAGATGGCGCAGCTCGACAGTAGCCGTGATGAAGCCGACCTCGGGCAGCTCGAGGCGGCAGGGGGAAAAGCGCATGCCCGCCGCAAACGGCAGTGGCTCGCGGGGCGCGGACAATCCCAGCCCGCCGCAGCTTAGATCGAGCACCTGCGCCTCATGAAGCGCCAGTTTCCCCTCGGGCAAGGGGATCGGCATCTGGCAGTAAAGCGGCCGCATCACGGGCAATTCGAGCCGGTAGAACTCGCGGCGCTGCAATCGCAGCACTTCCTCGGGCAAGGCGGCGCGAAAGGCCGGCCGGCCGCCGAATTCCGTTGCGGCCAGGCCCCGCAGGATGAACTGCACGCGCACCTTGTCGAGGCTCGTGACGCAAAAGAGTTTGGGCGCGGCGAGCGCCTTGCGGTTCGATTCGGCCGAGGGGCTCGCATCGAGGATCAGATGATCCTCTGCTACTGCAGCGATCGCCGTCAGCAGCATCTCCTTTCCTTCATCGAAGAAAACCGTGATCTGCGCGAGGCGGTTCATGAGGCTCTTCAAGACGAAGAGGATCTCGGCGCGCTCGCGCAGCAGGAACTGCGGGTACTCGGCGGGTTCGAGCAGGGGAGCGGGCGTCGTCATGGCCGCGCGCTGCCGGGCGGGGGAGGCGCGAGGGGCGAGAGCGGGCTGATTCCTTTTTGCTCGACCTGGTAGAGCCAGGCGAGCAGCTCGGCGACGGCGACATAGAGCGCCGGCGGAATGTGCGCGTCGAGATCGACCTGCGAGAGGAGTGTCACGAGCTCGGGCGATTCGTGCACATAGACGCCGTGCTCCTTGGCGCGCGCGATGATCTCCTCGGCGATCAAACCGCGCCCCTTGGCGATGACCCTGGGGGCGAGATCGCCCGGCGCGTATTTCAAGGCGACGGCGAGCGTGCTCTTATCAGCCGGTTGCCCCGGCAAGGCGCTCATGCCGCCTCCCCGGCCGGGGGGAGCTCCTCGTGGCGCACTTGAAAGCCGGTCAGCGGCACGCCTGCCGCTTCGAGCGCCGCGGCGAGCTTGGGCGCCTCGTCGCGCAAGTCGGCTGCGCTCGCGCCATAGGGCGTGGCAAGCAAAATGCTGACGCCCTCCTTCGAGAGGCGCAGCCTCGCATCGATGCGGCCTAAGCGCGGCGTGGTGAGCGAAAGCGAAGTGCTCCATTGGAGCGCTTCCTCGCCGCCTTCGCCGCCTTCGCGCTCGCCTTCCCATTCGATTTCCCATTCGAGCATCTGGCGCGGCCAGATCTCGCCATGCCAGACGAGGCGCTGGGTGGCGATCGCTTCGAGCTGCTGCTGCACGAGCGGGCGCAGCTCCTCGGCGACGGCCTGCGCCGCCGCGCCGGCCTGCCCCGCGCGTGCGGCGGGCTCGCTGCCCGCGGGGGCCGTCCCGCCAGCGCCGACTTTTTCGGGGCCGCCGGGAAAGGCCGGCGATGCGCTCAAGGCGCCGGTTGCGGCTCCCTCAGCGCTGCGGGCGCGCGCCGCCTCGGCGGCGAGAAAGGCGGCGGGGGAAGAGTGCTGCCCTTGCGGTTCTTGCAGCAGCCGCTCGAGGGGAAGCTTGCCGGCCACCCATTGCGCTTGATGCGCCTCGTAAAAGAGCCCGCTTTGCTCGACGGCGCGCGCCAGGCGCGGGACGAGTTCCGCTGCCGCCGTTGGAGAGGCGGGCGGCTGCGGCAGGAGCGGCTCGCCGCGGTTGAGCAGGGCCGGCGCGGCGCGCTCGCCCTCGGCCGGCAAGAGTTGGCTGATGAGCCGCGCCGCGGGGCTGAATTGCATGAAAGGATAAGGCCCGGCGCTGCCGGTCGCTGGCGGCCCGCCTGATTCCACCTGGCGGGCGATGATCGCCTTGGCCGAGCGGTCGATGACGACGAGCTGAAGATCATCGCCGGCCTTGGCCCCCTCGGGCAGTTGCAAGGTGAGCTGCCGGCCGGCGACGAGCGCCTTGTAGGTGTTGTCGGGCAGCGCTTCCTGGATGCGCGCGCTGAAGGTCTGGCCCGGCAGGAGTTCCGGCAGGTCGGCGGGAATCTCGTGCGCCGGCCGCACCGGCTGCAGGGGATTCGCTTCGGTCTGCAGGCGCAGGCGCAGGCCGGCATCGGGCGGGATCAGCGCCATCTCGTCCTCACACTTGGGACAACCGCTCAACCAGCCTCATGAAGCCGCTGCGGTAATTCATGGCTGGCGCAAGGGGGGTGCGGGGGCGCCTAGCCGCCGTAGGCGCGATCGATTTGGCGTTTTTTCGCCCCGCTGGAGAGAAAACGCCGCACCTGCTCCATCCACGGCTCGGTATGGCGGCGGATCTCGGCATCGTCTTGCAGGATGCGCTGGATCAGCTCGCGCTTGCGCTCGACAATGCGCGGATCGCTCTGTGCCTCGGATTCGCGCATCAACGTGTCGCGCAGGGCGGCCACCGCGCGTTCAAGATCGACGAGCCGTTCCCAGTCGTGGGCGCGCGCCGCCTCCACCATCTTGGCGGAGAGGGCGCACATCTGTTCGTAAAGCTCGATCTGGGCCGACATCAAGAGCATGGTAGCCCTCACGCCTGGCCTTGGCTGGCCGAAACAACGGCCGGATCGTTGGCTATTTCCTCCCAGGCGCCCTTGATCTCCTTGAGCAGCCCCTGCACTTCGGCCAGCGCCGCCGCGTCGTTGTGGAGATTCGCGTAGAGCAGGCGGTCGGTCATGTAGTCATACAGCGCCGCGAGCCGCTCGGCGAGCTCGCCGCCCTGCTCGAAATCGAGGCTGGCCTTCAAACCGTTGGTGAGGATTTCGATGGCCTTGGAAATGGCCTTGCCCTTGGCAGCGACATCCTTTTGCGCCAGCGCTTCGCCGGCGACCGAGAGGGAGAGCAAGGCGCCCTCGAAGAGCATCAGGATCAGCTTGTGAGGGCTTGCGGCCATCACGCCGGTCTCGACGCCGACCTGTTTGTAGGAATCGCTGGGAGTCGTGGCGCTGGCGAACATGGTCATCCTGTATTGATCTTGGGAAGGTTGGCAAGCTGCTGGGTGAGATACTGGCTCGTCTGGCTCATGCTGGCGATCGTCGAATCGAGCGCTGAAAACTGCGCGCGATAGCGCGCCTCGATGTCCTGCAAGCGGCGCTTCATCGTCTCGGTCTGCTGCTGCAACAGCTTGATCGAGGCATTGATGCCCTCGGTGCGGCTGTCAATGACGCCTTTGGCCTCGAGCATCGACTGCAGCGCCGTCGCGAAGCGCACGGCGATGCCGGGGTTGCCGGCCGTCGTCTGCGTCATGAGTCCCTTCACATCCTTGTTCGGATCATTGAGGGCCTCGGTGAGCTTGGCGGTGTCGAGTTTCAGCGTGCCATCGCTTTGCAGGCGGATGCCAATGTCAGAAAGCGTGCCGATGTCGCCAAAACCGCTGACGCGCGAGAACACCAGCTGGTTGAGCTGGGACTGTACCGAGCGGATCGCCGCATCGCCGGTCAGCACGGCGGCCTTTTTCGTCTGCGGGTCGTATTTGGCCACCGCGTCGATCTGCTTCTTCGCCTCGTTGAAGGCCTTGACGAAGCCGTCGAAGGCGGCGACGACGGCGGCGGTGTTCTTGCCCACCGTCACGGTGGTCGAGCCGGTCGCGACGAGGTTCAGCGTCACGTTGTCGATCGCATCGGTGATCGTGTTCGAACTGCGCGTGATCGCCAAGCCGTTGATGGTGAGCTGCGCATCGTCGGCATTCTGGGTCGTCACCAAACTTGGCGAGGCGAGATTGCCGAGGGCGAAGCTGCCGCCGCTGCCGGAATCCGTGACGGCAACCGTGATGGCCCCGCTGCTGCCGAGCGTCTGCGAATTGAGGATCAGCCGGTAGTTCGTGCCGTCATTGACGATGCTC
Source organism: Rhodocyclaceae bacterium (assembly GCA_026415155.1). GTDB lineage: Bacteria > Pseudomonadota > Gammaproteobacteria > Burkholderiales > Rhodocyclaceae > Sulfuricystis. The sequence continues at coordinate 54,145 of JAOAHQ010000047.1, forward strand.
GCCTTCACCCCCGCATTGGCGGCGTTGATTGCGTCGCGGATGCCGGCGAGCGTGTTGTTGCTGCCATCGATCGTGATATTGACCGGCGTGCCGCTGCCGATCTGGATCGACAGCGTGCCGTGCGTGAAGGTGTTCGAGGTCGCCGTGTAGGCGTCGCTCGAGCGCACCGTGTGGTATTTCGCAAGCTGCGTGACATTGATCGAGTAGGTGCCCGCCAAGGCGCCGCTCGCGGCAGTGGCCGTGGCGACATCCTTGTTCGAGCTCGTTGCCGACAAGCCCGTGTAGGTGCCTGCCGTCTTCAAGGTATTGACGGCGCCGAGCAGATTGTCGAGCGCGCTCTTCACACTCCCATAGGCGGAAATCTTGGCCTGAAAGCTCGCTTCCTTGGCGGCGAGCTGTGTGAGCGGCCGGCTTTCGACCAGCATCAGCTTGCTGACGATGCCATTGATGTCGAGTCCAGAACCGATACCGGGCGAGGATAGAGTGGCCATCGCGATTCCTCCTTCTCTTCCTGTGTATCTTAACGGCAAATGCCGCTGCCGATTGAGACCATGCCTTGCAGGAAGCGTTCCAACGCATCCCCTGCGCTTTCTACCGCTCTAAGGCAAACGCCCGCCCTCTTCGGGCGGGCGGAAATCACGTTGCTCACGCTTCCTGTTTGAGGAGCATGCCCTGCAGCTTGTCGAGCGAGCGGGCGATTCGCAGCAACTCTTCGGCCGGGATCTGGCGGATCGTCTCGCCGGTCACGGCATCGGTGATTTTCACGACCGTCTTGCCCGTTTCCTCATCGACCGAAAACTGCAGGCTATTGGGCGATTTGCTGTCGACGAGCCGCCGCACGCTCTCGATGGCCTGCTGCACTTTCTCGGGCGTCGGGCGCTCCGGCAGAGAGGCGCTGGCTTCGACTGCGTCGGGCGCCGGCGGCGGCCTGTCCACCGTCACCGGCTTGCCTTCGACCCGCGGCTCGGGCCTGGGCGGCGGTGCGCCGGTATTGCCGATCATCGAAATTGCCATGATTGCTCTCCTGTTGGCCTAACGCGCGGACGGCCCGGAAGAGCCGCCCGCGCGATGCGCTGTAAGGTCAGCCTACGCTTAACCGCGCAGCAAGGTCAGCGCCGCCTGCGGCAACGCATTCGCCTGGGCGAGCATCGCGATGCCGGCCTGCTGCAGGATTTGCACGCGGGTGAGGTTGGCGGTTTCTGCGGCGAAGTCGGCGTCGCGGATGCGGCTTCTGGCGGCCGAGAGGTTCTCGGAAGTCGTCTGCAGCTGCGAGATGGTCGCCTCGAAGCGCGATTGCAAGGCGCCGAACTTGGCACGCTGGCTGTTGATGGCGTCGATGGCT
>JAOAHQ010000067.1 GCA_026415155.1 Rhodocyclaceae bacterium
CAGGTCGAGTTCTACAACATGGCGAAGTCGATCAAGGGGGCGATGAAGCGCGGCGACATTGCCAGCACGGGGCTTTCGAACTTCGAGCAGCTGGTCGAGATGGGGCGCGGCAAGACCAACATCGACGCCAACGACCAGCACGTCGTGCTGATCGTCGACTGGCTGTGGCGGTACGCCTTCGGGCAGCGCGCTTCCGACATCCACATCGAGCCGCGCCGCGACATGGGCGTGGTGCGCTTTCGCATCGACGGCGTGTTGCACCAGGTCTATCAGATCCCGATGCCGGTGTTGAACGCCATGACCAGCCGCATCAAGATTCTCGGCCGCATGGACGTGGTCGAGAAGCGCCGCCCGCAGGATGGCCGCATCAAGACGCGCCAGCCCAACGGCGAAGAGGTCGAGCTGCGCCTGTCTACGCTGCCGACCGCCTTCGGCGAGAAGCTGGTGATGCGCATCTTCGATCCCGAGGTGCTGGTGCGCGATCTGACCGAGCTTGGTTTCTCGCCCGAGGACGCCGAGCGCTGGCAGGGCATGACCGTCAAGCCCAACGGCATCATCCTCGTCACCGGCCCGACCGGCTCCGGCAAGACGACGACGCTCTATTCGACCCTCAAGCAGCTCGCCACCCCCGAGGTGAACGTGTGCACGCTAGAGGACCCGATCGAGATGATCGAGCCGGCCTTCAACCAGGTGCAGGTGCAACCTGACATCGGCGTCAATTTCGCCGCCGGCATCCGCGCCCTGATGCGCCAGGACCCGGACATCATCATGGTCGGCGAGATCCGCGATCTTGAGACGGCGGAGATGGCGATCCAGGCGGCGCTCACCGGCCATCTGGTGCTCTCGACCTTGCACACCAACGATGCGCCCTCGGCGATCACGCGGCTCATCGACCTCGGCGTGCCGCCTTATCTCTTGCAATCGACGGTGATCGGCGTCATGGCGCAGCGCCTTGTGCGCACGCTCTGCCCGCACTGTAAGCAAGCGGCGCCGCTCGATGCCGAGGACGAGGCGCTCTGGCATGCGCTCGTGGCGCCCTGGAAGGCGAGAAAGCCGGCGCAGCTTTACCACCCGGTCGGCTGCCTCGAATGCCGCATGACGGGCTATCTCGGCCGCATCGGCCTTTACGAGATCATGCCGATGAGCCATGAGCTCAAGGCGCTCGTCACCGCGCACCTCGATCTTTCCGCCTTGCGCGAGCGCGCCATGAAGCTCGGCATGCAGCCCTTGCGGATTGCCGGCGCGCGCAAGGTCGCGGCGGGGCTCACGACCATCGAGGAAGTGTTGAAGGTCGCGCCGCCGCTCTCCGAGCCGGCGCGCTCACCGTAGATCAGCGGCGACCCCGCTGGATGCAGTCGAGATAGGCCGCGCCATCCGGCGGCCGGCCTTCGCGCTGGGCGCGCCAGAGCGTCTCGCCCAGGCATTCGAGGAGATGATGCAAGGCGGCGTGACGGTCGCCGTCTTGCGAGAGCCGAGTTTCGTAGGCCGCTCGGATGCCCGGCGGCTGGTCGATCGAGAGCTGCTCTTCGATCGCGAGATGCAGCGAAAGGTGGAGAAAGGGATTCTGCTCGCCATCTTCGGGCGTCCAGTCGCGGTCGATCGCTGCGGGGTCGGCAAGCAGCGCGTGATACTCGGGATGCAGCGCGATGATGTCGGCGGCGAGCGTTTCGAGCGGCGTGGCGGGAAGCTTTGCGAGGCGCTTTTGCCAAGCCGAAATGAAGAAGCGGCGCGCTTGTTCGCGGCTAGGATTGAACATCGCGCTTATCTGGATACTCGCACAGATCGCGCACGAGGCAGCGCCCGCAGTGGGGCCTTCTCGCCTGGCAGACGTAGCGGCCGTGCAGGATCAGCCAATGATGGGCATGCTGGCGGTATGCGGCCGGCACGACTTTGAGCAGTTTTTTTTCGACTTCGGCGACGTTCCTGCCCGGGGCGAGCCCCGTGCGGTTGGCAAGGCGAAAGATGTGGGTATCGACGGCGATGGTCGGCTCGCCGAAGGCGATGTTGAGCACGACGTTGGCGGTCTTCCTGCCCACGCCCGGCAAGGCTTCGAGCGCGGCGCGCTCATGCGGCACTTCACCGCCGTGGCGCTCGACGAGAAGCCGCGCCATCGCGACGAGATTTCTGGCCTTGGTCTTGTATAGCCCGAGGGTCTGGATCAGTTCGGCCACCTTCTCTTCGCCTAGGGCGGCGAGCTGCGCGGGCGTTGCTGCCGCGGCAAAGAGCGCCGGCGTGACGCGATTGACGCTCTTGTCGGTCGCCTGCGCCGAGAGGATCACTGCGACGAGGAGTTCAAAAGGCGTCCGGTAGTGGAGCTCGCTCTGCGGCGCAGGATTGGCCGCGGCCAAACGCCGGAAGAATTCGGCGCGCTGGGCGGGGGTCATGCGAGTTTCATCAGAGCCTTGCTGGACCTGCCGCTGCACGGCGGCGCCAGAGGCTCATCAGGAGCGCGCCGCAAAGACCGCCCAAGAGGATCGCGGCGGCGAGTTCGAGCATGGCGCGCTCGGCCTGTTTTTCCGCCTCGCGCTTAAGGCGCGCCTTCTCCGCTTCGAGTGATGCCAAGCGCTGTTCGATGGACTCGAACTGGGCTTTCAGTGCCTGGTAGGTGTTTTCGGCTTGGGCCAGCCGGGCAAGCAGTTCTTCCTGGGCGGCGAAGGAGGCCTCGGCTTGGGCGGCTACGGCGGCCTCGGCCGGCGTGGGTGCTTTTTCGCTCCCGCCACCTGCGCCGATGACGAGCTTGTCCTGCGCCGGGATTTCTTTCGTCTTTGCAGGCGTTGCGGCCGGCGCGGGCTTGGGCGCAGCGTCCGGCGGCGTGGCCGGTGCGGCCTGCTTGGCTGGCGGCAGTGGCGGCACATAGGGGCCCACGCGGCGCTTGGGCAGGTCGGCCGGATAGACAAGCCGCTCGGGCGCGACGGGCAGTGCTTCATCATCCGCGAGGCTACCGAGCCAGTCGGCATTGGCCTCGCGCATCATGCGCTTGAATTTCTCGCGCGCCTTGGGCTGCAGCGGATAGCGTTGGCGCGCAAGCGCTTCGAGCGTGACGCCACTTATGGGCCGCGTGCCCGGCTCGAGCGGGCGGGCGGCGGGCTTCGCCCCATTGGACACGGCCGCTTTGACCGTCGCTGCTGCCGGCAGCTCAGGCTGCAGTTCCCGTCCTGGCGAGGCCAAGAGGATGTATTCGCGCGAGACTTGCGCGCCGCACAGCGCCGTGATGCGGAATTCGACGATGGGCTCACGCACTTCTTCACCTTGGAGCATGAGCCAGGTTCGCCCCCCTTCGCGCTTGAGGGCCGTCAAACGCGCGCGGCGCAAAAAGAAGCGTTCGTCGCCCGCTGCGATGGGCTGATATTCGAAGCATTCGAGGGAAAGCCGCTCCGGCTCGATGACTTCGATGGCAAGCGACAAGGGCGCGCCGATGATCGCTTCGCCCTTTACCGAGCCGAGGCCGACCGCGAACGCGGCCGTGGCCTGGAACAAGGCGAGCAGGCCTATCCCCAGAACCCGAGATGGGCGAAAAAACGGCAGAGAGTCGAAGCGAGGGCGCATGTCCTTTTCCTTCGTGGCGTGGCGAGAGGCCGGCACGCCACGTGCCGGACATTGTATGTGAGGAGGCCGGCGGGGAGACAAAAGTCGCTTTTCTTCAAGCGGTGCTCGAGGCCGCCTGGAGTGCCTTCAAGCGCGCCTTGGCGCGTTCGTTGGCGCGCCATTCAAGCCAGTTGCGGCCCGCGATCAGCAGCCCCAGCACGAAAAAGGCGCCGGGCGGCAACAGGGCGAGCAAAAAGCCCGGATAGTCTTCCGGCAGGAGCTGAAGGGCCTGCGTGCCGGGCAGGATCATCTCGATGCCGGCAAACAGCGTGCCTTGGCCGATGAATTCGCGGATCGCGCCTAAAAGGCCGATGACCCAGACAAAGCCCACCCCCATCATGATGCCATCGAAGGTGGCGAGCCGCGTGTCGTGCTTGGCCGCAAAGGCTTCGACGCGCGCCAGCACGATGCAGTTGGTGACGATGAGCGGGATGAAGATGCCGAGCACGAGGTAGAGGTCGTGCAAATAGGCGTTGAAGGCGAGATCGACGACGGTGACGAGCGCGGCGATGATGAGGATGAACACCGGGATGCGGATCTCGTAAGGAATGAAGCCGCGCAGGAGCGAGACGGCGAAGTTCGCCAGCCCCATGACGAGAATCGTGGCAAGTCCCAGGCTCACGGCATTGACGAGGGTGCTGCTCACGGCAAGCAGCGGGCAGAGGCCCAAGAGCTGGGCGAGAATGGCGTTTTGTTTCCATAGGCCATTTTTGGCGACTTCACGGTAGAGGACGATGGGGGTCGTCATGGCGATTCCTCCTCATAGCGGCTGCCTGGCGGCAGGGCGAAGAGCCGTGCGGCGCGCTCGCTCGCCCAGGCGAGCGCCCGAGCGGTAGCGTGGGTGACGGCGCGCGCCGAGATCGTCGCCCCCGCGCGCGCATCGAAGACGCCGCCATCCTTTTTGACGCGCCATTTCTCGAGTGGTGTGTCGCCCAAATGACGGCCATCGAACTGGCGGATCCACGGCGCGGCCTTGTGCTTGTCCTTCTTCGGATCGATGTAGTCGCCCAAGCCCGGCGTTTCCTTGTGACGTGTCACCCGCACGCCGGCCAGATGCCCATCGGCGCGCACGGCGAGAATCAGGCGAATCTCACCCGAATAGCCCTCAGGCGTGGCGGCTTCGAGCACGAGCGCGACGGGCGCCCCGGCGCGCCGCGCGCGATAGAGGCGGCTTTGTTCGGCCAGTCCCAGCGCCGGCAGTGGCGGCAGCTCGATCGCATCGGCGAGCAGATCGTTGTCGAAATCGCTCGCCGGCAGCACTTCGTGGATGAGGCGGCGCTTGGCTTCCTGCAGCGTTGCCTCGATGGCGGGTGAGGTGAGCTCGTGCACTTCTGCCATGAGCCCCGTGAAGACGAGCGTGAAGAGCAACAGGATCGCCGCCGTGCGCAGCGAGACGCGCCAAGCGTCTTCGGCCGGCGGCGGAGAGGGGGGAGCGAGAGGATCCGGGGCGTTCATGGCGAGGAATCGTGCTGACGGCCGAACACCTTCGGCTGAGTATGCATGTCGATGAGGGGGGCGCAAAGATTCATGAGCAGGATCGCGAAGGCCAGCCCATCCGGATAGGCGCCGAAGCTGCGGATGATCCAGGTGAGGATCGCCACGCCAGCCGCGAAGATGAGCTTGCCGAGCGGCGTGGTGCAGCCGGAGACCGGATCGGTGGCGATGAAGAAGGCGCCGAGCATCGCGCCGCCGGTGAAAAGATGAAACTGGGCGCCGGCAAAACGCGCCGGATCGACGAGGTGGAAGAGGGTGGCGATGCCGGAGAGCGTCACGATGAAGGCGACGGGCACGTGCCAGGTGATGATGCGCTGATGAATGAGCCACAGCCCGCCGAGGAGGTAGCCCGCCGCGACCCATTCCCAGCCGCGGCCGCCGATGTTGCCGAAGCTCGCGTGGCTGCCCAAGATGCCGGCGATCATGGCGCGCTGCTCGGGATCGCGCAGCATGGTGCGCAGGGCATCCAAGGGGGTGGCCATGACGAGCGCATCAAGCTGGCGGTCGCTCATGAAGATGGCTCTGAGCATCGGCTCGAAGGCATTCATCTCGGCGCGCGGCCATTGCGACATCAGCTGCGGATAGGCGACGATCATCGTGCAGAAGGCGACCATCGCCGGATTGAACGGGTTTTGTCCGAGCCCGCCATAGAGGTGCTTGGCGACGACGATGGCGATCAGGACGCCGAGCGTCGTCAGCCACCAGGGCGCGATCGGCGGAAAGGTGAGCGCGATGAGCCACGCGGTGACGAGCGCGCTGCCATCAAGGAGAAAGAGCCGCAGCGGTTTGCCGCGCAGCCACAAGAGCAGGGCTTCGGCGGCGAGGGCGATTCCGGAGGCGAGCGCAATCTGCACGAGGATCGCCGCGCCGAAGAACCAGACATAGGCGGCGATACCCGGCAGGAGCGCGACGAGCACCTTGAGCATCACGGCGCGCACGCTCGCGGGTTGGTAGATGTGCGGGGAGGAGGGCATCAGGCGTGATCCTTTCTGGCCTCGATGCGCGCCTGGGCGGCGGCGATCAGCTCGGACGGGGCCGTGCCGTCAGCGCCGACTTTTTCGCCAGCGCCGGCCGCCTCCTCGGCGGCAAGCCGGGCCTTGGTCTCGGCGGCCTTGGCGGCGAGCCGCGCCGCCTTCTCTTGTTTTTCGCGTTCCTCGCGGAACTTGCGGAATTCATAGCGCTCGCGCGCCGCGTCGGCGGCCGCTTTCTCGCGTTCGCGGGCGCGGATTTCCGACTTGGCGAAGCGGTAGTAATCGACAAGCGGAATGCGCGACGGGCAGACATAGGCGCAGCAGCCGCACTCGATGCAGTCGAACAGGTGATATTCCTGCGCCTTGCCGAAGTTCTTCGACTTGGCGAACCAGTAGAGTTCGTGGGGTTGCAGGATCATCGGGCAGACGCGCGTGCAGGCGCCGCAGCGGATGCAGGGCAGCTCGGGCGGCGGCGGCGGAAACAGGGCCGGGCTCATCGCGAGCAGGCAGTTGGTCGCCTTGACGACCGGCACATGGAGATCGGGCAGCACGAAGCCCATCATCGGCCCGCCCATGACGACGCGGTCGGTATCCGCCTTGGGCCCCCCCAGCGGCAAGAGGGCATCGATCGGCGTGCCGATCAGCACCTCGACGTTGCCCGGCCGCTCATAGTTTCCGGCGAGCGTGACGATGCGCGAGATGAGGGGTTCGCCCTGAAGCACTGCGCGCGCCACGGCATAGGCCGTGCCGACGTTGAAGCATTGCACGCCGAAATCGGGCCCGAGCTTGCCATAGGGGATGGCGATGCCAGTGAGCACGCGGATGAGCTGTTTCTCGCCGCCGGCCGGGTAGCGGGTCGGCACCGTGACGACCTCGCCGCTTGCCGGGCCGCCGTCCGCTAGGCAGGCGCGCAGGGCTTCGGCGGCCTCGGGCTTGTTGTCCTCGACGCCGAAGAGGATGCGCTTGGCGCCCATCGCACGCGCGAGGAGGCGCGCGCCGGCGACGATTTCGGCGGCGCGCTCGCGCATCAGGCGATCGTCGCAGGTGATCCACGGCTCGCATTCGGCGCCGTTGATGATGAGCGTGTCGATCGCCGCCTGGGCCTTGACGTGGCTTGGGAAGGCCGCACCGCCCAAGCCGACGATGCCGGCCTCACGGATGCGCTTTTTGATGTCTTCGGGCGTTGCGCGCGCGAGATCGAGCGGCGCGCGCTCGATCCAGCGCTCTTCGCCATCGGGCTCGATGACGGCACAGGGCGCGGCCAGACCCGAAGGGTGAGGCAGGCCATGCGATTCGATTGCGCGCACGCGGCCCGAGGTCGGGGCATGCACGGTGGTGCCGAAGGGCCCCTCGGCCGCGCCGATGAGCTGGCCCTTCAAGACATGTTCGCCTACTTTCACGGTAGGGTTGGCCGCGCCCGTGGCGCTTTGCCGGAAGGGCACGATGATAAGCTCAGGCAGCGGCGCCGGCCGGATCGGGCTGCCCGAGGATTCCTGCTTGTGCGAGGCGGGCTCAATGCCGCCGGGAAAGCGGAACAATTCAAGCATGGGCGGCGACCTTGAGCGGCGTGACGGGATACTTCCACTTCCAGGTATCGAGCGTCTCAGGAAGCGGCTGCATGTGGATGCAATTGACCGGGCAGGGGGGAATGCACAATTCGCAGCCGGTGCATTGGGCCGCGATCACGGTGTGCATCTGCTTAGCAGCCCCGATGATCGCATCGACGGGGCAGGCTTGCAGGCACAGCGTGCAGCCGATGCACAAGTTTTCGTCGATGACGGCGACACTCTTGGGCTTTTCGATGCCGTGCTCGGCGGAAAGCGGCTTGAATTCGCGGCCCAAGAGGTCGGCGAGCTTACGGATGCCTTCCTCGCCGCCCGGCGGGCACTGATTGATGTCGGCCTCGCCCTTGGCGATCGCCTCGGCATAGGGCTTGCAGCCGGGGTAGCCGCACTGGCCGCACTGGGTCTGCGGCAAGAGAGCATCGATCTTCTCGACCAAAGGGTCGCCCTCGACCTTGAAGCGCACAGCGGCATAGCCGAGCGCTGCACCGAGCAGTACGGCGCCTAAGGCCATGACGAGAATCGCTTCGAGCATGGGCTATTTGTCCAGACCTGCAAAACCCATGAAGGCCAGGCTCATGATGCCGGCGGTGACCATCGCGATGGCGGTGCCGCGGAAATGCACCGGCACGTCGGCTCCCTCGAGGCGCTCACGCAAGCCCGCGAAGAGCACCAGCGCGAGCGTGAAGCCGAGCGCGGAACCCAAGCCAAACAGTACGGAGGCGATGAGGTCGTGCTTCAAACCGATGTTGAGGAGCGGCACGCCGAGCACGGCGCAGTTGGTCGTGATGAGCGGAAGATAAATGCCAAGCACCTGATGCAGCACCGGGCTCGTTTTCTGGATCACGAGCTCGGTGAGCTGGACGATCGCCGCGATCGTGACGATGAAGGAAAGCGTGCGCAGATAGAGGAGGCCATAGGGCGCCAAGAGCCAGCGGTCGATGACATAGCTCGTCGCGCATGCGAGCGTCAGCACGAAGGTCGTCGCGGCGCCCATGCCGACGGCGGTTTCGAGCTTCTTCGATACCCCCATGAAGGGGCATAGTCCGAGGATGCGGACAAGGACGACGTTATTGACGAGGACGGCGCCTAAGACGATGAAGAGATAGCTGGTCATGTCGATGCGGGCCATGCGCGCGGGGCGCGCACATTGGCGGTCGCGAATTATCGCGCTTTGGCGACCCGGCAACAACCCTCGCCGCAGTGCGGCAAAGCGGCCAAGCGCCTATTCCTCGGCCAGTTCGCCCAGCAACAGCTCCTGTGCGCAGGTGCGCACGCGGCGGCTCGGCTTGATGCGGTAATTGCCGTCGCTGTCCATGTCCCAGGCCTGGCAGTTGTCGGCGAGATAAGCCTTGAGTCCTTCCTTGATGACGCGGCGCTTGAGCCGGGGATCGAGCACCGGAAAGGCCACCTCGATGCGGCGGAAGAAGTTGCGCTCCATCCAGTCCGCACTGGCGAGATAAAGCTTTTCCTCGCCGCCGGCGTAGAAGTAGTAGATGCGATGATGTTCGAGGAAACGGCCGATCACCGAGCGCACGCGGATGTTGTCCGACAGCCCCGGCACGCCGGGGCGCAGGCAGCAGACGCCGCGCACGATGAGCTCGATGGTGACGCCCGCTTGGCTCGCCGCATAGAGCGCCTCGATGATCTCGGGCTCGATGAGGGCGTTCATCTTGGCGATGATGTGGGCCTTTTGGCCTGCCCGGGCGGCTTCGGTCTCGGCGTGGATCGCCTCGAGCAGGTTGGCATGCAGCGTGAAGGGCGCCTGCCAGAGGTGCTTCAAGGCGCTCGCCTTGCCGAGCCCGGTGAGCTGCTTGAAGACTTCATTGACGTCGTCGGCGATCTCCTCGTTGCAGGTCATGAGGCCGAAGTCGGTGTAAAAGCGCGTCGTGCGCGGGTGATAGTTGCCCGTGCCCAGATGCACATAGCGGCGATAGCCTTGCTCTTCGCGGCGCAGCACCAAGAGCATTTTGGCGTGGGTCTTGTAGCCGAATACGCCATAGACGACATGGGCGCCGGCCTCTTCGAGGCGGGCGGCGATCGAGAGGTTGGCTTCTTCGTCGAAGCGCGCCATGAGCTCGACGACGGCAGTCACCTCCTTGCCCTTTTGCGCCGCGCGTAAGAGGTGTTCCATGAGCACCGAATCCGTGCCGGTGCGATAGACGGTCATCTTGATCGCGACGACCTGCGGGTCGTCGGCGGCCTGCTTGAGGAACTCGATGACCGGCGTGAAGGACTGGTAAGGGTGATGCAAGAGGATGTCGCCCTTACGGATCGATTCGAACATGTCGTAGCGGCCGGAAAGCTGCTTGGGCAGGCCGGGCTGATAGACCGGGTATTTGAGGTCGGGGCGATCGACGCGGTCGGGCACCGAAATGAGGCGCACGAGATTGACGATGCCAGGGACTCGGTAGAGGTCGTCGCGCGTCAGGCCAAACTGCTGTAAGAGGAAATCCGACATCGCCTCGGAGCAGTTGTCGGCCACCTCGAGGCGCACGCCATCGCCGAAGTGGCGCTGCGGCAATTCCCCTTGCAGCGCGGTGCGCAGGTTTTTCACTTCTTCCTCATCGACGAAGAGATCGGAATTCCTCGTCACGCGGAATTGATAACAGCCGAGCACATGCATGCCGGCAAACAGCTCGCCGACATGGCGATGCAGGATCGATGAAAGGAAGACGAAGCCGTAATCGACGCCGGTGAGCTCCTTGGGCAGCTGGATCACGCGCGGCAGCGCGCGCGGCGCCTGCACGATGGCGGCGCCGGAGTTGCGGCCGAAGGCATCCTTGCCTTCGAGCTCGACGGCGAAATTGAGGCTCTTGTTGAGCACGCGCGGGAAGGGGTGGGCCGGATCGAGGCCAATCGGGGTGAGCACCGGCATCACCTCGCGGCGGAAGAACTCATGGATCCAGGCCTGCTGCGCTTCAGTCCATTCCGAGCGCTTGTAGAAGTAAATCCCTTCGCGGCGCAGCGCGGGCAGAATCGTCTCGTTGAGCAGCGCGTATTGCTCGCGGATCAGCTCGTGCGCTTCCCGCGTGACGTGGCGGAAGACTTCGAGCGCGGTGCGCCGGTCCGGGCCAGTGGCATTGCTCTTGAGTTTGATCTGCTCCTTCATGCCGGCGACGCGAATCTCGAAGAACTCGTCGAGGTTCGAGGAGACGATGCAGAGAAAGCGCAGGCGCTCCAAGAGCGGCACGCGCTCGTCGGCCGCCTGGGCCAGCACGCGGCGGTTGAAGGCGAGCAGCGAGATTTCGCGGTTAAGGAAGTGTTCGGGCGGAAACTCGTGCGAGTTGGACAGATGGGTCATGGTCGGGGGCATCGGTGTGGCAAGGTAAGGGGCTACGATGGCTTAAGTATGACATAGCGCCGTCCCGCCAGCGCCGAGTTTCGGCAGTAGAATCGCGGCATTGCAATATCCTTCCGCCGCCCGTGGTTCACGAACACGTCGCCGCCGTCGATCTGGGCTCCAACAGTTTTCGCCTGCAGGTCGGGCGGATCGTCGGCAACCAGATCTACCCGCTCGACGGCCTGAAGGAGACCGTGCGGCTTGCCGCGGGCTTGACCCCCGAGAAACTCCTCACCGAAAGCGCGCAACTGCGCGCGCTCGAGGCGCTCGCGCGCTTTGGCGAGCGGCTGCGCGGTTTTGCGCCCGAGGCGGTGCGCGCCGTGGCGACCAATACCTTGCGGGTGGCCAAGAATGCAGCGCAGTTTCTCGCCCGCGCCGAAGAGGCGCTGGGCTTTCCGATCGAGGTCATCGCCGGCCGTGAGGAAGCGCGCCTCATCTACCTCGGCGTGGCGCATACCCTGCCCCATCAGGGCGCACGCCATCTCGTCGTCGATATCGGCGGCGGCTCGACGGAATTCATCATCGGCCAGGCGATGGAGCCGATCCTGCTCGAATCGCTCTACATGGGCTGTGTCAGCCACAGCCTGCGCTTTTTCCCCGGCGGGATCGTCGATAAGCGCGACATGAAGGACGCCGAGCTCGCGGCGCGCCGCGAATTGCAAGCCATCGTGCATGCCTACCGTGAGATGGGCTGGGACGAGGCGGTCGGCTCCTCCGGCACGGCCAAGGCGATTCGCGACATCCTGCAGCAAAACGGCTTTGCCGATGGCGACATCACGCGCGATGGCCTCGACGAATTGAAGAGCCGCTTGATCCGCGCCGGCGACGCAAGCCGCACTGGGCTTGCCGGCATGCGCGCCGATCGCGTGCCCGTCATCGCCGGCGGGGTGGCCATCATGTCGGCGGTATTCAAGGAGTTTGGCTTGACGCGCATGACCTTCTCGGAAGGCGCATTGCGCCTGGGCGTGCTCTACGATTTGCTCGGCCGCTATCATCATGAAGACTTGCGCGAGGCGACGGTGGCGCGCTTCATGCAGCGCTATGAGGTCGACCGCCGCCAAGCCGCGCGCGTGGCCGAGACCGCCCTTGCGCTCTACCAGCAGCTCAGGCCGCAGGATGACATCGAGGAAACGCCTGCTGCCCAATTCCTCCTTTGGGCGGCGCGCCTGCACGAAATTGGCATATCGGTGGCCCATTCGAGCTATCACAAGCATAGCGCCTACATCCTCGCCAATGCCGACATGCCGGGGTTTTCGAAACGCGATCAGGCCTTGCTGGCCAGGCTCGTGCTCGCCCACCGCGGCAAGCTCGAGCGGACACAAATCCCGCGCGAATCGCCCGAGTGGCTGTTGATCTTTTGTCTGCGCATCGCCGCGCTCTTGCACCGCGCGCGCGACGATGCACCGCGGCCCGCCTTCAAGGCGAGCGTAATTCCGGGGGGGTTCGAGCTTGCCCTGGAGAGCGAATGGCTCGCCGGCGCGCCGCTCACGGCGGCCTCGCTCGCCGACGAGGTTCAGCACTGGAGCGCCGTGGGGCTTAACTTCAAGCTGCGCGCCCGGCGCCGGCAGGCGGCGGCCTCGGCATAAGAGCAGGAAACGCGCCGATGACCGGCCCGGCGTTCGTCAAGCAGCCTGGTGACGGCGCTCCTCCCGTGCTCAAGCTCTCCGGAGCGTGGACGCTGCGCTCGCTTGCAAAGGCAGGCCGCGACTGGCAAGCGCGCTTTACACAAAGCGCCGCCGGCGGCGGTTTTTCCTGGAACTGCCTCGACATCGAGGCGCTCGATTCGGCCGGCGCGCTGCTCATCTGGCGCGCCTGGGGGCGCCGGCGGCCCGACACTTTGCTGATCCGGCCGGAGCATGCGCGCATCTTCGAGCGCATCGCCGCTGCCGAGCAAGAGCCCGCCGCGCCCGTCGTGCCGCGCTCCCCCTTCGAGTCGCTCATCGTCCTGGGGGCTTGGATGCTTGGCCTCGTGCGTCATGGGCGCGATTTCCTGATTCTGCTCGGCCAGCTCGTGCTCGATCTGCTGCATCTTGTGCGCCACCCGGCCGACATCCCGAAGCGCGAGATTTCCGCCAACATTTACAAAAGCGGCGTGCGCGCGATGCCGGTCACCGCACTGGTCGGCTTTCTGATCGGTGTCGTGCTTTCCTATCTTTCGTCCTTGCAGCTGCGCCAGTTCGGCGCCGATCTCTTCATCGTGAACATCCTGGGCCTGGGGCTCATCCGCGAGCTCGGGCCCGTGTTGGTGGCCGTGCTCGTCGCCGGCCGCTCGGGCTCGGCGATGACGGCACAGCTTGGCACGATGCGCGTCACCGAAGAGATCGACGCCCTTGCCACGATGGGCGTGCCAAGAAGCTTGCGGCTCATCTTTCCCAAGGTCGTCGCGCTCGGGCTGGCGATGCCGCTCTTGGTACTGTGGACGACGGCGCTTGCGCTCGCGGGCGGCATGGTGGCGGCGCAAGTGCAGCTCGACATCGGGCATGGCTTCTTCCTCGAAACCCTGCCGAAAGCGGTGCCGGTGGCCAATCTCTGGATCGGTCTTGCCAAGGGCGTCGTCTTCGGCATCGCCATCGCGCTGATTGCCTGCCACTTCGGCCTGCGCGTGGCGCCCAATACCGAGAGCCTCTCGGCCAATACCACGGCCTCGGTGGTGAGCGCGATCACGGTCGTGATCCTCCTCGATGCCATCTTCGCCATCGCGACGCGCGGCATCGGCATGCCCAAGCTATGAACGCACCCGTCATCCGCATCCGCAATCTTTCCACGCGCTTCGGCACAGTGTGGATTCATCGCCATCTCGATCTCGAGGTCGCCCGCGGCGAACACGTCGCGCTGGTCGGCGGCTCGGGCAGCGGCAAGACGACGCTCTTGCGCCAGATGATCGGGCTGCTCACACCCACTGAGGGGGAGATTCGCCTCTTCGGCGAGCCGCTCTTCGGCGGCGGGGTTGCGCGCGAACGGGCCTTGCGGCAGCGCTTGGGCGTGCTCTTTCAGCACGGCGCGCTCTTTTCGGCCTTCAACGTCTTCGACAACATCGCCTTTCCGCTGCGCGAGCTGAAACTCCTCGATGAGGCGCTGATCCACGATCTCGTCATGCTCAAGCTCGAGATGGTGGAGCTCTTGCCGCGCCATGCGCTGCTCATGCCGGCGGAACTCTCGGGTGGCATGGTCAAGCGGGTGGCGCTCGCGCGCGCCTTGGCGCTCGAGCCGGAACTCCTGCTGCTCGATGAGCCGACGGCGGGGCTCGACCCCGACCGTTCCGATAGCTTCGTGCGCCTCATCCGCACGCTCGGCAATGAATTGGGCCTCACGGTGCTCTTCGTCACGCACGACCTCGATACGCTGGCCTCACTTGCCTCGCGCGTCGCCGTCCTGGCCGAACAGCGGATCCTCGCCTATGGTTCGATCGACGAGATCATGCGCCTCGATCACCCCTTCATCCGCAACTTTTTCCTCTCCGAGCGTAGCCAGCGCGCGCTCGCCCATGGCCATTAAACCCAGATTGTCCATTAGACCGGGCAGACGACCTATGAAGAGATTGAACGTTACTAACAGCGCCCTACGTGGCGGCGCTCGGGCTGCGGGCGGCATCTGCGCGCCCGCGCTCCTCGTCCAGAGGCACCGCTATGGACTCGTCGCCCGTGCGCGCATCTCCTCGCCCTCGCCGACGAGCGCCACTCACGTTCCAATGGACAATCTGGGTTAAAAAGTCGCGACGATGGAAAACCGCTCCCATGCCCTGATCGCCGGATTATTCACTGTCTGTTTCCTGCTCGCCGCCGCGGCGGCGCTGTGGTGGTTTTCCGGCAAGCGCGACGAGATGCAAACCTGGCTGCTCGAGACGCGCGGCAATGTCACAGGCCTCAATGTCGAAGCGCAGGTGCGCTATCGCGGCATCCGCGCCGGCAAGGTCACCGCGATCCGCCCCGATCCTGCCGATCCGGCGAAGCTCATCATCGAGATCAGCCTCGCCCGGCAATATCGCCTCACCGATCGCAGCATCGCGAAACTCAATTTCCAAGGCGTCACCGGCTTGGCCTATGTGATGATCGAAGAGCCGGAAGGGGGGCGGCCGCTCGATCCGACGGCCAGTCCCCCGCCGCGCATCGCGCTGCAGCCAGGGCTGTTCGACAAGCTCGGCGGCAAGGCAGGCGACATCGCGGCCCAGGCCGCCGAGCTCGGCCTGCGCTTGAACCGTCTGCTCGACGATCGCAATCTCGACAATGTCGCGCGCACTCTCGAGCATCTCGCGCGCACTGCCGAGCGCCTGCAGGAACTGCCGCACCTCGTCGCACAGCTGCGCCGTGTCCTCGCCGACGAAAATCTCGAACGCCTGCAGGCAGTGCTCGCCCATCTCGAACGGGCGACGAGCGAGGCGGAGCCGCTTGCCGCCGAGGCGCGCCTCTTGCTTTCCAATGCCAACCGGCTCGTTCTGCGGCTCGATGAGCTTGCGGGCAACGCCGGCGAGCGGCTGACCAGCGAGACGCTGCCGCAACTCGAAGTGACGCTCGGCGAAACGACCCGCACGCTGCGCCGCCTCGACCGCCTCATCGATACCTTGGCCGAGACGCCCCAGGCCGTGCTGTTCGGCCCAGCGCCCGCGCGCCCTGGCCCTGGCGAGGCGGGCTTCGCCGCGCCGCCACCCTCACGCTAAAGGGAGAACATCATGCGCGACCTTTGCCGCCTGTTCTTTTTCAGTGTCGCCTTCGTGCTGTCCGGCTGTCTCGGCCATTCCCCGCGCGAGGGAGGAATGGCCATCTACGATTTGGGCAGCCCGCGCATCACGCTGCGGCCAGAGCGCATTCCGCTCGCCGCGCTCGAGGTGCAGGCTGCGCCCTGGCTCGATACGCCGGCGCTGCTCTACCGCCTGCGTTACCTCGACGACTTCCGGCGGCATCAATATGCCGGCAGCCGCTGGGCTGCGCCGCCGGCGGAGCTCATCGAACGCTTCTTGCAGCGCGAAATCTTGTTTGCCCAGAGCGAGGGCGAAGCGGCAGGCTGCCGGCTCTCGCTTGCGCTCGACGAATTCGAGCAGCGTTTCGAGACGCAGGAGATCAGCGACCTCGTGCTCGAAGCGCGCGCCGTGCTTCTCGCGCCGCGCGGCGAACGGCTGCTCGCCAAGCAGGCCTTCCAGATTCGCCGGCCGGCCGTGACACCGGATGCCGTCGGCGGGGTGGCAGCGGCGCGGGCGGCCACCGAGGATCTCGTCGCCGGGCTCGACAAGTGGCTGGCCGAGCTCGCGCAGACGCGCCCCCCGCTCGTGGCCGCTTGCAAGCGTTTGGACAGGAAATGAGGACGCGATGAATTTTCCCGATGGCCTGTTTCCTGAAACCTGGGCCTATGGCGCCTGGCTGCCTTATCTGCTGGCGCTCGGCGGGTCAGTCTGGCGCGCGCCATGGCGGCGGCTTGCCGATAGCGGGCAGCTCAACGTCTGGCTCGGCACCATCGTCGTGCTGACGTTGATGTGGAGCCTCAAGGCCGGCGTCAAGCCAGGGCTCGATCTGCACCTGCTGGGCGTGACGGCCTTCACGCTGATGTTCGGCCGCCAGCTCGCGATCGTAGGCCTGTCGATCGTGCTGGCCGCCGTGACTTACAACGCCTCCTTGCGCGGCATCGATTCTGCGCAGGCCTTTGCGCTCAATGCCCTCGTGATGATCGTCTTGCCGGTCTTGCTCGCCCACGCCATCTTGCGCTGTGTCGAGCGTTGCCTGCCGGCGAATCTCTTCATCTACATCTTCTTCGCCGCCTTCTTTGGTGCCGCGCTCTGCGCCATCGCCGCCGGCGCCTTCGCCTCGCTGCTGCTCTTCCTCGCCGGCGTCTATACGCTCGAATTCTTGCTGAGCGAATATCTGCCGTTCTACGTCCTGCTCGGCTTCGCCGAAGCCTGGCTCAACGGCGCCGCGATCACCTTGATGGTCGTCTATTACCCGCAGTGGGTGGGCAGTTTCGACGATCGGCGCTATCTGTGGCGGAAGAAGTGAGCGAGCGGAAAGAGCGGTGATAGACTCCGCGCTCATGGACAAAAGCGCGCTTTATCGCCGCATCGCCGAGGAGGCCGGCCGCGGCGAGCTCGTTTTCCCCACCCGTGCCGAGGTGGGGCTGCGCATCAAACGTCTGCTCGACGATCCCAACTGTTCGATCGAGCCGCTCGCCCGGCTCGTGCAGGCCGAGCCGCTCTTGGCAGCGCGTGTCGTCGCCGTCGCGAATTCGGTCGCCTACAACCGCTCGGGCCGCCAAATCAGCGACCTGCGCCAAGCAATCTCGCGGCTGGGTTTTCGCACGCTGCGTTCGCTGACGCTGTCGCTGATCGTGCGGCAATTGGCCGAGCAAAGCGCCGATGCCGACCATCAGGCGCTTGCCCGGCGGCTTTGGGAGCACACGGTGCATGTCGCGGCGCTCGCCCAGGTCATCGCCAAGCGGGTGACGCATCAGGAGGCCGAGACGGCGCTCTTTGCCGGCCTCTTGCACGAAGTGGCGGGGTTCTATCTGATCGCGCGCGCCAAGGGGATGCCGGAATTGTTGGCCGATGGCGCAGCCGATTGGCAGCAGGAGGGCGAGGCCATCGTCGGCGAGGCCCTGCTCAAAGTGCTCGAAGTGCCCGAGGCCGTCGTCACCGCCATCCACGACCTGTGGCAAGGGTATCTCGCGATACCGCCAAACTCGCTGGGCGATACCCTATTGCTGGCCGAGGAACTCGCGCCGGTGCCCTCGCCGCTTTACTGGGCGCCGCCAGGCGCGC
This sequence comes from Rhodocyclaceae bacterium, assembly GCA_026415155.1. Taxonomy (GTDB): domain Bacteria; phylum Pseudomonadota; class Gammaproteobacteria; order Burkholderiales; family Rhodocyclaceae; genus Sulfuricystis. The sequence continues at coordinate 17,695 of JAOAHQ010000067.1, forward strand.
CCGAAGCCGGCACGCCGCAACTGGAGATCATGCTCGACGAGGAGACGCTCACGAGCATCTTGCGCGAATCCGCCGACGAGGTGCATTCGCTGATCGATGCCTTGAAATAGCCACGCAAAATCCAGGGGGAGCTAGAAAATGAATGAACGAGCCTTATGGCAGCCATCCGCAGCGCGCATCGGCGCCACGCAGCTGGCCGACTTCGCGCGCCGCGCCGGTCAGCCGCTCGATTACGCTGCACTGCATCGCTGGTCGATCGAACAGCCCGAGCAATTCTGGTCTCTGGTGTGGGATTACTGCGAGGTCAAAGGGGAGAAGGGGGAACGCATCCTCGTCGATGGTGGCAAGATGCCGGGCGCGCAGTGGTTCCCCGAGGCGCGCCTCAATTACGCGCAGAACCTCTTGCGCCGCCGCGACGATGAGACGGCGCTGGTCTTCTGGGGCGAAGACAGGCTGATCCGCCGCATGGGCTATGGCGATCTCTACCGCCGCGTCGCGCGGCTTGCGCTGGCCATGAAAAGCGAGGGGGTGAGGGCCGGGGATGTCGTCGCCGCCTACATGCCGAATCTGCCCGAGACGCTCATCACGCTCCTGGCCGCATCCTCGCTCGGCGCGATCTTCACGTCCGCCTCGCCCGATTTCGGTGTGCAAGGCGTGCTCGACCGCTTCGGTCAGGTGAATCCCAAGCTCCTCTTCGTTGCCGATGGCTACTACTACAACGGCAAGACCTTCGACAGCCTCGAAAAGGTCAAGGAGATCGCCGCCGGCCTGCCCTCGGTCAAGAAGGTCATCGTGGCGCGTTACACGCGCAAGGAAGGCCATGAGATCGATGCGATTCCCAATGCCGTGATGCTGCGCCAATTCGTCGATCCTTACCGCTGGCAGACCGAGATCGAGTTCGTGCCGCTCCCATTCGATCATCCGCTCTACATCCTCTATTCCTCGGGCACGACCGGTGTGCCCAAGTGCATCGTGCATAGCGCCGGCGGCGCCTTGTTGCAACACCTCAAGGAGCACCGCCTGCATGCGGACTTGAAGCGCGGCGACAAGCTCTTCTACTTCACGACCTGCGGCTGGATGATGTGGAACTGGCTCGTCAGCGCCTTGGCCTCGGAGGCGACCCTTTTGCTCTATGATGGCTCGCCCTTCGTCGGCCGCGGCAAGATCCTTTTCGACTATGCGGTGGCCGAGGGCATGACGCATTTCGGCACCTCGGCGAAGTTCATCGACGCTTGCGCGAAGAGCGAATTGAAGCCGCGCGAGACGCACGATCTTGCGGCGCTGCGCACGATCTTTTCGACCGGCAGCCCTCTGGCCGCCGAGAGCTTCGACTACGTCTATCGCGACTGGAAAGAAGACGTGCAGCTCGCCTCGATCTCCGGCGGCACCGACATCGTCTCCTGTTTCGTGCTCGGCAATCCCATCGGCCCGGTCTGGCGCGGCGAAATTCAATGCGCGGGGCTTGGCATGGCCGTCGATGTCTATGACGAGGATGGCCGGCCGGCAGCCGTCGGCGAGAAAGGCGAGCTCGTCTGCACGAAGCCCTTTCCCTCGATGCCGATCGGCTTCTGGAACGATGCCAACGGCGCGAAATACCGCGCCGCCTATTTCGAGCGCTTCCCGGGCGTTTGGTGCCACGGCGACTTCGCCGAGAAGACGTCGCATGGCGGTTTCATCATCCATGGCCGTTCGGACGCCACGCTCAATCCCGGCGGCGTGCGCATCGGCACCGCCGAGATCTACCGCCAGGTCGAAAAGCTGCCCGAGGTGCTCGAATCGATCGTCATTGGCCAAGAGTGGGACAACGACGTGCGCGTCGTGCTGTTCGTCAAGCTCAAGGAAGGCCTGACGCTCGATGACGATCTCGTCAAGCGCATCAAGGAGCAGATCCGCGCCAATACCACGCCGCGCCACGTGCCGGCGAAGATCCTGCAGGTGTCCGACATCCCGCGCACCAAGAGCGGCAAGATCGTCGAACTGGCCGTGCGCGAGGTCGTGCATGGCCGGCCGGTGAAGAACCTCGAGGCGCTTGCGAATCCGGAGGCGCTCGAGCAGTTCAGGAACCGCCCGGAGCTCGCGAGCTGAATTTCCCCTGGGCGCGAATCTTGACGCGTTACGTAACGCGTAATAGAGTGCGCCTATGATCCGCTCGTTTAAGGACAAGGCGACGGCGGCTCTGTTCGCGGGATTGCCGCCCAAGCGCCTGCCGGCGGAGCTGCGCAAGCGCGCGCGGGAGAAGCTGGATGCCTTGCATTATGCGGTGACGCTTGACGATCTGCGGATCCCGCCCGCCAATCGCCTCGAAAAGCTGTCGGGCGATCGCGAGGGGCAATGGAGCATCCGGATCAATGCGCAATGGCGCGTGTGTTTCGTCTGGCGTGATGGCGATGCCTGGGACGTGGAGATCGCCGACTATCATTGAGGAAGTCGCAGCATGAGCATTCGCATCGAAGATCTGCACACCATCGATTTTTCCGATGTCGTGGAAGCGGGCGCGCCGGAGGTTGATGCCACGACGCCAGGCGATCTACTGCGTCGGGACTTCATGGAGCCGCTCGGCCTTTCAGCGCATGCCTTGGCCGAGGCCCTCAAGGTGCCGACGAACAGGGTGACCGGCATTCTCAACGGCACGCGTGCGGTGACTGCCGATACCGCCTTGCGCCTCGCCCGCGCCCTGGGCACGACACCGGAGTTTTGGCTCAATGCCCAGGCCCATTACGACATGGTGCGCGCTCAGGCGGCGCTGGGAGATCGGCTCGACGAGGTGCGCCGCTTACTCGCTGCTTGAGACTTCAAGCTGCCAGCCTGCCGTCTGGCTAGCGCCGACTTTCAGCGCTTCGGCGAGCCAAGGCAGGCTCTCTTGCAACGCCGCCTCGAGCGTCCAAGGTGGATTGACGAGAAAGACTCCGCTGCCGTGCATGCCCAGTCCGTCCGGCGAGGGGGGCTTGACGCTGAGCGTGGCATGGAGCCACTTGGGCGCGATCTTTTTGAGCCGGCCGGCAAGCGTGAGGCTCTCGTTCCTCTGCAGCAGCGGATACCAGATCATGAAGCAGCCGGTCGCGAAGCGCTCGAGGCCCTCTTTGAGGGCCGAGACGACCGCCGCATAGTCGCGCTTTTCTTCATACGGCGGGTCGATCAGCACGAGCCCCCGGCGCGCAGGCGGCGGCAAGAGCGCCAGCATGCCTTTGAAGCCGTCTTCCTGCGCGATCCTCACCTGCCGCTGCGCGGCCGGCGTGGCGGCGGCGATGTTCTGGGCGAGGAGTTTCACGTCGGCCGGATGGAGCTCGAAGAGCCGCAGGCGATCCTTGGGCCGCAACAGGCGCAAGGCCAACAGCGGCGAGCCCGGATAACGTTCGAGCCGGCCTGCGGGATTGTCGGTGCGCACGGCTTCGACATAGCGCGCCACGAGCGGCGGCAGGTCAGTGCGGCCGAGCAGCCGGCCGATCCCTTCCCTCCATTCGGCATGCGTCTTGGCGCGCCCGGCCGCAAGCACATAGCCGCCGGCGCCGGCATGCGTGTCGATGACCCAGTAGGGCTTGTCCTTCTGGTTCAGGTAGTCGAGCACGGCGAGCAGCACGCTGTGCTTCAGGACATCGGCATGATTGCCGGCGTGGAAGACGTGACGGTAAGACAGCATCTCGGACCTTCAGCGGTGGGCGGGGAATGATACGTAAGCTGCCTGACTCGCCAAGCCAAAGCGGAACATCGTTGGCACCCGCTCAAACTCGGCGCTGGCGGGACGGCCTCAAGGCAGGTCGGCGCGCCGCAAGAGGAAAATCTTGCCCTCGCCGCTGGGCGTGTCGAGCCAGACGAGCGGCAGCCGCGGGAAGGCGGCTTCGACGATCGCCTTGTTGTGGCCGACCTCGATCGCGAGCAGGCCGGCGGGCTTGAGATGCGGCTTCGCCTCGGCGAGGATGCGGCGCACGACGTCGAGGCCATCCTCGCCGGCAGCCAGTGCCAGCGCCGGTTCGTGGCGGTATTCGGGGGGCAGCTCGCGCATCGCGGCGGCCGTGACATAGGGCGGATTGCTGATGATGAGGTCGTATTTGCGCTTGCCCAGCGGGGCGAAGAGATCGCCCGCCAAGAGCCGGATACGGTCTTCGAGCTGGTAGTCGGCGACGTTGCGTTTGGCGACTTCGAGAGCATCCGTCGAGATGTCGACGGCGTCGATTTTCGCATTCGGAAAGGCCTGTGCCATGAGGATGGCCAGACAGCCCGAGCCGGTGCATAGATCCAGCGCGGTTTCGATGGCTTCAGGATCCTCGACCCACGGCGCGAAACCGTCGACGAGCAGTTCGGCGAAATAGGAGCGCGGGATCAAGACGCGCTCATCGACATAGAAGCGCAAGCCTGCTTGCCAGGCCTCATGCGTCAGATAGGCCGCCGGCAGCCGCCGCGCGATGCGCTGCTGGAGAAGTTCCAGCACGGCGAGCCGCTCGTGGCGGGTGAGCCGCGCGTCGAGATAAGGGTCGAGCCGGTCGGGCGGCAAATGGAGCGCGTGGAGGATCAGCCAGGCCGCTTCGTCATGTGCGTTGTCGCAGCCGTGGCCGAAACAGAGTTTGGCCTCGTTGAAGCGGCTCGTCGCCCAACGCAGCCAATCGCGCAGCGTGACGAGGTCGTCGATCAGTTCGGACACAGCAGCTTCCTGAAAGCCGCTTCGTAGATGCGGGCGAGCGGTTCGAGGTCAGCGAGCGCCACGCATTCGTCGATCTGGTGGATCGTCGCATTCACGGGCCCGAACTCGACGACCTCGGGACAGATCGTGGCTATGAAGCGGCCATCCGAGGTGCCGCCAGAGGTCGACAGCTCCGGCGTGAGCCCCGTTTCGGCCTGGATGGCGGCGGAGAGCGCCTCGACGAGCCGGCCAGGCGGGGTGAGGAAGGGCTGGCCGCCGAGCGTCCAGGCCAGCTCGTATTCGAGACGGTGCCGGTCGAGGATTGCATGCACGCGTTCTTGCAAGGCGTTGGCCGGGCTCGCCGTCGAAAAGCGGAAGTTGAACAGCACTTCGCAGCTGCCGGGCACGACGTTGGTGGCCCCTGTGCCGGCATGGATGTTCGAAACCTGGAAGCTGGTCGGCGGGAAATAGTCGTTGCCGTCGTCCCAGCGCGTGGCGGCGAGTTCCGCGAGCACGGGCGCGACGAGATGGATCGGGTTCTTCACTTTCTCGGGATAGGCGACATGGCCTTGCACGCCCTTGACGACGAGCCTGCCCGAGAGCGAACCGCGCCGGCCGTTCTTGATCATGTCGCCGAGCCGGGCCACCGAGGTCGGCTCGCCGACGATGCAGTAATCGAGAGGCTCGCCGCGCGCCGCGAGGGCCTCGACGACCTTCACCGTGCCATCGGTGGCCTCCCCCTCTTCGTCCGAGGTGAGGAGAAACGCCAGCGAACCCCGCGGTTCGCCGTCCAGGAGCAGACGCTCGACGGCGACGATCGCCGCGGCGAGCGAGGTCTTCATGTCGGCCGCCCCACGGCCATAGAGCCTGCCGTCGCGCTCGGCGGGGAGGAAGGGATCGGAAGCCCATTTTTCGAGCGGGCCGGGCGGCACGACGTCGGTATGGCCGGCGAAGACGACGAGGGGCCGGGTCTTGCCGCGCCGCGCCCAGAGGTTGGCGACGCGCCCCGTCGGCCCTGTGCTATCGAGGCGCTCGCAGACGAAGCCCAAGGGTTCGAGTCGCGCGGCGATGAGGTCTAGGCAGCCCGCATCCTCGGGGGTCACCGAGCGGCGCGCGATCAGCGCCTGGGCGAGTTCGAGCGTGCGGCTCATCACTCCATCTTGAGCGTGAATTCGGAGAAGCTCGCACCGCTTTCAGTCACCGTGGTCGAGGCCGCCGGGTTCGCCGTGACGGTGAGCGGCTGCTGCTGCTTTTGCTCTTCGATCTGCGCGTTGTTGATGAGCCAGTGCAGGTTGTTCGCGGAATCGGCGTTGGCGAGCGCTTCTTCGAGCGTGATGGTGCCGGATTTGTAAAGGTGGAACAGCGATTGCTCAAATGTCTGCGAGCCGGGCGAGAGGCTTTGCTCCATTGCCTCCTTGATGCCGTTCAAGTCGCCTTTTTCGATCAGCTCGCCGATATGGCGCGAATTGAGGAGCACCTCGCAGGCGGGCGTGCGCGTGCCATCGGGCTTTCTGACGAGGCGCTGCGAGATGATGCACTTGAGCGTCACGGCGAGGTCGGCCAAGAGCGCCGGCCGGTTTTCGAGCGGATAGAAGCTGATGATGCGCGAGAGCGAATGGTAGCTGTTGTTGGCGTGCAGCGTGGCGAGGCACAGGTGGCCCGATTGCGCATAGGCGATCGCCTGGCTCATCGTTTCCTTGTCGCGGATCTCGCCGATGAAGATCACGTCGGGCGCCTGGCGCAGGGCGTTTTTGAGCGCGATGTGAAACTCGCGCGTGTCGGAGCCGACCTCGCGCTGGTTGACGATCGATTTCTTGTTCTTGAAGATGAACTCGATCGGGTCTTCGAGCGTCAGGATATGGCCGCTCTTCCTTTCGTTGCGGTAGTCGAGCAGCGAGGTGAGCGTCGTCGATTTGCCCGAGCCGGTGGCGCCGACCATGAGCACGAGGCCGCGCTTTTCCATGATCACGTCGAGCAGCACCGGCGGCAGATTGAGGGTCTCGAACTTCGGGATCTCCGCGGGGATGTAGCGCACGACGAAGGCGGGCGTTCCTTTCTGGCGCATTACCGAAATGCGGTAGTTGCCAACGCCTTCGAGCGCATAACCGGTGTTGAGCTCCAGAGTTTCCTCGAATTCTTTGAGCTGGTGAGGCGTGAGGATTTCCTGCAGCAGGCTCATGATCGTCGCCGCGTCCATGGTCTGCTGGTTGACCGGCATGGCGATGCCGTTGATCTTGATGTTGATGGGCGCGCCCACCGAGACGAAGATGTCGGAGGCCTGTTTCTCGGCCATCAGCTGAAAGAGTCGCTGCATCGCGCCCATGGCGGTTCTCCCGTGCGCGACGCGCTAGTCGCGCAGCAATTCGTTGAGGCTGGTCTTGGCGCGCGTCTGCGCATCGACCTTCTTGACGATCACGGCGCAGTAAAGGCTGTGGCTGCCATCCTTGGCGGGCAGACTGCCGGAGACGACGACGGAGCCGGCCGGCACACGGCCATAGAGGATTTCGCCGGTGGTGCGGTCATAAATCTTGGTGCTCTGGCCGATGAACACCCCCATCGAGATCACGCAGTCATCCTCGACGATGACGCCTTCGACAATTTCCGAGCGCGCGCCGATGAAACAGTTATCGCCAATGATGGTCGGGTTGGCCTGCAAGGGTTCGAGCACGCCGCCGATGCCGACGCCGCCCGACAGATGCACGTTCTTGCCGATCTGGGCGCAGGAGCCGACGGTGGCCCAGGTATCGACCATCGTGCCTTCGCCGACATAGGCGCCGATGTTGACGAAGCTCGGCATCAGCACGACCGACGGCGCGATATAGGCGCCGCGACGCACCACCGCACCCGGCACGACGCGAAAGCCGCCCTTCTGGAACAGATGCGTGTCGTAGCGAGCGAACTTGGTCGGCACCTTGTCGAAGTAACGCAGGCAGCCGCTCTTCATGATGACGTTGTCTTCGAGGCGGAACGATAGCAAGACGGCCTTCTTGATCCACTGGTGGGTGACCCACTGGCCGTCGATTTTCTCGGCGACACGCAGACGGCCGGCATCAAGCTCATCAAGCACGGTCTTGACGGCCTCGCCGAGCCGCGCCGGCGCGGTGCCGGGCTTGAGGCTCGCGCGGTCTTCCCAGTATTGTTCGATGAGGCTTTGCAGTTCGGACATGGTGGTTCCTTGAGTTCAGAGTGAGGCGCAGAAATCAGCGATGCGTTGCGCCGCCTCGAGGCATTCTTCCACACTGGCGACGAGCGCGATACGAACAAAGTTCTTGCCGGGATTGCAGCCTGCCGCCTCGCGCGCGAGAAAGCTGCCGGGCAGGACGCTCACATTATATTGATCGTGCAGGCGGCGGGCGAATTCGGTGTCGGACAGGCCCGTCGGCGAGACGTCCGCCCAGAGATAGAAGCCCGCCTCCGGCACGGCGGTCTTGAGGTGCCGCGCGATGAGCGGCGCCACGCGGGAAAACTTCTCGGCATAAAGGCGGCGGTTGTCGCGCACGTGCGCCTCGTCCTGCCAGGCGGCCTGGCTTGCCGCCTGCACTGGCGGGCTCATCGCGCAGCCGTGATAAGTGCGGTAGAGCAAGAAGCGCTTGAGAATGTTTGCATCACCGGCGACGAAGCCCGAGCGCAGGCCAGGCACGTTCGAGCGCTTCGAGAGGCTCGAGAACATTACGAGGTTCCGATAGTCGCCGCGGCCGAGCCGGTGCGCCGCTTCCAGTCCGCCGAGCGGCGGATGCGCTTCGTCGAAGTAGATTTCCGAATAGCACTCGTCGGCGGCGATCACGAAGCCGTAGCGGTCGGAAAGCTCGAAGAGGGTTTGCCAGTCCTCGAGCGGCATCACCTTGCCGGTGGGATTGCCGGGCGAGCAGACATAGACGAGCTGAGTCTGCTGCCAGACTTCCTCCGGCACGCGGGAAAAGTCCATGCGGTAGTCATGGGCCGGCAGCGTGTTGAGATAGAAGGGGCGCGCGCCGGCCAACAGCGCCGCGCCCTCGTAGATCTGATAGAAGGGATTCGGCGAGATGACGACGGGCTGCTCATGCCGGCGCGGCGCGACGGCGGCCTGGGCGAAGGCGAACAGGGCTTCCCGTGAGCCATTGACCGGCAGCACTTGGCTTGCGGCATCCGGCGCGGGAATGCCATAACGCCGGCCGATCCAGCCGGCGATCGCCTCGCGCAGCGCCTGCGAGCCCTGGGTGGTCGGATAGTTTGCCAGGCCAGCAAGGTGCGCGGCGAGCGCCTCCTTGACGAGTTGCGGCGTCGGGTGCTGTGGCTCGCCGATGTGGAGTTTGATTTCCTTGAGCGTCGCCGGTGGGTGGCTGTCTTTGAACAGCGCGCGCAGCTTTTCGAAAGGATAGGGCTGCAGTTTGTCGAGGTTGGGGTTCATGGAAAGACACGGCGGTAGAGCGCGTGGCTTGCATAGGCGAGCCACGGCAGGGTGAGCGGCAAGAGCGGCAGGAGCAGGATGCTGCCGATGACGAGCATGGCAAGCAGCGCGGCCCAGCCCATCGCCGGCAGCAAGCTGCCGAACACGGCGCGCGTGCTCGCGACGACGGCCGCGACGAGAGGGGCGCGCCGCTCGCTCAAGAGCGGCACCGAAAAGGCCGAGACGCAAAAGAGCAAGAAGCCGATGATGAGCCCCGAGACCATGCTCCAAAAGAGGAAGCTCGCCACACCCGCAGGCATCGGCCAGAGGTCGGTGAGCGCTTGCGGCGCGCCACCGACCATGTAGCTGTAGAGGATCGCTGCGTCGGTGAGAAAGATCATGAATAGGAGCAGGCAGACGAGCGCGATCACCCACAGCGCCGGATCGGCGTTGGCGAAGCCGCGTGCCGTCGTGCCAGCGCCGACTTGCAAACCGGCCTCGTGCGCGCGGGCGATGCCGAAGAAACCGGCGAGCAGCGCAGGGCCGACGAGCAGGAAAGCGCCCGCCGCGACGATAATGAAAGGGGTGAACCCCCAGACGAGGAGGCCGCCGAGGATGAACGCGCCGATCAGGGTGAGCAGTCCCCCGTAGGCGAGGCTAACGCCGAGCGTGGCTCTCATCAGCCGCCAGCCCGCGGCGAGGGCTATGCGGAGGTCAGCGAAACCGAAGGGGCGGGGCGCCATGCGTCAGCCGCGCGTATTGGATTGCGGCGCGAATTCGGCAAGCTCCACGCGCGGAGCGGGCCGCCAGCCCTTCTTGCGATGCTCGGCGACGACATTGGTGAAGATGCCGCCGCGCACATAGAAGCGGGCGGTCAGGCGCATGAAGCGGGGCTTTACGGCGCGTACCAGATCATCGAGGATGCGGTTCGTCACGGCTTCATGAAAATGTCCCTCATCGCGGAAGCTCCAGATGTAGAGCTTGAGGCTTTTGAGCTCCACGCAGAGCTTGTCCGGCACGTAATCGAGGGTCAATACGGCGAAATCGGGTTGGCCGGTCTTGGGGCACAGGCAGGTGAATTCCGGGATCTCCATGTGGATCTGGTAATCCCGCTCGGGGGCCGGGTTGGGAAAGGTGTCGAGGGTCTTCGAAGGCTGGGAGGGCATGGCGGGTGCAACGGAGTCAAGTTGAGCGATTATAGTGGTCGTCTTTCCACTGCTTCGCGCTCATGGAAAAGCCCTGGCTCAAGCGTTATCCGCCTGGCGTGCCCGAAGAGATCGATCCGGCCGCGCTGCCCACGCTCGTCGCGCTCTTGGAGCAGGCCTGTGCGCGCCATGCCGATCGCATCGCTTTTTTCAGCCTTGGCGCGGCGCTCACCTATCGCGAGCTCGAGCGGCAAAGCGCCGCCTTTGCCGCCTGGCTGCAATCGATCGGGGTGGCCAAGGGCGATCGCGTCGCGCTCATGCTACCCAATCTGCTGCAATTCCCAGTGGCACTGTTGGGGATCTTGCGCGCCGGCTGTGTTGCCGTGCCCTGCAATCCGCTCTACACGCCGCGCGAGCTGGCGCAGCAGCTCGCCGATGCGCATGCGACGGTGATCGTCGCGCTCGAGAACTTCGCCCATACGCTCGAAGCGGCCTTGCCGCAGACGACTATCCGCCATGTCGTGATCACTTCGGTAGGCGAGCTCTTAGGTCCGCTTAAAGGCCGTGCCGTCGATTTCGTGCTGCGTCATGTCAAGAAAAGCGTGCCGGCCTGGCGGCTTCCCGCGGCCATCCGCTTTTCCGCCGCGCTCGCCGCCGGCCGCCGGCGCGGTTTTCATCCCGTCGAGGTGGTTGCCGATGATCTTGCCTTTTTGCAATACACGGGCGGCACGACGGGCGTGGCCAAGGGGGCGATGCTCACGCATGGCAATGTCGCGGCCAATGTCGCCCAGGCGCATGCCTGGGTGAGCGGCATGTTGCATGAAGGCGAAGAGCTCGTCCTGACCGCCTTGCCGCTTTATCACATCTTCGCGCTCACGGCGAATCTTTTCACCTTCCTGCGGCTTGGCGCGCGCAATCTCTTGATCGCCAATGCACGCGACATCGCGAGTCTCGTCAAGGCCTGGCGCAAACATCCCGTGACGGTGATCACCGGCGTCAATACCTTGTTCAATGCGCTGCTCGAACATCCGGCCTTTGCGCGGCTCGATTTTGCCCCGCTTAAGGTGAGCCTGGGCGGCGGCATGGCCGTGCACTCGGCGGTGGCAGCGCGCTGGAAAGCCGTGACCGGCGTACCGCTCTTGCAGGCCTATGGGCTCACCGAAGCTTCCCCCGCGGTGACCGTCGATCCCTTGGATCTGCCCGAGTTCAACGGTTCGATCGGCCTGCCGCTGCCTTCGACCGAGCTCGTGATCCGGGATGATGCCGGCCGTAATCTGCCATTGGGCCAGATTGGCGAGCTTTGCGTGCGCGGTCCGCAGGTGATGCGCGGCTACTGGCAGCGGCCGGACGAAACGGCCCTGGTTTTTCATGCCGATGGTTTTCTGCGCACCGGCGATCTGGGCTATATCGATGCGGAAGGCTTCGTCTATCTCGTCGACCGCAAGAAGGACGTCATCCTCGTCTCCGGCTTCAATGTCTATCCGAACGAGGTCGAAGAGGCGGCGATGCTGCATCCCGGCGTGCGCGAAGCCGCCGCCATCGGCGTGCCGGATGCGCGCTCGGGCGAAGCCGTCAAGCTCTTCGTCGTGCGTAAGGATATGAGCCTCGATGCGGCGGCATTACTCACTCATTGCCGCACGGTGCTCGCCCCCTACAAGGTGCCCCGCTACGTCGAGTTTTGCGACAGCCTGCCGCATACCGCCGTCGGCAAGGTGCTGCGGCGCGCCTTGCGTGAGCACAGAAGCTGATGGCCGAGCGCATCGCCGCGCCGAAGGGGGACTTATGACCGACGGTGACAGAGGTAAAGAAATTCGTAGCTCAGCGCCGGGCGCGGCCCCAGCGCGGCGAGCACGCGGCGCAGTTGGCCGGCGGAAAGCGGCCGGTGGCCGGCCGCGGGCGTGTCGGCGCCGATTGCCCGCAGGGCGCGCAGGAAGCTCAAGCCATCTCGATGAGCATCGCGCCACAGCTCGCGCTCGATTCGGTTGTCACCCGGCGGCAGCGCGGCAAGACAGTCGGCTTGGCTTGGCAGGGCGCGCGTGCCGGCGGTAAGGCCCAAGCCGGCATGGGCGGCGCGCCATTCGCGGAAGGTTTCGCTGCCCGGCACGGAGAGCAACAGCGCGCCGCCGGAGGCGAGCAGGGCGGCGAGCCCAGAAAAGGCGGCGGGCAGATCGTCGAACCACTGCGCGACGAGATTGCCACAGATGAGATCGAATGGGCCGCCGACGGCGGGGCGTGTCCCATCCATGACGGCGAAGTGAAGCTGCGGCAAGTGGTCAAATCGCGCGCGGCAGGCGGCCACCATCCTTGGGGCGATGTCCGTGGCGAAGATCGCGGCTCCCGGCAGGTGCTGGCTGAGCATGGCGGTGAGATGGCCGGTGCCGCAGCCGATCTCGAGCACGCGCGGGCGCGGCGGAAGATTCAGTGTGACGAGACGCTCGGCGAGCCGCTCTGCGGCATGGCGCTGCGCCGCCGAATGGGCGTCGTAGCTTTGCGCGGCCGTGTCGAAGCGCTGGGCGACATTACGCATCGGCGAGCCTCTCGATCCAGTCGGCGCACAGCTCAGGATGCGTGAGGGGCAACAGATGCCCCGGCGCGTCGACGAACTCGGCGCCGCCGAAGGCCATTTCGCTCATCATTGCGGGCACGATCGGGTCTTGCCGGCTGGCGAGCGCGACGACATCAGCCCGGCGCGCGGCGAGCGTCTTGCGGCCATCCCAGGTGGCAAGCGCATCGAGGCCGGCGGCGAGCCGCGCGAGGTCGGGCGTTCCCGTCGGCGCATGGCCGCCACAGCGGGCGTGGAATTCGGCGAGCACGGCCTGTGGATCGCGCAGGAACTGCTGCTTCATGCGCGAAAGCACCCGCGGCGCGACGGCCGGCGCGTAGTCCTCTGCTGCGAGAAAGCGCGGAAAGCCGTTGAGGCACAGCAGGCGCTGCCAGGCATCGGGCGCTTGGGCGAGCCACCAAAGCGCCCCGAGCGAGTGGCCGACGGCGATGACCCGCGCATCAAAAGTCGGCGCTGGCGGGACGGCACCAAAGTAGCCGAAATCGAGCGTCTCGACGCGCAAGGTGGGTGAGAGGGCTGCGCGCACCGCGTCCCAGAGCGTGGCGTCATAGCCCCAGCCGTGAAGCAGCACGACCGTCTTCACAGCCTCGTCACCGCTGTGAGGAGGCGCTCGAACTGGGCATCCGTCAAAGCCGCCGAGAGCGAAAAGCGTAGCCGCGCGCTGCCCGCCGGCACCGTCGGCGGGCGGATCGCCACGGCGAGGAGGCCCGCCTCGCGTAGCCGCTGGGCGGCTTCGAGCGCCCGCTGGGCTTCACCGAAGATCGCCGGGACGATCTGGGTCGTGGAGGCAAGCGTGTCGAAGCCGCGCGCCTTGAGCGCCTTGCGCAGCCTCTCGGCCATCTGCATCAGCCGCGCGCGCTCGGCCTCCATCTGCGGCACGAGCTCGAGTGCGGCCTCCAGCGCGCCGAAGGCCGCCGGCGAAGGCGCGGTGCTGTAGATGAAGCCCGCACAGCGGTTGACGAGCCAGTCGATCAAGGCCCGCGAGCCGGCGACATAGGCGCCTGCGCCGCCCAGGGCTTTTCCCAGCGTGCCCATCGTCACCGTCGCGCGGCCTTGCGAGAGCCCGGCGCCTTGGGGCCCCAGCACGCCGGTGGCATGGGCTTCATCGAGATAGAGATACGCGCCGTGCCGTGCCGCGAGCGCCGACAATGCAGCGACGTCGGCTGTATCGCCATCCATACTGAAGACCGACTCGGTGACGATCCAGCGCGTCGGGCCCGGATATCGCTCTAGGAGCTCTTCGAGATGGGCGAGGTCGTTGTGGCGGAAACGGATCTGTCTGACGCTACCCAAGCCCGCATGGAGGCTTGCGTGGTTCAAGCGGTCGGTGAATACGAGCGGTTTTTCGCCCAGTTCCAGCAAGGCCGGCAGGACGCTGCTGTTCAATTGAAAGCCGCTTGCGAAGATGAGTGCCGCCTCGCAGCCCTTGAAGCGCGCGAGCTTCCTTTCGAGCGCGAGCACCTCTTCGCTCGTGCCGGCGACGAGACGCGAGGCGCGGCTGCCGGCGCCATGCTTTTTCGTCCAGGCACAGGCGCGCTCGATGAGGAGCGGATGGCGCGAGAGGCCCAGATAGTCGTTCGAGGCGACGTCGACGAGCGAGGGATCGCAGGCGGCAAGCCGCCGCCGCAGGCCCGCCGCCTCGAGCTTGGCGAGCCGGGGCAGGATCAGGGCGTCGAGAGCGGGCATGAAGCGGAGCAGGCCTGTGTCGACCAGTCGCTGACGACCTCGCAGACCGCCGCGGTGAGCGTGGCGAGATCCTCGGCAGAGATGACGAAGGGCGGCGCGAGATAGACAATGTCGCCGAAGGGGCGCAGCCAGAGGCCGCGCTCGACGAAGGCCGGCCGCAAGGCGGCCGCGACGGGGCGATCGAGCTGCACCACGCCGATCGCGCCGATGACGCGCACATCCGCCACGCCAGGCAAGCCGCGGCAGGGTTCGAGCTCGCGCCTCATCTGCGCCTCGATCGCCGCGACCTGCTGCAAGCGCGGCTCGGTTTCGAACAGATCGAGCGAAGCGTTCGCCGCCGCGCAGGCCAAGGGATTGGCCATGAAGGTGGGGCCGTGCATGAAGGCATCTTCCAGGCGTTCCGAGCAGAAGGCGGCGAAGACGGTGTCGCTTGCGATGGTGGCGGCGAGCGGCAAGGTGCCGCCGGTGAGCGCTTTCGATAGACACAGGATGTCCGGTACCGCCGTCGGCGGCGTAGCGAAAAGGCTGCCGGTGCGGCCAAAGCCCGTCATGATCTCGTCGTGGATCAGCAGGAGGCCATGCGCGCGGCAGGCGGCGTGAATCGCCTCGAGCGTGGCGGCGTCATGAAAGCGCATGCCGCCGGCGCCTTGCACGCGCGGCTCGACGATCGCGGCGGCGATCTTTCTGCCATGGCGCTCGAGCAGCGCCTCGAGCGCGGCGCGGCTGGCTTCATCGCGCGGCAGATCGGCGAAGAAGTGCGGCACGCGGTAGGCCGCCATCGCCTCGTGAAAGCCGCAGGCCGGATCGGTGACCGAGAGCGCGCCCAGCGTGTCGCCGTGGTAGCCCTCGCGGAAGGCGAGGAACTGGTGGCGGTCCTCGCCGCGGTTCTTCCAGTACTGCACGGCGATCTTCAAGGCCACTTCGACGGCGACCGAGCCCGATTCGGAGAAGAAAACGCGCTTCAAGTCGCCGGGCAGAAGGGCCGCGAGCCGCCGCGCCAGTTTCAGCGCCGGCTCATGGACGAGGCCGGCGAACATCACATGCGGCAGCGTGGCAAGCTGCGCCTCGACCGCCGCCATGATGTGCGGATGGCGGTAGCCGTGGCACATCGTCCACCAGGAGGAAATGCCGTCGATGAGCTCGCGGCCATCGGCAAGGCGAATGCGCACCCCTTCCGCGCCCACGACCGGCAACGGCGCAGGCGCGGTGGCCATCTGGGTATAGGGCAGCCACAGGGAATCGATGCAAGTCATGGGAAAATTGATGAATGGGCAAAACTTATTTTATTACCGCCACCGGCACCGACCTCGGCAAGACTTGGCTCACCGCCGGCCTGCTGGCGGCCTGTCGGGCCCAAGGCCGGCCTGCGCGCGGCTTGAAGCCCGTGATGTCAGGCTACGATCCCGAACGCCCTGAGGAATCAGATTGCGCGAAAGTCGGCGCTCGCCCGACGGCATGGTGTTACCGCGCGCCCATGTCGCCTGACCGCGCGGCGGCGAAGGAAGGCAAATCCATCGACTTCGCGGCGCTCATCCGTTGGTGCCGCGAAGAGATCGCCGCGAACGAGGGGCTGTTGCTGATCGAGGGGGTGGGCGGCGTCATGGTGCCGCTCACCGAGCGGCACACCGTGCGCGACTGGATCGCGGCGCTCGATATCCCAGTGCTGCTGGTCTGCGGCACGTATCTTGGGGCGCTCTCGCATACGCTCACGGCGCTTGCCGCCTTGCGCGAGGTGGGTGTGGTGCCGGGGCGGCTCATCGTCAATGAATCGATGGCAAGCTCGGTGAGCCTCGAAGATACTCTCGCCTCGCTTAAGCCTCATGTCGGCGCCGTCCCCATTGTGACACTGCGCCGCGACGATCGAGCGGGGCTGGCGCAGCTCGCTAGCAGCCTGTGAGCCCCAAGCGGGCGAACAAGGCCTCGTCGTGCGCGACGTCGGGGTTGCCCGAAGTGAGGAGCTTGTCGCCGTAGAAGATCGAGTTCGCGCCGGCGAGGAAACACAGCGCCTGCAATTCGTCTGACATCTGCTGGCGGCCGGCGGAGAGCCGCACCCAGGAGGTCGGCATCGTGATGCGCGCGCAGGCGATGGTGCGCACGAATTCGAAGGGATCGAGCGGCGGCGCGTTCTCCAGCGGCGTGCCGGGAATCGCGACGAGGTGGTTGATCGGCACCGATTCGGGCGGCGGATCGAGGCTCGCGAGCTGGGCGATCAGGGAAGCGCGCACCTTCCTCGTCTCGCCCATGCCGATGATGCCGCCACAGCAGATCTTGATGCCGGCCTGGCGCACGCGCAGCAGGGTCTCCATGCGCGCTTCTTGGCTGTGCGTGGTGATGATCTGATCGTAGAACTCGGCGCCGGTGTCGAGATTGTGGTTGTAGTAATCGAGCCCCGCCGCAGCGAGCTTCTCGGCCTGGCCCGGGCCCAGAAGCCCCAGCGTGAGGCACGCTTCCATCCCCAAGTCCTTGACGACCCGCACCATTTCGATGACGCGGTTAAGATCGCCTTCTTTGGGGCCTCGCCAGGCCGCGCCCATGCAAAAGCGCGTCGCGCCTTTATCCTTCGCGGCCTTGGCCGCCACCTTGACCTCTTCGAGCTCGAGCAGCTTGCCACGCGAAATGCCGGTGGCCGCATCGCGCCGCGCCGATTGCGAGCAATAGCCGCAGTCTTCCGAGCAGCCGCCGGTCTTGATCGACAGGAGCGTCGAGCGCTGGATCCGGTTCGGATCGAAATGCTGGCGATGGACGGTCTGGGCGCGATAGATCAGGTCGTTGAAGGGCAACTCGAAGAGCGCCTCGACGGCGGCGGTGTCGAAAGACATGGGGGGTATCCGGAAATGACGAAGGGGCGAATCTTCGTTAAGCGGGCCGGGCTTGTCAAACCGGCGCGCCCATCGACCCGGCCGGATGGGTAGGCCAGCCGGGTTTTTATTCGAATTCAATGAGGGCGTTCAGGGCTTAGAAATCAGCAAGTCTTCGAGTTTGCCGCCCTTGGCTAAATGCTCCTTGACCCATTTGGGCCGGGCGCCTTTGCCGCCAGACCAGGTTTGACTCGGATTGGCGGGATTGGCATATTTGGGCGCTGCTTTGGACGGTTCTGCGCCAGCGCGCCCCTTGCTTCGAAAACCCAGCTCGACCGCGGTCAGGCCGTATTGCGCGATCAGGGATTTCACTTGCTGGATCGCCTCGTGGCGGCGGCTGTTGAGCAGCGCTTGCCTTTTGGCGGTCAATTCGGCGATTTGCTGTTCGATGGCGCTGATTTCATCGTTGATCATGAAGTGGCTCTCCGTTTTGCTTGGTTTTGAATATCGGTCGTGAGTGGCAGTGAATTCCGGCATGGAATTCCGCTGCTTATTTTAATCATCGTCTCGGCAATGAGGTATTCAATCGTCTATTTGAATTACGGGCGGCCGCAATTGATGCAAAACCGCAACGGTAGGACAGAGCGCAGCGTCTATAATCGCCCCCTTTCCGTGTGCTGACCTTCTCCGCTCGTGCGTCTTACCAAGCTCAAGATCGCCGGCTTCAAGTCGTTCGTGGAGCCGACCACCGTGCTGTTTCCGAGCCAGCTTGCCGGCATCGTCGGCCCGAATGGCTGCGGCAAGTCGAACATCATCGACGCGGTGCGCTGGGTGCTCGGCGAGTCGAAGGCCTCCGAGCTCAGGGGCGAATCGATCCAAGACGTGATCTTCAAAGGCTCTGGACAACGCAAGGAGGTGGGCCGCGCCAGCGTCGAGCTCTTTTTCGACAATTCCCAAGGGCGCGCTGCCGGCCAGTGGTCGCAGTATGCCGAGATCACGGTCAAACGCGTGCTCGACCGCGAAGGCAATTCGAGCTATTACATCAACAACCTGCACGTGCGGCGGCGCGACGTCATCGATCTTTTCCTCGGCACGGGCTTGGGGCCGCGCGCCTACGCGATCATCGGGCAGGGCACGATTTCGCGCATCATCGAATCGAAGCCGGAGGAACTGCGCGGCTTTCTCGAAGAGGCGGCAGGGGTGACGCGCTACAAGGAACGTCGCAAGGAAACCGAGGGAAGGCTTGAAGATGCCCGCGAGAACCTCGCCCGCGTCGACGACATCCGCAACGAGCTCGAGGGCCAGGTCGCCCGCCTCGAGGCGCAGGCCGAAGTCGCGCGCCGGTATCGCGCGCTCACGGAGCAATTGAACCGCCGCCAGAGCCTCTTGTGGCTCAAGAAACGCAAGGAGGCCGAGGCCGAGGCCGAGCGGCTCGCTCACCAGATCGCCGGGGCGATTAACCAGGCCGAAGCCGAGACGGCGGCCTTGCGCGAGATCGAGGCGCGCGTCGAGTCCTTGCGCGAGGCGCATTTCGCGGCTTCGGATGCCTTGCACGCCGCGCAGGCCGAGATGTACTCGGCCAATGCCGAGGTGCGGCGGCTCGAGTCCGAGATCGCCCACCTGCGCGAGGCAAGGCAGCGGCTCGAGCATCGGCTCGCACAACTCGATGTGCAGGCGCAGCACTGGTCGGCCGAACTACGCCGCGTCGAGGAGGAGGAGGCACGCTGGAGCGCCTTGCTCGAACATTCCGCCGAACGGGCGGCTGCCGCGCAGGCGCGTCATGAAGAGGCAGCGGCGCGGCTGCCGGAGGCCGAAGACGCCGTGCGCGTCGCCGAGGCCGAAGTCGCCGAGGCGCGCCGCGCGATGCATGCCGCCGAGCAAGCCTTGCGGCTTGCTGAGGCCGATCGCAATCACGCCCTGCGCGCGCTCGATGCGCTTGCCCAGCGCAAAGGCCGCCTCGAAGCCGAGCGCGTACAGCTCGTGGCGCCCGATGCAGCGGCGGTAGCGGCTGCCCAGGAGGAGGAAGCGCTCGCGGCGGCTTTGCTTGCCGAGGCCGAGGCGCGGCTTGCCGACTTGCAGGCGCGCCAGCCGGAACTCGAAGCGGCCTTACGCACGGCACGCGAGGCGCTCGCGGCGGCCCATCGCGAGACGACGGCCGCGCGCGCCCGCCACGAGGCCTTGGTGCAATTGCAGGCGCGCGTTGGCGAGACGGGGGATCTCGCCGCTTGGCTTGCCGAGCTCGGCCTAGCGGATGCCGAGCCGCTTTGGCATGCGATCGCGGTCGAGCCGGGCTGGGAGGTGGCGATCGAAGCCGTGCTGCGTGAGCGCTTGCTGGCGGTGCCAGCATGTCGCGAGCAGCTAAATCAGGCGCTTGCCAGTCCGCCGCCGGCCACTGTCGCGCTAGCCTTGCCTGCCGAGGCGGCGGGAAGCGTGCCGCCTGCCGGAAGCCTGCGAGCCAAAGTGACCTGCCGCGATGCGCGCTGGGCGGCGGTGCTCGATGTCTGGCTTAGCGAGGTGCGCGCGGTCGAGAGCGATGCGGGGCTTCTTGATGGCGAGGGCTGGCGTGTCGATCGCGCCGGGCGGCTCATGACGCCCGCGGGGCTCGTCTTTTTTACGCCCGATGCCAAGACACATGGGCTGATCGAGCGGCAGCGCGAAATCGAACAATTGGCCGAGAAAATCGCCGTGCTCGAAGAAGCCGAAGAGGCAGCGCGCGAGGCGCTTATCGCAGCGGAAGCGGCTGCGGCGGAAAATGCCGCGCAACTCGCTGACGCGCGCCGCGCCGTGCAGGAGGCGCAAGCGCGCCGGCATGCCGCTCAAGTGGCTTCCTTAAAGCACAGCGAGGCGCAGCGCCGCTACGAAGAGCGCACCGCCCAGATGGCGCGCGACGGCGAGGAAATCGCCCGCCACGAGGAAGAGGAGCGCCTGGCGCTCGCGCGCGCCGAAGAAGAGATTTCAGCCGGCCAAACTGCGCTCGAGGCGGCGCGCAGCCGCCATGAGGCGGCGCTCGAACGGCAGCGGGCGTGCGATACCGCCTTGCGCGAGGCGCGCGCCTTGGAGCACCAATTGGCGCGCGAAGCCCAGGAGGCGGGCTTTTCCGAGAAGGAGTGCCGCACGCGGCTCGCCGACAACGCGCGCGCCGCCGAGACGGCCAAGACGCAGCTTTCCCAGATCGATGAGGAACGCGCCGCCGCCAAAGCGGAGCTCGCCGCGATCAGCGATGCTTCGCTCCAAGAAGCGCTCCAGACGGCGCTTGAGGCGCGCAGCCAGCAAGAGTCGGCGCTGGCGGCACGCCGCGAGGCGCTCGAGACGGCCGCTGCAAAGCTGCGCGCTGCCGACGAGGAGCGCCTCAAGATCGAGCAGAACCTGGGGCCGGCGCGCGAGCGCATCAATGAATTGAAGCTCAAGGAACAGGCGGCGCGGCTGGCGATCGAACAGTTCCAGGCGCGGCTTATCGAGGCGCGCGTCGAGCGCCCAGAAGACGAGGCGGCGCTGGCGGCGGAATTGGCGCCCACGTTGCGCGAGAGCGCCTTGCAGGGCGAGATTGCGCGGCTTGTCAAGGAGATCGAGGCGCTGGGGCCCGTCAATCTCGCCGCGCTCGAGGAGCTCGCGAGCGCTCAGGAAAGAAAGGGCTTTCTCGATGAGCAGTCGGCGGACTTGGCCGCCGCGATCGCCACGCTCGAAGACGCGATCCGGCGCATCGACCGCGAGACGCGCGAGCAGCTCATGGAGACCTATGAAAAGGTCAATGAGCATTTCGGCCGGCTTTTTCCCGAGCTCTTCGGCGGCGGCGAGGCGAAGCTGATCCTAACGGGCGAGGAGATCCTCGATGCGGGCGTGCAGATCATGGCGCAGCCGCCGGGCAAGCGCAATTCGACGATCCATCTGCTCTCCGGCGGCGAGAAGGCGCTTGCCGCCATCGCGCTCGTGTTTGCCTTCTTCCAGCTCAATCCAGCGCCGTTTTGCATGCTCGACGAGGTCGATGCGCCGCTCGACGATTCGAATACGCTACGCTTTTGCGAGATGGTCAAGCGCATGTCGCGCCAGACGCAATTCGTTTTCATCACGCACAGCAAGATCACGATGGAAATGGCCGAGCAGCTCATCGGCGTGACGATGCAGGAGCAGGGTGTGTCGCGCGTCGTCGAAGTCGATATCGAAGAGGCCTTGCGCATGGCCGACAAGGAAGCCGCCTAGGAGAAATGGCGATGAGCGAGCTACAACTGGCATTGATCGGCTTGGGGCTAGGCCTCGTGGCGGGCGTCTGGGGCTACAACCTCTGGCTGGAGCGGCGGCATCGCCGGCGTGCCGAAAAGATGCTGCCCGAGGCGGTGCCCGATGTGCTCATGCAGGATCGCGACGCTGCTTCCCCCCCGCCGGCTGCGCAGCCGGCAAGTGACCCCGCCTTGCGCCGCGAGCCGGTCATCGGAAGAGACGTCGAGGCTTCCATCCCGTCCAAGCCCGCAGCGGAGGCCGTCCCGCCAGCGCCGACTGTGGGCGCGAGCTTGAGCGCTGAGGCCAGTCCAGGGCCCGCTGCGGCGCGGCCCTTGGCACCCGTGCCCGAGGAATGGGCCGATGGCCGAGCCGATTGTCTCTTGCGCGTCGAATTTGCCGAACCGGTCTCGGTGGCGGCCCTGTGGGCCGATTATTCGTCCTGGGCGGGGCGGCTCGACAAGCCGGTGCAATGGCTCGGCCTCGATTCAGAGGCGGGCCGCTGGCGCAACCTTTCGCCGCAGGATCCCGGCGCGGTGCTCGAGGTCGCGGCAGCGCTGCAGCTTGCCGACCGGCGCGGCCCCGTCTCGGCGGCGACGCTGGAAGCCTTTCTCGCCGGCATGAAGCGCCTGGCGCAAAGCTTCGCCGGGCTTGTCGAGCTGCCCGATCCCGCGCCGATCCTTTCGAGCGCCAACGCGCTCGATGCCTTCTGCGCCAGCGTCGACCTGCAATTTTCGCTGCAGGTCGTGCCGCGCCCTGGCAGCCTCTCGGGCATGCCCGGCGGCAAGCTCAAGGCCCTCATCGATTCGGCGGGACTCGTGCGCGAAGGCGAGCGTTTCGTCGCCACCGATGCCGATGGGGCGGTGCTCTTCACCCTCGGCTGCGCGGCGGCGACGGCCCATACACTTGGCCGCCTCGACGGCGCGACCTTGACGGGCCTTACCTTCAGCCTCGACGTGCCGCGCGTGCGCGATGGCGCGGCGGCCTTCGATCGCCTGCTCGCCTTCGCCCGCCAATGCGCGGCGGCCGTCGGCGGGGTGCTCGTCGATACGCACAGAAAGCCCCTGGCCGAGGAGACGATCATGGCGATCCGCCGGCGCATCGGCGAGCTGCAGGCCCAGATGGCGGCGCAGGGCATCCCCGCCGGCAGCGTGCGCGCCTTGAGGTTGTTCGCCTGATGACGACGCCTGCCGAGCGCGCCGCTTTTCTTCGCGCCGAGATCGAGCGGCACAACCATGCCTATTACGTGCTCGATGCGCCGACGATTCCCGATGCGGAATACGACAAGCTGTTTCGCGAGCTGCAAGAGCTCGAGGCTGCGCATCCTGAGCTTGCCACACCTGACTCACCCACCCAGCGCGTCGGCGGCGCGCCGCTGCCGGCCTTTCGCCAGGTCGCGCACGCCGTGCCGATGCTCTCGCTCAACAATGCCTTCACGGCAGAAGAGGCCGAAGCCTTCGACCGCCGCTGCCGCGAGGCGCTTGGCGTCGATGACGTCGATTACGCCTGCGAGCCGAAGTTCGACGGCCTGGCGATCACCCTGCGCTACGAGCACGGCCTCTTCGTGCTAGGGGCGACGCGCGGCGATGGCTTCACGGGCGAAGACGTGACGCAAAACCTGCGCACCGTGCGCAACATTCCGCTGCGCCTGACGGGCAGCGACGTGCCGGCGCAGCTCGAGGTGCGTGGCGAGGTGCTGATGCCACGCCGCGAATTCGAGAAACTCAACGAGCGCCAGCGGGCCGCCGGCGAGAAGGAATTCGTCAATCCGAGGAACGCTGCCGCCGGCAGCCTGCGCCAGCTCGACCCGAAAATCACGGCGCAGCGCCCGTTGCGCTTCTTCGCCTATGGCGTGGCCGATGCCTCCGTGTTTCATCCGGCGCTGACCTTGCATAGCGCGCTGATGGACAGGCTCGCTAGCTGGGGCATTCCGGTGGCCGCCGAGCGCGCCGTGGTGCGCGGCGCGGCAGGCCTCTTGGCCTATTACGAGAAGATCGCCGCGGCGCGGCGCACGCTCTCTTACGACATCGATGGCGTCGTCTATAAAGTCAATCGCCTCGCCGACCAGGAGAAGCTCGGTTACGTCTCGCGCGCGCCGCGTTTTGCGATCGCCCACAAGTTCCCCGCCGAAGAAGCGACGACCACCGTGCTGGCGATCGAGGTGCAGGTCGGCCGCACCGGCGCGCTCACGCCGGTGGCGCGCCTGGCGCCGGTCTTCGTCGGCGGTGTGACGGTGACCAATGCGACCTTGCACAACGAGGACGAAGTCAGGCGCAAGGACGTGCGCGTCGGCGACACCGTGATCGTGCGGCGCGCCGGCGACGTGATTCCCGAAGTGGTCGCCGTCGTGCCGGAAAAGCGCCGTCCCGGCAGCGCCGAGTTTCGGCTGCCCGCTCGCTGCCCGGTGTGCGGCTCGGCGGTCGAAAAGCCCGAGGACGAGGCGATTGCGCGCTGCACGGGGGGCCTCTATTGCCCCGCGCAAAGAAAGCAGGCGCTCATGCATTTTGCCTCGCGCCGCGCCCTCGACATCGAGGGGCTGGGCGAAAAGCTCGTCGATCAGCTCGTCGATGCCGGGCTCGTCGAGACGGCGGCCGACCTTTATCGGCTCGATCTCGCCACCTTGGCGGGACTTGAGCGCATGGGCGAAAAATCGGCGCGGAATCTGCTCGCTGCGATCGAGAAGAGCAAACAGACGACGCTGGCGCGCTTCATCTATGCGCTGGGGATCCGCAATGTCGGCGAGGCCACTGCCAAGGATTTGGCGCGCCACTTCGGTTCGCTCGAGGCCTTGCTCGCCGCCGACGAGGCGGCCTTGCAGGCGGTGCCGGAAGTGGGCCCAGTGGTGGCCTCCTCGATCGTGCGCTTCTTCGCCGAGCCGCACAACCGCGAGGTCATCGCCGCCTTGCGCGCCGCGGGGGTGAGCTGGGAAGAAGGCACCCCGGCCGTTCCGTCTCGAGCGCCGCTGGCGGGCAAGACCTTCGTGCTCACCGGCACCTTGCCGACGCTCACGCGCGAAGAGGCGAAGGCGCTCATCGAAGCCGCAGGCGGCAAGGTGGCCGGTTCGGTCTCGAAAAAGACCGACTACGTCGTCGCCGGTGCGGAAGCGGGGGCGAAGCTTGCGAAGGCGCAGGAATTGGGCATCGCGATTCTCGATGAAAACGGGTTAAGGAGGCTCATCGCATCATGAACCTCGTGAAAAAAGCCGTCTTTCCGGTGGCCGGCATGGGCACGCGCTTTCTGCCCGCGACCAAGGCGAGCCCCAAGGAAATGCTCCCGATCGTCGATAAGCCCTTGATCCAGTATGCGGTCGAGGAGGCGGTGGCGGCGGGCATCCGCGACATGATCTTCGTCACCGGCCGCTCCAAGCGCGCCATCGAAGACCATTTCGACAAGGCCTACGAGCTCGAAAGCGAGCTCGAACGGCGCGGCAAGACTGCGCTCCTCGAATTCGTCCGGAATCTCCTGCCGAAGGACATCAACTGCATCTACATCCGTCAGACCGAAGCGCTCGGCCTGGGCCACGCGGTGCTTTGCGCGAAGCCCGTCATTGGGGAGGAACCCTTCGCGGTGCTCTTGGCCGACGATCTCTTGGATGGCGACGTGCCCGTCATGCGGCAGATGGTCGAGGCGCATGGCTATTACCGCTGCTCGATCCTGGGCGTGCAGGAGGTGCCGCGCGAAGAGACGGCAAGCTACGGCATCGTCGCGGCGCAGCCCTTGGCCGAGCGCGTCGAGCGCGTCACCGGCATCGTCGAGAAGCCCAAGCCCGAGGCGGCGCCCTCGACGCTCGCGGTGGTCGGCCGCTATGTGCTCACTCCCCGCATCTTCCACCATCTCGAACATGCCCGGCCCGGCGCGGGCGGCGAGATTCAGCTCACCGACGCGATCGCGGCGCTCCTGGCCGAACAACAGGTGCTTGCCTACCGCTACCAGGGCGTGCGCTACGACTGCGGCTCCAAGCTCGGCTATCTGCAGGCGACCGTCGAATACGCGCTGCGCCACTCCGAAGTCGGCGCCGATTTCGCGACCTATCTCAAGTCCTTGGATAAATTGCCATGAGCCCGGAAGCCGCCCGCCAGATGCTCGCCGAAGCCGAGCTCATCGCCTCGCA
The DNA here is from genome assembly GCA_026415155.1 of Rhodocyclaceae bacterium. Lineage (GTDB taxonomy): Bacteria > Pseudomonadota > Gammaproteobacteria > Burkholderiales > Rhodocyclaceae > Sulfuricystis. The sequence goes on from JAOAHQ010000067.1 coordinate 43,191, forward strand.
CGAAGAAGTCGAGGCCGCGCTCGACCGACTCGCCGCCGAGATCACGGCAAAGCTCGCCGACCGCTACCCGCTCGTGCTCACCGTGATGGGCGGCGCGGTGGTCTTCGCGGGTCAGCTGCTGCCGCGGCTGGCCTTTCCGCTCGAATGCGACTACCTGCATGCGACGCGCTATGGCCAGGCGCTCGCTGGTGCTACGCTCGAATGGATCGTCGAGCCGAGGAAACCCATTGCAGGCCGCACGCTGCTCGTGCTCGACGACGTGCTCGACGAAGGCATCACGCTTGCGGCGATCAAGGAACGTTTGCTCGCGCAAGGCGCGGCGGAGTGTTGGCTTGCCGTGCTCTGCGAAAAGGAGCTCGGCCATGCCAAGCCCGTAGCCGCGGACTTTGTCGGCTTGAAGCTCCCTAACCGCTTCCTATTCGGCTGCGGCATGGATGCGCGCGGCGCCTGGCGCAACCTGCCGGCCATTTACGCCGTCAAAGATACATGAACGCCCAAAACGCCGATCTCCACTGCCATTCGACCGTCTCTGACGGCTTGCTTCCTCCGGCTGCGCTCATCGAGCGCGCAGTGGCCAACGGCGTCGATCTCTTGGCGCTCACCGATCACGACGAAGTGGGCGGGCTCGATGCCGCCATCGCGGCGGCCGAGGCGGCGGGCCTTCCTTTCGTCACCGGTGTGGAGATTTCGGTCTCCTGGGGCGATGATCAGACCGTCCATATCGTCGGCCTCGGCTTCGATCACCGGCATCCGGGCTTGCGCGCAGGGCTTGAGCGCGTGCGCGGCGGGCGCGATGCGCGCGCCGGCCGCATCGCCGAAGAACTCGCCAAGGTCGGCATCGAAGGGGCTTACGAGGGTGCGCTCAAATATGCCGGCAATCCGGCGCTCATCTCGCGCTCGCATTTCGCGCGTTACATCGTCGAGCGCGGCTTCGCGCCCGACGTGAAGACGGTCTTCGAGCATTGGCTCGCCAAGGGCAAGCCCGGCTATGTGAGCCACCCATGGGCGGAACTTGCCGAGGCGGTAGATTGGATTCATGCCGCCGGCGGCATCGCGGTGATCGCCCATCCTGGCCGCTATCGCCTCTCGGCCGCCGAGCGCCGCGCGCTCTATGCGGCCTTCAAGGATTTGGGCGGCGAGGGCATCGAGGTCGTCTCCGGCGCGGCCACCGCCGAGGAGATCCGCGAGTTTGCAGGGATCGCGCGCGAATTTGGCCTGCTTGCCTCGCGCGCCTCGGATTTTCATGGGCCGGGCGAGAGCTACACCGACCTCGGGCGCATGGCGATGCTGCCCTCCGATCTCACCCCCGTCTGGGCCGCTTGGTGATGGCGCAGCGCTTCGAGCTTCATCCGCAGCATCCGCAGCCGCGGCTCATCGCTCAGGCGGCGGAGCTCATCCGCCGCGGGGCGCTTGCCGCCTTCCCGACCGACTCGGCCTATGCCTTGGGGGGGCACCTGGGCGACGCGGCGCTCCTTGAACGCATCCGGCACATCCGCGGCGTGGATGAGCGCCACCACTTCACGCTCCTGTGCCGCGATCTATCGCAAATCGCCACCTACGCGCGCGTCGATAACACCCAGTATCGCCTGCTCAAGGCGGCGACACCAGGCCCTTACACTTTCATCCTCGAAGGCACGAAGGAATTGCCGCGCCGCGTGCTGCATCCGAAGCGCAAGACGATCGGTCTTAGGGTGCCCGATCATCCGGTCGTGCGCGCCTTGCTCGAAGCCTTGCAGGAGCCGATCTTGAGCTCGACCTTGATCCTGCCCGGCGACGAAGAACCGCTCTGTGATGCCGACGAGATCGCCGAGCGGCTCGGCAGGGCCGTCGATCTGATCCTCGATGCGGGCTTCTGCGGCTGCGGGCTCACGACGGTGGTCAATCTCTCCGCCGGCGGAGTCGAACTCGTGCGCGCGGGCGTCGGGCCCCTCGCGCCTTTGGGGCTGTGACTCATGTACAACTTCGTCCAGACGCTGGCAATCTATGCCCTGCCGGTGCTCTTTGCGATCACCTTGCACGAGGCGGCGCACGGCTTCGTCGCGCGGCATTTCGGCGATCCGACCGCCTGGCAAGCGGGCCGCATCACCTTGAATCCCATGAAGCACATCGATCCCATCGGCACCGTGCTCATTCCAGCACTCACCGTTTTGCTCGGCGGTTTCTTCTTCGGCTGGGCCAAGCCCGTGCCGGTCGATTTCTCGCGTCTGCGCCATCCCAAGCAGGACATGCTGTGGGTGGCCGCCGCCGGCCCGGGGGCGAATCTCTTCATGGCGCTCCTTTGGGCGCTCGTCCTCAAGCTCGCCGTCGTCATGCCAGAGAATCTCTATAGTCTGCCGCTTGCCGAGATGGCGCGCGCCGGCATCCAGGTCAATGCCGCTCTGATGCTTTTGAATCTCTTGCCGATTCCGCCCCTCGATGGCGGCCGTATCGCCGTGAGCCTCTTGCCCGCGGGGCTCGCCTGGCGCTTGGCGCGGCTTGAGCGCTATGGCTTGTTGATCCTCGTGACGCTGATATTCTTCGGCCTCCTCGATCGGATTCTGACGCCGCTGTTGCGTTCCTTCCTCTTCTTCGTCAAAAACCTCTTTGCGCTCTGAACCATGTACGCTCCTCGCGTTCTTTCTGGCATGCGCCCGACGGGCCGCCTGCATCTCGGCCACTACCACGGCGTGCTCGCCAACTGGGTGCGCCTCCAGCATGAATATCCCTGTCTCTTCTTCGTCGCCGACTGGCATGCGCTCACCACCGCTTACGACGAGCCGGGCACGATCACGCAGCATGCCTGGGACATGGTGATCGACTGGCTTGCCGCCGGCGTCGATCCAGCGCAGGCAACGCTCTTCATTCAGTCGCGCGTGCCCGAGCATGCCGAACTGCACCTCTTGCTCTCGATGATGACGCCGCTCTCCTGGCTCGAACGCGTGCCGACCTACAAGGATCAGCAGGAGAAGCTCACCCACAAGGATCTGACGACCTACGGCTTTCTCGGCTATCCGCTTCTGCAGGCGGCCGACATCCTGATCTACCGCGCCGACAAGGTGCCGGTCGGCGAGGATCAGGTGCCGCATCTCGAATTCGCGCGCGAGATCGCGCGCCGCTTCAACCACCTCTATGGCCGTGAGCCCGGCTTCGAGGAAAAGGCGAAGGAGGCGATCAAAAAGCTCGGCAGCAAGCGCGCCAAGCTCTACGAAGAATTGCGCACGCGCTACCAGGAAAAGGGCGAGGAGAGTGCGCTCGAACAGGCCCATGCCTTGCTCGATGAGGCGCAAAACCTCTCGCATGGCGACCGTGAGCGGCTCTTTGGCTATCTCGAGGGCGCCGGCCGCATGATCCTCGTCGAGCCGGAGGCGCTGCTCACCCACGCTTCGCGCATGCCTGGCCTCGATGGCCAGAAGATGTCGAAGTCCTACGGCAACACGATCTTCCTGCGCGAGGACGAGGAATCGGTGAGAAAGAAGGTGCGCACCATGCAGACCGATCCGGCGCGCGTGCGGCGCTCGGATGCGGGCGACCCGGACAAATGCCCGGTGTGGCAGTTTCACCAGATCTACTCGAGCGAGGAGGTCAAGGCGTGGGTGCAGCAAGGCTGCCGCTCGGCCGGCATCGGCTGTCTCGAATGCAAGGAGCCGGTCATCGAGGGCGTCTTGAAGGAGCAGGCGCCGATGCACGAGCGCGCCAAGATGTATGAGGAAGACCCGCAGCTCGTCAAGAACATCATCGCCGATGGCTGCGAAAAGGCGAGAAAGCTTGCCCAGGAGACGATGCGCGACGTGCGCGAGGCGATCGGGCTGGACTACGCCTGATGGAGGAGACCCAAAAAGCCGGCGCTGGCGGCAATGAAGGCGTCTTGCCGGGCGCCGACTCGCCTCGAAAAGTCGGCGCTGGCAAGACGGCCTCGGCATCGCCGGCGCCGCACGTGCCGAAACTCTACGGCGAGCCCTTGCCCGAGCTGCCGCGCGACCTCTACATCCCGCCGGATGCCTTAGAGGTCATCCTCGAAGCCTTCGAGGGGCCGCTCGATCTGCTGCTCTATCTCATCCGCAAGGCGAACATCAACATCCTCGACATCCCGATGGCGCCTTTGACGGCGCAATATCTCGACTACGTCGAGGCTATGCGGCGCAGCAACCTGGAACTTGCCGCTGACTACCTCTTGATGGCGGCGATGCTGCTCGAGATCAAGTCGCGCATGCTCTTGCCGCGGCCAACCAAGACCGACAGCGGGGAACCCGAGGATCCGCGCGCGGAGCTCGTACGCCGCCTGATGGAATACGAGCGCATCAAGCTCGCCGCGGCGCGGCTCGATGCGCTGCCGCAGGCCGGCCGCGATTTCGAGTGGGTGACGGTGTGGCTTGCCGACAAGGTGGGGCAGCGCCAGCCCGAAGTCAGCGTGCACGATTTGCAGCTCGTCTGGCTTTCCCTGATGCAGAAGGCGCGCGTGCGGCAGCACCACCGCATCCGCCGCGAGGAGCTTTCGGTGCGCGAACACATGGGAATCATCTTGCGCAAATTGCAAGGACGCGGCTATGTCGTCTTCGAGGAGCTCTTCGAGCTCGACGGCGTCCATTCGAGCGTCGCGGCCCTGGTGGTGAGCTTTCTCGCCATCTTGGAGCTTGCCCGCGAGCGGCTCGTCGAGATCGTGCAAAGCGAGGCGCTGGCACCCATTTACGTAAAATCCGTCCATGACGAACCTCACGCTCTACAGGCCTGAAGACTACAAGAAGGTGCTCGAAGCGGCCCTGCTCGCCGCCCCCGAGCCCTTGTCGCTTGCCGAGCTCAAGAAACTCTTCGACGAGGAGTTCGACGACGAGACCTGGCGCACGCTGCTCGATGATCTCAAGCGCGACTGGGCCGGCCGCGGCGTCGAGCTCGTGCAGCTTGCTTCCGGCTGGCGCTTTCAGACGCGTCCCGAATACCAGGTCTTCCTCGACCGCTTGAAGAACGAGAAGCCGCCGCGCTACTCGCGCGCCGTGATGGAGACGCTGGCGATCATCGCCTACCGTCAGCCGGTCACGCGCGGCGATATCGAAGAGATTCGTGGCGTGGCCGTTTCGCCGAACGTCCTCAAGACCCTCGAAGGGCGCGGCTGGATCGACACCGTCGGCCACCGCGACTCGCCTGGCCGCCCCGCCCTCTATGCCACCACGCGCAAGTTTCTCGACGATTTGGGGCTGCGCAGCCTCGCCGAGCTGCCGCCGCTCGCCGAAATCGAACGGATCATCGATGCCCAAGCCCGCCCAACCCAAGAAGCCCACCCCGCGCCGCCCCTCCAAGCCGACGAGTCCGCGGCCATTGCCCAACCGCCAGCGCAAAGCGACGCCTTCGCAAGCGCCGACGCGAGCGGCTAAGCCTCGCGCGGCGCTTAAAGCCCACCCGCCGACGGTCAAGCTGCAAAAGGCGCTCGCCGATCTGGGCCTTGCTTCGCGGCGCGAGATCGAGGCATGGATCGCCGCCGGCCGCATCGAGGTCAATGGCGAAAAGGCGCATCTTGGGCAGCGTGTCTGTCCAACCGATCGGGTCAAGGTGGGCGGCAAGCTCGTCCACTTGCGTTTCGCAAGGCGGCTGCCGCGCGTGCTCCTCTACCACAAACCGGAGGGGGAGATCGTCTCACGCGACGATCCCGAAGGGCGTCCCTCGGTCTTCAATGCCTTGCCGCGCTTAAAGGGCGGGCGCTGGATCGCGATCGGAAGGCTCGATTTCAATTCCTGCGGCCTGCTGCTTTTTACGACCGATGGCGCGCTTGCCAACCGGCTCATGCATCCGCGCTACCGGATCGAGCGCGAGTACGCAGTGCGCGTGCTCGGTGAGCTCGATGAGGCTTCGCGAAAGCGCCTGACCGAAGGCATCGAGCTCGAGGATGGCCCGGCGAAGTTCCTGCGCCTTATCGATGCCGGCGGGGAGGGGGCGAACCACTGGTATCACGTGACGCTCGAGGAAGGCCGCAACCGCGAGGTGCGGCGCTTGTTTGCCGCCGTCGGCGTGACGGTGAGCCGCCTGATGCGCATCCGCTATGGCCCGATAACGCTGCCGGCCAACTTGCGGCGCGGCCAATGCCTTGAACTCGAACCCAGCGAGGTCGAGGCTCTCTTAGGAGCCCTGGGGGTGAACGCCGCCGCCTGAAATTGCTTTATCGCGCAATCACTTTTATAATGCGCGGCTTTACGGAGGCTCCTTTCCCTACGCGCAGCGTGGGGGAGGGCGAAAAGAAAATGGGCAGTCTGCCCATTTTTTATTTGTGGCGCTGGAAGGGCATGGCGGATCTGGTAGGACTCATCGAGCAGGCGGTCAATGGATTGGGCTTCGAACTCGTCGAATTCGAGACGAGCCCGCGCGCGCGCCTGTTGCGCGTCTATATCGACCGCCTCCCCGAGGAAGGCACGGGGCTGCGCGCCGGCGGCATCACAGTCGATGACTGCGCCGTGGTGAGCAATCATTTGACGCACCTCTTCGCGGTCGAGCACGTCGATTACGACCGGCTCGAAGTCTCTTCGCCCGGGCTCGATCGGCCGCTCAAGAAGGCTGCGGACTACCAGCGGTTTGCTGGCCAGGAGGTGCAGCTCAAGCTGCGCATTCCTGAGGGCAAGCAGCGGAACTTTTCGGGCACGATCGTCGGCCTCATCGACGATCGCGTCCAGATCGCCACCGAAGACGGCGCCCGTGAGTTTACCCTCGACAATATCGAGCGAGCGCGCCTGGTGCCGAAGTTTTGACGAATCGAAAAAGGATGGGAGATTGGAATGAGTCGCGAATTGCTGCTGCTGGTCGATGCCCTGGCGCGGGAAAAGAACGTCGATAAGGAGATCGTGTTCGGCGCCTTGGAACAAGCGCTCGCCTCGGCGACCAAGAAGCGCATTCACGACGAGGCCGATGTGCGGGTCGAGATCAATCGCCAGACGGGCGAGTACGAAGCCTTTCGCCGCTGGCTGGTGCTCGACGACGACGAGGTCGAGATTCCCGCCCAGCAGATCGGTCTATCCGAGGCGCGCAAGGAAGATCCCGAGGTGGAAATCGGCGACTACATCGAGGAGCAACTCGAAGCCGTCGACTTCGGCCGCATCGGCGCCCAGACGGCCAAGCAGGTGATCTTGCAGAAGATTCGCGATGCGGAGCGCGAGCAGGTGCTGAACGATTTTCTCGAACGCAAGGAGCATCTCGTTACCGGCACCATCAAGCGCATCGAACGCGGCAATGCGATCGTCGAAGTGGGCCGCCTCGAGGCGCTCTTGCCGCGCGATCAGATGATCCCGAAGGAAAATCTGCGCCCCGGCGACCGCGTGCGGGCCTGGCTCATGAAGATCGACAAGAACGCGCGCGGCCCGCAGCTGATCCTCTCGCGCACCGCGCCGCAGTTCATCATCAAGCTCTTCGAACTCGAAGTGCCCGAGATCGAGGATGGCCTGTTGGAAATCAAGTCGGCGGCGCGCGATCCCGGAGTGCGCGCCAAGATCGCCGTCAAGTCGAATGATCCGCGCATCGATCCGATCGGTACCTGTGTCGGCATGCGCGGCTCGCGCGTCACCGCCGTCACCAATGAGCTGGCCGGCGAACGCGTCGACATCGTGCTGTGGTCGCCCGATCCGGCGCAGTTCGTCATCGGCGCGCTCGCGCCCGCCGAGGTCAATTCGATCGTCGTCGATGAAGAGAAGCACAGCATGGACGTCGTCGTCGATGAGGACAATCTGGCAATCGCGATTGGCCGCAACGGCCAGAACGTGCGGCTGGCCTCGGAGCTCACCGGCTGGACGATCAACCTGATGACCGTCGAAGAATCGCGGGCCAAGCACGAGCAGGAGACCGCCGCGATCCGCCAGCTCTTCATGGACAAGCTCGACGTCGATCAGGAGGTTGCCGACATCCTCGTCCAGGAGGGTTTTTCGACCCTCGAAGAAGTCGCCTACGTGCCGCTTGCCGAAATGCTCGAGATCGAAGCCTTCGACGAGGCGACGGTCAACGAATTGCGCGACCGTGCCCGCAATGTCTTGCTCACCGAGGCGATCGCTGACGAGGAGCAATTGGAGAAAGTCGAAGAAGCCATGCTGACGCTCGAAGGCATGGACAAGCCGCTCGCTGCCAAGCTGGCGAAAAACGGCATCTATACCCGTGATGCCCTCGCTGATCTGGCGGTTGATGAGTTGATGGAAATGACCGGCATCGACGAGGCGCGTGCCAAAGCCCTGATCACCGTCGCGCGCGCGCACTGGTTCGCCGATGAAACGAAGTAAGGAGGGCCCATGACAGCCCAGATGAGTGTTGCCCAATTCGCCGCGGAGCTCAAAATGCCGCCGCTGGCGCTGATCGAACAGCTCGCCAAGGCCGGCGTCGTCAAGCAAAGCAGCGCCGATACGCTGACCGAGCAGGACAAGACGCGCCTCCTTGAATTCTTGCGCAAATCGCATGGCGAGACCGCGCCCAAGGCGAAGATCACCCTGACGCGCAAGCAGACCACCGAGATCAAGGCGGCCGATGCCACGGGCAAGGCGCGCACGATCCAGGTCGAGGTGCGCAAGAAGCGCACTTTCGTCAAGCGCGATCTCGAAATTCCGTCCGAGACGCCGGCGGCGGAAGCTGTGGCGCCCGCGGCGGCGCCTGCGCCGGTCATCGATGCCGAGCAAGCGGCGCTGCGCGAGGCCGAGGCGAAGCGTCAGGCGGAACTCGCGGCGATCCAGGCCGCCGAGCTCAAGGAGAAGCAGGAGCGCGAGGCTCGCGCGCGCGCCGAAGCCGAAGCGCGGCTCGCGCAGCTCAAGGCCCAGGCCGAGGCGAAGAGCGCAGCGGGGGTGGAAGAAGCCGCAGCTGCGGTCACCGGCACGTTGCACAAGCCGGCCGCCAAGCCGAGCGAGGAAAAGAAGGCCGAGAAGAAGGCCGACAAGAAAGGCGAGGTCAAGACGATCGCGAAGAGCGAAGAGGAACGCGTCCGGCGCAGCATCAAGACGCGCGGCGATGCCGGCGGCGGCACTGCCGGCTGGCGCGGCGGGCCCAAGCAGGGCAACCGCCACGGCCGCCATGGAACGGAAGAGCGTTCGGCATCGCCGCCCGTCGAGCAGGTGGTGCGCGAGGTGCATGTGCCGGAGACGATCTCGGTGGCGGATCTTGCGCACAAGATGGCCGTCAAGGCGGCCGAGGTCATCAAGGTGCTCATGAAGATGGGCATGATGGTGACCATCAACCAGCATCTCGATCAGGAAACCGCGATGATCGTCGTCGAGGAGATGGGGCATAAGGCCTTTGCGGCCAAGCTCGACGATCCCGATGCCTTCCTCGACGAGGCCCAGGCCCGTCACAAGGATGCGCCGCTTTTGCCGCGCGCGCCGGTGGTTACCGTCATGGGCCACGTCGACCATGGCAAGACCTCGCTGCTTGACTATATCCGCCGCACCAAGGTGGCGGCGGGCGAAGCGGGCGGCATCACCCAGCACATCGGCGCCTATCACGTCGAGACGCCGCGCGGCATGGTGACCTTCCTCGACACGCCGGGCCACGCGGCCTTCACGGCGATGCGCGCGCGCGGCGCCAAGGCGACCGACATCGTCATCCTGGTCGTCGCCGCCGACGACGGCGTCATGCCGCAGACGGTGGAGGCGATCCACCATGCCAAGGCGGCCAACGTGCCGATCGTCGTCGCGCTCAACAAGATCGACAAGCCCGAGGCCAATCCCGAGCGTATCAAGCAGGAACTGATCGCCCACGGCGTCGTGCCCGAGGAATATGGCGGCGATTCGCCCTTCGTGCCGGTGTCGGCCAAGAAAGGCACCGGCATCGACGACTTGCTCGAACACGTGCTCTTGCAGGCCGAAATCCTCGAACTCAAGGCGCCGCGGGATGCGCCCGCCAAGGGGCTCGTCATCGAAGCCCGCCTCGACAAGGGCAAGGGGCCGGTGGCGACGGTGCTCGTGCAATCGGGCACCTTGCGGCGCGGCGACGTGCTCCTGGTGGGCCAGGTCTGGGGCCGCGTGCGCGCCATGCTCGACGAAAACGGCAAGCCCGTCGAAGAGGCCGGGCCATCGATTCCCGTCGAGATCCAGGGTCTTTCCGACGTGCCACAGGCCGGCGATGAGGCCATCGTGCTCGCCGACGAACGCAAGGCGCGCGAGATCGCGCTCTTCCGTCAGGGCAAGTTCCGCGATGTGCGGCTCGCCAAACAGCAGGCTGCCAAGCTCGAGAACATGTTCGAGCAGATGGGCGAGGGCGAGGTCAAGGTGCTGCCACTCATCATCAAGGCCGACGTGCAGGGCTCGCAAGAAGCGCTCACCCATGCGCTCACCAAGCTGTCGACCGACGAGGTCAAGGTCAATGTGATCCACGCCGCGGTGGGCGGCATTTCGGAGTCTGACGTCAACCTCGCCCAGGCCTCCAAGGCCGTCATCATTGGCTTTAACACGCGGGCCGATGCCGGCGCGCGCAAGGCCGCCGAGACCTTCGGCGTCGACATCCGCTATTACAACATCATCTACGATGCCGTCGATGACGTGAAGGCAGCGCTCTCCGGCATGCTGACGCCTGAGAAGCGCGAGAACGTCATCGGCATGGTCGAGGTGCGCCAGGTGTTCCGCATCTCGAAGGTCGGCACCGTCGCGGGCTGCATGGTGCTCTCTGGCCTCGTCAAACGCGGCGCCCAGGTGCGCGTGCTGCGCGACAACGTCGTCATCCATACCGGCGAGCTCGATTCCTTGAAGCGCTTCAAGGACGACGTGCGCGAAGTCAAGGAAGGCTTCGAGTGCGGCTTGAGCCTCAAGAACTACAACGACATCCAGCCGGGCGACCAGCTCGAAATCTTCGAAGTGCAAGAAATTGCACGCAGCTTGTAAAAGTCGGCGATGGCGGGACGGCATACCCATGGTTTTTCGCGCGGCGAGCGCGTCGCAGAGCAGATCCGCCGCGACCTCGTCGAGCTGTTGCGGCAGGTCAAAGACCCGCGTCTGGCGCCTTGGCTGCCCCTCATCACGCTCACCGACGTCGAGGTGACGCCTGATTACCAGCATGCCAAGGTGTTCTACACCTCGCTCGCCGGCGAGGAACATGCGCAGACGATCGCGCAGGGGCTCGCGCATGCGGCGGGCTTCTTGCGCCGCGAGCTCGGGCGCCGATTACACATCCATCACATTCCGGAACTCTCGTTCGTCTTCGATGCCTCGATCGAGCGCGGCAGCCGCTTGTCGCACTTGATCGACGAGGTCGTCGCGGCCGATCGCGCCGCCTCTGCCGACGGTGAGTCGTCCTAAACGCGCTTCGGGCCGCGCCGTCGACGGCGTCTTGCTGCTCGACAAGCCGGCGGGCATGAGCTCGAATGCTGCACTGCAAGAAGCGCGGCGGCTCTTCGCCGCCGCCAAGGCCGGTCATACCGGCACACTCGATCCGTTGGCCACGGGTCTCTTGCCGCTGTGTTTTGGCGAGGCGACCAAGTTCGCCGGCGAATTACTCGCATCCAGCAAGACCTATCGCGCCACGGTGCGGCTTGGCATCGTCACCGACACGGCCGATGCCGAAGGGCGGGTGATCGCAACAGCGCCAGTCGATGTGAGCGAAGCCGAGGTGCGCGCGTTGCTGCCGCGCTTTATGGGCGAGATCGAGCAAGTGCCGCCGATGTTTTCGGCCTTGAAACGAGATGGCGTGCCGCTTTATGAACTTGCGCGCCAAGGCATCGAAATCGAGCGCACACCGCGCCGCGTCGTGATTCATCGCCTCGAGCTGCTTGCCTGGCAGAGCGACTGTTTCGAGCTCGAGATCGATTGCAGCAAGGGCACCTATGTGCGCACGCTGGCTGCCGACATCGGCGCGGCACTTGGCTGTGGCGCGCACTTGGCCGCCTTGCGCCGCACGCGCGTGGGCACGCTCGACCTTGACCGCGCCGTGACGCTTGAGGCGATCGCCGCGCTGCCCATTGAGGCGCGCGATGCCTTGCTGTTGCCTATCGATGCCTTGCTTGCGGATCTGCCTGCGGCCGAACTTTCCGCCACCGAGACGGTGCGCCTCCAGCATGGCCAGGCGGTGCGCTGGGCTGGCGAGGTGGGCCAGCGCTATCGCCTCCTTTCGCCGCAGGGTTTTCTCGGCCTCGGCGAACTGGCGGCCGATGGCTGGCTGCAACCCAAAAGACTCATTGCAACCGCCTGATTCGTCTATAATCCGCCCTTCGTTTTCCGCAGCACGGGTGACGCGCTCTATCAAACCGGGGCCGCATCCGCTTATCAACCCAGAGTTTGAGAGTAGAACATCATGGCCATCACGACCGCCGAAAAGGCAAAGATCGTTTCCGAATACCAACGCGCCCAGGGCGACACCGGTTCTCCCGAGGTGCAGATCGCGCTCTTGACCGCGCGCATCAATGATCTGACCAACCACTTCAAGACCCATGTCAAGGATCACCATTCGCGTCGCGGCTTGCTCAAGATGGTGAGCCAGCGCCGCAAGCTGCTCGACTATCTCAAGCGCAAGAACGCCGAAAGCTATCGGACGCTAATCGAGCGTCTCGGCCTGCGCAAGTGACGCAGCCTTGCCATCATCATCGCACTGCGGGCGCCCTGATCGCCCCGGTGTCTTAAAGCGTCGCTGGCCGGCGCAGCGGGAAGCTGCGCCGGCCTTTATTTTGAGAGGATTGGATTGTGCTGACCCCCATCAAGAAAAGTTTTACCTACGGCGCCCATACGGTGACGCTGGAGACGGGCGAGATCGCGCGCCAGGCCACTGGCGCCGTTGTCGTCAATGTCGATGACACCGTCGTGCTTGCCACCGTTGTCGCCAAGGACGAGGTCAAGGCCGGGCAGGATTTCTTCCCGCTCACCGTCGATTACGTCGAGAAGGTCTATGCCGCCGGCCGCATTCCGGGCGGTTTCTTCAAGCGCGAAGGCCGCCCCACCGAGAAGGAGACGCTTACCTCGCGCCTCATCGACCGACCGTTGCGGCCGCTCTTCCCGGAGGGCTTCTACAACGAAGTGCAGATCATCGTCCATGTGCTCTCCTCCAATCCGGAAGTCGATCCCGACATTCCGGCGATGTTGGGCGCTTCGGCGGCACTCGCGATTTCCGGCATCCCCTTCAATGGACCGATCGGCGCGGCGCGCGTCGGCTATCTCAACGGTCAATACGTGCTCAATCCGACGCGCACTCAGCTTCTTGACAGCCAGCTCGATCTCGTCGTTGCCGGCACGCAAGCGGCCGTGCTGATGGTCGAATCTGAGGCGCAACAGCTTCCCGAGGAAGTCATGCTCGGCGCCGTCGTCTTTGGCCATGAGCAGATGCAGGTGGCGATCCAGGCGATCAACGAGCTGGTGGAAGTCGCTGGTAAGCCGGAATGGAACTGGCAGCCGCCCCCCAAGGACGAGGCGCTCATCGCCAAGATTGCCGAGCTCGCCGAAGCCGAGCTACGCGAAGCCTATCGCATCACCAGCAAGCAGGCGCGCGTCGCCCGCTGCCGCGAAGTGGCAAAGAAAGTGACCGAGACGCTCTGCGTCGGCGAACATGCGCCCGATCCCACCACGGTTGCCAACCTGCTCTTCGAACTCGAAGCCAAGATCGTGCGCAGCCAGATCCTCAATGGTGAGCCGCGCATCGATGGCCGCGATACGCGCACCGTGCGGCCGATCTCCATTCGCACCGGCGTCTTGCCGCGCACGCATGGCTCGGTGCTCTTCACGCGCGGCGAAACCCAGGCGCTCGTCATCACCACGCTCGGCACCGGCCGCGACGAGCAGATCGTCGATGCCTTGCACGGCGAATATCGCGAGCGTTTCATGCTCCACTACAACATGCCGCCGTTTGCCACTGGCGAGACGGGTCGCGTCGGCAGTCCGAAGCGCCGTGAGATCGGTCATGGCCGGCTCGCCAAGCGTGCGCTGGCTGCCGTGCTGCCTTCGGCCGAAGAGTTCGGTTACTCGATGCGCGTCGTCTCGGAGATCACCGAATCGAACGGCTCATCCTCGATGGCTTCCGTGTGCGGCGGCTCGCTCTCGCTGATGGATGCCGGCGTGCCTCTGAAGGCGCATGTCGCTGGCATCGCGATGGGGCTTATCAAGGAAGGCAATCGCTTTGCCGTGCTGACCGATATCCTCGGCGATGAAGATCACCTGGGCGACATGGACTTCAAGGTAGCCGGCACGCGTCAGGGCGTGACGGCGCTGCAGATGGACATCAAGATCCAGGGCATCACCAAGGAAATCATGCAAGTCGCCTTGGCGCAGGCCAAGGAAGCGCGCCACCACATTCTCGACATCATGGAAGCGGCCATGGCTGGCCACCGTAAGGAAGTGTCGAGCTTCGCGCCGCGCATGATCACGCTGAAGATCAACCCCGAGAAGATCCGCGACGTGATCGGCAAGGGCGGTGCGACGATCCGTGCGCTCACCGAGGAAACCGGCTGCACGATCGACATCGAGGACGATGGCACCGTGACGATCGCTTCGGTGAGCGCCGAGGCCGCGCAGCTCGCGAAAAAACGCATCGAAGACATCACGGCGGAAGTCGAAGTCGGCAGAGTCTATGAGGGCACGGTGCTGCGCCTGCTCGATTTTGGCGCGATCGTGCAGATTCTGCCTGGCAAGGATGGCCTCCTGCACATCTCGCAGATCGCCAACGAACGCGTCAATGCCGTCTCGGACAAGCTCAAGGAGGGCCAAACCGTGCGCGTCAAGGTCATCGAGACCGACGACAAGGGCCGTGTGCGGCTGTCGATGAAGGCAGTGCAAGCCGAAGTAAGCGGCGAGACTCCTGCCGCGCCGTAAGGCCCCGCAGTCAGGCGCATTTCATCGCAAAACGAAAAAGGACGCCGCGGCGTCCTTTTTCTTTCGTTGGAGGTCAGGCGAAATCTATTTCGCCATTTGTTTCTCGCGCCGCTCCTCGATCTCTTTGCAATCGATGCAAAGCGTGGCGGTGGGGCGCGCCTCGAGGCGCTTCAAGCCGATCTCGACGCCGCAGGCATCGCAGTAGCCATACTCGCCATTCTCGATGCGGGCGAGCGCCTCGTCGATCTTCTTGATCAGCTTGCGCTCGCGGTCGCGGTTCCTCAGTTCGAGGGCGATGTCGGATTCTTGGCTTGCGCGGTCGTTTGGATCGGCAAAGACCGTCGCTTCGTCTTGCATGGTATGCACGGTGCGCTCGATGTCGCCGGCGAGCTCCTCCTTCAAGGCTTCGAGGATCTGCCGGAAATGCGCGAGCTGCTTCGGGTTCATGTACTCCTCGCCCTTCTTGGGCGTGTAAGGAGGAAACTGCTTGTGCAGAAAATCTTCAGCCATCTTGTCCGCTCGGCAAAAAAAGGGCTTTATAAACGAAAGGCCGATCGCTCGCAAGTTTTGGCAAGTTCGTCATTGACCAGGCGGATTCGGCCCGCTAGAATGCGCGTCTCCCTCGGGGTGTAGCGCAGCCCGGTAGCGCGCTTGCTTTGGGAGCAAGATGTCGGGGGTTCAAATCCCTCCACCCCGACCAGGCGCCTGCATCCCGGACCGCTGGACAGACCGCCCGTAGCTCAACCGGATAGAGCACCGGCCTTCTAAGCCGGGGGTTACAGGTTCGAGTCCTGTCGGGCGGGCCAAAGGTTTTTACGGCGGTGGCTGTAGCTCAGCTGGTAGAGTCCCGGATTGTGATTCCGGTTGTCGTGGGTTCGAATCCCATCAGCCACCCCAAGATCCCCCTTCACTCATGAGCGCGAAGATCGGCTAGCATCCCGCTCATGCTGCACTTTCATTCGAGCAACCACACCGAGGCGCTCTCTGCCGCGCTGGCGGCGCTGCTGCGCGTCGATCCGCTGCCTTTGCTCGAAGCCGAGCCAGTGATCGTGCCCTCGACGGCGCTGGCGCGCTGGCTGAGCTTTCGCCTCGCCGATGCGCTGGGCATTGCCGTGCGCATCGAGTTTGCGTTTCCAGCCGCACATGTCTGGCAGCTGATCGGCCGCATCTTGCCCGATGTCGCGGTGCGCGATCCTTTTGAGCAGAGCGCCATGCAGTGGCGGCTCATGCGCCTCTTGGCGGCGAGCGAGGCTTCGCCAGTGCGCCACTATCTCGAAGGTGATGATGGTTTGCGCCGCTATGAGCTCGCCAGCCGCCTCGCCATGCTCTTCGAGCGCTATCTCGTCGAGCGGCCGGACTGGATCGCGGCCTGGAGTGCCGGCCGCCGCCTGGGCCTCGGCCCCGATGAGGAGTGGCAGGCGAGCCTCTGGCAGGCCTTGTTTCTAGAGCTGAGCATTTCGGTGCAACACCCCTGCGAGCGCTTCCTGGCCGCACTGGCCGCCAGGCCCGAGTTAAGACGCCAGCTGCCGCGCCGCATCAGCCTGTTTGCCGTCGAGGCGATGCCCGAGCTTTACTGGCAGGTCTATCTGGCGCTCGCGGAGTGGATCGACGTTCATTTCTTCGTGCTGACGCCGAGCCGGGAGTATTGGGGCGACATTGCCCGCTTGAGGGAGCGGTTGCGCCTCGAAATCGAAGCGCCAGCCGCCGCCGCTCTCATCGAGACGGGTCACCCGCTGCTCGCCTCGCTCGGTCGTGCGCGCCAGTATGCCGCGCTGCGCCTTGCCGAGGCCACGGCCGAGCGCGCCTGCGATAGCCACGAATATTTCGCCACGCCGCATGAGACGCTCTTGGGCGCCTTGCAGCGCGATCTGCTCGAATTACGAGAAAGCCGCGGCCACTTGCCCGATGCGAGCATCGAGATCCACGACTGCCACGGCGCGACGCGCGAGGCCGAGGTGCTCCACGATCGGTTGCTTGCCTTGTTCGAGACGCTGCCCGATCTCAAGCCGGCCGACATCCTGATCCTCGTGCCGGATATCGAGACCTATGCGCCCATCCTTGCGGCGGTGCTCGAGCATGCCGCGCCAGGGCGGCGCATTCCTTGTGCGGTGGCCGATCGGCCGCTTTCCGAACAGCCTGCCTGGCGGGCGCTTGCTCGCCTGTGCGCGGTGGCCTTGAGCGAGCTCGATGCCGAGAGCGTCATGGAGCTGTTTGACGAGGCTGCGGTATGCCGCGCCTTCGGCATCGAGGAGGACGAGGTGCCTTTGCTGCGCCACTGGGTCGCGGCGGCCGGCATCCGCTGGGGCCTCGATGGCGAGGCGCGCCGTCGGCGGGGACTGGCGACGAGCGAGGCCCATGGCTGGCGAGAAGGGGTGATGCGCCTTTTGCTCGGGGTTTGCTTGCCCGATGCGCCCGAGCGCCTTTTCGAGGGAAGGCTGGCTGTGGCCGGCATCGAGGGCGAGCGCGCCGAGCTCCTCGGCCGCTTCCTCGATTTCGCCACGGCGCTTTTCGAGCTGCAT
This sequence comes from Rhodocyclaceae bacterium, assembly GCA_026415155.1. Taxonomy (GTDB): domain Bacteria; phylum Pseudomonadota; class Gammaproteobacteria; order Burkholderiales; family Rhodocyclaceae; genus Sulfuricystis. Next base: position 60,415 of record JAOAHQ010000067.1, read on the forward strand.
CGCAAGGTCGGCGCTGGCAGGACGGCCCAGGCGTGGTGCGAGCTCCTGCTCGAGGCGCTCGAACGCTTCGTCGCGCCGGCCGAGGAGGAGGTGGCCGGCTGGCAGCGCGTGCGCGAGGCGATCCTGCGGCTTGCCGAGACCGCACGAGCCACCGACTGTAGCGTGCCGCTGCCGCTCACCGTCCTCTTGCGCGAACTCGAGACGCGGCTTGCTGAACGCGCCCCCGCGCGCGCCTTTGCAAGTGGCGCCGCGACGATTGCGGCCTTGCGACCCGGCCGGCCGATTCCGGCGCGCGTCGTCTGCCTCGTCGGCATGAACGATGGCGCCTGGCCGCGGCCAGCGCAGCGGCCGAGCTTCGATCTCATTGCCGCTCATCCGCGGGCTGGCGATCGCGAGCCTCGCGGTGAGGAGCGTTATGCCTTCCTCGAGGCGCTGCTCGCTGCACGCGATGCTCTGCTCATCACCTATTCGGGCCGCGATCCGCGCAGCAATCTCGAAGCGCCGCCGGCTGCTCCCGTGGCGGAACTCCTCGATGTCCTCGCCAAGATGACCGGCCGGCCGGCAGAGGCCCTCATCGTGCGCCATCCCTTGCAGCCTTTCAGCCCCCGCTATTTCGACGGTTCCGATCCCGCCTTGTTCAGCTATGCGGCCGAGCAGTGCCGCGCGAGCGCGCGGCGCGCCGAGCAGAAAGCGGTGGCGCCCTTTTGCGGCGCGCCGATCGCGCGCCTGCGCGAGGAGCGCGAAACGGTTGAGCTTGCTGAGCTGCTTAGCTTTTTCGCGCATCCGGCGAAGTATTTCCTGCGCCGCCGCCTGGGGCTCAATCTCGAGGAAAGCGAAGCCCTGCTCGACATCCACGAGCCTTTCGTGCCCAATGAGCTCGAAGCCCATCGCTTGCGCCAGGCCCATCTCGAAGCCTTGCGTGACGGACGTGCGCAAGAGGATGTGACTGCGCTTCTCGCAGCGCGCGGCTGGCTGCCGCATGGCGTGGCCGGGCAGATCGTGAGCGAGCGCGCGGCGCGTGAGGCTGAGCCGCTGTGGCAGGCATCGCGCCCCTGGCTCGAGGCGGAGCGCCTGCCACCCTTGCCGGTGGAGATCGAGATCGATGGCCTGCAGTTGACCGGCTTCCTCGAGGGCCTCACGAGCCTTGGCCGCTGGCGCCTCAATCCCGGCAATGCCCGCCCCAAGCACTGCGTGTCGTTCTGGATCGAGCATCTCGTCTGGCAATGCGTCGCGCCGCCCGAGCGGCCCCGGCAAAGTGCGCTCGTAGCCCGCGATGGGACAATGATTTTCAGGCCCGTAGAGGAGGCACAAGCGCATCTTGCGGTGCTGCTAGGCTTCTTCCGCGAGGGCCAGACGCGTCCCTTGCCGTTTTATCCCGAGACGGCCTGGGCCTGGTACGAGGGCAAATCGGGCTGGCCAAGCGCCTGGCATGGCGCGGAATTTTCCGAGCGACCCGGCGAGGGCGAAGACCCTTACTGGAAGCTCGCGCTGCGCGATCGCGCCGACGATCCCTTGGGTGAAGACTTCCAGCAGACGGCGCGGGCCGTGCTCGCGCCGCTCTTTATGGCACTGGGCAAGACAGCGCGTCATGACTGAGCGATCCTTCCAGCCACTCGCTTCGCCTGACGAAGTGACGCTTTCCGGCACCCGGCTCATCGAGGCCGGCGCCGGGACCGGCAAGACCTGGACGGTCGTGGCGCTCGTGCTGCGCCTGTTGCTGGAACGCAAGCTCGCGATCGACGAAATTCTCATCGTCACCTATACGCGCGCCGCCACGGGCGAGCTGCGCGGACGCATCCGCACGCGGCTAGCCGAAGCCTTCGAGGCTTTTGTAGCGGGGCAATCAGAGGACAAGTATCTTGCTGCGCTCCTTCTGCGCCATGCGCATGAAGCGGACGAAGCGAAGGCGCGGCTGCGGCTTGCCCTCGAGAGCTTCGATACCGCGGCGATCCATACCATCCACGGTTTTTGCCAGCGTGCCCTTGCCGAGTCGGCCTTGGCGGCTGGCCAGCCCTTCGAGCGCGAGCTCGTTCCCGAGACAGCCGAGCTCATCGCGGCCGTCGCGCGCGATGTCTGGCGCAAGGCCATGGCCACGGCGAGCCCCTTGTGGGCCGCCTGGCTCATGGACAAGCTGGGCGGACCGGAAGCGTTGGCAAGCCGCGTGCGAGCGCACGTGGGCCGCATCACGGCCCAGATCGACGCGCCGCCGTCCCTCGACTGCGTGGCGGCCGAGCGCGCCTATGCCGAGGTCTACGCCACTGCGCGAAGGCTTTGGCAAACGGAGGCCGCCGAGATCCTCGCTTGGCTCAAGGCGGCAAAACTTCACAAGAACAGCTATCCGCCCGACAAGCTTGCTGCCCGCGGCGAGGCGCTCGCCGCCTGGTTCGGTAGGGAACAGGCCAGCCTGCCGCTGCCCAAAGAGGCAGTGCACTTCAGCCGCTCGAAGATCCAGGCCGCATGCACGAACGCCTCACCCGAGCCGACGCACCCCTTCTTCGCGGCGATGGATGAGTTGCTTGCCGCCCATGAGAAGCTCGCTGACGCCTTCGAGGATTCGCTGCGCCATCTGGCACGCACTTGCCTCGAAGAAGCGCGCGCGGCGCTCGAAGCGCAAAAACGCTCAAGCGGCCGGCAGACCTATGACGATCTGCTCGTCGATCTCGCCCGCGCACTCCAAGGCGACGGCGGGCCGGCGCTCATCGAGAGCCTGCGCGCGCGTTATCGCGCCGCCTTGGTCGACGAATTCCAGGATACCGATTTGCTGCAACTGTCGGTCTTCATGGCCCTCTTTGGGGACGAGACCCATCCGCTCATCTTCGTCGGCGATCCCAAGCAGGCGATCTATGCCTTTCGCGGCGCCGATGTCTTCGCCTATCTCGCGGCGCGCGAGCAGGCTCAGGAAGGCTATGCCCTGTTGGGAAACCGCCGCTCGGATGAACCGCTCATCGATGCCGTCAATGCGCTCTTTTCGCGGCCGCGGCCCTTCCTGCTTGATATGCTCCCCTTCGTGCCGGCCAAGGCTGCGGAGCAAACAGATCGCAAAACTCTCTTTATCGACGATGGCCTGGCGCCGCTGACCCTCTGGTACCTGCCGGCTCCCAAAGAGGAGCAGGAGACCGGCAAGGCCAAGGCGGAGCAGTGGCTTGCCAAGGAGCTGGCAAGCGAGCTCTCCGCGCGCGCCGTGGCCGGCGACATTGCGCGTTTGCTGCGGCTTTCCCAAGAGGGGCGGGCCAGGCGCAATGGCCGGCCGCTCGCGGGCGGCGACATTGCGGTGCTCGTGAGGACGCGCCGCCAGGGCGAGCTTGTGCGGCAGCAGCTCGGCCGGCTTGGCATCCAGAGCGTCGCCATCGGCGGCGGCAGCATCTGGCAGAGCGAAGAAGCCGAGGAGCTCGAGCGGCTCTTGCTGGCAGTGGCCGAGCCCTGGCGCGAAGGGCTCGTGCGCGCGGCGCTCGCCACGGTGCTTTTGGGCGCGAGCGCCGGGGAACTTGCGGCCTGGAGTGCAGACGAGGCCGCCTGGAGCGCGCGTCTCGAGCGCTTTCACGACGATCGCCGCGAGCTCGAGACGCGCGGCTTCGCGGCCTTCTGGCATCGCCTCATGCGACGCGAAGACATCGTGCCGCGCCTGCTTGCCCGTCCCGACGGCGAGCGGCGGCTGACCAACTACCGGCATCTTGCTGAACTCTTGCAAGCCGCCGAAGCAGCCCAGGCCCTCGATGCCACGGGGCTCGCTCGCCACTTGGCCGCTCAGCGCCGCGCGCCCGAGGTGGAAGAGCATCAGCTGCGGCTCGAAAGCGATGAAGCACTCGTGCGCATCGTCACGATTCATGCCGCGAAGGGGCTTCAGTATCCGATCGTTTATTGCCCCTTCCTCTGGGATGGCCGCAAGGAGGACGTGCGCCGCTGGCCGGTGCTCGCCCACGACGAAGGCGGCGCCTGGCTCGATTTCGGTTCGCCTAAGCTCGAGGCGCGGCGCCGCGCGGCCGATCTCGAAGCGGCTGCCGAGGAACTGCGGCTTGCCTATGTCGCGCTCACGCGCGCCGAGCACCGCTGCGTGCTTATCTGGGGCAAGGCGAAGTTCTGCGAACGCTCGCCGCTTGCCTGGCTCCTCTTCGGGCCGCGCGAGACGATCGAGGCAGAGCCCCGTGCCTGGCTGGCCAATGAGCTCGAAAAGATTAGCGCGGCGGCGCTGATCGAGAAGTTGCGCAAATGGGCTGAGCCGCTTCAGGGCAAGCTTGCCATTGCGCCGCTGCCCGAAGAAGCAGCCGTCGCGCCGCGAGCGCTGCCCGCCGCCACGCCTCGACTCGAAGCGCGTCCGTTTCGCGCCACGATACCCGCCCCTTGGCGCATCGCGAGCTTTTCGAGCCTCGTGGCGCGGCTCGCCGAAGCGGAAGCGCCCGACCATGATGCGCACGCCCCTCTGCCGGCGCTGGGCAGCGAGGCCGTCTTGCCAGCGCCGATTTTGCAAGAGGAGGCGAGGCCCGATCAGCCGGTTGCGCTGGAGTATTCAAGTATCTTCGCCTTTCCGCGCGGCGCGCGGGCGGGCAGCTGCCTGCATGCGCTCTTCGAGCGCTGCGATTTTCGCGACCGCTCCCGGCTCGGCGAGCTTGCCGCCCAGGTGCTCGCCGAGTTTGGCTTCGCGGCGGCCTGGCAGCCGGTGCTCGAGCGCCTCGTCGCCGACGTCCTCGCCGTGCCGCTCCTGCCCGGCCTGCGGCTTGCCGATGTGGGGCTGGAAGACCGGCTTGCCGAGCTCGAATTCACCTATCCCCTCGCCGGTGGAGGTTACATGAAGGGCTTCATCGATCTCATCTTTCGTCACGGCGGGCGCTGGTTCATCGTCGATTGGAAGTCAAACTGGCTCGGCGATACGCCAGAGGACTACTCGCGTGGCCGGCTCGAGGAGGCGATGCGTACGCACCGCTACGATCTGCAGCTCAACATCTATGCCGCGGCCTTGAAGCGTGCGCTGGCCGCCCGCGAACCGGGGCTCGACTGGGAGGCCGCATTCGGCGGCGTCTTCTACCTCTTCGTGCGCGGCATGCGGCCGGGCAGCGATCACGGCGTCTATTTCGCCCGGCCCGGCGAGGCCGAGATCGCCGCTGCGGAGGTGGCTTCATGCTGATCTCGTCGATCGCGCGGCATTTGGCGGAAAACTTGGGCGGGGAGGAGGCCGAGGCACGGCTCGCGCTCGCGCTTGCCTGCGAGCTGACCCAGGCAGGCCATGTCTGTGCCGATCTCGAAAGTGAAGCAGGCTGGGGGCCCTGGGCGGATGAATTCGATTTAGCGGCGCGGCAGCGATTTCGCGCGCGCTTGCCGGAGCTTGCCATCGTCGGCGGGCCGAAGGAGTGGACGCCGCTCGTCTGGGATGGCCGGCGGCTTTACCTGCGCCGTTACTGGGATTATGAACATCGGATTGCGGCGGATGTGCTCGCCCGGGCGAATGAAGCGCTTCCCTTGAGCGAAGCGTACGAGGCGCGCTTGTCGCAGCTTTTCACAAATGCCGGCCAGCGGGAGGCGGCGAAGGTGGCGCTCTCGCGCCGCCTCTGCCTCGTCTCTGGCGGCCCCGGTACCGGCAAGACGACGACGCTGGCGCGCATCATCGGCTTGTTGCGCGAAAAGGACCCCGCCTTGCGCATCCGGCTCGCCGCCCCCACGGGCAAGGCTGCGGCGCGCATGGGCGAAGCGCTCGCCGCAGCGGGGGTCGTGGTCGAAGAGGGGGCCGTCACCGTGCATCGCTTGCTCGAACAGCGCGCCGATGGCAGCGGTTTCGCCCGTCACCGCGAGCGGCCGCTGGCCTGCGATCTCTTGGTCGTCGATGAGGCCTCGATGATCGATCTCTCTTTGATGGCGCATCTCGTCGATGCCTTGCCGCTTCACGCGCGCCTCGTGCTGTTAGGCGATCGCGATCAGCTCGCCGCCGTCGAGGCCGGCGCGGTGTTCGCCGATCTCTGCGAGAGCGCACGACTTGCCGACTGCGTCGTGTCGCTCGCGACGAACTTCCGTTTCTCGGCAGAAAGCGGCATAGGGCGGCTCGCAATGTGCTTGCGCGCCGGCGAGTGTGCGGCGGCGCTCGAGGTGCTCACCGCCGGCGCCGACGATCTGGGCTGGCAGCCTGCCGGCAGTTTTCCGGAACTCATCGCGGCTGCGCGACAGGGGTATGCCGATTATCTGCAGGGCGTTGCGGCCGGGCTGCCGCCGGAGAAACTTTTTGCCCGCTTCATGCGCTTTCGCGTGCTCTGCGCGCATCGGCAGGACGTTGCGGCGTTAAATGCGGCGTTCATGCCCGCCGATGCGCCGCGGCCGCCCCTGGGCACGCCGCTCATGGTCACGCGCAACGATCCATTGCTGCGGCTCTTCAATGGCGACATCGGCCTCATCCTCGCCGATCCTGCCGATGGCGAGGCCAAGGTCTGTTTCCTGGGGGAGGGAGGAGCGTTGCGCTGGGTGCCGCTTTCCCGGCTCTCGGCCTGGGAGCCCGCTTGGGCGATGACGGTGCACAAATCCCAGGGATCGGAATTCGAGCGCGTACTGCTCTATCTGCCGGCGCAGCCGTCGGCCGTGACGACGCGCGAACTCGTCTATACGGGGCTCACAAGGGCGCGCCGGCGCGTCGAGCTGTGGGCGAGCCCAAGCGTGCTCCGTGCGGCCATTGCGCGCCGCTCGCTGCGGATGTCAGGCCTCACCGAGCGTTTAGCCCGGTAAGGTCATTCACAGCAAGCCGCGCTGGATCTTGTTGAGCATGCGCGCCCGGCCGGAGGCCTCGGCCTGGTTCTGCGCCGAGACCTGGCGGCCGTAGGCGTCGCGCTCTTCGCGGGAACGCTTGACGGCCTCGATGCTCTTGATACAGCGCCAACGCGAACCGGTCTTGGTGACGAGCAGCTTCATTTCCTCGACCGGATGATGCGTGCGGCAGTGGTAGCAGTAACGCGTCGCGGGTTGTTTTTTCTCGGTGCTCATAGCGGTGCGAATTATCCCAGATTGTCCATTGGAACGCGAGCGGCGCTCGACGGCGAGGGCGAGGAGATGCGCGCTCGGGCGACGAGTCCATAGCGTGGCCTCTGGACGAGGAGCACGGGCGCTTAAGATACCGCCCGCAGCCCGAGCGCCGCCGCGTAGGGCACGGCGAGGCCGGAAAATCTCTTCATGGATCGGCTGCCCGGTCTAATGGACAATTTGGGATTATATCACCCTGATGCCATGCGGCTTGAGTTTGACGGGAATCGGCTGACCCCTGCGGCCGCGGGCGGCGCGGAAGGCGTCGGCTTCCTCAGCGGCAAGCCGCCATTCGGCTGCTTTGCCGCCGCGCCCTTCGCCGAAAACGACGAAGGCACCCCGGCCCACGGCCACCCCCGCCAAGGCGTCCTGGGCAGCGAGAGCCTGCAGCATCGTGCCGCGGCCCTTGGCCATGATCTTGACCTCGGCCAGTGGAAATAGCAAGAGGCGGCCTGAGGCGGAGAGCGCGGCGACCGTGTCCGCCGTCCCGTCAGCGCCGACCTTGGCGGGGGGCAGCGGCTTCTCGCCGGGGTCGAGCGACATGAAGGCCTTGCCGGCGCGCTGTCGCGAGACGAGATCGGCGACGGCGGCGACGAAGCCATAGCCCCCCGAGTTGGCGAAGAGATATCGTGCCTCGGGCGCGTCGGTGAGCGCCTGAATGATCTTGCCGCCCTCCTGCAAGTCGATCAGCGTCGTAATCGGCACGCCATCGCCGCGCCCGCCAGGCAGATCCGCGACGCGTACGCTATAGGCGCGGCCGTTCGTATCGATGAGGACGAGCGGCCAGATGGTGCGCGATTCGGCCACCAGGAATGGAAAATCGCCGGTCTTGTAGGCGATGCTCGCCGGGTCGATGCCATGGCCCTGGCGCGTGCGCACCCAGCCGTTTTTCGAGAGGATCACCGTCACCGGCTCGTCGGGGATCGCCACCTCGGCGGGGCTTACTGGCGCGACGGCCTCGATCAGCGTGCGGCGCGCATCGCCAAACCGCTTCGCATCCTCGCTGATTTCTTTGACCACCCGCTTCGTGAGCTCCTTGCGGTCTTCGAGCAGGCGGCGCAGCTCGCTTGCTTCTTCTTCCAGCGCCTGCCTTTCCTGCTCGATCTTGATGCCCTCCAAACGGGCGAGCTGGCGCAGGCGGATTTCGAGGATGTCCTCGGCCTGCAGTTCAGAGAGCCCAAACTTCGCCATCAGCTCGGCCTTGGGTTCCTCCGCTTCACGGATCGTTTGGATGACGGCGTCGATCGAGAGGAAGGCGAGCAGGCGGCCTGCGAGGATATGGAGCCGCCGTTCGACTTCGGCGAGGCGATGCCGGCTGCGCCGCTCGACGGTGGCATGACGGAAGTCGAGCCACTCGGCGAGGATCGTCAAGAGCGGCTTTTGCGCCGGCCGCCCATCTTGCCCGATCATCGTCAGATTCACCGGCACGTTGGTCTCGAGGCTCGTGTGCGCCAAGAGCACCGCCATGAACTCATCGACCGGAATGCGCGAGGAACGCGGCTCGAGCACGATGCGCACGGGCTCTTTCTCGTTCGCCTCGTCGCGCACGGCCTCGAGCACGCCGAGCATCACCTGCTTGAGGTTTTTTTGCTCCTGTGAGACCTCCTTCTTGCCCGGCCGCGGCTGCGGGTTGGTGATCGCCTCGATTTCCGAGAGCACCTGCGCGGCCGACACGCCATGCGGAAGTTCGTAGACGATCACGCGCCACTGGCCGCGCGCCAGTTCCTCGATGCGCCAGCGGGCCCGCATGCGCAAGGAGCCGCGGCCGCTTTCATAGGCGGCACGAATCTCGGCCGGCATCGAGATGATCTGCCCGCCGCCGGGAAAATCCGGGCCCGGCAGCACGGCGAGCACTTCATCGAGCGTGGCGGCGGGCTTTTTGATGAGGAGCTTCAGCGCCTCGGCGACTTCGGCGAGGTTGTGCGGCGGAATCTCGGTGGCCATGCCGACGGCGATGCCTGAAGCGCCATTCAAGAGCACGAAGGGCAGGCGCGCGGGCAAGCGCTTGGGCTCCTGGAGCGAGCCATCGTAGTTGGGCACGAAATCGACGGTGCCGCGGTCGATTTCAGCGAGCAGCAGCTCGGCGATGGGGGTGAGGCGGCATTCGGTGTAGCGCATCGCCGCCGCGCCGTCGCCATCGCGCGAGCCGAAGTTGCCTTGGCCGTCGACGAGCGGATAGCGCAGCGAGAAATCCTGCGCGACGCGCACCATTGCGTCATAGACGCTCGCATCGCCATGCGGGTGGTATTTCCCGATCACATCGCCGACGACGCGCGCGCTTTTCACATGCTTGGCCGAGGCGGCAAGGCGCATCTCGTTCATCGCATAAAGGATGCGCCGCTGCACGGGCTTCAGGCCATCCTCGACCTGCGGCAAGGCGCGCGCTTTGACGACGCTGATCGCATAGGCGAGATAGGCGCGCTCGGCATAGGCATCGAGCGGCAGCGCGTCCTCAGGAAAAGTCGGCGCCGGCGGGACGGCGGGGGGAGGGGGCGGCGTGATGAGATCGTCGAAGAGATCGGGGGTGTGATTGTTCATGCGAGATTAGGCGGCCTCAGCCAAGTGTCGGCCGGCAACCAGTGTTGGTCGGGGAAAGTGCAACGAAGTTTTCAGTGCGGATCGCCATCCGCGGCCAAGCGCAGCAAGGGCGGCATGAGCATCTGATAGTCAGGAATCGGCATGAGCGTTCTCGCTAGATCGTCCAGGGGAACAATTGGCCGATGTCGATCAAGCAGTCAGGTAGCGCCGCCGGCGCGATGGTGCCGGCGGCGAGGATGGTGCGATCGGCATAATTCGCCTGCTCGGGCAAAGGTCGGCGGCAGACTTCGACCTGGCGGGTGTCGAGGTCGATCAACCAGACCTCGCGGATGCCGTGACGGGCATAAAGCGGCAGCTTCACTTCCCGGTCGAAGCGGGCGCTGGTGTCGCCGACCTCGATGAGCAGGAGCACGTCGCCGCTTTCGGGATGCGCCTCCGCGTAGAAATCGTCGCGGGGTTCGAGCAGCATCAGGTCGGGTTGGGGTTCGGAGCCCAGGCCCAGCCGCAATGGGTCTTGGACGCTGACGATAGCCCGTTGCCCCACTACAGAAAAGGCCTGGGTCAATCGTTTGACGACCCCGCCATGCCTGCTACCAATCGGTGACATATCCACCACCTCCCCATCGATCAATTCCACGCGGTCGTCTTCGCCGAAGATGCCCGCGGCGGCCATGCGGTGATAGTCCTCGACGCTGACGCGGTGGCGCACCTGCGCCATGAGTTCCTGCATGTTGCCCATGATGGGTTCCCTCACGAAAAACGCTTGGCAATCATACAACTGCCGTCCTGACAGCGCCGACTTTGGCCTCTCACGATGGATTTTCGGCTGCGACCAGCGGATTAACGCAGATGAGGCGCGGAAAGCGGCTGAAATCGCGGTCGGCCGTCCAGAGTTTTTTCACGCCGTGTTGCTGGCAGAGCGCCGCGATGCGCGCATCATGCACCTGCGGGCCGGCGAGATGCCCCTGCGCGATCAGCCGGCGCAGTTCCGGCCAGTGCAGGTCGGATTCGGAGAGCAGCACGAGCGAGGGCGATTCCAGCCAGGCGTCGATCTGATCCAGCGCGATGTCGAGCGGCGTGGGAGGCGCATAGATGCGCGGATGGGTGACGATGGCGAAGAATTCGTGCAGGCAGGGCCAGGGAATCGCCCAGGGTGCCGGATCGTTTGCCAGCGACGCGATGCAGGCGAACGCCTGTTCGTGAAAGGGCGTATCTTCCCGGTGGGCATAGACGAGCAGGTTGGTATCGACGGCGATCATCCGCGCTTACCCGCCATGCTCTTCGTAGGCTAGCTCGCGCAGGCGCTCCCAACTGGCACCACGCATTTCGGCCTGTAAGCCCTCTCCCTTGAACGTCGCGCGGCGCAGACGAAAATCCCCCGCTTGCTGCTTTTCGGCCAGAACCTGGCGCAGGCCTTGTTCGATCAGGCTGCGCAGCGTGGCGCCTCGCTGCGCAGCGAGCTGTCTAGCCTGGATGAGCAAGGCATCTGAAATCTCGATGGTCGTCTTCATATGGGTTGCTGAATATTGGATATGGCTACCCATATTATCCCAGATTGTCCATTAGACCGGGCTTGCGAGCGAAGACGAGGCAAAACCGCCTTGACAGCGCCCTACGCGGCGGCTTGCGGGCTGCGGACGGGCGCTGCCTGGCCACGCTCCTCGCCCATAGACCCCGCTTCTGGCGAGGCCCGCGGCCTGCCATCGCCTCGTCCTCGCCTGCGCAATCCGCTCGCGTTCCAATGGACAATCTGGGATTAAGAAGATGTCAGTATTTCTGCATATTCAGACATCGGCCTCGATCAAGTTGCCCTTCTCTTCCATCCAGGCGCGCCGCGCCGCCGCTTCGCCCTTGCCCATCAATAGGTTGAAGAGCTTGACGGTTTCCTCGTGCGCCTCGCTGCGCTCGAAGACCGGCAGCACGCGGCGGGTGGCCGGATCCATCGCGGTCTCGCGCAACTGCTCGGGGTTCATTTCGCCCAGGCCCTTGAAGCGGCCGACCTCGATCTTGTCGGGCGGGATGCCTTCCTTGGCGAGCCGCTCCTTGATCGCCTCCAGCTCGCCATCGTCGAGCGCGTAGAGCCGCTTGGCGGGGCGCTTTTTGCCTGAGGCGGGCACGTCGATGCGGTAGAGCGGCGGCTGGGCGACATAGACATGGCCGCGGCGGATGAGCGCCGGGAAGTGGCGGTAGAAGAGGGTGAGCAAGAGCGTCTGGATGTGGGCGCCATCGACGTCGGCATCCGACATGATGATCACCTTGCCATAGCGCAGATTGGAGAGGTCGGGTTCATCCTCCGCGCCGTGCGGCTCTATCCCGAGCGCCACTGCGATGTCGTGAATCTCGGCGTTGGCGAACAGACGGTTCGGTTCGATCTCCCATGAATTCTGCACCTTGCCGCGCAAGGGCAAAATGGCCTGCGTCTCGCGGTTTCTGGCCATCTTGGCCGAGCCGCCGGCCGAATCGCCTTCGACGAGGAAGAGCTCGTTTTCGGCAATGTCGGTCGATTCGCAGTCGGAAAGTTTTCCCGGCAGCACGGCCACGCCGGATTGTTTCTTCTTTTCGACCTTCTGCGCGTTCTTCTGGCGCGCCAAGGCTTGCCTGATGGCGAGTTCCGCGATCGCGCGGCCGGCCTCGACGTGCTGGTTGAGCCAGATTTCCAGGGGATCGCGCACCCGGCTGGCGACGAGCTTGACCGCCTCGCGCGAGTTGAGCTTTTCCTTCACCTGGCCCTGGAATTGCGGGTCCAGAAGGCGCGCCGAAAGCACGAAGCCGAGCTTGCCGCAGACGTCCTCCTGCTGGAGCTTCACGCCTCTGGGTAGGAGCGCATGGTGCTCGATGAAGCTTCTGACCGCCTCGAAAACGCCGGCCTTCAAGCCCGATTCGTGGGTGCCGCCGGCCACGGTCGGAATGAGATTGACATAAGACTCGGTGGGCGCCCCGTCCTGCCACCAGCCGAGCGCCCAGGCGGCGCCCTCGCCTTCCGCAAAGCTCTCATCGTCCGCGCCGGCATAGCTTTCTGCCGACCAGATCGGCGCCACCGGGTCGCTCGCGGCGATTTCCTTCAGATAACCGGCGAGTCCCTCGGGATAGCGCCATGTCTTTTCCGCGAGCGTGCCATCGGCCTGTTCGACCGCGAGCGTCACCTCGACACCAGGCAAGAGCACTGCCTTCGAGCGCAACAGCCGTTCCAGTTCGGCCTGCGGCACCTTCGGCGAATCGAAATACTTCGGATCGGGCAGGACGCGCACGCGCGTGCCGGTCTGCTTGCCGCACTCGCCGATGACTTCGAGGGCCGAGACTTTCTCGCCGCCTTCGGCAAAGCTCACTGCGTAAATCTTGCCCTCACGGCGCACCTCGACATCGACGCGCTGCGAGAGCGCGTTGGTGACGGCTACACCAACGCCGTGCAGGCCGCCCGAGAAGGCATAGGCGCCTTGGCCGCTTTTCTTGTCGAATTTGCCGCCGGCGTGCAATCGTGTGAAGGCAAGCACGACGACGGGAATCTTTTCTTCGGGATGCAGCCCGACCGGAATGCCGCGGCCATCGTCGGTTACCGTGACGCTGCCATCGCGGGCGACGAGGACGTGGATGTGCTTGGCGAAGCCGGCGAGCGCCTCATCGGCGGCATTGTCGATGACTTCCTGGATGATGTGCGCCGGCGAGTCGGTGCGCGTGTACATGCCCGGCCGTTCGCGCACCGGTTCGAGGCCCTTCAAGACGCGGAAGGAGGATTCGTCGTAGGCGGGTTTCATGGCAGGAGCGAAAAAACGAGAGCGGCAGTTTACCCGTTCGATTCTTTCGCTATAATGTGCAGCTCTTTCATGCGCCCGTAGCTCAGCTGGATAGAGTACCTGGCTACGAACCAGGGGGTCAGGAGTTCGAATCTCTTCGGGCGCGCCAGAACTGACGAGCCGATGATCGACCGATCATCGGCTTTTTTGCGTTTTCAGTGCGTTTTCAGTGCGCGCGGTCTTCGAGGTAGCTGACGTCGTCGTGTTCGCGCTGGTTGGCCTCGAAGCGGCGCTTGACGAGCCACATCGTGCCGGCGACGAAAAGGCCAAAGAGCACGATGACCCAGTAGATGTGCATGCCGGCCTTGATCAAGAGCGAATAGATGCCGGTCATGACGAGGATCGAGAGGTTCTCGTTGAAGTTTTGCACCGCGATCGAGTGGCCGGCGCCCATCAGGATATGGCCGCGGTGCTGCAGGAGCGCGTTCATCGGCACGACGAAGAAGCCCGACAGCGCACCGACGAGGACCAAGAGGGGGAGGGCAACCCAGGTATCGCGCACGGTGATCATGACGATGACGCCTAATCCCATCGCGATGCCGAGCGGAATCACGCGCACCGACTTGCGCAAGGTGATCATCTTGGCGGCGAGCACGGCGCCGATGGCCACGCCGACGGCGACGACGCCCTGCAACATGCTGGCCTTGGAAAGATCGAGGTTGAGGGCCGCCTTGGCCCATTCGATGACGATGAATTGCAGTGTCGCGCCTGCGCCCCAGAACAGCGTCGTTACGGCCAGGGAGATCTGGCCGAGGCGGTCGCGCCAGAGGAGTTTCAGGCAGTGGTTGAACTCATGGACGAGATAAAGCGGATTTTTCTTGAGCGGCTTGTGGTCGACGCCGGTATCGGGGATGTAGAGGTTGAACAGCGCAGCGATCAGATACAGGAGCCCGATGACAAGGAGATTCATCTCTGCCACCGTATCGACGCCGGTGTTGAAGAGAGGAAAGTCGAAGGCGAGCAGCTGGGCGGCAAGGTTGGGCTGAATCAGCGCGCCGCCCAAGACGACGCCGAGGATGATCGCCATCACGGTGAGCCCCTCGATCCAGCCATTGGCGATGACGAGCTTACGATGCGGCAGGTATTCGGTGAGGATGCCGTATTTGGCGGGTGAGTAGGCCGCGGCGCCCAAGCCGACGACCGCATAGGCGACGAGCGGATGGACGTCGAAGTACATCAGCATGCAGCCGGCGATCTTGATGCCGTTGCTGATGAACATGACGCGCCACTTCGGCATCGAATCGGCGAAGGCGCCGACGAAGGCCGCGAGCGCGACATAGGAAACGGTGAAGAAGGTCTTGAGCAACGGCTCGTATTCGGCCGGCGCCTGCATGTCGCGCAGGATGGCGATGGCGGCGATCAGGAGAGCATTGTCGGCGAGCGCGGAGAAGAATTGCGCCGCCATGATGATGTAGAAGCCGAGGCTCATGGCCGCCGGTTTATATCACGAAAGTGTTTCCCGCCTTCGCGAGCAGCGGCTCACAATGGGCTTCGCAGGGGGGAACTGGGCGGTTATCAGGCTTTCTTATGCCACGAATTTGTGCTTGAATATTTGACCCAGATTGTCCATTAGACCGGGCAGCCGATCCATAAAGAGATTTTCCGGCCTCGCCGTGCCCTACGCGGCGGCGCTCGGGCTGCGGGCGGTATCTGCGCGCCCGTGCTCCTCGTCCAGAGGCCACGCTATGGACTCGTCGCCCGAGCGCGCATCTCCTCGCCCTCGCCGTCGAGTGCCGCTCGCGTTCCAATGGACAATCTGGGTTAGAAACTTCGATAACGAGGGGGTAAACGTCCATGGCGGATCGCAGGCTGCAGGTATTTCATGCCGTCGCCAAGCAACTGTCTTTTACCAAGGCTGCGGAAGTGCTGTTCATGACGCAGCCGGCGGTGACTTTCCAGATCAAGCAGCTCGAGGAGCATTTCAATACGCGGCTTTTCGATCGCGGCCACGGCCGCATTTCGCTCACGCCGGCGGGCGAATTGGTGCTCCAGTATGCCGAGAAGATCCTTGGACTTTCCTCTGAAATGGACATACGCTTGGCCGAGCTCACCGGTGAGATCGGCGGTTCGCTCTTGGTGGGGGGCAGCACGACGATCGCCGAATTCCTGCTGCCGAAGATCATCGCCGAGTTCAAGTCGAAGTATCCAAAAGTGCGGCCGCGGCTCATCGTCGCCAATTCTGAAACGATCGAGACGCGCGTGGCCGAACATACCCTCGACATCGGCTTCATCGAGTCCCCCTCGCACCAACCCAATCTGCAGACGGAAGTCTGTTGCGAGGACGAACTGCAGGTGATCTGCAGCCCGAAGTTTCCGCTCGCGCGCCTGAAGGAAATCACGCCGCAGCAACTTGCCGAGTATCCCTTCGTTTCGCGCGAGCCGGGTTCGGGCACGCGCGAATTCACCGAGGTCTATCTGAGAAATCACGGCGTCGATGTCGATCACATGACGCCGGTCATGGAAATGGGCAGTCCCGTCTCGCTGCTCGAAGTCGTCGAGACGGGGCTCGGCTTTGCGATCGCCTCACGCACTTCGGTATTGAAATCGCTTCGTCTGGGCGATCTCGTCTCGATTCCGCTCAAGCCGCGGCTTACCCGCAAGCTGTCGATGGTCTATCCGAAGGAGAAGTTTCGCTCGCGGCTTGTGACGACCTTCGTCGAATTCGCCACCAGCAAGCTCAAGGATTGCCAGAAGGCGCGCTGAAGACGAAGCGGCGCGCGCTTTTTTCATGACCCGCCCAATCCGCGCCGTCTTCGACCGCGCCGCCTTGCGCCACAATTTCTGCCTCGCGCGTGTTCATGCGGGCGCGGCGCGATTGTGGGCGGTCGTCAAGGCCAATGCCTATGGTCACGGCCTCGAGCGCGTCGTTGCAGCGCTGCACGATCTCGCCGATGGCTTTGCGCTGATCGAGCTCGAGCGCGCGATTGGCTTGCGTGAGGCGGGTGTGACAAAGCCCATCCTGATGCTCGAAGGCTGCTATGCATCCGACGAGGTGCCGTTCTTTGTGCGCCATCGGCTGATTCCCGTCGTACATCGCCAGGCCCAGCTCGACTGGTTACTCGCAACCGATTGGCCGGCAAAGCTGCCGGTCTATCTCAAGCTCAACACTGGTATGAACCGGCTCGGTTTCGAGGCGGCGGGCTTGCAAGAGGCTCATGCCCGCCTCGCAGCGCGCGGCATCCCGACCGTGTTGATGACGCATTTTGCCGATGCCGACGGCCCGCGCGGCGTCGATTGGCAGCTCGAGCGCTTTCGCGCGATGACCGCCGGCCTTGCCGGGGAAACTTCGCTCGGCAATTCGGCGGCGATTCTGCGTTACTCGGCAAGCATCGGCGATTGGGCGCGGCCGGGCATCATGCTCTATGGCAGCTCGCCATTTCCTGAAACGACCGCTGCCCAACTCGGTCTTGAATCCGTCATGACATTGCAAAGTGAAGTCATTGCGGTGCAAGAACTCGCAGCCGGCGAGAGCGTCGGCTATGGCTGCGCTTTCACCGCCGAACGGCCGCTGCGCATCGGCATCATCGCCTGCGGTTATGCCGACGGCTATCCGCGCCATGCGCCGACCGGCACGCCCGTGCTCGTGGAAGGTCACAGAACGCGTCTCATTGGCCGCGTGTCGATGGACAAGCTCTGTGTCGATCTGACCGGCTTGCCCGAAAAAATCGGCGCTGGCGCGACGGCCACCCTGTGGGGCGAAGGGCTGCCGGCTGATGAAGTGGCGGCCGCGGCCAGCACGATTGCCTATGAGCTTTTCTGCGCGCTCTCGCCGCGCGTGCCGGTGATCGAACGAGGCTAGCGTTGGCAAAGCCCAAGTCGCTTTATACCTGCACCGAATGCGGCGCAAGCGCGCCGAAGTGGCAGGGGCAGTGCCCCGGCTGCGGGCAGTGGAACACGCTCGTCGAAACGCTTCATGAGGCGCCAAGCCCAGGGGCGAAGCGCTTCGGCACCCATTTCGCACCGCTTGCCGCCACCGGCAAGCCGCAGGATCTCGCTGCGATCCGCCCGCGCGAGGAGCCGCGGCAGCCTACCGGCATCGAGGAGTTCGACCGCGTCTTGGGCGGCGGGCTCGTCGCGGGCGGCGTGGTGCTGATCGGCGGCGATCCGGGCATCGGCAAATCGACACTGCTCTTGCAGGCGCTCTCAAGGCTCGCCCAGGCCGGGCAGCCGGTGCTCTATGTCTCGGGCGAAGAGTCCGCCGAACAGATCGCCTTGCGCGCCCAGCGGCTGCAATTGCCTACGGCAGGCTTGCGCCTGATGCCCGAGATCAATCTCGAAAAGATCCTCGCCGCGCTGCAAGAAGAAAAGCCGCTCGTCGCGGTAATCGATTCGATCCAGACGCTCTGGTCGGAGGCCCTGCAATCGGCGCCAGGGTCGGTGGCCCAGGTGCGCGAGTGCGCGGCGCAGCTCACTCGCTTTGCCAAGCAAACGGGCACCGCGGTGATCCTCGTCGGCCATGTGACGAAGGAAGGGGCGCTCGCCGGCCCGCGCGTGCTCGAGCACATCGTCGACACGGTGCTCTATTTCGAGGGCGATACGCATTCGAGCTTTCGCCTCGTGCGCGCCTTCAAGAACCGCTTCGGCGCAGTGAATGAATTGGGCGTCTTCGCGATGACCGACAAGGGCTTGCGGGGCGTCTCGAATCCCTCGGCGCTCTTTCTCTCGCAGCATCCGCAAGAAGTCGCCGGTTCCTGCGTGCTCGTCACGCAAGAGGGCACGCGGCCCTTGCTGGTCGAAATCCAGGCGCTCGTCGATGCGGCGCTGGGGGGCAATCCGCGCCGGCTCACCGTCGGCCTCGAGCCCCAGCGCCTCGCGATGCTGCTCGCCGTCTTGCATCGGCATGCCGGGGTGATGTGCGGAGATCAGGACGTGTTCGTCAATGCGGTGGGCGGCGTGCGCATCCAGGAACCGGCGGCCGATCTTGCGGTGCTCTTGGCGATCGTCTCTTCATTGCGCAACCGGCCCTTGCCGGCCAAGCTCGTCGCCTTCGGCGAAGTGGGCCTCGCGGGTGAGATCCGCCCCGCGCCGCGCGGCCAGGAGCGGCTCAAGGAGGCGGCCAAACTCGGCTTCACGCAAGCGCTGATCCCAAAGGCCAACGCGCCGAAGCAGCCGATCAAGGGCATCGAAGTCTTGGCGCTCGAGCGGATCGAAGAAGCGATCGATTATTTGCGCAGCTTCTGAGCCGGCTCCGTCAAGCCGTCCCGCCGGCGCCGACTTGCGGCTCGCGTAAGATAGTCCGCATGAAAACCGTGCGACTCGCTTTACGCATGCTCGCGCGCGATCTGCGCGCCGGCGAGCTCACCGTCCTTTTTCTGGCGCTCGTCTTGGCCGTCGCGGCGCTCACGGGGGTGGCCTTTCTGGCCGATCGGGTCGAGCGCGCCGTGCGCCTCGAGGCGCATCAGCTCTTGGGTGGCGATCTCCTCCTGACCGCCGATCATCCCTGGCACGAGCGCTTTCGTGTGGCTGCGCGGGCGCGGGGCTTGCGGTTGGCCGAGAGCGCGAGCTTTCCGAGCATGGTCGCTAGCGATTCCGGCGTGCATCTGGCCGAGATCAAGGCGGTATCGCCCGAATATCCCTTGCGCGGCCAGCTGCGCGCAGCGCCCCGCCTCAATGCCCCGGATGCACCGGCCGGCGGGCCGGCGCCCGGTACGGCTTGGCCGGATGCGCGGCTTGCGGCAGCGCTTGCGGTGGAGCCGCCGGCGACGCTGAAAGTCGGCGCCCGCGAGACGGCGGTGACGGCGATTCTCACGCTCGAGCCGGATCGCGGCGTCAATCCCTTTTCCATCGCGCCTCGGCTATTGATGCCGCTATCTGATCTCGCGGCCACCGGCCTCATCCAGCCCGGCAGCCGCATCACATGGCGCCTGCATCTCGCTGGGGAGGCGCAGGCCATTGCCGATTACCGCCGCTGGGCCGAAAGCGAGCTCGGGCGCGGCGAGCGCATCGAGGGGCTCGAGGATGCCCGCCCCGAAATCCGCGCCTTGATCGAGCGCGCCAACCGTTTCTTGAGTCTCGCCGCCTTGCTGACGGTGGTGCTCGCCGCCGTCGCGGTCGGGCTGGCGGCGCGGCGCTATATGCAAACCCACCTCGATGCCTGCGCGGTGATGCGCTGCTTCGGGGCGAGCGAGCGGCAGCTCATGCTGATCCACGGCGGAGAATTCGTGTTCTTGGGCTGGGCGGCGATCATCGTCGGCGGGCTGGCGGGCTACCTCTTGCAGTTTCTGCTCCAGCATCTGCTTGCCGGCCTCGTCGCGAGCGAACTACCGCCGGCGGGCGCACGCGCCTGGTTGCAAGGCGCCGCCGTCGGCACGGTGCTGGTGGCGGGCTTCGTGCTGCCGCCCCTGCTGCGCCTCAAGTCGGCGCCAACCTTGCGCGTGCTGCGCCGTGAATGGGCGGCAGAAGTACCGCTGACGGTGGGCTCTTATCTCGCGGGCTTGTGTTGCCTCGCCGCCTTGATGTTCTGGATCGCCGGCCATGTCCGGCTCGGCGCCGCCGTGCTCGGCGGGTTTTGTCTGGCCCTGGGGCTCTTCGCGCTCGGCGCGCGCCTGCTGCTGGGGCTCATCGGCTGGGCGGCCGGCCGCTGGGTGAAGGACAGCGCGCGCCTGGGGCTTGCCAATCTGCGCCGGCGCGCGCTCGCGGCGACGGGACAGATCGTTGCATTGGCGGTGGGGCTCACGGCCTTGCTCGTGCTCACGCTCGCCCGCACCGATCTTCTGGCCGCGTGGCAGGCGCGCGTGCCGCCTGATGCGCCGAACCGCTTCATCATCAACATCCAGCCCGAGCAGCGCGAGGCCCTTGCTGCCTTCTTTGCCGCGGCGGGGCTCGCTCCTCCGCGTCTCGAGCCGATGGTGCGGGCGCGCCTCGTGCGGATCAACGATCGCCCGGTGAGCGCGAAGGATTATGCCGAGGAGCGCGCCCAGCATCTCGTCGAGCGCGAGTTCAACCTCTCGATGCGCGCTGAACTCCCTCCGGGCAATGAGATCGTTGCCGGCCAATGGCATGCGCCGGGAGAGGGGCTCAGTTTTTCCGTCGAGCAGGGGCTTGCCGAGAAACTCCGTTTGCAACTGGGGGATCAGCTTACCTTCGAGATTGCCGGGCAGCCGATCCACGGGACGATCACCTCGCTGCGCAAACTCGACTGGGACTCGATGCGCGTCAATTTCTTCGTCATTGCGCCGGAAGGAGCGCTCGCCGGCCAGCCGACGAGTTACATCACGAGCTTTCATCTGCCGCCAAGCGAAGCGGCCTTCCTCGATCGGCTCGTGCGTGCCTTCCCCAACTTGACCATCATCGACGTCGCCGCCTTGCTGCGCCAGCTGCAAGAGACGCTCGACCAGGTAAGCCATGCGGTCGAACTCGTCTTCGCCTTTGCGCTCATCGCGGGGGTCGTCGTGCTCTATGCCGCCTTGCAGGCAAGCGCCGCCGAACGGCGCCATGAACTCGCCGTCTTGCGCGCGCTGGGCGGGCAGCGCGCCCAGTTGCGCCGCGTGCTCACAGCCGAGTTCGCCGTCCTCGGCGCCGTGGCCGGCTTACTGGCCGGCGGCATGGCGATGGCGTTGGGAACGGCGCTTGCGCGCTGGGTGTTTCAGCTCGATTATTGGCCCACGCCTGCGATGGTGCTGACTGGCCTCGCCATCGGAGCGGTTGGCGTCGCTGCCACTGGCCTCTTTGCCATACGGCAGGCGTTAAGTGCACCCGTCGTGCGCGGGCTCTGCGCCGAATGAGGGGCAGCGTCGCTTGCGAGGCCGGTAGCCTCGGTTAGAATCGCGCAGCGCTTTTCGGAGAGACGCATGCTGCTTGCGCCAGGACAACCCGCACCGCAATTTTCGCTGCCCGATGCGGACATGGAACAATTCGATTCCGCGTCCTTGCTCGGCAAACAGCATCTCGTGCTGTTTTTTTATCCGAAGGATGGCACGCCCTATTGCACGCTCGAGGCCATCGATTTTTCCGACCACGAGAGCGATTTCAACCGCCTCGGCTGCACGGTGATCGGCATCTCGCGCGATGACTGCCTCGCGCATGCAGAGTTTCGCGACAAGCATGGCCTGTCGATTCGCCTCCTGTCGGATGTCGATGGCGAGGTGTGCCGGCAATATGGCGTGATGCATTACCGCGAGCATGATGGGCACAAAAGGCTTTGCCTCGTGCGTTCCACCTTCGTCATCGACAAGCGCGGCATCATCCGCCATGCCCTCTACGACGTGACGCCGAAGGGCCACGCCGCCGAGGTCCTACAACTCGTCAAGCAACTGGCCAAGGAAGCCAAATAGGAGCTCACCATGCAGATCGGCCCGAATACCGTCGTCACCCTCGCCTACCGCGTCACCGATGCGCAAGGCAATCTCATCGATCCCGGCGAGCGGCCGCTCGTCTATCTGCACGGCGGCTATGGCGGCATCTTCGAGAAGATCGAGCGAGAGCTCGAGGGGCAGGCTGTCGGCTTCAGCAAGGACATTCGCCTGCAGCCCGAGGAAGCTTTTGGCGTCTATGACGCCGACCTCGTCTTTGTCGAGCCGCGCGATTTGTTTCCAGAAAACATCGAGGTCGGCATGCAGTTCGAGCGGGCTTCGGACGACGAGGAAGAGGATGGCATGCTCTACACGATCACCAACATCGCCGAGGGAAAAGTTGTCGTCGATGGCAATCATCCGCTCGCCGGCATCGCATTGGTGTTCTCTTGCACGGTGAGCGACGTGCGCGCCGCCACGCCCGAAGAGATCGCCCACGGCCATGTGCATGGCGAGGGCGGTCATTTGCACTGATAAGCGCTAGACGTCAGCTTGCTCGACAGACGAAACGCGCGCGGCAAGGCGTTGTAAGCCTAGCGCCGGCAAGGCGGCGGCAAGCCGCTCGGGGCGCGCGGTGGCAAGAAGATCGAGCCGCCCGGTGCCTTGCGCATCTGACTTGAGGCGCAACACTTGCCGCGCCACGGCCGCGGCGACGTCGATCGCTTGCGCGCGGCCTTCGATGAGCGGCTCGATGAGCGGCAGCAAGAAGGCATAGTGCGTGCAGCCGAGCACGAGGCGATCGATGCCGGCTGCAAGGAGCGGCAGGATCTTCGCGGCGACTTCGGCGCGAAAGGCCGCCGTGTCGGGTGCCAAGGTTTCGACGTGCGTCGCCCAGCCGGGGCAGGGCACGATGCGCACTTCCACGCCGCGGGCATGCGCCTCGATGAGCTCGGCAAGCCGCCGGCTCTTCGCCGTCGCCTCGGTGGCGAGCACGGCGATCTTGCGGGAGAGCGAACCGTGTGCGGCCGGCTTGACGCCGGGTTCGACGCCGACGATCGGCACCTGCGGCAAGTGTGCACGGAGGGCCTGGATCGCCGTCGTCGTCGCCGTGTTGCAGGCGACGACGATCAGCTCGCAACCTCGCCCTGCCAAATATTCGCCGATCGCCAGCACACGGCCGGTGATGAAGCCGTCGGGCTTGTCACCATAAGGCACGTGCGCCGCATCGGCGAGATAGACGAGATCGGCGCGCGGCAGCTCATGGGCGATGGCGGCCAAGACCGACAGGCCGCCCAGACCCGAATCGAAGACCCCGATCACAGAAAAAAGTCGGCGCTGGCAAGACGGCGCGTTACGCCTTCACTACCGGAATCTTGCCGATCTTCATGCGCCACTCGCGCGGCCCGGTTTCATGCACTGAAGTGCCTTGGGCGTCGACGGCAACGGTGACCGGCATGTCTTTCACCTCGAATTCGTAGATCGCCTCCATGCCGAGATCGGGGAAGGCAACCACGCGCGCTGACTTGATCGCCTTCGAAACGAGGTAAGCCGCGCCGCCGACGGCCATCAGATAGGCCGACTGGTGCTTCTTGATCGCCTCGATCGCCGCGGGGCCGCGCTCGGCCTTGCCGATCATCGCGATAAGCCCTGTCTGGGCGAGCATCATCTCGGTGAACTTGTCCATGCGCGTCGCGGTCGTCGGGCCCGCCGGGCCGACGACTTCATCCCGCACCGGATCGACCGGCCCGACGTAATAGATGACGCGGTTTTTGAAGTCGACCGGCAGCGGCTCGCCCTTGGCGAGCAGATCGGCGATGCGCTTGTGCGCGGCATCGCGGCCGGTGAGGAGCTTGCCAGAGAGCAGCAGGGTCTGGCCAGGTTTCCACGAGGCGACTTCGGCCGGCGTCAGCGTATCGAGATTGACGCGCAGCGATTTTTCAGTATCCGGCTGCCAGGCCACTTGCGGCCAGTCGGACAGGCTAGGCGGTTCGAGCTTCGCAGGACCGTTGCCATCGAGGTGGAAATGCACATGGCGCGTCGCGGCACAGTTGGGAATCATCGCCACTGGCAATGAAGCCGCATGGGTCGGATAGTCGAGGATCTTGACGTCGAGCACGGTCGTCAAGCCCCCCAAGCCTTGCGCGCCGATGCCGAGCGCATTGACCTTCTCGTAGAGTTCAAGGCGCAGTTCCTCGATGCGATTGCGCGGCCCGCGCGCCATGAGCGCGTCGATATCGACGGGCGCCATCAAGGCTTCCTTGGCCAAGAGCATCGCTTTTTCAGGCGTGCCGCCAATCCCTAAGCCGAGGATGCCCGGCGGGCACCAGCCGGCGCCCATCGTCGGCACGGTCTTCAAGACCCAATCGACGATCGAATCGGAAGGGTTGAGCATGACGAGCTTCGACTTGTTCTCCGAGCCGCCACCCTTGGCGGCGCAGATGACTTCGACATGATCGCCAGGAACGATTTCGTAATGCACCACGGCTGGCGTGTTGTCGCGGCTGTTGATGCGCTTGCCGGCCGGATCGAGCAGCACCGAAGCTCTGAGCTTGTTGTCCGGATGGTTGTAGGCGCGGCGCACGCCTTCATCGACCATGGCCTGGAGCGATAGCTGCGCTTCCCAGCGCACATTCATGCCGATCTTGAGGAAGACGACGGCAATACCGGTGTCTTGGCAGATGGGCCGCTTGCCCTCGGCGCACATGCGGCTGTTGGTGAGGATCTGGGCGATCGCATCCTTGGCGGCGGGGTTTTCTTCGCGCTCGTAAGCACGGCCGAGGGCCTGGATGTAGTCGAGGGGATGGTAGTAGCTGATGAACTGGAAGGCATCGGCAATCGAGGCGATGAAATCTTCTTGCTTGATCGTCGTCATGAAAATGTCCGCGGAGGCTTCAATGTTTCGTGTGGGCGCTGATGGCGAGTGTTTGCATCATGATCTTGTCGGTCCAGGCGATCGCAAGCGCCGAGACGAGGAAGGCGACGTGGATGGCGATCTGGATGACGACGACGCGATCTTCCATCTGCGGCGCGTTGATGAAGGTGCGCAAGAGGTGGATCGAGGAGATGCTGATGAGCGCCACGGCGAGCTTGACCTTGAGCACGCCGGCGTTCACATGTGAGAGCCATTCGGGCTGATCGGGATGGCCTTCGAGATCGAGGCGGGAGACGAAGGTCTCGTAGCCGCCGATGATCACCATGATGAGCAGGTTGGCGATCATGACGACGTCGATGAGCCCCAGCACGATCAGCATCACCTCGGTTTCGGACAATTCGCCGGCCTTGGTGACGAGGTGCACGAGCTCGTGCATGAACTGATAGACATAGACGCCCTGGGCGGCGATCAGGCCCAGATAGAGCGGCGCCTGCAGCCAGCGGCTCCAGAAGATGAAGCCTTCCATCACGCGAGTCAGGTCTTTCATCGGGGACGGCTCAAGAAAAAAAATCGACGCGCGGATTCTACCTTGGGCATCATCCCAGATTGTCCATTAGACCGGGCTGGCAAGGGATGACGAGGCAAAACCGACATGGCAGCGCCCTACGCGGCGGCTTGCGGGCTGCGGACGGGCGCTGCCAGCCCGCGCTCCTCGCCCATAGGCCCCGCTATGGGCTCGTCGCGCGGCCCGCCATCGCCTCGCCCTCGCCTACGCAATCCGCTCGCGTTCCAATGGACAATCTGGGATCATGTCTGCTGCGCTGCGACATGATTTTCTCGCCAGCTCTTCTATCCTTTGCGTTTTGCAGAGGAGGGGGAACATGAACTTCGACGATGCCATCGCCGCGCATATCAAATGGAAGGTGCGTCTCGCTCAGTTCATCGATGGCACGAGCCAGGAGAGATTGCAAAGCGCCGCGGTTGCGCAAGACGATCTGTGCGAGCTGGGCCAGTGGCTGCGTGGGGAAGGGGCGCAATACGCCGCTTTACCCCATTACCGCGAGCTGATCGAAAAGCATGCCCATTTTCATCATTGCGCGGCGGAGGTGGTGAGGAAAGTCGAAAACCGCGATCGCGCCGGAGCGAAAGTCGCGCTGGGCGGTGCCTTCGCCACGGCTTCGAAAGAGACCGTGAGGGCGATCATGGCGCTCAAAAAAGAGGCTAGTCGGCGTTAAAGCGCGGTGGGGCTTGCGGTAAGCATCTTGTAAGGGAGTTTCGCTCTAATGCGCTTGCCCATAAAATCGAAACAGCGCCGATCGGGGGGGAGTGGAGATTCTTCCGGCGGTAGTTTTCGAGTTGCCCACGGCCTTAAGCCAGGGCGGAGGTAATACCTGCGGGCCTCGCTCGCATCCAACGATTCCAAAAGGAGATAGTGCAGATGTCCACGATCGAGTCCGTCCTCCAGGAAAAGCGCGTTTTCCCGCCTTCCGAGGAGACCGTCAAGAAAGCCACCATTTCCGGCATGGCCGCTTACGAGGCTCTGTGCAAGGAGGCCGAGCAGGATTACGAAGGCTATTGGGGGCGCTTGGCCAAGGAATACGTCGTCTGGAAGGAGCCCTTCACCCAGGTGCTCGACGAATCGAATGCGCCCTTCTACAAGTGGTTCGCCGACGGCAAGCTGAACGTTTCCTGGAACTGCCTCGACAAGAACGTCGAGGCCGGCATGGGGGACAAGGTCGCCATCATCTTCGAGGCCGACGACGGCAAGGTCACTAAGGTGACCTACAAAGAGCTGCTCACCATCGTCAATAAGTTTGCCAACGCGCTGCGTTCCTTGGGGGTCAAAAAGGGCGATCGCGTGCTGATCTACGTCGCGATGTCGATCGAAGGGGTCGCCGCGATGCAGGCCTGCGCGCGCATCGGGGCGATCCACTCGGTCGTGTTTGGTGGCTTCTCAGCCAAATCGCTTGAGGAGCGCATCCTCGATGCGGGGGCGACCTGCGTCATCACGATGGACGAGCAGTGCCGCGGCGGCAAGGCCTTGCCTTTGAAGAGTGCCGTCGATGAGGCGCTCGCGATGGCCAAGGATCACCAGGTCAAGAACGTGATCGTCATCAAGCGTACTGGCGGCCCCTGCACCATGGTCGAAGGGCGCGATGTCTGGTATCACGACCTCGTCGCCAACCAGCCCGAGACCTGTGAGCCCGAATGGGTCGAGGCCGAACATCCGCTGTTCCTGCTTTACACCTCCGGCTCGACGGGCAAGCCCAAGGGTGTGCAGCACAGTTCGGGCGGCTATCTCTTGCATGCGATCCTGACGACGCGCTGGACCTTCGACCTCAAGAAGGACGATATCTTCTGGTGCACCGCCGACATCGGCTGGGTCACGGGCCATACCTACATCACCTATGGCCCGCTCGCCTGCGGCGCGACCGAGGTCGTCTATGAATCGGTGCCGACTTATCCGGATGCCGGCCGCTTCTGGCGCATGATCCAGGATCACAAGGTGACGATCTTCTACACCGCGCCGACGGCGATCCGCTCGCTGATCAAGGCTTCCGAGACCAATCCGGCCACCCATCCGAAGAACTACAACCTGAAGGCCTTGCGCATCCTCGGTTCCGTCGGCGAGCCGATCAACCCGGAAGCCTGGATGTGGTATTACCAAAACGTCGGCGGCGGCCGCTGCCCGATCGTTGATACCTTCTGGCAAACCGAAACGGGCGGTCACATGATCACGCCGCTGCCAGGGGTGACACCGCTCGTGCCTGGCTCCTGCACGCTGCCCTTCCCGGGCATCCAGGCCGCCATCGTCGATGAGACCGGCCACGAGGTGCCGTGGGGGCAGGGGGGCTTTCTCGTCATCAAGAAACCTTGGCCCTCGATGATCCGCACCATCTGGGGCGACCCCGAGCGCTTCAAGAAGTCCTACTTCCCCGCCGATTTCGGCGGCAAGCTCTATCTCGCCGGCGATGGCGCCGTGCGCGATGCCAAGACGGGCTATTTCACGATCATGGGGCGCATCGACGACGTCCTCAACGTTTCGGGTCACCGCATGGGGACGATGGAGATCGAATCGGCGCTCGTCTCCAATCCGCTTGTTGCGGAAGCGGCCGTCGTCGGGCGTCCCGACGAGCTTACTGGCGAGGCGATCTGCGCCTTCGTCGTCCTCAAGGGCCCGCGCCCGACCGGCGAAGAGGCGAAGAAGATCGCCAACGAGCTCAGAAACTGGGTGGCGAAGGAAATCGGCCCGATCGCCAAGCCCAAGGACATCCGTTTCGGCGAAAACCTGCCGAAGACGCGCTCGGGCAAGATCATGCGCCGCCTCTTGCGTGCACTCGCCAAGGGCGAGGAAATCACCCAAGACGTCTCAACGCTCGAAAACCCGGCGATCCTCGAGCAGTTGAAGCAGACGAGCTGACGCATACCGGCTTCGCACCCGGAGGAGGAAACAAAAGGGCGCCCGCCACGAGCGGGCGTCCTTTTTTAGCCCAGATTGTCCATTAGGACGCGAGCGGCGCTCGTCGGCGAGGGCGAGGAGATGCGCGCTCGGGCGACGAGTCCATAGCGATGCCTCTGGACGAGGAGCACGGGCGCGCAGATACCGCCCGCAGGCCGAGCGCCGCCGCGTAGGGCACCGTGAAAGTCGTGGAGTCTCTTCATGGATCGCCTGCCCGATCTAATGGACAATCTGGGCTTAGGGCATGGCTTGGCCGCGGCGAAGAAAAACGGCTTTTTTCCGCTTGCTCGACATTGAACGACGACCAGTCAGGGCGCAGGATACGCAACGGTTTTCGTTGTCTCGAGGTAAGCCATGATCATCCTGTCGGTCGAACTGGTCGCGCTGCCCGATGCGCCGCCGTATCAGGAAAAAATTTACCGTGCGCACTTGGATACGGGCGAGGCCATCGACCTGTTCCAGCAACACTGGGACGTGCCTTTACCGCCCGAGTCGCTGATCGGGCTCACCCCCGAGGAAGCGCGCCGCCTGCGCACGGAAAAAATGCTCGCCATCGCTGCCGGCGTGCATTGACCCTTCCTTCGCCTCGCGGATCCCTCGACGAGAAGCCCACTGTCGCAGCGGCGTCGCCGATGGTGGCGCTCTGTAGCCGCACGCGGCATGCGGCTGGCGTGTGCAGTCGCAGCCATGCGAGGATCGATGGAAAGGGTGTCCTTCCGAAGGGGGCATCGCATTTTTGCTGCATTGCCGTTGACGAGTTTCCTGCGTAGCCTATAATGCGCAGCTTCCGGTTCCCCGATAGCTCAGTCGGTAGAGCGACGGACTGTTAATCCGCAGGTCCCTGGTTCGAGCCCAGGTCGGGGAGCCAAGCTTCCTTGCAAGTCGACACGATGTCAGCCCAGTTCTTGCGACTGGGCTTTTTTGCTTTTATGGCGCTTTTCTGGCCTCGAACAAGCTGCCCTGAGATAGGATGCGCGATGAAGCCTTCACCGATACCGTACGACCTCCAGCAGGATGGGCTGCTCTGCAGCTGGTTTGGCACGTAACACGCAAGGAGGATGATGATGCCTGAGGAATTCGCGATCAATCCGAAAAACGAGCTCGAGCGCCAGTTGCTTGCCGCCATGCACGGCGAAATGACACACGAGGAGTTCATGCAGGTGCTCTTGACGCAGCAGGTCTTCATCCCGATCAAGGATGACAAAGACCATGGCATCGTCGGTTTTCAGAGCACGACCAAGGCGACACCGCTCGTCGTCGAGGATGAGGATGGTCAAGCCATCCTGGTGCTCTTCACGAGCCCTGAGCGCGCCAAAGAATTTCTCGCCGACATGCCCGGCTACAGCGGTGGCCTGCTGGCCGATTTCTCCTGGATCGTCGAGCGCATGGAGCCGGGCTTTGCGATCGTCGTCAATCCCGGCCTCGATTTCGGCATCGACATCGCGCCTGAGAACGTCACCGAAATGCTGACGATGCTGGCCGCTCAGGCGGCGAAGAACTGATTGCCGCGCATCGGCGCTCGCGGGACGGCAATCTCGATGAAAAACGCCCCGCCTTGTGAGCGGGGCGACTGGCGTCCGGCGGGTTGCCGGTCGCTTCAAACGCTGACGGTCTCGGCGACTTCCTGGAATTCCTCGATCTCGTTGAAATTCATGTAGCGGTAGATGTCGCTAGCCTTTTGGTTGACGACATTGACATGCTCGAGATATTCGGGAACGCTCGGCAGGCGGCCCAAGAGCGCCGCGACGGCGGAAAGTTCCGCCGAGGCGAGATAGACCCGCGTGTTGAGGCCCAGCCGGTTCGGGAAGTTGCGCGTCGAGGTCGACACGGCCGTGCTGCCTTGCTTGATCTGCGCTTGGTTACCCATGCAGAGGCTGCAGCCCGGCATCTCCATGCGCGCGCCGGCCTTGCCGTAGATCGCGTAGTAGCCTTCTTCGGTGAGCATCAACTGATCCATGCGCGTCGGCGGGGCGACCCACAGCCGCGTGGGCAGGTCGCCCTTGCCTTCGAGGATGCGCGCCGCCGCACGGTAGTGGCCGATGTTGGTCATGCACGAGCCGATGAAGACTTCGTCGATCTTATCGCCGGCCACCTGTGAGAGCGGCTTGACATCGTCTGGATCGTTCGGGCAGGCCAACAGCGGCTCCTTGATCTCGTTCATGTCGATCTCGATCACCGCTGCGTATTCGGCATCGGCGTCGGGTTCGAGCAGTTGCGGATTGGCGAGCCACTCTTCCATCTTGTGGATTCGCCGCGCGAGGGTGCGCTTGTCTTCATAACCATTGGCGATCATCCATTTCATCAGCGTGATGTTCGACTTGAGATACTCGATGACCGGCTCCTTGTTGAGGCGCACCGTGCAGGCGGCGGCGGAGCGCTCGGCCGAGGCATCGGTGAGCTCGAAGGCTTGTTCGACCTTGAGATCGGGCAGGCCCTCGATCTCGAGGATGCGGCCGTTGAAGACGTTCTTCTTGCCCTTCTTCTCGACGGTCAGGAGCCCCTGCTGGATCGCGACATAGGGAATCGCATTGACGAGATCGCGCAGCGTGATACCGGGCTGCATCTGGCCCTTGAAGCGCACCAGCACCGATTCGGGCATGTCGAGCGGCATGACACCCGTGGCGGCGGCAAATGCGACGAGACCAGAGCCCGCCGGGAAGGAGATACCGATCGGAAAGCGCGTGTGGGAATCGCCGCCGGTGCCGACCGTGTCCGGCAGCAGGAAGCGATTGAGCCAGGAGTGGATGACGCCATCGCCGGGCCGCAAGGAGATGCCGCCGCGCGCCGTGATGAAGGAGGGCAGGGTGCGGTGCATCTTGACGTCGACGAGCTTCGGATAGGCGGCGGTGTGGCAAAACGACTGCATGACGAGATCGGCCGAGAAGCCGAGGCAGGCGAGATCCTTGAGTTCGTCGCGCGTCATCGGGCCGGTCGTGTCTTGTGAGCCAACCGAAGTCATCTTCGGCTCGCAGTAGGTGCCCGGGCGAATGCCCTGGCCCTCGGGCAGACCGCAGGCGCGGCCGACCATCTTCTGGGCGAGCGTGTAGCCCTTGCCGGTATCGACCGGGGCCTTGGGCAGGCGAAACAGCGTGGAGGGGGGCAGCCCCAGGAACTCGCGCGCCTTGGCGGTGAGCCCCCGGCCAATGATGAGATTGATGCGCCCGCCGGCGCGCACTTCGTCGAGCAGCACCTCGGACTTGTAGTCGAAGGTAGCGATGACCTGGCCATTCTTCTCGATCTTCTTTTCATACGGGTAGATGTCGATGACATCGCCCATGTTCATTTGCGTGACATCGCATTCGATCGGGAAGGCGCCAGCATCTTCCTGGGTGTTGAAGAAGATCGGCGCGATCTTGCCGCCCAAGCAGTAGCCGCCATAGCGCTTGTTCGGCACATAGGGGATGTCTTCGCCCGTCCACCAGATCACCGAGTTGGTGGCCGACTTGCGCGAGGAGCCGGTGCCGACCACGTCGCCGACATAGGCGACCGGATGTCCTTTTTTCTTGAGTGCTTCGATGAGGCTAATGGGCCCGCGCTCGCCAGGCTTGTCGGGGGTGATGCCTTCGCGCGGGTTCTTCAGCATCGCCAGCGCATGGAGCGGGATGTCGGGCCGGCTCCAAGCATCCGGCGCGGGGGAGAGATCGTCGGTGTTGGTTTCCCCAGGCACCTTGAAGACCGTCACGGTGATCTTTTGCGGCACTTCGGGACGCGAGGTAAACCACTCAGCCTCGGCCCAGCTGTGGAGGACGGCTTGGGCGTTCGTGTTGCCGGCCTTCGCCTTGTCGGCGACATCGTGGAAGGCATCGAACATCAGGAGAGTCTTTTTCAAGCCGGCGGCGGCGACGTGTCCGACCTCCGCGTCGTCGAGCAGATCGATCAAGGGCTTGACGTTGTAGCCGCCGAGCATGGTGCCGAGCAGTTCCACCGCCTTGGCGCGCGAGATCAGCGGACAGGCCGTCTTGCCAGCGCCGACTTCGGCGAGAAACTTCGCCTTGACCTCGGCGGCATCATCCACCCCCGCGGGGACACGGTGGGTGATCAGCTCGACGAGGAAGGCTTCCTCACCGGCGGGTGGGTTCATCAGCAGTTCGATAAGCTGCTGGGTCTGTTGTTTGGTGAGCGGCAGCGGCGGGATGCCCAACGCGGCGCGTTCGGCGACATGGGCACGATAGGCTTCGAGCATGGTGGTGTCCTCGGTCGTAGGGTTTTAGTCGTTAGCTAAAGAAACGGTGGCGTGCCGCTTCGGGCAAGGCAACGCCGGTGGCATGGGCGCGTTGCAACAGCTCCCAATAGTAGCGGTAGGAGGCGCGGTCGTGCAGGCGGCCGGCATGTTGGATTGGTCCCCAGCCGGCCTCTTGCGCTTGACAGAGAATCGTCGTGGCTTCCTCGATGTCAGTGATTTCGGGGCGCATCGCGGCGATGATCGGCTCGATCTGGTTCGGGTGGATGCTCCACATGCGCAAGAAACCGAACTCCTCGCGGGCGCGGCGCGCATCCTGGGCGACGATGGCAGGGTCGCGGAATTCGATCGTCACGTTGTGGGTTGGCACGAGGCCATTGCCGAGCGCCGCGGCGGCGATCTCGCACTTGGCGCGCCGGATCAGCGGATGCTCGAACTGGCCCGGTGAGTGCATCGCGCTCACCGGAATCGCGCCATGATGGGCCGAGACGTAGTCCATGAGGCCGAAGTCGAGCGATTCGACCTGGGGCAGCCGGGCGATCTGCCATACCTCGTGCAAGGCGCCGGGCGTTTCGATCAAGACATGCACGGGGATCGACCGCATGATGCCGTGGCGCGCGCGCGCCGCGTCGAGTGCGGCGATCTGCATTTGCGCATCGGCCGCGCGTTCGACCTTGGGCAGGACGAGATAGGCAAGGCGCTGGCCGGCGATGGCGATCAAGGTGTCGAGCTCGTCGCGCCAGGCTGGATGGCGCACGTCGTGGATACGCGCCCCGACGCGGCCATAACGATTGGCGGGGGAGGCGATCAGCGCGGCGAGCGTGGCCGCATGGCCGTGCTCGCCGCCGGCAGGGGCGCCGTCCTCGCAATCGGCTGTGATGTCGAAAAGCGGGCCGAGCTTGTCTTGCAAGTCGAGCGCCTTGCGAATGAGCTTCTCGCTGCCGGCATAATGTTCGCAGGCGGCAAGCCGAGGAAACGGCTTGCCGCCGCGATAGAGCACTTCCGCCGGGTGAAGTGCCTTGGCCACGGTGCTTCTTAGGCCAA
Source organism: Rhodocyclaceae bacterium (assembly GCA_026415155.1). Lineage (GTDB taxonomy): Bacteria > Pseudomonadota > Gammaproteobacteria > Burkholderiales > Rhodocyclaceae > Sulfuricystis. The sequence continues at coordinate 93,521 of JAOAHQ010000067.1, forward strand.
CAGATGCTTGACGCCGTCGCGCTCTTCTTGGAGTTCCTTGAGCGTGGCGTCCATCTTTTCGCGCGAGAAGGCGTCGATCTCGAGGCCTTTGACGATCTCCCATTTGCCACCCGCACAGGTGCAGGGCATGCCATAGATCATGCCTTCGGGAATACCGTAGGAGCCGTCGGAGACCACGCCCATCGTCACCCACTCGCCATTCGTGCCGAGATTCCAGTCGCGCATGTGGTCGATCGCTGCATTGGCGGCGGAAGCGGCCGAGGAGGCGCCGCGCGCCTCGATGATCGCCGCGCCGCGCTTGCCGACCTTCGGGATGTATTCATTCTTGTACCAAGCCTCGTCATTGACGAGCTCGGGCGCGGGTTTGCCGCCGACGGTGCAAAAGCGGATATCCGGGTACATCGTCGGCGAATGGTTGCCCCACACGACCATTTGTTTGACTGCCGAGACGGGCGCCTTGACGCGGGCGGCCAGCATCGAGATGGCGCGGTTGTGATCGAGCCGCATCATCGAGGTAAAGGCCTCGCGCGGCAGGCTCTTGGCGGCGTTCATCGCGATCAGCGCGTTGGTATTCGCCGGGTTGCCGACGACGATGACCTTGACATCGCGGGCCGCGACTTCGTCGAGCGCTTTTCCCTGCTCGATGAAGATCTTGGCATTTTCGAGCAGCAGATCCTTGCGCTCCATGCCCGGGCCGCGCGGCTTGGCGCCGACCAAGAGGGCCTGCTGGGCGTCCTTGAAGGCGAGCTTGGGATCCGCCGTACCGATCATGTCGTGAAGCAAGGGAAAGGCGCAGTCCTCGAGTTCCATCATGACGCCTTTCAAGGCAGCTTGTGCCTTTTCGTGCGGCAGTTCGAGCATCTGCAAGATCACGGGCTGATCCTTGCCGAGCATCTCGCCGCTGGCGATGCGGAACAACAAGGCATAACCGATCTGTCCGGCAGCGCCGGTGACGGTGACTCGAACGGGGGCTTTGGCCATGGCGAAACTCCTTGATGAGAGGCGTAGAGGTTGAAGGAACGGACCGCCCGCGGCGGACGACGAATCTTAGAGGCCGTTGTTGCGATGTGTCAATAGCTATCTTATATCTTGTATAAGACATAAGACAACCTATCGACATTTCGAAAAAATTATGCTTCAATTCGTTGCCATGATGCGTCAGACCCCAGCGGAATCGCCCACTTTTAGCCCGCTCTACCGCCAGATCAAGGAGTTGATCCTGCAGGCGCTCGAAAATGGCGAGTGGCGGCCGGGTGAGGCGATCCCGAGCGAGACGGAGCTTGCCCAGCGCTTCAACGTAAGCCAGGGCACGGTGAGGAAGGCCATCGACGAGATGGCCGCCGAGAACCTGCTCGTCCGCAAGCAGGGCAAAGGGACGTTCGTCGCCAGCCACAACGATCCGCGCGCCTTTTTTCGTTTCCTGCGTCTCGTGCCGCTTTCCGGTGGCATCGAGCCGGCGAAGAGCGTGCCGCTCGAATGCTGGCGCGCCAAGGCGGGGCCTGAAGCGGCCCGCATCCTCAACCTCAAGCTCGGCGAGCCCATCATCATCGTGCGCCGTCTGCTCGAGTTCGCCGAAAAACCCGTCGTCGTCGATGAAATCTATTTGCCGGGCGAGACCTTCGCTGGCCTTTCGCTCGAGGTGCTCAAGGAGCATCAGGGGTCGCTCTATAGCCTCTTCGAAACCCGTTTCGGCGTGCGCATGATCCGCGCCGAGGAGCGGCTGCGCGCCGTCGCCGCCGACCGGACGAGCGCGGAACTCTTGCACGTGCCGGAGGGCAGCCCCTTGCTGTCAGTCGAGCGTGTCAGCTTCACCTATGGCGACCGGCCGGTCGAATGGCGGCGCGGCCTCTATTCGACGGCGGCGCACTGTTATTACAACGAGCTCAGCTAGGGCTGCGGTATATTGCAATGCAACAATCCTGCGAGACATGACATGGCCGAAACGATACGAAATAGACCCAAGTTCCTCGATCTACGCGAAATCAAACTGCCGCTGCCTGGGCTGGCCTCGATCTTGCACCGCATCAGCGGTGCCGGTTTGTTCCTGCTCTTGCCCTTCCTGATCTGGCTCTTCGAGCTATCGCTCAGTTCGCCTGATTCTTACCAGACGCTACAGGCCATCGCGGCCCATCCGCTCGTCAAACTGTTCTCGATCGGTTTGCTGTGGGCCTTCCTGCACCACTTTTGCATGGGGCTGCGCATCCTGCTGATCGACATCCATGTCGGCGTCGAGAAGGCCCAGGCGCGCGCCTCGGCCAAGGCAGTGTTTGTCGTGAGCTTGGCTTTGACCGTGATCCTGGGGGGGATGCTATGGTGAAACGCAACCTCGTCGGGGCCCATTATGGCCTCAAGGACTGGCTTGCCCAGCGCATCACGGCCGTGATCATGGCGAGCTATACGCTGATCATGGCGCTGGCGCTCTTGTCGGGGGCAGGCGGGAGTTTCGAGCGCTGGCGCGCTTTGATGTCCGCCGGCCCGATGCGCCTGGCGACCTTCGTCTTCATCGTGAGCCTGTGCTGGCACGCCTGGGTCGGGGTGCGCGACATCTGGATGGACTATGTGAAGCCGACCGGCCTGCGGCTAGCCTTGCATGTGCTGACGCTCATCGCCTTGATCGGTTATGCCGGCTGGGCCATGCAGATCCTCTGGAGGCTGTGAGATCCCCATGAAACCGAAAGTCACCGTTCGTAAATTCGATGCGGTCATCGTCGGCGCCGGCGGCGCTGGCTTGCGCGCCGCGATCCAGCTCTCCGAGTCAGGCTTCAAGACCGCCGTGCTGACCAAGGTCTTTCCGACGCGCTCGCATACCGTCGCCGCACAAGGCGGCGTGGCGGCGAGCTTGGGGAACTCCGAAGAGGATCACTGGCACTGGCACATGTACGACACCGTCAAGGGCTCCGACTGGCTGGGTGATCAGGATGCCATCGAGTTCATGTGCCGCAAGGCCAACGAAGTGGTCATCGAGCTCGAGCACTATGGCATGCCCTTCGACCGGCTCGACAACGGCCGCATCTATCAGCGCCCTTTTGGCGGGCACATGTCGAACTTTGGCGAAAAGCCGGTGCGCCGCTCCTGCGCCGCGGCCGACCGCACGGGGCATGCAATGCTCCATGCGATGTATCAGAGGAACGTCAAGGCCAATACGCAGTTCTTCGTCGAATGGATGGCGCTCGATCTGATTCGCGATCAAGAGGGCGAGGTGCTCGGCGTCACGGCGCTCGAGATGGAAACCGGCGAGCTCTATGCTTTTCATGCCAAGGCGACGATCTTTGCCACCGGCGGGGCAGGGCGCATCTTCCATTCCTCGACCAATGCCTTCATCAATACCGGCGATGGCCTCGGCATGGCGGCCCGCGCCGGCATCCCGCTCGAGGACATGGAGTTCTGGCAGTTCCACCCCACGGGAGTGGCCGGCGCAGGCGTTTTGATCACCGAAGGCGTGCGCGGCGAAGGCGGCATCTTGAGAAATAGCCAAGGCGAGCGCTTCATGGAGCGCTATGCGCCGAACGCCAAGGACTTGGCCTCCCGCGACGTCGTCTCGCGCGCGATGGTCACCGAGATCAACGAAGGGCGCGGCTGCGGGCCGAACAAGGATTACGTGCTGCTCGACATCACGCATCTTGAGCCCGACGTCATCATGAAGCGGCTGCCGGGCATCCGCGAGATCGCCATCCAGTTTGCCGGCGTCGATCCGATCAAGGCGCCGATTCCCGTGGTGCCGACCTGCCACTATCAGATGGGCGGCATCCCGACCAACTATCACGGCCAGGTCGTGGTGCCGGGCAAGCGCACGCAAAACGAGATCGTGCCGGGCTTCTATGCCGCCGGCGAATGCGCCTGCGCGTCGGTACATGGCGCGAATCGCCTCGGCACCAATTCGCTCCTCGATCTCTTGGTCTTCGGCAAGTCGGCCGGCGAGACCGCCGTCGAGGAACTCAAGAAATCACCGAAGGCGCACAAGGATCTCCCCGCAGATGCCTTTGATCGCACCTTAGAGCGCCTTAACCGTTTGAACACGCAGAAGGACGGTGCCAATGTGCATGAGACGCGGCTGGCGATGCAGCGCACGATGCAAAAACATGCCGGCGTGTTCCGCTTCGCGCATCTGCTCAAAGAGGGGGTCGAGAAGATCCTCGAGGTGCAAAAGGCCGTCAATCAGACCGAGATCAAGGACAAGTCGATGGTCTTCAATACCGCGCGCATCGAGGCCTTGGAGCTCGACAACATGATCGAGGCCGCCGTGGCGACGATGGTCTCGGCCGAGGCGCGCAAGGAATCGCGCGGGGCGCACGTGCGCGATGATTGTCCCGACACGCCCGAGCATCCGAATGGCCGCGATGACGACAATTGGCTCAAGCATACGCTCTGGTTCAAAGAAGGCAATCGCCTCGAGTACAAGTCGGTCAATCTGCGTCCTTTGACCGTCGACACCATCCCGCTCAAGAAACGCGCCTATTGAGAAAGCCACGACGATGACGACGCGCACGCTCCACTTCAAGATCTATCGTTACGATCCCGATCAGGATCGCAAGCCTTATCTGCAGGACATTTCCGTCGAGGTGGACTCGAATGACCGCAAACTCCTCGACGCGCTCGTGAAGCTCAAGGCCAAGGACGATTCGATCGCCTTCCGCCGCTCCTGCCGTGAGGGGGTGTGCGGCTCCGATGCGATGAACATCAATGGCAAGAATGGCCTCGCGTGTCTGACTGATCTCGCGAGTTTTCCGGAAGGCAAGCCGATCGTGCTGCGCCCCCTGCCGGGCCTGCCGGTGATCCGCGACCTGATCGTCGATATGACGCAGTTCTTCAAGCAATATCACTCGATCAAGCCTTATCTCATCAACGACGATCCGCCACCGGAGCGCGAGCGGCTGCAATCGCCCGAGGAGCGCGAGGAATTGAACGGCCTCTACGAGTGCATCCTGTGCGCTTGCTGTTCGACCTCCTGTCCGTCGTTTTGGTGGAACCCGGACAAGTTCGTCGGGCCAGCGGGTCTGTTGGCGGCCTATCGCTTCATCGCCGATACGCGCGATCAGGCCACCAATGAGCGCCTCGACAACCTCGAAGACCCGTATCGGCTGTTCCGTTGTCATACCATCATGAACTGTGTCGATGTCTGCCCGAAGGGGCTCAACCCGACGAAGGCGATCGGCAAGATCAAGGCCATGATGGTGCAGCGTGCCATTTGAGCCATGAACGAGCCGCGACGCATCCGCACCGAAAGGCTGCGCTGGGCGAGCCGGCGTGCGCTGTTGGAAAACGATCTATTGTTGCAGCGCTTTTGGCAAAGCCAGCCGGAAGTGCTCGATGATGAGACGGCCAGCGTCTTGGAACGCCTGCTGGCCCTGGAAGACCACGATTTGTGGGAACTGCTGAGTGGTCGGCGGGAGACCGACGATCCGGCGGTCAACGAGTTGGTCGCGCTGCTACGGCAGCCGGCCGTTCAGGAGTGCGAACCATCGACTGGGGACTGACATGACGCAAAAAACCGCCACTTTGACCTACAACGGCAAGACGACCGAATACCCGGTCTATTCCGGCACCATCGGCCCGGAGGTGATCGATATCTCGAAGCTCTATGCCCAGACCGGCGCCTTTACCTACGACCCGGGCTTCATGTCCACGGCATCGTGCAAGTCGTCGATCACCTATATCGACGGCGAGAAGGGCGAGCTGCTCTACCGCGGCTATCCGATCGAGCAGCTGGCCGAAAAATGCGACTTCATGGAAGTGTGTTATCTGCTCAAGAACGGCGAGCTGCCCAACCAGGCGCAATACGACGATTGGGTCGGCCGCGTGCGCAAGCACACCATGGTGCATGACCAGCTGACGCGCTTTTACAACGGCTTTCGCCGCGATGCGCACCCGATGGCGGTGTTGGTCGGCGTGGTCGGTGGCCTCTCAGCCTTCTATCACGATTCGCTCGACATCAACAATCCCGAGCACCGCATGGTGGCAGCGATCCGCCTCATCGCCAAGATGCCGACCATCACGGCGATGGCCTACCGCTACAACCGCGGCCTGCCGTTCATGTATCCAAAGAACGACTACGACTATGCGACGAACTTTCTCTACATGATGTTCGCCACACCCTGCGAGGAGTTCAAGCCCAATCCGGTGCTCTCGCGCGCGCTCGACCGCATCCTGATCCTGCATGCCGACCACGAGCAGAATGCCTCGACCTCGACAGTGCGGCTCGCGGGGTCTTCCGGTGCCAATCCCTTCGCCTGTATCGCCGCCGGCATCGCCTGTCTGTGGGGGCCGGCGCATGGCGGCGCCAACGAGGCCTGCCTCAGGATGCTCGAAGAGATCGGCGACGTCTCGCGCGTGCCTGAATACATCAAGCGCGCCAAGGACAAGAACGATCCATTCCGCCTGATGGGCTTCGGTCATCGCGTCTATAAGAACTACGATCCGCGCGCGAAACTGATGCGTCAGACCTGCCACGAGGTGCTCGATGAGCTGGATCTGCGCGACCATCCGCTCTTCAAGCTCGCCATGGAGCTCGAACGCATCGCGCTGGAAGACGACTACTTCATCGAGAAGAAGCTCTATCCGAACGTCGATTTCTATTCCGGCATCGTGCAAAGCGCCTTGGGCATCCCGACCAATCTGTTTACCGGCATCTTCGCAATGGCGCGCACCATCGGCTGGATCGCGCAGTGGCACGAGATGATCGGCGATCCCGAACAGAAGATCGGCCGGCCGCGCCAGCTTTATACCGGCGCAGCCAAGCGCGACGTGCCGGATCGGGCGGCGCGCTGAGCACGCAAGAAAGGGGCGATCAGGAGGAGCCCCTTTTTTTGATCAGCATCCATAAGGAAAGGTGATGCCATGATGAAACAAATGTTGTCGACCTCGTATCTCTTCGGTGCGAACGCCCCCTATGTCGAGGAGCTCTACGAGGCCTATCTCGCCAATCCGACCGCCATCGATCCCGCCTGGCGCGACTATTTCGACAAGCTTGCCAACCTGCCGGGCGTGGGCGCCTATCAGGGGCCGGATGTCGCGCATACGCCGGTGATCGCCTCCTTCGCCCAGCGCGCCAAGGAGGGCTGTCTGCGCGTGATGCAGACGGCGCACAGCAGCGAGAAGCAGACCAAGGTGTTGCAGCTCATCAACGCCTATCGTTTCCTCGGCAATCGCTGGGCGCAGCTCGATCCCTTGAAGCGTCATCCGCGCCCTGAGGTTGCCGAGCTCGAACCCTCCTTCTATGGCTTCACCGAAGCGGATCTTTCCGCGACCTTCCGCACCGGCTCCTTCGACATGGGCGTCGAGGAAGCCACCTTGCGCGAGATCCTCGAGGCGCTGCGTTTACGCTATTGCGGCCATATCGGGGCCGAGTACATGTACATCGCCGACGTGCAGCACAAGCGCTGGATCCAGGCGCGCTTCGAGCCGCCGCGCGCCCAGCCGCGCTATAGTCCGGAAGACAAACGCCGCTTCCTCCTGTGCCTGACGGCCGCCGAGACGCTCGAGCGCTATCTGCATACGCGTTACGTCGGTCAGAAGCGCTTCTCGCTCGAAGGGGGCGAATCGATGATCGTGGCGATGGATCAGCTCATTCGCGCGGCCGGCAGCCGCGGCGTCAAGGAGATCGTCATCGGCATGGCGCACCGCGGCCGCCTGAACGTGCTCGTCAATACGCTCGGCAAGCAGCCGAAGATGCTCTTCGACGAATTCGAGGGCAAGAAGAAATCGAATCTGCTCGCCGGCGACGTCAAATACCACATGGGCTATTCGTCGGATGTCGCGACGCCCGGCGGCCCCGTGCATCTGACGCTCGCTTTCAATCCTTCACATCTCGAGATCGTGAACCCTGTCGTCGAGGGCTCGGTCTATGCGCGTCAGCTGCGCCGCGGCGAACGCGGCAAGGACGAGGTACTGCCGGTGCTGATCCACGGCGATGCGGCGGTGGCCGGCCAGGGCGTCAACCAGGAGATGCTCAACTTCTCGCAGACGCGCGGCTATGGCACGGGTGGCACCGTGCATATCGTCGTCAATAACCAGATCGGCTTTACGACCTCCGATCCGCGCGATCTGCGCTCTTCGCTCTATTGCACCGACATCTTCAAGATGGTCGAGGCGCCGATCTTCCATGTCAATGGCGACGATCCCGAAGCGGTGGCCTTCGTCACCGCGCTCGCCCTCGAGTTCCGGCAAGAATTCAAGAAAGATGTCGTCGTCGATATCGTCTGTTTCCGCAAGCTCGGCCACAATGAGCAGGACGAGCCGATGGTCACGCAACCCTTGATGTACAAGAAGGTCGCGGCGCATCCCGGCACGCGCAAGCTCTATGCCGAGAAGCTCATCAGCCAGGGCGTGATCGCGCCGGGTGAGGACGAGCAGATGATCCAGGATTACCGCGCCGCACTCGACGAAGGGCGGCATCTTTCCGATCCTGTCATTACCGACTACAAGAGCACGACGGCGATCGATTGGTCGCAGCACGTCAATGTGCCCTACACCGAGAAATGCGACACCACCGTGCCGCTTAAGGAATTGCAGCGGCTCGGCCAGCGGCTGGCCGAGATTCCGGCCAATTTCACGCTGCATCCGCGCGTGCAGAAGATCATCGATGACCGCCGTCTCATGGCGGCCGGCAAGCTTCCCGTCGACTGGGGCATGGCCGAGAACCTCGCCTATGCCACCTTGCTCGCGGCGGGCTTCGGCGTGCGCATCTCGGGCGAGGATGTGGGGCGCGGTACCTTCTTCCATCGCCATGCCGTCTTGCATGATCAGAACCGCGAGCGGTGGGATGAGGGCACCTGGCTGCCGTTACAGCATCTGCAAGAGACGCAAGGGCGCTTCCAATGCTATGACTCGGTGCTCTCCGAAGAAGCGGTGCTCGCCTTCGAATATGGCTATGCGACGGCCTCGCCCAACGAGCTGGTGATCTGGGAGGCGCAATTCGGCGATTTTGCCAACGGCGCGCAGGTCGTCATCGACCAGTTTCTCGCCGCCGGCGAAGCCAAGTGGGGGCGCGCCTGCGGCCTTGTGCTGTTCTTGCCGCATGGCTATGAAGGCCAAGGGCCGGAGCATTCCTCGGCGCGCGTCGAGCGCTATCTGCAACTGTCGGCCGAATTCAACTGGGAAGTGGTGATGCCCTCATCAGCCAGCCAAATCTTTCACCTCTTGCGCCGGCAGATGCTGAGAAAGCAGAGGAAGCCCTTGATCGTGTTCACGCCGAAATCCCTGCTGCGCCACAAGGATGCCGCCTCCCCGCTGGAGGATCTTGCCAACGGCACCTTCCAGACGGTGATCGGCGAAGTCGAGCCCCTCGATGCGAAGAAGGTGACGCGCGTGATCCTCTGCGCCGGCAAGGTCTATTACGAACTCGCACATGCGCGCCGGGAGCAAGGCTGCGAGCACATCGCGATCCTGCGCACGCCGCAGCTCTATCCGATGGACGATCGGCGCATCGCCGAAGAGCTCAAGAAGTTCCCCAACATGAAGGAACTCGTCTGGTGCCAGGAGGAGCCCGAAAACCAGGGCGCCTGGTACGCGAAGCACCATACCCTCGCGCCGCTCGTCAAGAAAGGCCAGTCATTGCACTGCGTTTCGCGGCCGGCCTCGGCCTCGCCGGCCGTTGGCAGCCAGGCCGTGCATGCCGAGCAGCAAAAACGCCTGATCGCCGACGCACTCGGCGCGCTCAAATAACTGCTACGGAGAGAGATCATGCTGATCGAAGTCAAAGTCCCGCAACTGTCCGAATCCGTTGCCGAAGCGACGCTGGTGTCCTGGCACAAGAACGTCGGCGATCTCGTGGCGCGCGACGAAAATCTCATCGACATCGAGACCGACAAGGTCGTGCTCGAGCTGCCGGCGCCCGAATCCGGCGTGCTTGTCGAAGTGTTGAAAGGCAATGGCGATACCGTCACCTCGGGTGAGCTGATCGCCCGCATCGACACCGAAGCCAAGGCCAGCGCGACTGCTGCTGCCCCCAAGGGAGCCGAAAAAACGGCGGCGCCCGCCAAGCCTGCCGCCCAGCCTGCGATGGGGCCGGCAGCGCGCAAGGCGCTCGCCGAGAAGGGGCTTGAAGCTTCCGCCGTGCAGGGCACAGGCCCCGGCGGTCGCATCACCAAGGCCGATGTGCTCGCCGTGGCTGCCCCGGCGGCAGCCACGACGGCGGCCGCCTCTGCCGTCCCACCAGCGCCGACTTTCACGAGCTCGCTGCCGCAGCCGCCGGTCGTCAATCCCGATGCGATCATCGGCGAGCGCCCGGAGCAGCGCGTGCCGATGTCGCGGCTGCGCGCCCGCATCGCCGAGCGTCTGCTGCAATCCCAAGCGCAAAACGCCATCCTCACCACTTTCAACGAGGTGAACATGGCGCCGGTGATCGAACTGCGGAAGAAATATGCCGAGAAGTTCGAGAAGGAGCACGGCGTGCGGCTGGGCTTCATGAGCTTTTTCGTCAAGGCCGCCATCGCGGCGCTCAAGAAGTTCCCGATTCTCAATGCCTCGGTCGATGGCAACGACATCGTCTATCACGGCTATTTCGACATCGGCATCGCAGTGGGCAGCCCGCGCGGCCTCGTCGTGCCGATCCTGCGCGATGCCGACCAGATGTCGCTCGCGCAGATCGAGAAGAAGATCGCCGAGTTCAGCGCCAAGGCCAAGGATGGCAAGCTCTCCTTGGAAGAGCTCACCGGCGGCACCTTCTCGATTTCCAACGGCGGCGTGTTCGGCTCGATGCTCTCGACACCGATCATCAACCCGCCGCAATCGGCAATCCTCGGCATCCATGCGACGAAGGAGCGGCCGGTGGTTGAAAATGGCCAGATCGTCATCCGGCCGATCAACTACCTCGCGCTTTCCTATGATCATCGCATCATCGATGGCCGCGAGGCGGTGCTGGGGCTCGTCACCATCAAGGAAGCGCTCGAGGATCCGGCGCGCCTGCTGCTCGACATCTAAGGAGGCGAACATGGCCCAACGACAATTCGACGTAGTGGTGATCGGCGGCGGCCCCGGCGGCTATGTCGCGGCGATCCGCGCCGCGCAGCTCGGCTTTGCGACGGCCTGCATCGAATCGGAATCCTATGCCGATCCGAAGGGCGAGGTGCGCTTGGGCGGCACCTGCTTGAACGTCGGCTGCATTCCGTCCAAGGCGCTGCTGCGTTCCTCCGAGCTCTTCGATGAGGCCAACCACGCCTTCGTCATGCACGGCATCTCGGTCGAGAACGTCAAGATCGATGTCGCGACGATGATGCGCCGCAAGGACAACATCGTGACGCAGCTCACGCAGGGCATTCGCGGCCTGTTCAAGAAGAACAAGGTGACATTGATTGCCGGCCGCGGCAGCTTCGCCGGACGCGAGGACGAGCGCTGGCAGATCGCCGTCACGGCGAAGGACGGCGCGACGGAGATCGTCGCCGCCACCCACGTCATCATCGCCACCGGCTCCGTGCCGCGGCAGCTGCCGGGCATTCCGGTCGACAATGAAACGATCTGCGACAACGTCGGCGCGCTTTCTTTCACCGCCGTGCCGAAGCGGCTTGGCGTGATCGGTGCAGGCGTCATCGGGCTGGAGCTCGGCTCGGTCTGGAAGCGGCTGGGCAGCGAGGTGACGATCCTCGAAGCGCTGCCTGATTTCCTTGCTGCTGCCGATCCGGCTGTCGCCAAGGAAGCCTGGAAGATCTTCACGCAGAAGCAGGGCCTGAAGATCGAGCTGGGCGCAAAGATCACGGACGTTAAGCTCGGCAAGCAAGGTGTCGCGATCGACTACGAGACGCAAGCGGGGGCCTTTACGCTCGAGTGCGACAAGCTGATCGTCTCCGTCGGGCGCGTGCCGAATACGGCAGGCTTGGGCTGCGATAACGTGGGCTTGAAGCTCGACGAGCGCGGCCGCATCGCCGTCGATGAACATTGCCGCACCAATCTCGACAACGTCTGGGCGGTCGGCGACGTCGTGCGCGGGCCGATGCTCGCCCACAAGGGCATGGAAGAGGGCGTGATGGTCGCCGAACGCATCGCCGGCCAGGCCGGGCACGTCAATTACGAGGCGATCCCCTGGGTCATCTACACGCATCCGGAAATCGCCTGGGTCGGCAAGACCGAGACGCAGCTCAAGAACGAAGGCATCGAGTATCGGGCCGGCCAGATTCCCTTCCTCGCCAATGGCCGCGCGCTCGGTCAGGGCGATACCACCGGCTTCGTCAAGATGCTTGCTGAAGCCAAGACCGACCGCATCCTCGGCGTGCATGTGATCGGCACCAATGCTTCTGAGCTCATCGCCGAGGCCGTCGTCGCGATGGAATTCGGCGCCGTCTCCGAGGACATTGCGCGAATCTGCCATGCCCACCCGACGCTCTCGGAAGTCATGCACGAGGCGGCATTGGCGGTGGATAAACGGCCGCTGCATTTCTAAAGGATCGAGACGGGGATTGCTTGGTCGCGCATCGCATTCTCGGCGTCCCCGAAGACGGCATGATCCGCGCCTTCGAAGCGGCGCTCGCCGAGCGCGGCATCACGGCCGACGAGGCGCAGCAAGCCGCCGCAAAGCGGCTGCAGCGGTTTTACGACGAGCTTATCGCCTTCAAGGCCGCACGCCGCACGCGGCTCAGAAAACTCTTCGTGCATCCTGAACTGCCGCGCGGCGTCTGGTTTTGGGGCGGCGTGGGGCGCGGCAAGAGCTTCCTGATGGATGTCTTCTTCGCGGCCGTGCCGTATCGAAGAAAGCGCCGCGTGCATTTCCACGCCTTCATGCGCGAGGTGCATGAGCGCATGCAGGCGCTCAAGGACGAGGCCGATCCGCTCGCGCACGTGGCCGCCCAGGTGGCGAAGGAAACGCGCCTCATGTGTTTCGACGAGTTTCACGTTGCCGACATCGCCGATGCGATGATCCTCGGCCGGCTCATGGAGAAACTCTTCGCGGCGGGGGTGGTGTTTTGCATCACCTCGAATTATCCGCCCGAGGGGCTTTATCCCAATGGGCTCCATCGCGAGCGCTTCTTGCCGACGATCGCGCTGCTGCGAGAAAAGCTCGACGTGATCGAGGTCGATGCCGGCATCGACTACCGGCTGCGCGCCCTGGAGTCCGCGCCGGTGTATTTGCTGCCGGCCGACGGCGATGCCGCCGCCCTGCTCAAACGCATCTTTGCACAGGTGGCGCACGGCGAGGGGCATGAGCGGCCATTGTGGGTGCTCGGCCGCGAGATTCCCGTCGTGCATCGCGCGCCCGGGGTGGTCTGGTTCGATTTCGCCGTGCTCTGCGGCGGGCCGCGCTCGCAGAACGATTACCTCGAGATCGCCCACAATTTCCACACTGTCTTTCTCTCCGGCGTGCCGTGCATGGGCCCCGAGATGGCCAACGAAGCGCGGCGCTTCACCTGGCTCGTCGATGTGCTCTACGAGCATCGGGTGAAGCTGGTGGTCGCCGCCGCGGTGCCGGCCGAGGCGCTCTATGTCGCCGGGCCGCAGGCCGAGGAATTCAAGCGCACCGTCTCACGCCTCGTCGAGATGCGCTCCCACGAGTATCTCGCGAGCCCGCATCGGCGCTTCGAGACGCACGCGCCGGCCTGATCAGAGGCCGTCATGGCGGTCGGCTAGAATCGACCGCATGTCGCTGCTCTCGAGCCTCCTCGTCTTGATCGTCACCGCCCGTCTGCTCGGCGGGCTCTTCAGTCGCCTCAATCAGCCTGCGGTGATCGGCGAAATGCTCGCCGGCATCCTGCTCGGGCCCGCCGTGCTGGGCTTCATCGAGCCGACGCGGGCGCTCTCGGGCGTCTCGGAGCTCGCCGTGTTTCTCGTCATCCTCGCCGCCGGTCTCGAGATGCGCTTCGACGAAGTCATCGCGGCGATGAAGGGGAAAGGGCTGCGCTTGGCATTGCTTGCCTTCTTCATCCCCTTCCTCGGCGGGATGGCGGTGGCGCTCGCCTACGAGCTCGATGCGATGCGCACGGTGTTCCTGGGCCTGTGCATCTCGATCACCGCCTTGCCGGTGGCGGCGAAGATCCTCGACACGCTGGGGCTGCTCAACACGCCGATCGGCCGCGCCGCGATCGCCACGGCGATCCTCAACGACATCGCGGCGATGCTCGTGCTCGGCGTCGTGCTCGTCTTGCCGCCGCAGCCCGATTTCGCGGCGGTGGGCGTGTCCATCGGCAGCGCGCTGGTCAAGCTCTTGGCGCTCGCCGGCCTCGTCATCCTGCTCAACTATGGCCTTGCCGTGCTCGAGCGCAAGGGCTTCAGCGTCCAGGTGGTGCCGGAGCAGCTCGTGCGCTGGCTCGGCCCGGAGGCGCTGTTCGGCATCGTGCTGCTCTTCGTGCTCGCCTTCGGCTCGGTGAGCGAGATCCTGGGCTTTCATTTCGTCATCGGCGCCTTCTTCGGCGCGCTACTGCTCGACAAGCGCTACTTCCTCGCCTCGCGTTACAACGAGCTCAAGCGCACGCTCGATTCGGTGACGGGCGGCTTTCTCGCGCCGGTGTTCTTCGCCTACCTCGGGCTCAAGTTCGATTTCGATGCGATCCGCGACTGGGGCTTCGTCACGGCGGTGCTCGCCGTCTCGATCGCCACCAAGCTCCTCGCCGGCGTCTGGGGCGGGCAGCTCATGGGCATGGCGCGGCGCGAGTCGCTCGCCCTGGGCGGCATGCTGAATGGCCGCGGCGTCATGGAGCTCGTCGTGGCGAGCATCGCCTATGAGCGCGGCTTCATCGGCCCGCACATGTTCTCGACCCTCGTGCTGATGGGCGTAGTGACGACGCTGATCACGCCGTGGCTCGTGGCGCGGGCGCTGCCGCCGGCGCAGCTCGCCGCCTATCGCGCACGGCACGCGGCTAATCGAGCAGACGCTTGAGCGCGTAGAGCTGCTCGAGCGCCTGGCGCGGAGAAAGCTCGTCTGGATCGAGCGCGGCGAGCGCTGCCAAGGCCGGATGCTCGGCTGCTTCCATAGCCTCGACAGTCGGCGCTGGCGGGACGGCCTCGGCAGGAGTGAAGAGATCGGGCTGCACGCCCTCCGCGGCGGCGCGGTTTTCGAGTTCGACGAGACGGCGCCGGGCTTCGCGCAAGACCGCCGGCGGGATGCCGGCCAGCTGGGCGACCTGCAGGCCATAGGACTGCGAGGCCGGCCCTGCTTCGACGGCATGGAGGAAGACCACCGAATCGCCATGCTCGACGGCATCCAGATGCACATTGGCGCAGGCCGGCTGCTCTTCCGCGAGCCGCGTCAGCTCGAAATAGTGGGTGGCGAAGAGCGTGAAGGCGCGGTTCTTCTCGAGCAGATGCCGGGCGATCGCGAAGGCGAGCGCGAGGCCATCGAAGGTCGAGGTGCCGCGGCCGATCTCGTCCATCAAGACGAGCGATTTGTCGTTGGCCTGGTGGAGGATCGCCGCCGCTTCGGTCATCTCGACCATGAAGGTCGAGCGGCCCGAGGCGAGGTCATCCGCGGCGCCGATGCGCGTGTGGATCGCCTCGAGCGGCCCCAGCCGGCAACTCGCCGCCGGCACGAAGCTGCCGCAATGGGCGAGCAGGGCGATCAGCGCGACCTGCCGCATGTAGGTCGATTTGCCGCCCATGTTGGGGCCAGTGATGATGAGCATGCGGCGCTGTGGATGCAAATCGAGGTCGTTGGCGATGAAGGCCTCGACCTGACGCTCGACGACCGGATGACGGCCGGCGCGGATTTCGAGGCAAGGGTAGTCGACGAACTCGGGCTGGCAATAGCCATAGCGCCGCGCCGCCGTGGCGAAGGCGGCCAGGCCATCGAGTTCGGCGAGCGCGCGGGCGATGCGCTGCAGGGCGGGAATGGGCGCGGCGAGCGCTTCGAGCAATTCGTCGTAAAGGCGCTTTTCGAGCGCGAGGGCGCGCTCGCTCGCCGAGAGCGCCTTGTCCTCGAAGGCCTTGAGTTCCGGCGTGATGTAACGCTCGGCGTTCTTGAGCGTCTGCCGCCGGCGGTAATCGGCCGGCACCTTGTCGGCGTGCGCGTGCGTGACCTCGATGTAGAAGCCATGCACCTTGTTGTATTCGACCTTGAGGCTGGGAATCTGCGTGCGCTCCCGCTCGCGCGCCTCGAGTTCGAGCAGGAATTGCCCGCAGTTGGACTGGATGGCGCGCAGCTCGTCGAGCTCGGGGCAAAAGCCCGGCCGGATCGCGCCGCCATTGGCGATCAGCGCCGGCGGCTCGTCGGCCAGCGTCGTGGCAAGCTGCCGCAAGGCTTCAACCGGCACGGCGAGCGCCTCGGCGAGTTCGGCAAGCCGCCCGGGGAAGGGTGCGATGAGAGCGGCGATCTCGGGCAGCTTCGCCAGCGTGTCGCGCAAGGCCGCGAGTTCGCGCGGGCGGGCGGATTTGAGCGCGATGCGGCTCGTGATGCGTTCGACATCGGCGCTGCCCTTCAGCGCAGCGATCAGCGCATCGAGCGGCCCGGCCTCGAGCAAGGCGGCGATCGCGGCGTGACGCTGGGCGGCTTGCCGCCGGTCGGCGAGCGGATGGTGGAGACAGTGCTTGAGCCAGCGCGTGCCGGCGGCGGTCACACAGGTATCGAAGAGCGAAAAGAGGGTCGGGGAAGCCTCGCCGCGCAAGGTTTCGGTGATTTCGAGGTTGCGGCGCGTCGCGGCATCGAGTCTCAGCCACTGCGATTCGCGCTCGAAGACGAGGCCCGTGATGTGCTTGAGCGCAGCGAGTTGCGTCGCCTGGGCGTAGCGCAACAGCGCGCCGGCGGCGCCGACCGAGAGCGTCGTATCGACGTCTTCGGGCAGAAAAGCGGCCAGATCGCGCGTGCCGAACTGCGCCGTCAAGACCTGCGTCGCGGCCGCGGCATCGAAATGCCAGGCGGGCCGTCTGACCAGCACCGACTTTTGCGCATCAAAGGCGAGCTCGACGTCCTCGCCGAGCAGGATTTCAGCTGGCGCTAGACGCGTCAGCTGCGCCGGCAGTTGCGACATCGCCGTTTCCATGAGGCGCAGCTCGCCGCTCGCGAGATTCAGCCAGGCGAGGCCCAGGCGCGCCTGGCCGGGATGGATCGCCAGCAGGAGGCTATCGCGCGCCTCATCGAGCAGGGCGGCGTCGGTCAGCGTGCCCGGCGTGACGATGCGCACGATCTGGCGCTCGACCGGCCCTTTGCTCGTCGCCGGATCGCCGATCTGCTCGCAGATCGCCACGGCCTGGCCGAGCTTCACAAGCCGCGCGAGATACTGCTCGCTGGCGTGATAGGGCACGCCGGCCATCGGGATCGGCTGGCCGGCGGATTGGCCGCGCTGCGTGAGCGTGATGTCGAGCAGGCGCGCCGCCTTTTCGGCATCTTCGTAGAAGAGCTCGTAGAAGTCGCCCATGCGGAAGAAGAGCAGCGTCTCGGCGCCCACCGCGGCCTTGTGGCGGAACCATTGCTGCATGACCGGCGTGTGGCCGGAAAGATCGGGGTGCTGAGCCGTCATGGGCTTGATGGCATGGAAATGCGTACCGTCAGAATGGTCAAGGACAAGCGGCAAGGCGGCCGGCTCATGGTTCGCGGGCGGGGCATCCGTGAGGCTCGGGCGCGGGGCGCCCACAACTCGCGGGCGCTCGGACTAGTGGGCGCCTTTCCCGCGCCCTGCGCCAACGGCTGCCGACGCCCGCTCACAAATCGCCGCCCCCTGCCGCTTCCCTCCCCGGTGGGTTCGGATCATGCAGCGCGCGTCGCGGCGACGCACTCGGCGACGAGGCCGGGGCCGCGGAAGACGAGGCCGGAGTAAAGCTGCACGAGGCTGGCGCCTGCTTCGAGCTTGGCCTTGGCCTTTTCACCGTCGACGACGCCGCCGGCGGCGATGATCGGCACTTCGCCGGCGAGCGCGCGGGAGAGTTTCTTCAGCACCTCGGTCGAGCGCTCGAAAAGCGGTGCGCCCGAAAGCCCCCCAGCCTCTTCGGCGTGCGGCAGGCCGGCGACTGCGCTGCGATCGAGGGTGGTGTTGGTGGCGATCACGGCGTCGATGCGGTGGCGTCTGAGCGCGTCGGCGATGGTGGCGATTTGCGCATCGTCGAGATCGGGGGCGATCTTGAGCACGAGGGGAACGTATTTGCCGTGCTGCTGGGCGAGTTCGGCCTGTTTCGCCTTCAGTGCGCCCAGTAGGGCATCGAGTTCCGCTTCGCCTTGCAAGGCGCGCAAGTTCTTCGTATTCGGCGAGGAGATATTGACCGTCACGTAGCTCGCGTGCGGGTAGGCTTTCGTGAGGCCGATCAGATAGTCGTCGGCGGCGCGCTCGATCGGCGTATCGGCATTCTTGCCGATGTTGATGCCGAGGATGCCGCGGTAGCGCGCTGCCTTGACATTCGCCAGCAGCGCATCGATGCCGTGATTGTTAAAGCCCATGCGGTTGATGATGCCCTCGGCCTCAGGGAGGCGAAACAGGCGCGGTTTCGGATTGCCCGGCTGCGGGCGCGGCGTGACGGTGCCGATTTCAAGGAAGCCAAAGCCCCAAGTGGCGAACCCGTCGATCGCCTCGCCGTTCTTGTCGAGGCCGGCGGCGAGACCAATCCGGTTGGGGAATGAAAGCCCCATCACTTCGACGGGCGTCGCCGGCAGCGGCTTGCCCGGGCCGATCAGCGCGCCGCGGATGCGCAAGGCCGCAATGGCCATCTCGTGCGCGGTTTCGGGATCGAGGGCGAAGACAAAGGGCTTGAGGAGGCAATAGGGGAGCATGGCGGGGAGATTCTACCGGCCCCACCGAAGGTCGCGTTATCCTTTGCTCTCATCCCAACGAGGAGGCAGCGATGCGCTTGGCTCTTGCCATCTTTTTTCTCATGGCCGCCTTGGCCCGGGCCGAGACCTGGCCGCCGGTGACAGTGTTTGCCCCGCCTGTGTGTCTAGCCTGCCTCGAATGGGCCGAGCATCTGCGTCAGCAGGGCTTCGCGGTGAGCGTCGTCACCAGCGAAGACCTGGCCAAGGTCAGGCAACGCCAGCGCGTGCCGGCGGCGCTCGAGGTTCGCCACGTCGCAGTGGTGGGCGGCTATTTCGTTGCCGGCCACGTACCGGCTGAGGACATCAAACAGCTGCTGCAGGAAAAGCCGCGGGCGCGGGGGCTCGTCGTGCCCGGTGCGCCGCGCGGTGCGCCAGGGCTCGATATCTTGCAGGGCACCGGCTGTGAGACCGGCTGCACGATGCTCGAGGCCGAGGGCGCGGCCAATCGCGTGCGCCGCGAGATGTTCGACACCCTCCTCGTGCTGCCGGACGGCAGCACGCGCATCTGGGCGCGTCACTGAACGTCGAGCACTTCGCGGAGTAGTCCGCGCAGCCAGGCGACATCCTCGCCGCGCGGCTGCGGATCGCGCTCCGTCTTGGTCGTCTGCACGAGCGCGCCGTCGCCGCGCAGGCGATAGCTCGCCGCGAGGCGGATCGCCTCGGGCGGCGCGTAGCGCGTCGCGATGTGGCACAGGCTGTCGGGAAATCCGGCGGGAAGCTCCGCGCCGCGCAGGCGCGCGGCGATCTGCAGCGCGGCGAGACGACCCTGACGCACGGCCATGTGGGCGCTCTTCGGGTAGTGGCCGAACAGGTCGGAGACATGGCCGAGCGCGTCGCCGATCACGAAGACGCGTTCGTCGTCGTGCGAGGCGAAGGTGAGCGGATCGGCGGCTGCCCAGCCGGTGGGCCGGCCTTTGGCGTCGCGGCCGATCAGTCCTGCCTGCCAGGCGAGGTCGCCGGCCTGCTGCGGCGGCATGAGGATCGCGTCGTCGAAGCCGAACTCCTCGAACTCCGTCTTCGCGACGCGCGCGCGTAGGTCGATGGCGACGACGGGCGTCTGCGAGCGGTAGGCGACGCGGTCGCCGAATTCGCGGAAGAGGCGCTGGAATTCCTGGAAGGGCGGGTTGGCGTCGAGGATCGCGATGCGGGCCGGGATGCCGCGCTCCGCGAACCAGCCGGCAAGCAATGCGGCGCGTTCGTAGGGCGCCGGCGGGCAGCGGAAGGGGGCGGGCGGGATGGTCAGCAGCAGGTCGCCGCCCTTGAAGCCCCGCAGCTTTTCGCGCAGCGCGGCGAATTCGGGGCCCGGTGTCCAGGCCGCGGGATAGCGGGTTTGCGCGAGCGCGGCCGATTCCGTGTCGTCGCCGAACCACGCCGACCAGTCGTGGCGGATGCCCACGGCGAGCACCAGCCAGTCGTAGTCGAAGTTGCCGGCCGTCGTGGCGACGCGGCGCGCGCCGCGGTCGATGCCGCGCACTTCGGTCTGCACGAAGCGATAATCCCAGCGTCGCGCGGCCGCGACGTAATCGTGCTGCAGCAGACCGCCGTCGAGCTGATCGACGAGCCATTTGTTCGACAGCGGGCATGACCAGAAGCGCGCATTGCGCTCCAGGAGGGTGATTCCCGCCTCGGGCGCCAGTTCGCCCAGGTGGCGCGCGGCGGCCAGGCCGGCCCAACCGCCGCCGACGATGACGACGCGGGGGCGTGCCGCCGCGCGCGCGGCGGGCAGCAGCGCGGCCGCACCAAGCGCGGCGCCGGCGGCCAGAAAGCGGCGGCGCTTCAGAAGCATTCCATGCCGGGCTTGCAACCCTTGAGCAGCCAGATCGACACGATGCCGGCGACCTCGTCGGCGCGCACGCGGCGCGCGAGGCTGGCGACGTCGCGGCCCTCGTTGGTCTTGATGAGCGGGTCGGCCCCGGCCTTGAGCAGCAGCTTCACATGCTCGGTGCGCGTCGCGTAGGCGGCCATGTGCAAGGGGGTCGCGCCGTGCTTGTCGCGTGCATTGGGATTCGCCCCCGCGGCCAGCAGCGCCTTCAAGGGGCCCGGGTCGAGATTCAAGGCGGCCAGATGCAGCGGGGTGGAACCCATCGTCGCCGTCGGCACGTCGCGCAGCGCAGGGTTTTCCTTGAGCAGCCGCTCGACCTCCTCGCGCGTGCCGAGCCGGGCCGCATCGTGGATGGGCAGCTCGTTCATGCCGAGCGTCGGTGGCTCGGCGTGGGCGGCGAGGCTCAAGGCGAGCCACGAAAGCAGTGTCATGCACATGCGGTAGAGCAGCTTCATGTTCGTTTCCTCCGTCCGCCCAGGATGCAGACCTTCCGCCGAGATTTCCATGATGGCGGTCAAGCGGCCGAAAGTCGGTGCCGGGAAGACGGCATTCACGCAAGGGAAATGCTGAAAAGATCGTCGCGAGCGGTCGGAGGGCAAGGCGCACGGAGCGCAGCGACCGAGACAGATCAAGTAAGATTAGAAAGGAGCGAGCACCGCGCAAGCAACGTAGCCATCCGACCGCGCAGCTGTATTCAGCGTTTCCCTTTCCATAGACGCAAGCCTCCGATGCCCCCCGCCGATCCGACCGAACGCGCCCTGATCCGGCTCGAATTGCGCCGTTTCGCGACGCGCTGCGAGATGCAGCTGGATTTGATCCAGCGCGCCGATACGCTGCGCGAAGTGGCACGGCTGGCCCATCTGCCGCTGCCTTATAAGCTTGCCGACGAATACGAGGCGCGCGATCTGGCGCGGCGCGTCGTGCAGCAGGCCGAGGAGCGCGCGCGGCAGCTGATCAGCGAGCAGATCGAAGCCTACGCGCGCGGCGAGCGGGATTTCCGCGAGAAGCTGCGCGGCCGGCTGCGCGAGGAATGGAGCCATCTCACCGGCCCGCTCGGCCATCTGCGCACCTGGGCGAACAATAAGCTCGCTGCCGTCGAGCAGAATCAGTAAGCCGGCTGCTCTTCCAGCGGCCTCCAGACGCCGTTTTGCAGCACTTCGAGCGGCCGAAAGCGCGCCTTGTAAGCCATCTTGCGGCTCGCCGCGATCCAATAGCCCAGGTAGAGATAGGGCAGCCCCAGGCGCTGGCACTGTTCGATCTGCCAGAGGATGGCGTAGGTGCCGAGGCTCGCGCCGGGCAGCTCCGGCTCGTAAAACGTATAGACCGAGGAGAGGCCGTCGTCGAGCAGGTCGATGATCGCGACCATGCGCAAGGTCTCATTCTCGCGGAATTCGATGAGTCGCGTATCGACGTGCGATTGCAGCAGGAAATGGCTGTATTGCTCGCGACTGTCGTTGTCCATGCCGCCGCCGGCATGCCGCGCGGCCTGGTAGCGCTGATAGAGCGCGTAATGCTCCTCGCGGTAGAGGAGCGGCCGCTCGAGGGCGGTGAGGCCCGCATGCCGCGCCCGTGCGCGCCGCTGGCTGCGGTTGGGCGCGAAATCGGCGACGATGACGCGCAAGGGCAGACACTCTCGGCAAGCGTCGCACCAGGGCCGGTAGGTGAAGACACCGCTTCTGCGAAAACCGATCTTGACGAGCTCGCCATAGGTGGCCGTGTCGATGAGATGCGTCGGCGTGGCCACCTGCGAGCGCGCGATGCGGCCCGGGAGGTAGGAGCAGCCATAGGGGGCTGTCGCATAGAACTGCAAGAGCGGAAACGGCGGCAGATCGCGCAAGTGCGTCATGGCCGCCTCCGGAAATGTCCGTCGATGGCATCGGCTGGCCAGCGGCTTGGGGCCTCGTCCGTTGCGACGAGACGAGCGAGCCGCGCGACGAATTCGTCGCGAGGAATCGGGCGGGCGCCGAGCGAGGCGAGATGCGCGGTTTCCATCTGGCAGTCGATTATGCCGAATCCGCGCGCCTCGAGGTAGGCACAGAGGTGGGCGAGGGCGATTTTTGAGGCGTTCGAGGCGCGCGAGAACATCGATTCGCCAAAGAAGGCGCGTCCCAGGGCGACGCCGTAGAGCCCACCGATCAATTTGCCAGCGCGCCAGGTCTCGACGCTGTGGGCAAAGCCGAGCGCGTGGAGCCGGCGGTAGGCGGCTTGCATGTGCGGCGTGATCCAGGTGCCCGTTTGATGAGGGCGTGGGGTGGCGGCGCAGGCGGCGATCACTTCGGCGAAGGCAGTGTCGAGTTTCACCTCGTAGTCGGCGTTCCTCAAGGTCTTGGCGAGCGAACGGGAAATCTTGAGCTCGGCGGGAAAGAGCACCATGCGCGGATCGGGGCTCCACCAGAGGATCGGCTCGCCGGTCGAATACCACGGGAAGATGCCTTGCCGGTAGGCCTGGATGAGCCGGGCTGGGGAAAGATCGCCGCCGGCAGCCAATAGGCCGTTGGGGTCTTTGAGCGCCTCGGTGACGGGAGGGAAGGGACTGTCAGCGTCGAGCCAGGGAATCATGGCGGAACGCGACGACATGCTCGGTATCGAGGCGGATGCCGATCCTCTCGCCGATCGCATGGTCGTGATGCGAGGGCACGAGCGAGAGCACGCGCGCGCCGGAAGCCAGTTTCAGCGTGTAGAGGAATTCCGCGCCGCGAAAGGCCTTGGCGACGATCTCGGCCTTGAGACTCGATGTATCGTCATGGACGACGTCGTCCGGGCGCAGCAGCACCTCGACCGTGCTGCCCGCCGGCAGGAGCGCGCAGCTTCCCCCATCGCATTCGGTGGACAGCAGGCCATTGAGCGTCCCCACTTCGGTCTCGATGCGGCCATCCGGCGCGATGCGGCCCGGCAGGAAGGCCCCTTCGCCGACGAAATCGGCGACATGGCGCGTCGCCGGCCGGTGATAGAGATTCCACGGCGTATCCCATTGCTCGATGCGCCCCTCGTGCATCACGCCGACTTGGTCGGCCACCGCGAAGGCCTCGTGCTGATCGTGCGTGACGAGGATCGCCGCCGTGCCTGTTTCCTTGAGGATCGCGCGCACTTCGAGGGAGAGCCGTTCGCGCAACTCGACGTCGAGGTTCGAGAA
Organism: Rhodocyclaceae bacterium; assembly: GCA_026415155.1. Taxonomy (GTDB): domain Bacteria; phylum Pseudomonadota; class Gammaproteobacteria; order Burkholderiales; family Rhodocyclaceae; genus Sulfuricystis. The sequence continues at coordinate 117,125 of JAOAHQ010000067.1, forward strand.
GGGTTCATCGAGCAGCAACAGATGCGGCCGCGGCGCGAGCGCCCGGGCGAGCGCGACGCGCTGCTGCTGGCCGCCCGAGAGCTCGTGCGGATATTTGCCGCCCAGGCCGGAGAGGCCCACGAGTTCGAGGAGCTCATCCACCTGCCGTCGGGCGAGCGCCGACTTTTCGCGCAGGCCAAACGCGACGTTGCCCGCGACGGTCAGATGGGGAAACAGCGCGTAGTCCTGGAACACCATGCCGATCCGGCGTTTTTCCGGCGGGACGTTGCCAGCGGGATCGGCGACGACGGTGCCGCGCAGCAGGATGCGGCCGGCGGTGGGCCGCTCGAAGCCGGCGATGAGCCGCAGCACCGTCGTCTTGCCGCAGCCCGAGGCGCCCAACAGGCAGCCGATCTCGCCTTCCTGCAAGGAGAGCGAGAGGCGGTCGACGACCGTATGGCCGCCATAGGCATGGCGCACGGATTCGAGGGTGAGCAAGGGCATGGCTTGATTATAATTGAGAAAAATTCTCAAATACTCGGTCGAGCCGATGCGCATCCCTGCCTTGCTGCCCTCTTGCTCCATCCTCGTCGGCCTGCTCGTCGCGCTGCCGGCGCTCTCGGTCGGCCTCCACCTCTTCGCCGCCGGTACCGGCGAGACCTGGGCGCATCTGGCGGCCACCGTCTTGCCGGAGTACGTGGCGAATTCGCTGCTCCTTTGCGCGCTCGTCGGCGTGGGCGTCGCGGGGGTGGGCGTGGGGGTCGCGTGGCTCGTCGCGATCACCGATTTTCCGGGGCGGCGCATCTTCGAATGGGCGCTTTTGCTACCCTTGGCGATGCCGGCCTATGTGATGGCCTACGTCTATACAGATCTTTTGCAGTTTGTCGGGCCGGTACAAACGTTCTTGCGCGAAACCTTCGGCTGGCGGCGCGGCGATTACTGGTTTCCGGAGATTCGCAGCCTGCCGGGCGCGGCGCTCCTGTTCGTCTGCGCGCTCTATCCGTATGTCTATCTGATCGCGCGCACGGCCTTTCTCGAACGCGGCGCCAGCACCTTCGAAGCGGCGCGCTCGCTGGGGCGGTCTGCGTGGAGCGCCTTCTGGCGCGTCTCCTTGCCGATGGCGCGACCGGCGATCGCCGCGGGGGTGGCGCTCGCGCTCATGGAGACGCTCGCCGACTATGGCACGGTGGCCTATTTCGCCGTGCCGACCTTCACGACCGGCATCTACCGCGCCTGGTTTTCGCTTGGCGATCGCACCGCCGCGGCGCAGCTCTCCGCCTTGTTGCTCCTCTTCGTGCTCGTGCTCGTCCTCCTCGAGCACGCCAGCCGCGGCCGCGCGCGCTTTGCCGAGACGGGGCGGCGCAAGGCCGAGCGCCGGCGGCTTTTGGGCGCGAAAGCGGCCGGCGCTTTTATCGCCTGTCTCTTGCCAGTCACTTTCGGCTTTCTGCTGCCGGCGGGGTGGCTCGTCAAGCTCGCGCTCGAGGTCGGCGATGCCGAATTCGGCCCGCGCTATGTCGTGCTGGCGAAGCACAGCTTCACCGCCGCGGCCGTGAGCGCTCTCATCGCGGTCGCTCTCGCCCTGCTCCTTGCCTATGCCAAGCGCCTGCGGCCGACGCTCTCGATGCGCGCGATCCAGCGCCTCGTCGGCCTGGGGTACGCGGTGCCGGGCGCGGTGATCGCGGTCGGCGTGCTGATTCCCGTCACACGGCTCGACCATTGGCTTGCCACGCGCTGGCTCGATTGGTTCGGCGAGAACCCAGGGCTGATTCTCACCGGCGGCATCGGTGCGCTCGTCTATGCCTATCTGGTGCGCTTTCTCGCCGTGGCGCAGAACGCCATCGAGGCGGGGCTTACCCGCATCACGCCCAACATGGAGGCGGCCGCGAAAAGCTTGGGCTGCGGGCCGTGGGAGAGCTTGCGCCGCGTGCATCTGCCGCTCCTCTCCGGCAGCGCGCTGACCGCCTTCCTGCTCGTCTTCGTCGATGTGATGAAGGAGCTGCCCGCCACCCTCGTGATGCGGCCGTTCAATTTCGATACGCTCGCCACGCAAACCTATACGCTCGCCGCCGACGAGCGGCTTGCCGAAGCCTCGACGGCGGCGCTTGCCATCGTCGCGGTGGGATTGGTGCCGGTCATGCTGCTCTCGCGCCGGATCGGCCAGGGGAAGTAAAGCACCAAACACGCCATCCCGCCTGCGCCGATTTTCGGCTAAGGAAACGCCCAATAAACTTGAACACCTCCGTTCTCGAATGGAACGGGTGTTCCTTTGCCACTCCTTTCGTTAGCCGCCGAAAAATTCCCTGACCTTGTCGAGCCAGCCTTGCGCCTTCGGGTGGTGCCGCGCGGCATTGCCTTGGCTGATGGCTTCGAACTCGCGCAGCAATTCCTTTTGACGCTCGGTGAGGTTGACGGGCGTTTCGACGACGACGTGGCAGAGCAAATCGCCCTGGCTGATCGAGCGCACGCCCTTGATGCCTTTGCCGCGCAGGCGGAAGACGCGGCCGGTCTGCGTCTCGGGCGGAATCTTGAGGCGCGCCACGCCATCGAGCGTCGGGATCTCGATCTCGCCGCCCAAAGCCGCGGTGGCGAAGGAAATCGGCATCTCGCAGTGGAGATCATCGTGGTCGCGCTGGAAGACGGGATGGGGCTTCAGATGAATCTGCACGTAGAGATCGCCCGGCGGCCCGCCATTGACGCCGGGTTCGCCTTCGCCCGACAGCCGGATGCGATCGCCCTCGTCGATGCCGGCGGGAATCTTGACCGAGAGCGTCTTGTGCTGCTTGATGCGGCCGCCACCGTGGCAGATCGGGCAGGGATCGGGGATGTAGCGGCCCGTGCCGTGGCACTTCGGGCAGGTCTGCTGGATCGAGAAGAAGCCCTGCTGCATGCGCACCTGGCCATGCCCGCCGCAGGTCGGGCAGGTCTTGGGCTGCGTGCCCTTGCGGGCGCCAGTGCCACCGCATGATTCGCACTCGGCCATGGTCGGGATGCGGATGCGCGTCTCGGTGCCGCGCGCAGCTTCTTCGAGCGTGATTTCGAGGTTGTAGCGTAAGTCCGCGCCGCGATAGACGTTGGCGCGGCCGCGGCCGCCGCCGAAGATGTCGCCGAAGATGTCGGCGAAGGCATCAGCGAAGCCGCCCATGCCGGCGCCGCCAAAACCCGCGCCCGCGGCGGGATCGACGCCGGCATGGCCGAACTGGTCATAGGCCTGGCGCTTTTTCGCGTCGGAGAGGACTTCGTAGGCTTCCTTGGCTTCCTTGAAGAGTTCCTCGGCCTTGGGGTTGTCCGGATTGCGGTCCGGATGGTATTTCATCGCCAGCCGGCGGTAGGCCTTCTTGATCTCGTCGTCAGAGGCGTCGCGGTTGACGCCGAGGACTTCATAATAGTCGCGTTTTGCCATGTCAGCCTTCGCTCTCTTCAAGCGAGACGGCCGAGTCAAGGGGCGGGGGCGCCGCCCGCTTCAACTCGGCCACTCGAAACGCCGCGCCCGCGGCCGGTTCAAGCCTTCTTGTCCTTCACCTCGGTGAATTCGGCATCCACGACGTCGCTGTCGTCTTTCTTCTCCTGCTTGGCTTCGCCGCCCGAGGCGGTGCTGCCACCGGCCGACTGCTGCGCGTAGATCATTTCGCCGAGCTTTTGCGAGGCCATCGCGAGCGCCTGCGTCTTCGATTCGATGGCGGCCTTGTCGTTGCCCTTCATGGCTTCTTCGGCCTCCTTGATCGCGGCCTCGATCTTGGCCTTTTCGTCGCTGCCGATCTTGTCGCCGTGATCCTTGAGCGCTTTCTTGACCGAGTGCACCATCGCGTCGCAGTGGTTGCGCGCCTCGACGAGCTCGTGCGCCTTCTTGTCCTCCTCGGCATGCGCCTCGGCATCCTTGATCATGCGCTGGATTTCTTCCTCGGAAAGCCCAGAGTTCGCCTTGATGGTGATCTTGGCTTCCTTGCCGGTACCCTTGTCGCGGGCCGAGACGTGCAGGATGCCGTTGGCGTCGATGTCGAAGGTGACCTCGATCTGCGGCACACCGCGCGGCGCCGGCGGGATGTCGGTGAGGTTGAACTGGCCGAGGCTCTTGTTGCCAGCGGCCATCTCGCGCTCGCCTTGCAGCACGTGGATCGTCACGGCCGACTGGTTGTCCTCGGCGGTCGAGAAGATCTGGCTCGTCTTGGTCGGGATCGTCGTGTTTTTCGGGATGAGCTTGGTCATCACACCGCCCAGGGTTTCGATGCCCAGCGACAGCGGCGTGACGTCGAGCAGCAGGACGTCCTTCACTTCGCCTTGCAACACGCCGCCCTGGATCGCCGCGCCGATGGCGACGGCTTCATCGGGGTTGACGTCCTTCCTCGGCTCCTTGCCGAAAAATTCCTTGACCTTTTCCTGCACCTTGGGCATGCGCGTCATACCGCCGACGAGGATGACGTCGTCGATGTCGGAGACCTTGAGGCCCGCGTCCTTGAGCGCGATGCGGCAAGGCTCAATGGTGCGCTCGATCAAGTCCTCGACGAGTGCTTCGAACTTGGCGCGCGTGATCTTCATCGCCAGATGCTTCGGGCCCGAGGCATCCGCCGTGATGTAGGGCAGGTTGATCTCGGTCTGCATCGAGGAGGAGAGCTCGATCTTCGCCTTCTCGGCCGCTTCCTTCAGGCGCTGCAGCGCGAGCACGTCGTTCTTCAAATCGACGCCTTGCTCCTTCTTGAATTCGGTGACGATGTAATCGATCAGGCGCTGGTCGAAGTCTTCGCCGCCCAGGAAGGTGTCGCCATTCGTCGAGAGCACTTCGAACTGGTGCTCGCCTTCGATCTCGGCGATCTCGATGATCGAGATGTCGAAGGTGCCGCCGCCCAGGTCATAGACGGCGATCTTGCGGTCGCCTTCCTTCTTGTCCATGCCGAAGGCGAGCGCGGCGGCGGTCGGCTCGTTGATGATGCGCTTGACCTCGAGGCCGGCGATGCGGCCGGCGTCCTTGGTGGCCTGGCGCTGGGAATCGTTGAAGTAGGCCGGCACGGTGATGACGGCTTCCTTGACCTCTTCGCCGAGATAGTCTTCGGCGGTCTTCTTCATCTTCTTGAGCACCTCGGCCGAGACCTGTGGCGGCGCCATCTTCTTGCCGCGCACTTCGACCCAGGCATCGCCGTTGTCGGCCCGCACGATCTTGTAGGGCATCAGGTCGATGTCCTTTTGCACTTCCTTTTCCTCGAAGCGGCGGCCGATCAGGCGCTTCACCGCGAAGAGGGTGTTCTTCGCGTTGGTGACGGCCTGGCGCTTCGCGGGCGCCCCGACGAGGATTTCGCCGTCGTCGGTATAGGCGACGATCGAGGGCGTGGTGCGCGCGCCTTCGGAGTTTTCGATGACCTTGGGCTTGCCGCCTTCCATGATGGCGACGCAGGAGTTCGTGGTGCCGAGGTCGATACCAATGATCTTGCCCATTTGTATTGTCCTTTGTGTGCTGAATTCGTTGAAAAAACTAACCTGTGCCGAATATGGGGTTATCGACCCCAGCTTCAACCCAGATTGTCCATTGGAACGCGAGCGGCGCTCGCTGGCGAGGGTGAGGAGATGCGCGCACGTGCGACGAGTCCATAGCGTTGCCTCTGGACGAGGAGCACGGGCGCGAAGATGCCGCCCGCAGCCCGAGCGCCGCCGCGTAGGGCAATGCGAGTATCGTTGAATCTCTTCATGGGTCGTCTGCCCGATCTAATGGATAATCTGGGTTCAAGCTTTGGGCTTGGCGACGGTGACGAGCGCCGGCCGCAGCACGCGCTCGTAGAGCACATAGCCCTTTTGCAGCACGCTGACGACGGTGTTCGCCTCCTGTTCGGCTTCCACCATCGCGATGGCCTGATGGAAGTGCGGATCGAACTTCTCGCCCAGGGGGTTGATTTCCTTGATCGCCGCTTTTTCGAAGGCAGCGGCGAGCTGCTTGAGCGTAAGCTCCACCCCTGTCTTGAGCGCCTCGACGGTTTGCGTCTCGTTGGCGAGTGCGGCTTCGAGGCTGTCCTTGACGGCTAGGAGTTCGCTCGCGAATTTTTCGGCGGCGAACTTCTGCGCCTTGGCGATGTCTTCCTGGGCGCGGCGGCGTACGTTCTCGGTCTCGGCCTTGGCGCGCAGCCAGGCGTCGTGATGCTCGGCGGCCTTGAGTTCCGCGGCTCGCAATTGTTCTTCGAGGCTAGGCAGGGTGTCGGTCGGCGCCGCAGGCGCGGGCTCGGCGGCGGGCGCTTGAGCCGCGTCGTGTTTGGCTTCCAGCTCGGGCGCTGGGCTTGGGTTTTCGAGATTTTCTTGATTCTCCTGCATGGATGGCCTTCCTCGTGCGTTAATCCATGCAGTGAGTGGGGCCGCTGCCGCCTTTTTCAAGAGGTCGGCGGAAATTTTTCAGGTGCGGAAGCGGCCCACCGTGCTCTGCAGCTTTTCGGCGAGGGTTTCGAGGCGTTGTGCCGACTGGGCGGTCTGCTCGACGGCTTCGCTGTTATCGCGCGCCATTGCGGCGATCGCTTCGATGTTGGTGAAGGCCTCGGTGCTGACGCGCCGCTGCTCTTCGGTGGCGGCGGCGATCGTATCGAGCCCCAGGCCGACTTGTTCGACCGATTGGTTCGATTCGTGGATCGCATTGGCGACGGCTTCGAGCGATTTCTCGCTCGAGGCGATGTCGGCCAGGCCCCCCTCGATCGAGGCGCGCACGAGGTCGGACTTGCTGTTCAAGGTGCGCGTGATGCTGTCGATCTCGTTCGCGGAGGCGGCGGATTTTTCGGCAAGCTTTCTTACCTCGTCCGCGACGACGGCGAAGCCGCGGCCCTGCTCGCCGGCGCGCGCGGCTTCGATGGCGGCGTTCAAGGCCAGGAGATTCGTCTGATCGGCGATGTCCTTGACCTCGCGCGTCATGTTGGTGATCGATACCGTGCTGCTGACAAACTCATTGACCGCGCCGGCCATTTCATTGACGGCTTGCTTGACGCGGCCAATCTCGGTGATCAGGCGCTCGAGGGTCTCTTTGCCTTCGCGCGAGCGGGCGAGGCTCTCCTGCGATTGGGCATGCACGCGCTCGGTGCTTTCGGCCACTTCGACGATGCTATTGACCATGCGCTCGACCGCGCCCGTCACTACCTTGGATTTTTCATATTGCTGGTGCGAGCTCTGCGCGACTTGTCTTGCCCCGCTGACGAGCTCGTGGGCCGCGCCCGAGACGTGGCTTGCCGATTCGCCGACCTGGCGCACGAGGCTTGCGAAGTTGGCCATCATGTCGTTGAAGACTCGGGCTGCCTGGCCGATCTCGTCGTTGCTCTTGACTTGCAAGCGGCGCGTCAGATCGCCTTCGCCGGAGGCGATCGAACGCAATCCCGTCACCATTTCCTCGAGCGGCTGAGTGACGACCTTGGTGACGAAGAGGTAGATGAAGGCCAACAGCGGCAGGCTGATGCCGACCGCGATGGCAAAGGATTTGACGCGCTGGGCCGAGACGGCGGCATTGACGTTGTCGAGCGAGACCTTCATGCTGACGACGCCCAGCACCGAGCCTTCGGGCACCTGGTGGCACATCAGGCAATCCTTGCCGAGATAGTTCTTGCTAGCGAGCGCCGGCCGCACGACGCGCAGGAATTCGCCCTGCGCATCGCTTTGCACGGCAGCGAATTCCTTGCCGGAAGCGAGTACCTGCTGCTCGATGGCGTCGGCTTCGCCTTCTTTCGCCGTGCCAGGACCGAAGGTCTTGATGACTGCCTCGCCGCGCAGCACCTTGAGATCGCGGATGATTGACAGTTGCTTGATCTGGTCCAGAAAGACCTCGCGCTGGCCGACGGTGCCGGTGATCATCATGCCGGTGAGTCCTGCCATCGTCGCTTCATGCATCGAGGCGGAAAACTGCTTGGCCTGCTCGATGGCGGTATCGCGATTGACCTTGCTTTCCCAGAAGATCATCCCGGTCCAGGCGACGATGAGCATGAGCCAGATCGCCGCAGTCAGTCGCACCCAGATTTTCATGTCGGCAAAGCGCATGAGACCGCTCCTCCTCGAATTTATGGCAGTTTAACCGAAAGCCGAGGGGCAAGCGCGCCCGCCAAAGGCCGTGAATGCGTCGAAAAATAGCGCTAGATCGTCAGATCGATCTCCTGCACACTGCCGACGCGGCCATTTTCGCCGAGATAAAGGCCGCTCCTACGCACCTGGCCGAGGTCGCGGTTCGCTTCGCCGCGCAGTGCGAAGGGCGTGGCGACATGGGCGAGGCTCAAGGCGCCGATGCCCAATTCCGCGAGCGTGCGCAACGCACCGGCCCCCTCGCTGGCCGGCGTCCAGACGAAGAGCCGCTCGAAGTCCGGGTCGGCTGCATCGATCCAGCCATTGCCGTCGCGATCGAGGCGGGCTAGTTCCGCAAAGCCTTGGCCCGTACGTGGCCCGAAGAGCTCCTGACCCGAATCGATGCGGCCATTGCCGTTCCAATCGAGCGCGAGATAGCCGCTTCCTGAGGCGAAGAGCGGCAGCGACTCGGCACGCCCATCGCCATCGAGGTCGAAACGGAAGCGGCGTCCTGCCTCGCGCGCGAGTTCCACCGCACTGCCGGCGAAATTGACGACGAGCGGATCCTTGCGCCGCCCATCGCCGGCGGAAAGGCTCACGCGGTGCTCCTCGCGATAGGCGCGCGTCATTTCGAGCTCGAGCGTGAAGGAAATCTCTTGGCCGTCGGCAGTGCGGATCGTGCCGGTGGCCGAAAAGCGCGTCTGTTCGAATTCCTCGCGCACCGTGCGGGCCTCGTATTCGACGCCCCAGCCGGCGCGGCCGGTGTTGGCTGCCTGAAGCTTTTCGCTTGCCGCGCTTGCCTCTTGCTCGACGCGGTGCAGCGCTGCCGAGAACTCCTCCAGGTCGAACACCCTGACCTTTTCGCCGGTGAGGAATTCGATTATCTGGCGCACCAGCACGAGGAAAGGATCGCGCTCGGCGGCCGTTTGCGCTTCCTCGATCGCTTGAGCCTGGGCGGTCTGAGCCTGCCCGGCAGTCGCAGACGGGCTATGCAAAGTCGGCGCTGGCGGGACGGCATCTCGTGCGGCGGCGAGCGCCCGGCGGGCGGCGTCGGAGATGCGGGTTACGTCCGAGCGCGGGGCTTCGAAGGCAGGGCGCTCGCCCCGCCAGACGCGCAAGCTTTCCTCACGCTCCTGGCGCTGGTAGGCGGTGTGGCTGGCGTGCAAGGCGAGCTGAGAGGCGGCGATCTTCATGGCTCACTCCGTTCGTGTGTTTGGAGTGAGTCAACGTCCTGTTTTTTCAGGACTTGAGCGCCGCTTGACGACTCTTAAGCGATTCAGCGGCTTAAGAGGGCAGAACTCACCCAACGGATGATGTTGCCGGCATCCATCGCCCCCGATTGCCGGGCGAGTTCACGGCCATTTTTGAACAGGATCAGCGTCGGAATGCTGCGGATGCCATAGCGGGCGGCGATGGCGGGATGTTCCTCGGTGTTGAGCTTCGCAAGGCGCACGCGAGGTTCGAGCTGATGCGCCGCCTGCGCGAAGGCGGGCGCCATCATGCGGCAGGGGCCGCACCAGGGCGCCCAGAAGTCGACGAGCAGCGGCAGATCGGAACGCACGAGGTGCTTCTCGAAGCTCGCGGCGTCGAGCTCAATGGGGTGGCCCGAAAAGAGCGGCGCTTTGCATTTGCCGCAGGTGCCGCCGGCGGAGAGCTTTTCGGCCGGCACACGGTTCGGTACATGGCAGTGAGGGCAGACGACGATGAGACTTTCGGACATGGCAGGCTCCGTATATCAGTGTTTGCTGATATGCGTGCCGGAGGCTGGATTTCAAGCCGGAAGATGTTTCAGCGCGAGTTGCGCGAGCGCCGCAATCCAGTCAGGCCGCTCGTTCAAGCAAGGAATGTAATGGAATTCCCGCCCGCCGGCGGCGAGGAAGGCTTGCCTGCCTTCCAAGGCGATTTCTTCGAGGGTCTCGAGGCAGTCGGCGGCAAAGCCCGGGCAGAGGACATCCACGCGGCGCACGCCCTGCCGTGCGAGCTGCTCCAGCGTCGGCAGGGTGTAGGGTTCGAGCCACTGGGCGCGGCCGAAACGCGATTGGAAAGTGAGCAGCCAGCCCTCGGCCGGCAGGCCGAGCGTTGCGGCGAGCAGGCGGGCGGTGGTTTCGCATTGCCGCGCATAGGGGTCGCCTTCATCGACGGCTTTCTGCGGAATACCGTGAAAGCTCATGAGGAGCCTTTCGCCGCGGCCGTGGGCCTGCCAGTGCTCGCGCACACTGGCGGCGAGCGCCGCAATGTAGCCGGCGTCCTCGTGGTAGTCGGGCAATAGCGCGATTTCGGGCGGGGGGCTTTGCCGTGCGCGCCAGGCTTCGACAGCATCTTCTGTGCTGCCGGTGGTGCTGCCCGCATACTGGGGATAGAGCGGCAGGACGAGGATGTGCGTGGCGCCGGCCGCCGCCAGCCGGTCGAGGACGGAGGGGATCGAGGGCTGACCGTAGCGCATCGCCCAGTCGACGAGGAGCTCTTTTCTGCCCCATTCACCGAGCAGGCCCTTGACGAGCTTGGCCTGGCGCTCGGTATGCACTTTGAGCGGCGCGCCTTCCGGCGTCCAGATCTGCGCATATTTCGCCGCCGATTTCGCGGGCCGCGTGTTGAGGATGATGCCGTAGAGGATCGGTAGCCAGAGAAGCCGCGGCAGATCGACGACACGGCGATCGCTCAGGAATTCGGCGAGATAGCGCCGCACGGCGGGCACGTCCGGCGCATCCGGCGAGCCGAGGTTGGTCAGAAGCAGGGCAACTTTCAATGCGGACTCAGCGCGGAAGAGAGGAGCTTGGCCGTGATGTCGACGATCGGGATGACGCGCTCGTAGGCCATGCGCGTCGGGCCGATGACGCCGATCGTGCCGACGACCTGGCCATCGACTTCATAAGGCGCGGCCACGACGCTGCATTCGTCGAGCGGGGCAATGCCCGATTCGCCGCCGATGAAGACCTGCACGCCCTCGGCGCGCGTGGAGAGCTCGAGGAGCTGGATGAGGCCGGTCTTCTGCTCGAAAAGTTCGAAGAGCTGGCGCAGGCGGTCCATGTTGGCCGAGAGTTCCTCGACGTCGAGCAGGTTCTTCTCGCCCGCAATGACGTATTGCGCGGTCTCCTCGCTCGCTGCCGCGGCGCCGACGGCAACGGCCGCGCTCATGAGCTCCGTCATGTCGCTCGACAATTGTTTGAGCTCCGCCTGCAGCCGTTCGCGGATCTGCATGAAGTCGAGCCCGGCGCAGTGCTGCGTCAAATAGTTGGCGGCCTCGGTGAGCTCGCTTTGTTTATACGGGCGCTGGGTGAGGAGCAGCCGGTTTTGCACCTCGCCTTCGGTGGTGACGATGATGAGCAGGATGCGCGTCTCGGCGAGGGCCAAAAATTCGATCTGGCGGATCTTGGGCGCCTGGCGGCGCGGCGCGACGACGATGCCGGCGAAATGGGTGAGCTCCGAGAGGAGCTGCGTGGCCTGGGAGAGCACGCGCTGCGGCACGTCGGGTTGCAGCGCGTCTTTGAGCTCGGAAATACGGCTCGGCTCGAGCGGCTGGACGGTGAGCAGCGTATCGACGAACAGCCGGTAACCGCGCGGCGTCGGCACGCGGCCGGCCGAGGTGTGGGGGCTCGCGATGAAGCCCATCTCCTCGAGGTCGGCCATCACGTTGCGGATCGTCGCCGGCGAAAGCTCAAGGCCAGAGTATTTCGAAAGCGTGCGTGAGCCGATCGGTTGCCCCTCGGCAATGTAGCGTTCGATGAGCGTCTTGAGCAGAGTCTGGGCGCGTGCGTCGAGCATGGTGGAGAAATTGTAGCGAACTGCTGGATTACAATCCCCGCCCAGTTTTGCCGTCCTGTCAGCGCCGACTTCAAGCATGACCCGTTACCGCAACGTCGAGACCCTCGGTCAGGTATTCACCCCCGACTCGGTCGTAGAACGCATGCTCGCGCTTCGCCGCCGGCATGGCCGCTGCCTCGATCCTGCCGCCGGCGATGGCGCCTTCAGCCGGCGCATCCCGGGTTGCGAGGCGATCGAGATCGACCCGGCCATCGCTCCGCCCGGCGCGCGGGTGATGGATTTCTTCGCCCTGCCGCTTGCCGAAAAGTTCGACACCATCATCGGCAATCCGCCCTATGTGCGCCAGCAGGACATTCCTGCCGCCATGCGGGCGCGTCTGGCAAGCCGCCTCTTCGATGGCCGCAGCAACCTCTACCTCTATTTCATCGAGAAGGCGGTGCGCCATCTGAAACCCGGCGGCGAGCTCATCTTCATCGTGCCGCGCGAATTTACGAAGCTCACCGCAGCGAGAAAGCTCAACGCCTTCCTCTACGAGGAGGGCGACATTACCGATTTCATCGAGCTCGGTGACGCGCGCATCTTCGCCGGCCATACGCCCAATTGCGCGATCTTCCGCTTCGAGCGCGGCCGCTACGAGCGCCGCCTCTTCGATGGGCGCCACTTCGCGCTCATCGACGGCCAGCTCATGTTCCTGAGAGGCGAATACCGCGTGCCGCTCGCTAGACTCTTCGACGTCAAGGTCGGCGCAGTCTCAGGCGCCGACGAGATCTTCACCCATCCCGAGGGCAATGCCGCATTCGTCTGCTCGAAGACCATCGACGATGGCTCGACGCGCCGCATGATCTTCCAGACGCTTCATCCCCATCTCGAAGCGCACAAGGAACGGCTGCTCGCGCGGCGCGTGCGGCCGTTCGACGAATCGAACTGGTGGCACTGGGGCCGGCTCCACCACATCTCCGATGCGCCGCGCATCTATGTGAATTGCAAGACGCGCCGCAAGCGGCCTTTCTTCCTCCATCCCTGCCCGAACTACGATGGCGCGATCCTTGCCCTGTTCCCGAAGGCGCCGATGAACCTCGAGCGCGCGACACACATGCTCAACGACCGCGTCGATTGGGAAGAGCTCGGCTTCGTCTGCGATGGCCGTTTCCTCTTCACGCAGCGCACGCTGCAAAACTGCCTGCTGCCGCCGGCCTTCGAGAGCCTGTTGCGGCTCGTCGAGCAGGAGGCGGCGTGAAGCCGATCCGGCGCGTCGCGCTGTTTGGCAAGACGGGCAGCGCCGAGGTCGTCGAGGCGCTCGTCTCCTTGCTCGACTACCTGCAAGGGCGGGGCCTGGCCGTGCTCATCGAGGAGGGCATCGCCGCCGATCTCGGCATGGTCGCCGCGGCGGCAAGCCTCGAGTCGATCGCCGCCAATGCCGATGTGGCGATCGTCTTGGGCGGCGATGGCACGCTGCTTAATGCCGGCCGGCGGCTCGCCGCCCACGGCGTGCCGCTCGTCGGCATCAATCAGGGGCGGCTCGGCTTCATGACCGACATCGCGCGCGCCGAGATGTTTTCCGCCATCGACCGGCTCTTGGACGGCGAATTCACGGCCGACCGGCGCCTGATGCTCGATGCGCGCGTGCTGCGCGGCGGGCGCGAGGTGTTTGCGACGCGCGCCTTGAACGACGTCGTCGTCAACAAAGGCGATCTCGGCCGCATGATCGAGATCGAGACGCGCGTCGATGGCGAGTTTCTCTACGTGCTGCGCGCCGACGGCATGATCGTCGCCACCCCCACCGGCTCGACGGCCTATGCGCTTTCCGCCAACGGGCCGATCCTGCATCCGGCCGTGCCGGGCATCGCCTTGGTGCCGCTCTGCCCGCATGGGCTCACGCATCGGCCGATCACGATCCGCGACGATTGCACGATCGAGATCATCCCCGTCGGCGCACACGAAGCGCGCATCCATTGCGACGGCCAGAGCACCTTCGACTTGAAGTGCGGCGACGTCGTCACCGTGACGCGTTCGGCGCATGCCGTTACGCTATTGCATCCGCCCGGCTACAGCTATTTCGCGATGCTGCGCGAGAAGCTGCACTGGAGCGCCACCCCGCACCGACCCTGAACATGCTGCTGCGTTTGAGCATCCGCGACTTCGTCATCGTCGACCGGCTCGAACTCGAGTTTTCCGCCGGCTTCGGCGCGCTCACCGGCGAGACGGGCGCCGGCAAGTCCATCCTCGTCGATGCGCTCTCGCTCGCCTTGGGCGAGCGCGCCGATGCGAGCATCGTGCGCTCGGGCGCCGAGAAAGCCGACATCACCGCCGAGTTCGACGTGGCCGCCGATTCGGAACTATTCGCTTGGCTTGCCGCCCACGACTTCGAGACCGACACGTGCATGCTGCGCCGCGTCGTCGATGCGGCCGGCAAATCGCGCGCCTGGATCAATGGCACGGCGGCCACCCTCGGCCAATTGCGCGAAGTGGCGGAGCTCCTCTGCGACATTCACGGCCAGCATGCCCACCATTCGCTCTTGCGCGTGGAAGCCCAGCGGCAGCTCCTCGACGCCCATGCCGGCGCCAGCCAGTTGGCCCGCGAGGTGGCGAGCCGCTATTCCGCGTGGAAGAAGGCGCGCGAGGCGCTCACGGCCGCCCAGCAAGACGTCGAGGCCGCCCAGCGCGAAAAAGAGATTCTCGATTGGCAGGTCAAGGAACTTACGGCGCTCTCCTTCGACGTGCAAAGCTGGCGCGAGACCGAAGCCGAGCAAAAGCGGCTTGCCCATGCCGCGAGCCTCCTGGAGGCCACCGAGGCGGCGCTTGCCGTGCTCGACGAAGGCGAGGCTCCGGCCTTGGCGGCGCTGCAACAGGCAAGCGGCCGGCTCGCCGAGCTCACTGCCGTCGATGCGCAGCTTGCCGATGCTGTGCAACTCTTCGAAAGCGCCTTGATTCAGCTGAACGAGGCGGCCTTGGCGTTGAGACGCTACCGCGAGCGGCTCGATCTCGATCCCGAGCGTCTTGCCGAGCTCGATGCGCGCATCGAGGCCGTGATGCAATTGGCGCGCAAGCATCGCGTGCCGCCCGAGGAACTGCCGGAAGTGCTCGCCCGCCTCGAAGCTCGGCTCTCCGAGCTCGAGCTCGCTGCCGATCCGACGCGGCTTGCCGAGCGAGAACGCGAGGCGCAGGCGGCCTATCGCGAGGCGGCGGGGCGCTTGTCGGCGGCACGCCAGCGCGCCGCCCAAGCGCTCGGTGAGGCCGTCACGGCCGCGATGCAGGAACTCGCGATGGCCGGCGGCCGCTTCGAAGTCGCCCTCACCCCCTTGGCCGAGGGTGCGTCCTACGGCCTCGAAAACGTCGAATTCCTCGTTGCGGCCAATGCCGGCCAGCCTTTGCGGCCGCTGGCCAAGGTCGCCTCGGGCGGGGAGCTTTCTCGCATTGGCCTGGCCTTGCAGGTCATCGCGAGTCAAGCGCATCCGGCCGGCACGCTGATCTTCGACGAGGTGGATGTCGGTATCGGCGGCCGGGTGGCCGAAATCGTCGGCCAGCGCTTGAAAGAGCTTGGGGCTCACCGCCAGGTGCTCTGCGTCACGCATCTGCCCCAGGTCGCCGCGCGCGCCGACTGGCAATGGTCGATCGCCAAGGAAACCGTCGCCGGCGAGACGAGAAGCCGCGTCACGCTGCTTAATGCCGCCGCGCGCATCGAGGAAATCGCCCGCATGCTGGGCGGCGTGTCGATCACCGAGACGACGCGGCAGCATGCCCGCGAACTGCTCGGGCTCTGATCGGCCGGAAAACTTCCTTTTATAAACAAAGGCATATATCCTTCGTGGAATTGACGCGTCATGCGGCGCGCGCCATCATACGCGCAGGTGTGAACACGCCCGCAGATAAGCTGTTTGTCGGGCTACGAGGAGACGGAAACATGCCGCATTGGTTGCGCAAGCACATGGGAGAGATCGCCTGGGTGGCGCAGCGATTCGCCAGCGATGCGCCACTGACGGCTGCTCAACGCGAAAAACTCGTTCGCGCGCGCGAAATTGCCGACCGGCTCTCGATCGGTCTGCGCGATACCGGTCAGCAAAGCGCCGAGGCTGTCGCCCTTTTGTGTGAGGTGTGCGCCTCTGGCTTGCCCAGCACATCTTCTCAGAGATGCGAAGGGCGCGCCGATTGGCGTGAGCCCTGCGATCTGATCGCGAAGGCGGCACTATGACCAATCTTTCCGATCTGCCGCTCGCGGCCATCTGTGAAGACCACCGCGATCTCGTAGAGGAAGTCGATCGCTTGGCGCGCATCTGCCAGCGGCCGGCTTCGTCATGCCGTTGCACGGAGTGCCCCACGGTTGTCCATGAGGCCTGCGAGGCGAGTTTGTCTGAGACGACGGCGAAGATGCTGCAGCTGATGCTCGAGCATTTCGAGCGTGAGGACGAGCTGATGCTCCGCCTGCCGCGCACGCGCGCCGCGATACAGCATTGCGAAGCGCATCGCCATGCCCACGTCGAGTTTTCGGCGCGTTACAACAAGCTCGTCTCCACCTGGCATCATGCCGACGTCGCCTCCTGCATCCGCGCTTGCCGGGACTTCATGCGCGACTGGATCCACCAGCACGCCTTGCGTTTCGACGCCGAGCTCATGAGCCTCGCCAGCCAGGCGGCGCGGGCCTGAGGGCGGCACAGGGCCGTCCCGCCGGCGCCGACTTTCGCGAAGTCACTTCGGCATCTTGCACTGGCCGACATAGGCATCGGCGTGATCGGTGAAGATCGTGCCGATCAGCTTATTTGTGATGCGGCCCTTCTCGTCCTGGCGCACGACGCGCAGGTAGTAATCCTGGATCGGATAGTGGTTGGTGTTGAAGCGGAACTTGCCGCGCACCGATTTGAAATCCGCCTTTTCGAGCGCGCGGCGCACGGCCGCCTTGTCGGCGAGATTGCCTTTGACGAGGCGCACCGCCGAGTCGATCAGCATCGCCGCATCATAGCCTTGCGAGGCGTAGAGCGAAGGCAGGCGGCCATATTCCTTCTCGAAGTCGGCGACGAATTTCTTGTTGGCGGGGTTGTCGAGATCGTGCGCCCACTGGGAGGAATTGAAGGTGCCCAAGAGCGGCGCACCGACGGCCTTGATGGTGTCTTCATCCGCCGAAAAGCCCGAGGTGATGAGCCGCATGTCTTTCGAAAGCCCCGCGGCGACGAACTGCTTGATGAAGTTGATGCCCATGCCGCCGGGCAGGAAGAAGAACACCGCATCGGGCTTGGCGGCGCGCAGCTGCGCAAGTTCCGCGGCATAGTCGAGCTGGCCGAGCTTGGTGTAGAGCTCATCGCTCATATTGCCCTTGAAGTAGCGCTTGAAGCCGTTCAAGGCATCCTTGCCGGCCGGATAGTTGGGCGCGACACCGATCACGGTCTTGAAGCCCTGGTCGGTCGCCCACTTGCCCATCGCTTCGGCGACGTTGTCGTTTTGCCAGGAGACGTTGAAGAAGAAGGGGTTGCATTCCTCGCCGGCAAGCTGCGAGGGGCCGGCGTTGGCGGAGATGTAGAAGGTCTGGCTCTCAAAGACCGGCTTGGCGACGGTGAGCAGGATGTTCGAGAAGACGATGCCGGTCATGAAATCGACCTTGTCCTTCTTGAGGAAGCGCTCGGTCGCCTGCTTGGCGGTGTTCGGGTCTTGCTTGTCGTCGGCGATGATGATCTCGGCGGGCAGGCCGCCGAGCTTGCCGCCCAAATGCTTCATGGCCAGCTGAAAGCCATCGCGGATATCGACGCCCAAGCCTGCGGCGGGGCCGGAGAGCGTCGAGAGGAAGCCGACCTTGACGGGTTCGGCGGCCGAGGCAAGGCCCGCCGTGGCGACAAGCAGGGCGGCGAAGAGGGTTTTTTTCATCGGGTCTCCTCCAGAAGGTGTCAAAGGCTGTCGCGCCAGCGGCGGATCGCGGCGAAGGTCTCGGCATCGCTTGCCGGCGCGTGGCCGAGCCAGGCGGTGGCGGCTTCGATCACGGCAGGCGCCTGCCAGCGCAAGAACGGGTTGGTATCGAGCTCTTCGGCGAGCGTCGAGGGCACGCTCGGCAGGCCGGCCGCGCGCAGCCGGCTGACCTGTTCGCTGCGGGCGGCGATCAGCGCGTTGCAGGGCTCGACCTGCTGGGCAAAGCGCAGGCAGGATTGCGTGTATTCGTGGGCGCAGTAGAGCTTCGTGTCGCGCGGCAAGGCCGCGATGCGGGCGAGCGAGGCATGCATTTCTTCCAGCGTGCCTTCGAAGACGCGGCCGCAGCCGGCGCCGAACAAGACATCGCCGCAGAAGAGCATCCCCGGGCGATAATAGGCGATATGGCCCAAGGTATGCCCCGGCAGATGCAGCACCTCGAAATCCAGCCCCAGTGCGGCCAGCGTCACGCGTTCGCCGTCCCTGAGCGGATGCGTGACGACGTCCGCGGCTTCGAGCGCCGGCCCATAGACGGGGACGGGATGGCGGGCGACGAGTTCGGCAATGCCCCCAGTGTGATCGGCATGGCGATGCGTGACGAGGATCGCGACGAGTTGATCCTGCGTCCGGGCGAGGAAGCGTTCGACTGGCGCCGCCTCGCCTGGATCGACGACGGCGACGCGGCCGATCGGCCCCATGCCGCGGATGGCCCAGATGTAGTTGTCCTCGAATGCCGGGATCGCTTCGATGCGCATGGCAGGGCATTGTAATGGCGATCGAGAATTTTGCCGCATGGCTGGAAACGCCGCAGGGGCGCTATGTGCTGGGCTGGGCGCAGGAAAAGACCGATCTCCTCGCCGCCGACATCTTCGGTTTCAATGCCGTGCAGCTCGGCCTGCCGCAGATCGATTTTCTTCGCGCCAACCGCATGCCGTTTCGTTTCACCTGCTGCGAACGCGAGCCTTGCACGGTGCGCAGCGACTTCCATCACCTGCCGTTTGCCACCCACAGCCTCGACCTCGTCGTGCTGCCGCACATCCTCGAATTCGATGCCCATCCGCACCAGATCCTGCGCGAGGTGGACCGCGTGCTGGTGCCCGAAGGCAGCGTGCTCGTAATCGGCTTCAACCCGTTCAGCCTCTGGGGGCTGCGGCGCTTCATGGCCGGCCAGCGCGGCGAGCCGCCCTGGCAGGGGCGTTATCTTTCCGTGCCGCGCTTGAAAGACTGGTTTACCTTGCTCGGTTACGAGACGCGTGCGGGGGCCTTCGGCTGCTACGCGCCGCCCGTGCGGCAGGAAAAGTGGCTGGCGCGTTGCCGCCTGCTCGAACAGGCGGGGGATCGCTGGTGGCCGTTCATGGGGGCGGTCTATGTCGTGCAGGCGATCAAGCGCCAACACGGTCTGCGCCTCGTCATGCCCAAGTGGCGCGACCGCATGGCGCGCGCCAAGGCGCTCGCCCTGCTGCCGCAAAAACCTCTAGCCCAGAAACACGAAGAGACGCAATGAACGAGATCGTCGAGATTTACACCGATGGCGCCTGCAGCGGCAATCCCGGCCCCGGCGGCTGGGGGGCGCTCCTGCGCCTCGGCGACAAGGAAAAAGAGCTTTCCGGCTTCGAGCCCGCCACGACCAACAACCGCATGGAGCTCATGGCCGTCATCGAGGCCTTGAAGGCGCTCAAGCGGCCGGTCACGGCGCGCGTCTATACCGACTCGCAATACGTGCAAAAAGGCATCAGCGAGTGGATTCATGCCTGGAAACGGCGCGGCTGGCAGACCGCCGACCGCCAGCCGGTCAAGAATGCCGATCTCTGGCGGACGCTCGATGAGCTCGCCCGCCAGCATCGCATCGAATGGCACTGGGTGCGCGGCCATGTCGGGCACGCGGAGAACGAGCGCGTCGATGCGCTCGCGCGCGCGGCGATCGAGCAGGGCAGGCGGCGAGCATGAGCACTCCGCGCCAAGTGATCCTCGATACCGAGACCACCGGTCTCGAATGGCGGCAGGGCGACCGGCTCATCGAAATCGGTTGCATCGAGCTCGTCAATCGCCGGCCAAGCGGGCGGCGCTTTCACAAATACCTGAATCCAGAGCGACCGATCGCCCTCGGCGCAAAGGAAGTGCATGGGCTGACCGACGAATTCCTGGCGGACAAGCCGAAGTTTGCCGACGTCGTCGATGAGCTCATCGAATTCGTCTCGGGCGCCGAAGTCATCATCCACAACGCCCCCTTCGATGTGGGCTTCCTCGATTACGAACTGTCCTTGCTCGAACGCCCGCCGTTCGAGACTTACTGCGAGCGCATCACCGATACGCTCAAGATGGCGCGCGAGCAGCGCCCGGGCAAGAAAAACAGCCTCGATGCGCTGTGCGCCGAATTCGGCGTCGATAACTCGAACCGGCAGCTCCACGGCGCGCTGCTCGATGCCGAGCTCTTGGCCGAGGTCTATCTCGCGATGACGCGCGGCCAGGAAAGCCTCATGATGGAGCTCGAGGTGGGCGGCGCCGAGGCGCTGGGCTTCGCGCGCGGCGAGCGGCCGCCGATTCGCGTGGTCGCGGCGAGCGCCGAGGAGCTCCTCGCTCATGAGCGCGTGCTTACCGAGATCGATCAGGCAAGCGGCGGCAAGACGCTCTGGCGCAGGCTTGCGGCCTGAACGTCGGCGCTGGCGGGACGGCCTGGCTAGGCTCCCTCGGGCTCCAGAAAGAGCGCCGCCAAAGGTGGCAGGCGCAGCGCGAGGGAGTAGGGGCGGCCATGCCAGGGCGTCGCTTCTGCCAAGACGCGCTCGCCATTGCTCACCCCGCTGCCGCCGTAAGCCGGCGCATCGCTGTTGGCTACCTCGCGCCAGTGGCCGCCTTGCGGCACGCCGATCCGGTAGCCTTCGCGCACCACCGGCGTGCCATTGAGCACGACGAGCATCGTTTCGCCCTGCGGGCCTTTGCGCAGGAAAGAGAGCACGCTCACGTCGCTGTCGTGGCAGTCGATCCACTCGAAGCCCTCGTGGGTAAAGTCGCGCGCATAAAGCGCCGGGTGCTGGCGGTAGAGGGTATTCAAGTCGCGCAGCCATCGTTGCGCGCCGGCATGGGGCCAGTATTGCAAGAGATGCCAATCCAGGCTCTTGTCGTGGTTCCACTCGGCCGTCTGGCCGAACTCAGAGCCCATGAAGAGGAGCTTCTTGCCCGGATGCGCCCACATGTAGCCGAGCAAGAGGCGCAGGTTGGCAAAGCGCTGCCATTCATCGCCCGGCAGTTTGCCGACCAGCGAGCCTTTGCCATGCACGACCTCGTCGTGCGAGATCGGCAGCATGAAGTTTTCATGAAACGCATACCAGATGCTGAAGGTGATCTGGTCGTGGTGATATTTGCGATGTACCGGATCGTGCGCGAAGTAGTCGAGCGTGTCGTGCATCCAGCCCATGTTCCACTTCATGCCGAAGCCTAGGCCCCCGAGCCAGGTCGGGCGCGAGACCATCGGCCAGGCGGTCGATTCCTCGGCGATCGTCTGCACGTCGGGGAAATCGCGATAGACGGCTTCGTTCAATTGGCGCAGGAAACGGATCGCGGCGAGGTTCTCGCGGCCGCCGTATTCGTTCGGCACCCACTCGCCTTCCTTCCGCGCATAGTCGAGGTAGAGCATCGAGGCCACCGCATCGACGCGCAGGCCATCGACATGGTATTTGTCGAGCCAAAAGAGCGCCGAAGAGAGCAAGAAGGCGCGTACCTCGTGGCGGCCATAGTTGAAGATCTGGCTCGCCCACTCGGGGTGAAAGCCCTGGCGCGGGTCGGCGTGTTCATAGAGCGCCGTGCCATCGAACCAGGCGAGCCCATGTTCGTCATTGGGGAAATGCGAGGGGACCCAGTCGAGGATGACGCCGATGCCCTTCTGGTGCAGATGGTCGACGAGGTACATGAAATCCTGCGGGCTGCCGTAGCGCGCCGTCGGTGCGAAATAACCGGTGATCTGATAGCCCCAGGAGCCGTAGAAGGGGTGTTCCATGACCGGCAAGAGCTCGACGTGCGTGAAGCCCATCTCGAGGCAGTAATCGGCGAGCAGCGGCGCGAGCGCTCGGTAGCCGAGGGGCTGATCCGGGGTTTCCGGTGAGCGGCGCCATGAGCCGAGATGCACCTCATAGACGGACATCGGCGCATCGAGCGCATTGGCCGCCTTGCGGCGCGCCATCCACTCACCGTCGTTCCAGCGGTAATCGAGGCTGACGATCTGCGAGGCGGTCGCGGGGGGCATTTCGGCGGCGAAGGCGAACGGGTCGGCCTTGTCGACCTTATAGCCGTGGAAATTCGATTCGATGTGGAACTTGTAGCGCTGGCCGACCGTCGCGCCGGGCACGAAGCCTTCCCATATCCCTGAGCCGGCGTTGATTTGCCGCAGCCAATGGGAATGCTTGTTCCAGCCGTTGAAGTCGCCCATCACCGAGACGGCATGGGCATTAGGCGCCCAGACGGCGAAATGGCAGCCGGATACTCCCGCGCGCGTTTCTGGATGGGCGCCCAAGCGCTCGTAGAGCCGCGTGTGAGTGCCTTCGTGGAAGAGGTGCAGATCCAGGTCGGAAAAGCGGCTGGCGGTGGTATCGATCGACGACATGGAGACTCCAGAAAGACAGGTAACGTGGCCTCCTCGCGGCTTTGAGCCTTCAGCCGACCGCACGCGCCTCGCTGGCGACCATTCTCGTGCCGGTGTCGCGCAGCCGGCCGACGATGGCTTCGAGCAGCAGCAAGAGGAACTTGTTGGCCAGACGTGGATGCAAGGCAATGATTTCGTTGAGATCCTGGCGAGTGAGGGCGGCAAAGCGCGTTGGTTTGATCGTGGCGCAGGTGGCGAAGCGGTGCTCGCCGTCGATCAGCGACATCTCGCCGAGAATGCCGCCCGGGCCGACCAGGCCGAGGCCAACGACGTGCCCGGAGAGATCGGTCTTGCGCACGGCGACCTCGCCGCTTAACACGATCAGCATGTGATCACCGGGCTCTCCTTCACGCAGCAAAATGGTGTTGCCCGGGGCGACGAAACACTGCAGATACTGGCACAGCGTGCCGATTTCCCAGGCGTCGAATTGCTCGAAAAAAATCGAGCGTTGCAGCACCTCGCCGACCTCCGCAGCAAAGTCGATCGCCACGCCGAGATATTCGAGGTCATGGTAGATGGCGTGTATGAGGTCGGACATGGGCCCCTCCCAGGCTCGCGTGTGGTCGCTGCGCATTATGCGCCATTCGCCGATCCATGCCGCAAAAAAGAAAGAAGGGCTTGGAACTTCGCCCAAGCCCTTCGCGGTTGGTGGGTGGTACTGGGATCGAACCAGTGGCCCCTGCCGTGTGAAGGCAGTGCTCTACCGCTGAGCTAACCACCCGATCGGCACGGATTATAGCCTTACTTGATGACGGCGGCGATGGCCTGTGCCACGTAATCGATGTTGCGCGTGTTGAGCGCCGCCACGCAGATGCGGCCGGTCGAGACGGCGTAGATGCCGTATTCGCTTTTCAGCCGCTCGACTTGCGCGGCGGAAAGCCCGGTGTAAGAGAACATGCCGCGCTGTACGTTGATAAAGTCGAAGCCTGTGGCGCCATGGGCGGCGAGTTTTTCGACGAGGCTCATCCGCATCGCGCGGATGCGGTTGCGCATGCCGGAAAGTTCCTCCTCCCACATCTGACGCAGCTCTGGGCTCGCGAGGCAGGCGGCGACGATGGCGCCGCCGTGGGTGGGCGGGTTCGAATAATTGGTGCGGATCACGCGCTTGACTTGCGAGAGCACGCGCGCCGATTCGTCTGCGCTCGCCGTGACGATCGACAGCGCGCCGACGCGTTCGCCATAGAGCGAGAAGGATTTCGAGAAGGAGCTCGCGACGAAGAACTGCAGGCCCGAGGCGGCGAAGAGATGGAGCGCGGCCGCATCCTCCTGGATGCCATCGGCGAAGCCTTGGTAGGCCATGTCGATGAAGGCGACCAGATCGCGCTCCTTGATCGCCGCGACGATGTCTTTCCACTGGTCGATACTGAGGTCGGCTCCGGTTGGGTTGTGACAGCAGGCGTGCAAGACGACGATCGAGCGCGGCGGCATCGCGAGTAGGTCGGCCTTCATGCCGGCGAAATTCACGCCGCGCGTCGCCGGATCGTAGTAGCGGTAGTCCTTGACCGGGAAGCCGGCGGCCTCGAAGAGCGCCCGGTGGTTTTCCCAGCTCGGGTCGGAGATATAGACGGTGGCCGTGGGCAAGAGGCGCTTCAAGTAATCCGCGCCGACCTTGAGCGCGCCGGTGCCGCCCAGCGTCTGGCAGGTGACGACGCGGCCGGCGGCCAAGAGCGCGGATTCTTTACCGAAGAGCAGCTGCTGGACGGCGCTGTTGTAGGCGGCCGGGCCTTCGATCGGCTGATAGCCGCGCGGCGGTTGGGCTTCGAGGCGCGCTTTCTCGGCCTGCTTGACGCAGGCGAGCAGCGGAATCTTGCCGTCATCCCCGAAATAGACGCCGACGCCGAGGTTGACCTTGTTCGGCTTGGTTTCGGCATTGAAGGCTTCGGTCAGCCCCAGGATCGGATCGCGCGGGGCCATTTCGACGTGGGCGAACAGGGATGGACTCATTTGACAAGGCTCCGGAAAAGGGGGAAGGGAACAAACGCGCAATAATACCGGATCGTGCCGTCCCGCCAGCGCCGACTTGGGCGCCTCGTCGCGGGGGTGTTTCAATGGCCGTTTCGATGACAGAAAAAATCCTGACCTTTCCTGGCAGCCCGTTCCGGCTCTATGAGCCCTTTCCGCCCGCGGGCGATCAGCCCGAGGCGATCCGGCAGCTCGTCGAGGGGGTGCAGGATGGCCTGCAATTCCAGACCCTGCTCGGGGTCACCGGTTCGGGCAAGACTTACACGATGGCCAACGTGATCGCGCGGCTCGGCCGGCCGGCCTTGATCCTCGCGCACAACAAGACGCTCGCGGCGCAGCTCTACGCCGAATTCCGCGAGTTCTTTCCTGAGAACGCCGTCGAGTATTTCGTCTCGTATTACGACTACTACCAGCCGGAAGCCTACGTGCCTTCCCGCGATCTCTATATCGAGAAGGATTCGGCGATCAACGAGCACATCGAGCAGATGCGGCTCTCTGCCACCAAGAGCCTGCTTGAGCGGCGCGACGTCGTGATCGTGTGCACCGTCAGCGCGATCTACGGCATCGGCGATCCGGTCGATTACCACGCAATGATCCTGCATCTCAGAGAAGGGGAGAAGACCGGCCAGCGCGAGATCATCCGGCGGCTCACGGAGATGCAATACGAGCGCAATGAAGCCGATTTTCACCGCGGCACCTTCCGCGTGCGCGGCGACGTGATCGATGTGTTTCCGGCCGAGAATGCCGAAAGCGCCTTGCGCATCACCCTGTTCGACGACGAGATCGAGTCGCTCGCCCTCTTCGATCCGCTCACGGGGCACCTCAAGCAGCGGCTTTCCCGCTTCACGGTGTTTCCCTCGAGCCATTATGTGACGCCGCGCGCGACGGTGCTCAAGGCCATCGAGCGCATCAAGGAAGAATTACGCGAGCGCATCGAGTTCTTCGTCAAAGAGAACAAGCTCGTCGAGGCGCAACGGATCGAGCAGCGCACGCGCTTCGATCTCGAAATGCTCGATCAGCTCGGCTTCTGCAAGGGCATCGAAAACTACTCGCGGCATCTATCGGGCCGGAAGCCCGGCGAGCCGCCGCCGACGCTCTACGACTACCTGCCGCCCGATGCGATCATGTTCATCGACGAATCGCACGTGACGATCCCGCAGGTGGGCGGCATGTACAAGGGCGACCGCTCGCGCAAGGAAAACCTCGTCAATTACGGTTTCCGGCTGCCCTCGGCGCTCGACAACCGGCCGCTCACCTTCGAGGAATTCGAGCGGCTCATGCCGCAGACGATCTTCGTCTCCGCCACCCCGGCCGAATACGAGGCCGCGCATCAGGGCCAGGTCGTCGAGCAGGTGGTGCGGCCCACCGGCCTCGTCGATCCGAAGGTCGAGGTGCGGCCGGCCGCGACCCAGGTCGATGATCTGCTCGCGGAAATCAAGCAGCGCGTCGCGATGGAGGAGCGCGTGCTCGTCACGGTGCTCACCAAGCGGCTCGCCGAACAGCTCACCGAATTCCTCGCCGACAACGGCGTCAAGGTGAGATACCTCCATTCCGACATCGACACGGTCGAGCGCGTCGAGATCATCCGCGATCTGCGGCTCGGCGTTTTCGACGTGCTGGTCGGCATCAATCTCTTGCGCGAGGGGCTCGACATTCCCGAAGTCTCGCTCGTGGCGATCCTCGATGCCGACAAGGAAGGCTTCCTGCGCTCGGAAAGAAGCCTGATCCAGACCATCGGCCGCGCGGCGCGGCACTTGAATGGCACGGCGATCCTCTACGCCGACCGGATCACCGATTCGATGGCGCGCGCGATCGCCGAGACCGAGCGGCGCCGTCAGAAGCAGTTGCGCTACAACGCGGAACACGGCATCACGCCGCAGGGGATCAAGAAGCGCATCAAGGACATCATCGACGGCGTCTATGACCACGAAATCGCGGTGGCCGATCTCGAGGTGGCCCAAGTGCAGGCGCGCTATGAGGCGATGAGCGAGAAGGCGCTCGCGCGCGAGATCAAGCGGCTCGAAAAGGCCATGCAGGAATATGCGAAGAACCTCGAATTCGAGGCCGCTGCCGCGGCGCGCGACGAGCTATTTCGGCTCAAGAAGCTCGCCTTCGGCGACAGCGGGCATGACGCCCCGCCGGCGTGACTATTTGCGTTTCTGCTTCTTTTCGAGCGCCGCGGCGGCCTGTTTCTTGGTCTTTGGCGCAGCGGCCTTGCGGCGTGCAGGGCGCTTGGGTGCGGCTTCGCCTTCAGGCTTTGGCCGCCAGAGGACGAGGATGTTGCCGATGCTCTGCACCGGCGCGCAGCCGAGCTCGGCGCAGATTTCGGCCATCAGCGCGGCGCGCTCGTCGCGCTCGATGCCGTGCAGTTTCACCTTGATGAGCTCATGGGCCTTGAGGGAGACGTCGATTTCCTTGAGCACGGCGGCCGTGAGGCCCTTGCCGGCGATGGCGACGGTGGGGGAGAGGTGATGCGCGGCGGCGCGCAAGGCGCGGCGCTGGCTGGGGGATAATTCGATCATTGGCGGATTTTAGATGAGTTGGACGACCAAGCAGAAAAAGAAGAGCCAGGCCTGGCTGCGCGAGCACATCCACGATCCCTATGTGCAACGGGCGCAAAAGGAGGGCTGGCGCTCGCGCGCCGTCTTCAAGTTGAAGGAGATCGACGAAAAGGACAAGCTCCTCAAGCCTGGGATGACGGTCGTCGATCTGGGGGCGGCGCCAGGCAGCTGGTGTCAGTATGCCATCAAGCGCATCCAGCCCGGCGGGCGGCTCATCGCGCTCGACCTGCTCGATTTCGCGCCGATTCCCGGCGTCGAATTCATCCAGGGCGATTTCCGCGACGAAGCGGTGTTCGAGCGGCTCAAATCGGCGCTGGCGGGACGGCCCGTCGACCTTGTGTTGTCTGACATGGCCCCCAATTTGACCGGTATCGCGGCGACCGACAGCGCCCAGGTGCTCGCCTTGGCTGAACTCACGCTCGAGTTCGCGCGTCAAAACTTGAAGCCGGGCGGCGATCTGCTCGTCAAGGTGTTCCAGGGGGCGGGCTTCATGGAGTTCAGAAAAGCGCTGCAAGCGGCCTTCGGGCACCTGGCGACGCGAAAGCCGGCCGCCTCGCGCGACAGAAGCGCCGAGCTCTATCTGCTGGCCCGGAAAAAACGCGCGATTGACATACAATGAGGCATTGGGAAACAACCCGACGCAACATACGAGAGGCTCGCCTTGAACAACCTATTTAGAAACCTCGCCATCTGGCTCGTCATCGGCGTCGTGCTGATGACGGTGTTCAACCAGTTCAACACGCGCCAGACGGCCCAGAACACGATGGATTACTCGGCCTTCCTCGACGAAGTGAAACAAGGCCGCATCGCCAAGGTGGTGATCCAGGGCCGCACCCTCGAGGCGACGACGCAGGAAGGACGCAAGATCGTCACCTATGCGCCGGCCGATTTGTGGCTCGTCTCTGATCTCTTGAAAAACAACGTCAAGATCGTCGCAAAGCCTGAGGAAGAGCAGTCGCTCTTGATGAACATCTTCGTCTCGTGGTTCCCGATGCTGCTCTTGATCGGCGTGTGGATCTTCTTCATGCGCCAGATGCAAGGCGGCGGGCGCGGCGGGGCCTTCTCCTTCGGCCGCAGCCGCGCGCGCATGCTCGATGAAAACAGCAATACGGTGACCTTCGCCGACGTCGCCGGCTGCGAGGAAGCGAAGGAGGAGGTCGCCGAGCTCGTCGATTTCCTGCGCGATCCTTCGAAGTTCCAAAAGCTCGGCGGGCGCATCCCGCGCGGCGTGCTGATGGTGGGCAGCCCCGGCACCGGCAAGACGCTTCTTGCGCGCGCGATCGCGGGTGAAGCCAAGGTGCCGTTCTTCTCGATTTCCGGTTCGGACTTCGTCGAGATGTTCGTCGGCGTCGGCGCGGCGCGCGTGCGCGACATGTTTGAGCAGGCGAAGAAGGCGGCGCCCTGCATCATCTTCATCGACGAGATCGACGCGGTCGGCCGCCAGCGCGGCGCAGGGCTCGGGGGCGGCAATGACGAGCGCGAGCAGACCTTGAACCAGCTCTTGGTCGAGATGGACGGCTTCGAGCCCAACCAGGGCATCATCGTGATCGCCGCGACCAACCGTCCCGACGTGCTCGATCCGGCGCTGCTGCGGCCGGGCCGCTTCGACCGCCAGGTCGTCGTGCCGCTGCCCGACATCCGCGGCCGCGAGCAGATCCTCAAGGTGCATATGCGCAAGGTGCCGCTTGCGCCAGATGTCGATCCGGCCGTGCTCGCACGCGGCACCCCGGGCTTTTCGGGCGCCGATCTCGCCAACCTCGTCAATGAGGCGGCGCTCTTCGCCGCGCGCGCCAACAAGCGCCTCGTCGATATGGAGGACTTCGAGCGCGCCAAGGACAAGATCATGATGGGCGCCGAGCGCCGCTCGATGGTGATGCCCGAGGAGGAGCGCCGCAACACCGCCTATCACGAATCCGGCCACGCCGTGGTGGCGAAGCTCCTGCCGAAGACCGATCCGGTGCATAAGGTGACGATCATCCCGCGCGGCCGGGCCTTGGGCGTCACGATGCAGCTGCCGACCGAGGATCGCTACAGCCAGGACAAGGAGCGGCTGCTCAACACGATCGCGGTGCTCTTCGGCGGCCGCATCGCCGAGGAGCTCTTCATGCACCAGATGACGACGGGCGCCTCGAACGATTTTCAGCGCGCCACCGATCTCGCGCGCCGCATGGTCACGCAGTGGGGCATGTCCGAGACCCTCGGCCCGATGGTCTATGGTGAAGAGGAGGCCGAAATCTTCCTCGGCCGCTCGATCACGACGCACAAGAACGTTTCCGAGGCGACGATGCAGAAGGTCGACGCCGAAATCCGCCGCATCATCGACGAGCAATATGCGCTGGCGCGGCGGCTGCTCGAAGAGAACCGCGACAAGGTCGAGGCGATGGCCAAGGCCTTGCTCGAATGGGAAACGCTTGATGCCGAGCAGATCGACGACATCATGGCCGGCAAGCCGCCGCGTCCGCCGAAGCCGACCGCACAGCCGAGCAAGCCGGCGGCCAGCGACGACTCCCGCGGCGCCGAGCCGAATGCCGCCGCCGCGGCGTGAAGTCGGCGCCGGACAGACGGCCGGCGGGATTTTTCACCAGAGCGTCTTGAGGCCGGCGGCTGTGTAAGCCGGCAGTGCCGCGTCCTTGGAGATGAGGACGAGCTGCCGCGCGATGGCCTGCCAGGCCAGCAGCCGGTCGAAAGGGTCGCAGTGCGGCAGGCGGGGGAGCTGATGGAAACTCGCGCACTCTTCCGCTTCCGGCGCGATCAGGCTGAGTCCCATCTCGCGGGCGACGCTCACCAGGCTTTCCGGCGTGCAGCCTTCGAGCTCGAGTTTGCCCAGCGCGAACTTGAGCGAGATTTCCCAGAAGGTGACGGAGGAGAGGTAAAGGGTGTTGCGGGCATCCGCAATCGTCGTCCTGGCTTTGCGGCTGAGCTTTTCCGGGGCGAACACCGCCCAGAGGAAGGCATGCGTATCGAGGAGATAGTTCATGCCGACAGGAAAGCTTCGTCGTCCAGCTTGAAGTCTTCCTTCGTGGCGAAGCGCGCCCGCCCTTTGAGCAATCCCAGCGGGCGCTTGCCGGCCCGGGCGGCATACTGGGCATAGGGCACCAGCACGGCGACGCGCTCCTTTTTGCGGCCATAACAGAGGACGATCGATTCGCCCGCCTCGACGGCAGCGAGCAGATCAGAGAGTTGGGCCTTGAATTCGCCGATGGTCAGGGTGCGCATGGCAATCTCTGCAAGCAGACGTCGAGGGCATTGTCGTTTCCAGCGTGACAAGTTGTCAAGATGCTGGCCACTGCGCCGTGGCCACGCCCTCGCCGAGGTCGGCCTCGACGAGCCGGCGACGCACCTCGAAAAGCTGTTCGAGCAGGGCTGGTTCGGCGCGCGCGTAGGCGGCGGCATCCGGCTGGCGGTTGACGACCACGCCCAAGAGCTCCGTGATCGCATTGCCGATCGAGTTCTGGCTGATCGTGACGATCAGGTCACCCTGGTCGTTGCGGTAGATGAGCTGCTTGAAGGCCGGCTGCCAGCGGATCGCGTTGGCATACTTGGCATCCTTGATGCAGCGGTCGCGCACCATCTTCGCGGTCTTCAAAAAGTCGTTGTTGAAGAGGAGCTTTTCTTCGACGAGGTCGGGGAAGTAGAGGTCGCGCGGCGGCGGCGAATTGCGCGTGCTCACCTGGCCGAAGAAGCTGCGGTAGAAGTCGAGAAAGCCCTTGAGCAGGGTGTCGTAATCGCGCCAGAACGCCACCTCCTTCAAGGCCGCGGCGCCGCCGGGCACGCGCCAGCTCGGTAGGCCCTGCGGATAGCCGGTGAGCGCCAGGCGGCATTCGTCCGCCTCGCAGGGCTTGAGGATGCTGAAGTGGAGCGCGTCGAAGAAGGCGCGATAGACCTCGCGCATGTACGCCTGAAAGAGCGAATGCTGCCCGCCGTCGGTGAGGTTCGGGTTGTTTGGATCGGCCAGCGGTGCGGCGGCGAGCTCATGCTTGTCGAAGACGATGAAGTGGTTGTGCAGCATGCGGATCGAGGGCACGCCCGGCGAGGTGAGCGGCCAGGTCGCATCGAGGCTCGCTTCGCCGGCCAGCACGAGATGCCGCGCTGGGTCGGGGTAGCGCTCGAGCATGAAGTCGAAGAGGATCTGGTTCATGCGGTTCCAGACGCGCTTGACTTCGTCGGGTACCTGGGTGCGCCGCACCGGCCGGCCCAAGGGATCGAGGATTTTTTGCGAAGTGTTGTAGATGATCGAGGTATCGAACAGGTTGCTGTGCCCGAGCGCCTTGCGGTAGAGCAAGAGCCCCTCGGGCGTCTGCAACAGGCCGTTGTTATGCACGAGGTCGGCCAAGTTCTCCGCGCTGTTGAAGAACTCGTTGGGCTTCATCCCCTCCGGCACGGCGAGCGGAATGGGGCGATAAGGTGTCACGATTTCTCGGGGGCCGGTCTGCATGGCGGAAAAGTGCGTCAATGGATCGTTCGAAACTGTAGCAAAACCTTCGCGCTGGCCGGCTTGAGGGATTTGATCGCCCCATCAGCCCTTCTGCGCCGTCTTGCCAGCGCCGACTTTGTGGGGCGGCGGTAAAATCGCGGCATGACGCCTCATTTCCTCTGCGGGGGATTTTCGCTTCCGCTCGAGCGCCCATTGATCATGGGCATCGTCAATCTGACCCCCGATTCGTTCTCCGGCGATGGCGTGGGCAAAGACCTTACCCGCGCGCTTGCCCATGCCGAGGCGCAGCGCGAGGCCGGGGCGGACATCCTCGACCTGGGGGCCGAATCGACGCGGCCGGGCGCCGAGCCCGTGCCGGCGCAGGAGGAACTTGCGCGCCTCTTGCCCGTCTTGCGCGTCGTGCGCGACTGGGGCGTGCCGGTCTCGGTCGATACGAGCAAGCCGGAAGTGATGCTGGCGGCCATCGCCGAAGGCGCCGCACTCATCAACGACGTTGCTGCCTTGCGTCAGCCGGGAGCTTTGGAAACCGTCGCAGCGAGCGATGCGGGGGTATGCCTGATGCACATGCAGGGCGAGCCGCGCACGATGCAACACCACCCTCATTATGAGGACGTCGTCGCCGAAGTGCGCGACTTTCTCATCGGCCGCGTTGCCGCCTGCGAAGCGGCGGGGATTCCGCGCGAGCGCATCTGTCTCGATCCCGGTTTCGGTTTTGGCAAGACCGTCGAGCACAACTACACGCTGCTCGCCCATCTCGATGCCTTGGCGGCGCTCGGCTTGCCGCTCCTCGTCGGCCTGTCGAGAAAATCGATGCTGGGCGCCGTGACGGGGCGCGAGAACGGCGCCGCGCGCATGCCGGCGAGCGTCGCGGCGGCGCTCCTCGCCGTGCAGAAGGGCGCGAGGATCGTGCGCGTGCATGATGTGGCCGCGACGAAGGATGCCTTTGCCGTCCTGGCGGCCCTCGAAGGAAGGTGAAGCATGGCGAGACGCTATTTTGGGACGGACGGCGTGCGCGGACGGGTCGGCGAACCGCCGATCACACCGGAGTTCGCATTGCGGCTGGGCTTTGCCGCCGGCGAGACGCTCGTCGCGCATGCCCGTGACGCGGGGCATCACCGTGACGGCGAGCGGCCGGCGGTCTTGATCGGCAAGGACACGCGCATTTCCGGCTACATGCTGGAAGCCGCCCTCGAAGCGGGCTTTTCCGCGGCTGGCGTCGATGTGATGCTCTGCGGCCCCTTGCCGACGCCCGCGATCGCTTATCTCACGCGGGCCTTGCGGCTCGCCGCTGGCGTCGTGATCTCGGCCTCGCACAATCCCTATGACGACAACGGCATCAAGTTCTTCGCCGCCGGCGGCTGGAAGCTGCCCGATGCGCTCGAAGAAGAGATCGAGGCGCGGCTCGAGGCGCCGATGGGCTGCAAGCCCTCGGCCCAGTTGGGCCGCGCGCGGCGCGTCGACGATGCGGCGG
Source organism: Rhodocyclaceae bacterium (assembly GCA_026415155.1). GTDB lineage: Bacteria > Pseudomonadota > Gammaproteobacteria > Burkholderiales > Rhodocyclaceae > Sulfuricystis. Next base: position 149,815 of record JAOAHQ010000067.1, read on the forward strand.
GCCGTTACATCGAGTTCTGCAAGAGCACCTTTCCGAACGAGCTCGACCTCAAGGGGCTGAAACTCGTCGTCGATTGCGCGCATGGCGCGGCCTATCACGTCGCGCCCAAGGTGTTCCACGAATTGGGCGCCGAAGTCGTCGCCGTCGCCGCACAACCCGACGGCCTCAACATCAATGCGGGCGTCGGCGCCACCGCGCCGAAATTTCTCCAGCAAGAGGTGCTGGCGCACCAGGCCGATCTCGGGCTTGCCCTCGATGGCGATGCCGACCGGCTCTTGGTCGTCGATGCCGCGGGCCGGCTCTACGATGGCGACGAGCTCCTCTACGTGATCGCCCGCAACCGCCCGGGGCTCGTGGGGGTGGTCGGCACCTTGATGAGCAATCTCGGCTTCGAGCAGGCGCTCTCGCGGCTGGGCATCGGCTTTGCGCGCGCCAAGGTCGGCGACCGCTACGTGCTGGAGCTCATGCAGGAGAGGGGCTGGACGCTCGGCGGCGAGAATTCCGGCCACATCATCTGCCTCGATCGCCACACGACGGGCGATGGCATCGTCGCCGCCTTGCAGGTGCTCGCCGCCTTGCGCGAGCGCGGCGAGACGCTTCGCGAGGCCTGCGCCGATCTCACGATGTTCCCGCAAAAGCTCGTCAATGTGCGCCTCGCCCGCGCCTTCGACTGGCAAAACGATGCCGGCATCCAGGCGGCGCGCGCGCGGGCAGAAAAGCTGCTCGATGGCCAAGGCCGCGTGCTCTTGAGACCGTCGGGCACCGAGCCCGTGTTGCGCGTGATGGTCGAGGGGGCCGATGCCGCGCTCGTCGAGGCGCAGGCCGAGGCGATCGCCGCTGCGGTGCGGCAGGCGGCGAACGTTTGAACTTCGCTTCAGACCTGCCAGTCTTCGAGCTTGAGGCCCGGGATGCGCGCGAACTCGGCTGTGTTGTGAGTGACCAGCACCAGGTCGCGCGCCAAAGCCTGACCTGCGATCAATACGTCGTAGGGCCCGATCGCAGATCCGCTCGTCGCCAGGGCTGCGCGCACCATGCCGGCAGAGCGGGCATCTTCCTTGTCGAATTCCAGGGTTTCGAAGAGCAATGCATCGACGCGTGCGAGGTTGGCCTCCCGCCGCTGGCTCTTGTACGCGCCATAGTAGAGCTCATGGGCGACGATCGACGAGATGCCGACTTCGGAGGGGGCGTGGCGGCGGATATGAGCATGAATGATCGCCTGCCCGGCCAGGAGCTCGATGATGGCATTGGTATCGAGCAGGTATTTCATCGAAACAGGTCGTCTAAGCCGGTGCGCGACTGGCTGATGGAAACTTCCGTCGCCGCCGCTGCGAAATCGGCATCGACGGGGCCGGTGAGTTTGTCCAGCCAGGTCCAGTCGTTCGCAATCGGTTCCAGCACGACGGCAGCGCCATGACGACGAATCCGCACCTCCGTGCCCTCGAATCGATAAGCTTGCGGCAGGCGCACCGCTTGCGAGCGACCCGACCAAAATACTTTCGCGGTATCCATGCTAATCTCCTGAGATATACCCAAAGTATATCTTGTATCTCAGTGGAATCCAGATCGGTTGGATGAGGCTCAGCCTGGGCTGACGTCGGCCTCCTCAAGATAGCGGTCGCGGATGGCGAGGACTTCAGGCAGGTGGTCGAAAAAGCATTCGATGACGCGCGGATCGAAGTGCCTGCCCGCCTGCTCGCGCATGAAGGCGGTCGCCGCTTCGACGCTCCACGGTTTCTTGTAGGGTCGCGCCGAGGTGAGCGCATCGAAGACGTCGGCCACCGCGACGATACGGCCCGAATGCGGAATCGCCTCGCCGGCCAAACCCTGCGGATAGCCGCTGCCATCCCATTTTTCGTGGTGGGTGAGGGCGATCTCGCGGGCGAGGCGCAAAAGCTCGTTTTCGCCATCCTCGAGCATCGCGGCGCCGATCGTTGTGTGGGTCTTCATGATCTCCCACTCGTCGGGCTCGAACTTGCCGGGCTTGAGCAGGATCGCATCGGGGATGCCGATCTTGCCGATGTCGTGCATGGGGCTTGCGTGGAGCATCAGCTCGGTCTCGCTTCCGCTCCAGCCGAGCTTGCTGGCCAAGAGCGCCGAGATCTGGCTCATGCGCAGGATGTGAAAGCCCGTCTCGTTGTCGCGATATTCCGCGGCGCGGCCGAGCCGGCGCACGACTTCGAGGCGCGTGCGATTGAGCTCTTCGGTACGTTGCCGCACCATCTCTTCGAGCACGGCCTTCTGGTCATGCACGAGGCGGTGGGCGAGCTGCGCTTCGAGGAGGTTTTTGACGCGCATCAAAAGCTCGACACGGTCGAAGGGCTTGCCGATGAAATCGCGCGCTCCGCCGGCGAGCGCTTTGAGTAGCACATCGCGCCCGTGCTGCGCGGTTAGGATGACGATGGGCGGCATCAAGGGGTCGCCGAGCGCCTGGATGGCTTCCATGACCTGGTAGCCATCCAGATGCGGCATGTTGATGTCGAGCAGGATCAGATCGGGGCGCGCCTCGCGGTAGCGCGGCAGCACTTCGCGGGCATCCTGGATCAGGATGCGCTGGCGGTAGCCTTGGCTGGCGAGCATCTTGTCGAGCAGCTTGAGGTTGGCCGCTTCGTCGTCGACGACGAAGATGCGTGCCTCGTTGAGCAGGTTCTCATCCATCTTGGGGGGTTTCCTTTCCGGCCAGGAACTTGTCGAGGGTCGCAAGCATTTGGGCGACGTCGATGGGTTTGGTGAGATAGGCGGCAAAACCGGCGGCCAAGCCCCGTTCGATGTCGCGCGGCATCGCGTTGGCGGTCACGGCGACGACCGGGATCGTGCGCAATAGCGCCTGCTTTTTGAAGACTTCGAGCACCTGGTAGCCATCGAGCCCCGGCATGTGGATGTCGAGCAGAACGAGATCGGGCCGATGGGCGAGCGCGAGCTCCACGCCCAGTTCGCCCGAATGGGCGGTGAGCAGGTGCAGATGCGGCCGCTTGCCGATCACCTGGGCGATGAGTTTCAGATTGCTTGGGTTGTCGTCGATGGCGAGCACGGTTTTCCGTTCGCCGAGGGCTGCAGTGGCCAGAGGGGAGGCGTGGGCCGTCTCGCCAGCGCCGACTTTGGGCGCCTTTCCGGCAGCAAGCTCGACCCAGAAGGTCGAACCGACCCCCAGTGCGCTCTCGACGCCGATCTCACCGCCCATCATCTCGACGAGGCGGCGCGTGATCGTAAGACCAATACCCGTGCCCTCGATGCCGCTCGTTTCGGCACCGAGACGGCTAAAGGGCTGGAACAATTCGCCGAGACGCTCGGGGGCAATGCCCTGGCCTGTATCGGTGACGAAAAGCCGCCAATGACCAGCCTGGCCCGGGGTGACCGAGAAGCTCACTTTGCCGTTTGGGCGGTTGTATTTGATCGCGTTGGAGAGGAGATTGAGCAGCACCTGCTTCAAGCGCACGCGGTCGGCATAGACCACCACTTCGGGGCAGGGGGCGAATTCGAGCGCGATGGAGCGGGTCTGCGCCATCGGCAGCACGAGCTGGCGGCATTCTTCGAGGAGGTCGCCGAGCGGGATCTCCTCCATCGACAAATCGATGCGGCCGGCCTCGATCTTGGCGAGATCGAGCACCTCGTTGATGAGTTCGAGCAGATGGCGGCCGGCCTTGAGAATCTCATGCACGTTGTCGAGCTGGTCGTCCGAGAGCGCATCGTCGTATTCGAGCATTTGCGCAAAGCCGATGATGGCATTCAAGGGCGTGCGCAGTTCGTGGCTCATGCTGGAGAGGAAGTCCGACTTGGCGCGATTGGCGCGCTCGGCGGCCTCGCGCGCCTCGATGAGGGCGAGCTCGGCGCGCTTCCTCGCATCGATGTCCTGCACCACGCCGAGCATCTTGAGCGGCTTGCCCGAAGCATCGCGCGTGACGGCGCCGCGTTCGAGCAGCCAGCGCACGGTGCCGTCGGGCCAGACGACGCGATGCTCGATTTCATAGGGCGCATCGTGCTCGACGCTCGCGTTGACGGCATCGATGACCGCCTGCCGGTCGTCTGGATGCACGGCCTTGAGAAAGTTCTCGTACGAAGTGGCCAACTCGCCGGGCGCGTAGCCAAACAGCGGTGCAATGCGCTCTGACCAATATAGGTCGCCGGTCTCGATGTTCCACTCCCAGGTGCCGATGTTGGCGTAGTTCTGGCCGCGCCGCAGGCGCTCCTCGCTGATCTGCAAGGCCTCCTGCGCTGCTTTGAGGCTGGTGATGTCGGTGCGGATCGAGATGTATTCAAGCACGCGGCCTTGACTATCGGTGATCGGATAGATCGTTGCCGCCACCCAGTAGAGCGAACCATCCTTGCGCCGGTTGCAGACCTCGCCATGCCAGACGCGGCCAGCGCCGATGGTGCGCCACATCTCCTGGTAAAACGACTCCTCGTGCAGGCCCGATTTGATGAGGCGGTGGTTTTGGCCGATGAGTTCCTCACGGGCATAGCCGCTGATGGCGCAAAACTTGTCATTGACGTAGGTGATGCGGCCTTGCGCATCGGCGATGCTGACGATGGCATGGGCGTCGATGGCGAGCCTCAATTGCTCGAGGCGCAGGCGCGCCTTGGCTTGATGGCGCAGGTTGTTCGCTTCGATGCGTTGCAGGCTGCGGTGGCGCCGTGCGTGCGAGGTCACGGCGGCCAGCAAGAGCTCGGGCGGCGACGACTTTGGCAGGAAATCCTCGGCGGCGGCGCTGCGCGCCTCGAGCTTGTCCTCGAGGCTTTCCATCGCGGTGAGGAAGAGCACCGGCAATCGCGCATAGGACGGGTGCTGGCGCACGATGGTGACGAGCTCGGGGCCGCGGCAGGCCGGCATCTCGATGTCGAGCACCAGCACGTCGGGCTGGAACTCGTCGAGATGATCGAGGACGAGGAGGGGGTCGCTGCTCGCCAACACTTCGATGCCTGCGGCGCGCAGGTAATTGGCGTAGTAATCGAGCGCGCTTTTCTCGTCTTCGAGCAAGATGGCCCGCAGCGGCGGGCCGGCCAAGCGATCGTGGAGCGCCTCGACGGCCTCTGCGAGCCGTTCGGGATCGAGCGGCTGGCGGAAGAAATGCTGCACGCCCAGGCGCTGCCATTGGATCAGCTCGGTGAAACGCGCCGACGCATCGGTGAGCGCAATCCAGCCGCCCAGCCGTGGGGCGCGCTGTGAGAGCGCTATGCGCTCGGCCTGGGCGAGGCTCACCAGCCAGACGAGTTCCGTGAGCAAGAGGTCGCCCGGGCCGAGGTCGGCAGGCAATTCCTTGAGCGTACCGGCTCGGTAGGGGGTGACCGCCAGCCGCGCCAGGCGAGGCGGCAGCGGCGGCAGGCTATCGCTGAATTGACCCAGCGCGATGACGCGCATGGCGAAAGCGGGGCGAGGGCTCATGCGGGGCGTGGGGCTGCCAGGACGACCTGACCCTTGCCTTGGCGCTTGGCCGCATACATGGCATGGTCGGCGGCGGTGAGGAGTTCGGAGGCGGTGCGCCCATGCTGCGGCCAAAGGGCGATGCCGATGCTCGCGCCCAGCTGGCTGGGCACGCCTTGCAAGCGCATCGGCTGGGAAACTGCGGCGAGCAGGCGCTGACCGATCGCCTGAGCCGTCTCGGCGCTGGCGATGTCCTGGCAGAGGGCGACGAATTCGTCGCCTCCCAGGCGGGCAACGAAGTCTTCCGCCGCGAGCGTGTGGCGCAGCCGCTGCGCGATGATCTTGAGCGCCTCGTCGCCGGCTTCATGGCCGAGGGTATCGTTGATCGGCTTGAAGCCATCGAGATCGATGAACAGCACGGCAAAAGGAGCCGTCTGCGCTTTGCCGCAGAGGACCTCGAGCCGGGCATTGAACTGGCCGCGATTGGGCAAGCCCGTCAGCACGTCGTGATGGGCGAGAAACTCGATGCGCGCGCGCGCCGCTTCTTCGGCCGAGATGTCGCTCACGAGGCCGATGAACCAGCGGCGCCCGCCGCCGCGCTGCACCTCGGTGACTGCGAGCCGCATCGGGAAGACTTCGCCGTTCTTGCGCAGGCCTTCGACCTTGCGGCCGATACCGATGATGTGCGGCTGGCCTTCGCGCAGGTAACGCGCGATGTAGCCGTCGTGCTCACGGGCGTAGGGCGCTGGCATCAGCATGCTGACGTTTTTGCCGATCACCTCGGCGGGCCGATAGCCGAAGATGCGCTCGGCGGCCTGGTTGAAGCTTTGGATGAGGCCCTGCTCGTCGATGGTCAGGATGCCTTCATAGACATTGTCAAGAATGCCATGCAGACTCTCCTGCATCGTCGCAATGCGCTGCATCGAGGCGATGCGCGCCTGCAGGATTGCGAGCGGCGTCGGTTTGATCAGATAGTCGTCGGCGCCCGCTTCGAGGCCGGCGACGATTTCGTCGTGTGCAGACAACGAGGTCATCAGGATGACTGGAATCCAGCGCGTACCGCCTAAGGCCTTGATGCGGCGCGTCGCCTCGATGCCGTCCATCATTGGCATGACGATGTCCATCAAGACGAGATGCGGCGGCTGGCGAGTGAAGGCCTCGACGGCGGCTTGCCCATCGCTGACATAGGTGACTTGGTGGCCTTGCTGCTCGAGGAAGGCGATGATGGGCAGGGCGATGGCCCGAACATCTTCGGCGAAGAGAATGTTCATGCAGCAGTCTGCCCCCTGCTCGTTTCGGCGGTCATTTTCGAAGTGTTTGCGCCGGCGCTCCCGGCGCAATGATAACGTAACGCCTCCTCACGATAGGGAAACGCTGAAGAAATCGTCGCGAGCGGTCGGAGGGCAAGGCGCACGGAGCGCAGGAACCGAGACATAACAAGAAGTTAGGCGAGGTTCCGAAAACGAAGTTTCGGCGTAGGCTAACATCGGCGCAGCCGATGTTAAGCGAAGCGGCCGAAGCCAACACCGCGCAACGCCGCCATCCGACCGCGCAGCAGATTTATTCAGCGTTTCGATAGGGATAAGGCGCGGGCAATGAACAGCTGCAGCATGCTTCCGGCTCCTGGGCGTTGGCCTAGGATCGTCCTCAGGTTCTTCGCCGTCATCCTCGGCATGGCGGCAACAGCGGTGGGTGCGGCGGGAAGGCTAGAGGATGCCGCGGCCGTGCCTCATCTCGATGAACGCGGTAGTCAAGGCTACCGGGAGTTTCTCGCCAGTCCCCCTCACCGCGCCTTTGCGATCGCGCCGGGCGGCGCCTGGGCCTGGCAGTCGGGCTTGCCCAGCGCGGAACTCGCCGAGCGCGCGGCGCTCGAGGCCTGCCGCGAACTCGCGCAAAGCCGCTGCGTGCTCTACGCCGTCGATGATGAGGTCGTGTTCGATGCCAAGACCTGGCCGACGCTCTGGGGCCCCTATGCGACGGCGGAAGCAGCGGCCAAGGCGCCCGTCGGCACGCGGCGCGGCGAGCGCTTTCCAGATCTCGTCTTGCAGGATGAGCAGGGCAGATCACAACGGCTTTCCGCATGGCGTGGCCAGGTGGTCGTGCTGCACTTCTGGGGCTCGTGGTGCCCGCCCTGCCGCCGCGAGCTGCCGGATCTGGCGCGGCTCGTGAAGGCCTTGCACAAGGAGCGCGGCATCCGCTTTGCCTTCGTGCCGGTGCGCGAACCCTTCGCAACTGCGCGCGCCTGGTTGCGGGCCGAACGTCTCGACTTGCCGCTCTATGCCGGCGGCGAAAAGGAATTCACGCTCGCCGATGGTTCCCGTCTCGCCGATCGCCGCATCGCGGGCAAATTTCCGACCACCTATGTGCTCGACAAGCACGGCCTCGTGGTGTTTTCGCACATCGGCGATGCGAGCCGCTGGGAGGAATACGCGCCATTCTTGCGCGATGTGGCAGCGCGTTCCGGCAGGTAGAGCCCACGCGCGGCAGTCCGTCAGCGCGTTTGCAGCCAGTCGGCGAATTCGGCGATGGTCAGAATGGGGATGCGGAATCTATCCTTGATGGCATGGAGATCGGCATCGCCGCTGATCAAAGCATCGGCTTGGCCGGCTTCGGCGAGCGCCAAAAAAATGAGGTCGTCGGCATCGCGGATGGCCGGGAGCCGGTAGGTCGGGACAGCGACTGTTACGGTTTCGGCATAGGGCAGGAATTCCGCCAGCAAGGTTTCCTGTTCATGACGGGCTAGCGCGAACTTCGGGTAGGCGAGCACGCGCAGCAGCTCACTCACCGTGTCGCGGCTAGCCAAGGGGATGATGCGCTTGGCCTGCCAGGCTTCGCGTATCCAGACGCAGCTGCCCCGCGCAAAAATCAGCGCCGAGACCAGACAGTGGGTATCGAGCACGACGCGCGGGGCGTTCATGTCCGCTTGCGTGCCCATGCGATGGCGTCGGCGACGTCCTCCGGCGTGATTCCCAAAGCTTCCAGCTTCGCCCGCACGGCTTCTCCCTGCTGCAGGCGAACCGGGGTCAGGACGATTTTGCCGCCCTCGACGGCGACATCATAGTAGTCCGCCTCGCCAGTTTGTTGGACGATGGCCTTGGGGAGGGTGATTTGGTTCTTGCTCGTGCGTTTGGCCAACATGGCGGTTCCTTGAGGTAATGAAGTAAGGATTCCATTCTATCCTCGCTCCCTCTTGTAGGGCACGAGAAAGATTGCGGCGGAGCAAGAAAAAAGCCGCGCCTGCTTTGGCGCGGCTCCTGGGCCGTCCCGCCAGCGCCGACTTTCCGAGGGGCGGCGCATGGCTGGAGTCTGGCGGAGGCTATTCGACTTCTTCCCAGCCGGTGATCATCGCCTTGAGGTGCGAGGTCGGCGTGTGGCCGGCGGTCGTGAGATAGACGTGGGCGATCAGGAAGATCAGCATCATGAACGCCGCCACGGTGTGGAAGAAGGCCACCCATTCGAGCGAGAGATACCGGTCGAGCTGCCACTCGTCCCACTGGTCGTAGAAGAGGTAGAACCAGCCCGTAAACCAGATCAATGGGCCGATGAAGAGCATTACGCCGAGGTAGGCGAGGCGCTGTAGCGGATTGTGCTTCCTCAGCTGGGTGGCGCGGAAGGGGTGCGGCGCATTGACGAAGATGCCGTGGGTGTAATACTTGATCATCGCATCGACCTTGGCCAGCGTCGGGATGTACTGCTTCCATTCCCCGGTCGTGAAATGCCAGAAGATCGCGAAGATCCACAGGCCGACGAGCGTCCAGGCCGCGTTGGTGTGCAGATTCACGGCCTCCTTGAAGCCGAGGAACTTGTAGCTGCCGTGGATTTCGAAGCCGGTGACGAGCAGCGTGATGATCAGGAGCGCCTGCGACCAGTGCCAGAAGCGCTCGAAGCGTTTGAAGACGTAGATTTTTTCGGCCATCGCGAATCTCCTCGTGTTCAGTGTGCGCTGCCACGTTTCTTGTACATGACGATACGGATGCCGCCGTGGATCAGGACGCCGATCAGCGTCAAGAGCGCGAGCGTCCAGCCGATCCGGTCGAGCCAGGGATTGGCGCTGCGGCCGGGCAGATACAGGCCTGGCACCTTGTCGAGGCGGCCGACGCCGGAACCGGGCTGGTGGCATTGCGCACAGCTGAGCGCATCTCCCTTGGGCGCGACCATGTGCGTGATCGGCCAGGACATCTCGGTGCTGACGAAGGCGAACTTGCCGCTGTATTCGGCGCCGATCTCTTTCATGCCCCAGGCGAGCGCCTTGTCCCAATCGAAGTTCGACCAGAAGGCCGCGTCGTCCGCGCCGTAGGTGTGGAAGACGACGAGCTGGTTGTGGCCGACGTCGTAGGGCTGCTTGCCGGTGAAGCGCTTGATCGGCCAAACCTTGGACTTGCCATCGTCGGGCGAGCCTTTGAAGCGGTTGATCTGCACGACCTGGCTGGGATCGAGCTTGGTCTCGCGCAGCGTGTATTCGACCTCGCCATTGAACCAGATGTATTCGGGGATCACGTTCGATTCATAGCGGAAGTCGCCTTTCTTGCTGTTGTAGGCCTCGTGGCCGGCACTGTCCTTGATGACGAAGGGCTTGCCATTCTTGTCGAGCTTGCCGGCCGTCGACCAGTCCCACATCATCTTCGTCGGCCGGCCGCCGCGCGCATATTCCGGAATGTGGCAGACCTGGCAGGCGAGCTTCTCGGCGTGCTGATTGAGACGGGCGCCCTCGCGGTTGTCTTGGTGCGGCGCGTCGCCGTGGCATGACTGGCAGGAGGCGGGGTTGCCTCCTTCCTTGCCGCGGATGAACTTGCCACTGGCCTTCGCGGTCGGGGCGTAACGGCTGCCTGGCACGGCATGGCCCGAGGTGGCATGGCAGGTGCCGCAGCTGAAGTTGAGCCCGTCCTTGTCCATGTGCACGTCGAGATACTTCTTCGGCGCCTTCAATGAACTGTCGAGATCGCCGTGCTTCACCGCATCGCCGCCGCCGCCATAGAAGTGGCAGGTGCCGCAGTTGTTGCGCGTCGTCTTGCCGACGCTCTGGGCGATCTTCCTGAGATCCTGCGCCTTGAGGATCTTGCCCGAGCCAGGCGGGAATTCCATGTCTTTGTAGACCGCGTGGCCCGCGAGGCCCGGCACCTTCTTGTAGGTGCCGGTCTGCTCGTGGCAGACGAGGCAATCGACGTTCTTTTCGGAGGTGAAATCGAACTTGTCGTCCTTCCAGCCGTAACCGACGTGGCAGGCCGTGCAGAACTCGTAGTTCGAGGGAATCGCGGTGCAGAAGTTGTTGATGACGTTCTTCTTGCCGAGCCGCTGGTTGGTCTTCGGGTTGAGGAATTCCCAGGTCCAGTGCTGCGTCGCATGGACCTGCTTGGCCGCCTCGGTGTGGCAGGAGAGGCAGGCTTCGGTGACCTCGGGGCCGCTCTTGAAGTCTTTTTGCAGCTCCTTGAACTTCGAGTGGTCGGCCGTGGAGGTCGATTTCTTCGCCTCCTCGTTGCTCACAGGGCCGTAGGCATGCGCGCCAGGCGCGACCGTCGGCACAGCCGTCGTGGCCGCGAGCGCCGGCAGCGCGCCTGCCGTGGCAAGCCAGAGGCTGAGAGAGGTGATGAAGATGCGCATGATCGCCTCCTTAGCAACCGCCGCCACCGCCGCCGCCGGCGCCGCCGCCTTCGCCGCCCGCCTTGGGCAGGATCATCGGGGGCGCGGGCTTGGAGGGGTCGAAGATCAGGAATTTCTTCTGATCCTCGGCGACCTGCTTCATGATGCCGCCGACGAGCGGGCCGAACATCGGGCCCATGAGGCCGGCGTTCATGTTGGCGATATAGACCTTGCCGTCGTTCTTCTTATAGACGGAGATCTTGCAGGGCATCAGGATCGAGAGAAAGCGCACCGTGTCTTCCTTGAGGATCGGGGCCGAATACTTGGTGCTGCAGGCCTCGATCATCATGACGGGCAGGGTGTTGCCCCCATCGGCCTCGATGGCGCGGGCCGGGTTGCGCAGGCCGGAGAGCGTCCAGCCGTTGCCGGTGGCCTGGATGTTGTGCTGGATGCGAGCGATCGTTTCTTCCATGCCGAAGGGGCTTTCGCGCTCCTCGAACATGAGCCCGCCCATGAAGTTCCAGACGAGCACGGCGACCGTGACGACGCCGGCGATGAAACCGCCAATGAATTTCAGCATGATGTTCCCCCATTCATCAAGAAATCCCCGTGGGCCAGCCCGGCGACCTCTATCGTGCGAGCCGGCTTTATGAGCTGCAAAATAATACGAATCGCGCGGGACTTATTGAGCTAAGTCAACAGTGGATCAGAATATTAGAAGTGTCTGAATCTCGCTCAGGCCGTCATCTCGTTGCAAGATTTCGGCGGGATAGTGTGATCGTTCGGGGTCGGATCGTTTGGATCGAGAAATTTCAACCCAGATTGTCCATTGGAACGCGAGCGGCGCTCGTCGGCGAGGGCGAGCAGATCTGCGTTCGTGCGACGAGTCCATAGCGTTGCCTCTGGACGAGGAGCACGGGCGCGCAGAGATGCCGCCCGCAGCCCGAGCGCCGCCGCGTAGGGCAGTGCGAATGTCGTTGAGCTTCCTCATGGATGGCCTGCCCGGTCTAATGGACAATCTGGCTTCAAGCCCGAGGTGCTCATGAGCTCTGCTACTCATCCTCCTCTCACGCGCTGCTGCGAGTGCTGCGCCTATTTCGTCCCTCATGAGAAGGGCACGGGAAGCTGTCACCGCTTCCCGCCCGTCTTCGCCGGCGATCGCTTGTCCAATGAGCATCACCATTGGCGCTTCCCGCTCGTGCATCGGCATGCCTGGTGCGGCGAGTTTCAGGCACGCGCCTCTGGCGAGGGGCCCGGATGCGCCTGACCGATGTCATCGGCGTGGCGAGCGGCCTGGGAGCATCCAATCCCGGCTGCCAGGACGGGCCGGAGGTCTTGCGCAGCCTGGGCTTTTTTCGCGACCTCGACTGGCCGCCGGGCGCCTGCGCCTGGCGCGACATCGTGCGCCCGCCCGCCGAGCCGGGCCTCACGGCCCTCGAACGGGTGGCGAGGGTGGCCGAGGCGGTCCATGAGCGGGTCGCGGAAAGCCTCCGCGCAGGGCATTTCCCGCTCGTCATCGGCGGCGACCACTCGCTGGCGATCGGCACCTGGTCGGGGGTGCAAACCGCCCTGGGCCATGAAGGCCGCCTGGGCCTGGTGTGGATCGACGCCCACATGGACAGCCATACCTTCGAGACCACGCCTTCGCGCGCGATCCACGGCATGCCGCTTGCCTGCCTTTTGGGGCAGGGCGAGCCGCGCTTGACGAACATCGGCGGAGAAGGCGCCAAGCTGTTGCCCGAGGATGTCTGCCTGATCGGCGTGCGCAGCTTCGAATCCGGCGAGGCCGATTTGCTCAAGCGGCTCGGCGTGCGCGTCTATTTCATGGACGAGGTACGCCGGCGCGGCCTATCTGAAGTCTTTCATGAGGCCTGGCAGCGGGTGATGAGACATGCCGCTCATGGCGGCATCAGTCTCGATCTCGATGCGCTCGATCCCGAGGAGGAACCGGGGGTGGGCACGCCCGTCGCGGGAGGGCTTTGCCGCGCCGAACTTATCGCCGCCTTACGGAGCCTGCGCGACGATAGAAGGCTGCGCTGCCTCGAGATCGTCGAATACAACCCCCATGCCGATCGCTGTTTTGCGACGGCGCGGGCGGTGCATGATCTATGCGCCTCGGTGAGCGGCGGCGCGCCATGAGCGCATTTGTCACGATGCCGTCATGAAACGGTGCTAGTGTCGGCGGCCATCTTCACAACAAAGCCGACGAGGAGCCGCCGATCATGAGCGCCGTGCAATTGCAGCCTGTCCGCAGCTTTTCCTCCGCCTTCGAGGCGGGGAATATCCTGCCCACAGGGGAAGAAGGGCTTGTTGCCTTGGTGTTGGACGGACGCGGCGTCATCGTCGAGTGCGATCCGCAGGGCGAATCCTTGTTTGGCTATCCTTGTGCCGACCTGGTCGGGCAGCATGTCTCGCTGTTGATCCCAGAACTCGCGAATCTCGAGTTCCTCCAGGGCGGGCAGCCGAATTCGCGCCTGCGCTATCGCAGCCGCATCGGCTACCGTTTCAGCGTGCTGCGCCGCAACGGCGAGCGTTTTGCGGCGATCCTCTTCCTCAACTGCCTCGAGAGCGCACGCGAAGTGCGCATGTCGCTGATCGTGCGGCCTGCCTAGACTGCCTCGGCACGAGGGCTGAGAAGCTCGGCATAGCGCGCCGGAATGTCGCTGTCGATGAAGAGCTTGAGCAAGTCGGCGTCGAGGTGGCCGCGCCGCGCCATGTCGTGCATGACGGCCAGCGCCTCGGCCGCCGATTTCCCTGTCTTGTAAGGGCGGTCACCGGCCGTCAAGGCTTCGAAGACGTCGGCGATCGCGAGGATGCGCGCGGCGAGCGAGAGTTCTCGGGCCGTCTTACCGAAAGGATAGCCGCTGCCGTCCAGGTGCTCATGATGGGCGCCGGCCGTCTCGGGTACCGAAGCGAGCTCGGCTGGAAAAGGCAGCGTCGAGAGCATCGAGATCGTGCCGAGGATGTGGGCGTTGATGAGGTAGCGCTCTTCCGCCGTCAGGGTGCCGCGCCTGACGCTCAGGCAATAGAGCTCGCCGAGGTTGAGGCGGTGGCGGGGGCGGTGCAGGCGCAGGGGCGCCGCCGGGCCCTCGCTCGGCGGCGGATCGCCGGGCAGGTCGATGAGATGCTCGAGCCGGTCGGCGAGCAGATGTTCGGGCGCGGGCAGCGGACGCGCGGGCGTGGCGGACTTGCGCCGCAGTTCTTCCGCCGCGATGCCGAGACGATCGTCAAGCGTGCGTAGCCAGGTGCGATTACCGATCGCGACCAAGCGGGCAAGGTCGGCCTCGTCGAGTTCCCGCTCGCCAAGGTTGCAGGCCGCGACGAAGGCGAAATCCTCATCGAGTTCGCGCCAGGCTTGCTCGAGCGCCTCGCGCAAGGCGGCCTCCTCGCCCCCTTGCGCCCGCGCCTGCCAATAAGCGATTTCGGCATCGCGCTTGAGCACCTCGAAGCGCATGCGGATTTCGTGGATGCGGTTATAGACCGCATCGAGCTTCGTCGCCTTGTCGCCGACGTAATCCGGCACGAACAGCTTGCCGCAGTCATGCAGCCAGGCGGCGAGATGAAGCGCCTCGCGGGCATGCTCGTCGAAAGGCGTGTCGCGAAAGGGGCTCTCGGGATGCGAAGTCGCTGCCTCGGCAAGCAGGGCGGCCAAGAGCGGCACGCGCTGGCAATGCGCGCCGGTGTGAGGCGAGCGGGCATCGATGGCGCCGGCCAGCATGCGCACGATGCCGTCGAGCAGCGCCTGGCGACCTTCGAGCAGTTTTTGCTTTTCGAGGCTGATCGCCAGCGTGCCCGAAAGCGCGCCGATGAAGGCGACGAGGGGCTCATCCCATGGGCCGGCCGTCAGGCTGCGCGCGAGCAGCAAGAGGCCGAGCCGATCGCCGGCGCGGTTTCTCAAGGGCACGAAGAGCGCTTCGAGCGCCTGCCCCGGAAACCAGCAGCCAAGCCATTCGAGTCCGAGCGGCAGATAGACGGGGGCAAACTGCATCTGGGTCGGGCGCTCCTTTTCGAATACGGCTACGAGCAGGGGTGTTTGCGCCGGGTTCAAGCGTTCTGGCGCTTGTGGCGCCATGCCGCCGCTGCGCTTCCAGGTCACCGGCACGAGCCGCCCGTCATGCTCGAACAGATAGAGCACGCCGGCGCCGGCCTCGGCCGCCGCCATCGTCTCGGCAACGATTTCCTCGAGCAATTGGCCGTAGTGCCGTTCGGCCGCGAGCCGGGCCGAGATGTCGAGAAAGCGCCGGATGGTGCTGCGCATTTGCGCCATCGCGTCGGCAATCGCCTCGACTTCGGCGATCGGCGTCGCCGGCGTGGGGAGCTCGTCGAAGCGGAAGGCTTTGACTTCTGCAGCGCTAGCCGCGAGGCGGCGCAGCGAGTGCGTGATCTGACGCGCAATGAGCCAGATGAGCGGTGCGCTCAAGGCGAGGCCGGCGAGCGTGAAGAGCAGCATGCGCAGCAAGAGGCGGTCGGCCTCGGCGGTGACCTCGTCTTTGGGCGCAGCCATCAGCACGAGGACGGGCAGTCCCGGCACGATTTCGCTGTGATGAGCGATGGCCAGCCAGGGGCGCTGGCTGGTATCCATAAGCGTGACGAGCTTTTCACGCTGCGGCTCATTGGCAAGCGCGGCGAGCAGCGGCAAATCCAGGCTCGCCAAACTCGGCGCTGGCACGACGGCATCGACCGGCCAGGCGCCGTGCGAGCTCGCCAAGAGTCGGCCAGCGCTATCCTGGAGAGCGATCTGCATCGAAGGTGTCGCCCGCTGGCTCGACAGCAGCGCCGAGAGCTGGCTCGCATCGATGTGCGCTTCGATGCGTACGCGGCCTGCTTGATTTTCGGCACTGAGCACGAGGCCAGTGCGGGCGGATTCGGCACGCTGAGGTGCATCGAGCGAAGGGGCGGCGAGCAAGCCGAGAGCTCGATCGAAATACGCCGGGCTGCGATTTTCGAGCTCGGAGGAGCGATCGAGCCGGTAAGCGGCCGAAGCGGGCGCGCGGGCTTGCCGGCGCGCTTCGGCATGCGGCAGCGGAGTGAGCGTCCAGTCGAAGGCATCGCGCTGTCGAAAGCGCAGCGCGCGAATCTCGGGATGTTCGTCGAGCAGTTTGGCTAAGGCGGCGAGCCGTTGCCGCTCGGGTGGGGGCGCGGTTACGAGCAGGGTCAGCTGCGCCTGGATCGGCCGCCAGGCGGCGGCGAGCGCGGTCTCGCTTTCGCGCAGGCTGCGGGCAAAGAGCGCGGCGCTCTTCTCGAGCAGCAGCGCACGCTGCTGCCACCAAGCGAGTCCCCCGATACTGCCGCCGATCGAAAGCACGACGAGCGAGAACAGCGCGGTGGCGAGGAGATGGAAAGGATAACGGCGGCGCGGCATCGGTCGGTCGGATCATGACGATTCTGTGCGGGCGAGATTGCAAGTTCGTGACACACCATTCTTCATCAGGATGAAACACTCTTGGCGGATAGTAGGGGAGAGATTGATCGACTGCGATGTGCCGAAGGGCGCGATCATGCGATGAAGCAAGGCAAGGAAAAGTCCGCCGGATGCGAAATCTGCGCGGATACCCTGAAAGAGATGCTGGCGGTGCCGGCAGAAGGTTTGCTGGTGCGCTTTCGCCCGATCGCGGATCTCGACGCCGGCGGCATCCTGGGACATTTGGCGTCGATCCATGGCGCGCCGGACAAGCTCTTGTGCTCGCCGGCGCGTCTGCTGAGCGTGGCGCGCCATCTGGGCAAGAGCGGCGAGCTGTTCCGCAGCTATGCGAGCCTCGTCATGCACCGCTTCGTTGCCCACCGGGGCGAGGGGCACTTGCTGCTGCCGCTGTTTCACGTGCCCGAGGAGCTCGGCGAGCAAACGGCCGAGATCCTCGTCCAGGCGGCCGGGGAGGCGGGTTTGCCGCGCGAGCGCCTCATCGCCATCCATCTCGGCGTTGGCGCGCTCGAAGGCGAGCCGCTCGAACGGGCCCGGCGCGCAGCCCAGGCCTTGAAGGAGCGGGGCCTGGCCGTGGCGGCTGGCATCTTTTCCTGTCCGCGTTCCGAAGCGTTGCTCTGGGAGCGGCTCGCGCCCGATTATCAGCTCATCGAGGACGGCATCCTCGAAAACTACGAGCCGAATCTGCTGCGCATCAGCCCGTATGCCGAGCTCGCCGTCAAGCACGCAGCGAGCGGGCGGCGCATCATTGCGCTCGGCGTCGATTCCCTGATCATGCTCAAGGTACTGCAGGGGATGCAGATCGCCGGCGCCGGAGGCGCCTTCATCGGCAAGCCGGTCTCGATTCCGACGCGCACGCTTTCCGCGGCGGCCCACAAGGCGATCGCCGAAAAGGTCTCCGGCGGCAGCGAGCGCCGCAATGGCGGCATGCACGTGCTCGAGAAGATGCTGCAGACTATCCCGCCGGTTGCGCCGGAGACGCACGCCGATGAAGTATTTGCGCTCTTCGAACGCAACCCCGATCTACGCGCAGTCGCCGTCGTGCGCGACGACACGCCCATCGGCCTCATCTCGCGCTACGACATGGTCGACAACATGGCGCGCCCTTACCGGCACGAGCTCTATGGCCGCAAGCCCTGCACGCGCTTCATGGATACCGAGCCGCTCGCCGTCGATATCCACCTGCCGCTCTCCGAGCTGTCGGAAGTCGTCGTGCATGCCCATCCGCGGCATCTGATCAGCGGCTTCATCATCACCGATGCCGGCAAATACCTCGGCATCGGCTCGGTGCAGGATCTGGTGCGCGAAGTGACCGCGATGCAGATGGAAGCGGCCAAGTATGCCAATCCGCTTACCCAGCTGCCCGGCAACGTGCCGATCAACCAGCACATCGACAACCTCCTAGCGGCCAAGGAATACTGCGCCATCGCCTACTGCGATCTCGATCATTTCAAGCCCTTCAACGACGTCTATGGCTATGCGCGCGGCGACGATGTGATCCGGCTCACGGCGCGCGTACTGACCGAGGTCTGCGACCCGGAAATCGATTTCGTCGGCCATGTCGGCGGCGACGACTTCGTGCTGGTCTTCCGCAGCCCCGACTGGCAGGCTCGCTGCGAGCGGGCGCTCCGGATGTTCGGCGAGGAGATTCTCGGTTTCTTCTCGCGCGACGACATCGAGCGCGGCGGCTATGTCACCGAAAACCGCAAGGGCGTGCCGGAATTCCATGCCCTCACGGCCTTGTCGATCGGCGTCGTCGAGGCCAAACCCGGCATGTTCCGCTCCCACCTCGAAGTCTCGGTCGTGGCCGCCGAGGTCAAGAAAAAGGCCAAGGGCATCAAAGGCAACAGCCTCTACGTGAATCAGCGCGCCTATTGAGGCTCGTTATCGAGCGAGGCCGTCCCGCCGGCGCCGACTTTCGCAGAGGCTCAGGCGATCAGCTGGTCGGTGCGGCGCAGGCGCTCGGCCAGCACGCGCATGACTTCGAGTGCGAAGTAGGGAGCTTCCGCGACGAGGAAGTTGAAACGCTTCGGCCCGATCTCGACGAACTCGCAATCCGTCTTGGCCAGCACGCTCGCCGAGCGCGGCTCGTGCGGCCCGATGATGCCCATCTCGCCGACGATCGTGCCACAGCAAGCTTCTTCGACGACACGATCCTTGACGAGGATGTCGGCGCGGCCGGCAACGAGCACATACATCTTCTCCTCGCTCGGATCGCCTTCGCGGAACAGGTATTCACCTGCCTTGATCGTGACGAAATAGGGTTCGTGGCGGAAGAGGTCGAATATCAGGGACACGGCGCATCTCCACTTGGATCATCAAGGGGATTTTGTGCCGCTCATGTTGCAGCGCTGTGACATGACCATCGCAAGGGCGCCTTCTTACAGCTCACGCCCCTTGTCATCAAAGGGTCATCCGGCCTGCCTATAGTGCCATTCCCCATTTTGATGCACCGAGGTATCGGCAGTGAAGATCATGATCGTCGGACGCGATGAGCCTCAGCGCCAAACTATGACCCGTCTGCTCGAAGCCGATGGGCACGAGGTGAGGATCGCCGCTGCGTGTGGCGAGGCCTTGCGGCTGTATGCGAAGCTGCAGCCCGAGCTCGTGATCATGGATGTCGCGCTCAACGATGGCGATGGCTTCCTCTGCACGCAGCGCCTGCGTTCGCTCGCCGGCGAGCGGCTCGCGCCCGTGATCCTCGCTACGCCGATCGAGGATGCGGCGACCTTACAGCGCTTCATCGACTGCGGGGCAACGGACTTTCTCGCCGATCCCACCGATGCGCTCGCCTTGCGCGCCAAGATCAATGGCCATGCCCAGGCGCTCGGCGTCTATCGCCATCTCGAGCGCTTGAGCGAAAAGTTCCATGAGGAGATCCGCTTCGCCAAGCACATGTTCGATGCAGTGCTGGGGCGCAGTCCCGGCGTCTCTTGCCTGCAGCATTGGACGCTGACGGCCGGGCATTTCTGCGGCGACTTGCTGATCCACGCGACGACGCCTGACGGACGTCTGCACCTTTTGCTCGGCGATTTCACCGGCCATGGCCTTGCGGCGGCGGTCGGCGCATTGCCCGCTTCCGAGGTGTTCTTTGCGATGAGCCGCAAGGGCTGTGCGATCGGCGAGATCGCCGCGGAAATGAACCGCAAGCTCCATGCGCTCTTGCCGACGGGGCAATTCTGCGCGGCCACGCTCGTCTCGGTCGATGTCGTCGATGGCCATCTGGAAGCCTGGATCGGCGGCCAGCCGCCGCCCATGCTTTGCGATGGCGGACGGCGCCTCGTTGCCGAGCTTCCCTCGCGGCATCTGCCGCTCGGCATTTTGGCGCCGGAAGAATTCGATGCCTCGACGCAAACCCTCGCCGTCGGCGACTATGACCACCTCTTGCTCTACAGCGACGGCCTCATCGAGGCGCGCAATCCAGCCGGCGATGTGTTCGGCGCGCACCGGCTCGTCGAGGCGCTTGCCTCACCCGCTCGCCGGCAGGGGCTGTTGCAACGGATCAAGAGCCGCTTGATCGCCTTTCTCGATGGGCTCGAGCCGCATGACGACGTCTCGGTGCTGCTGGTGAAGCTCGATCCCACGGTTTGATCCAGTTTGCGAGGGAGCGAGAGACATGGAGCGCCTGCCAGCCTTGCTTGACCGCGCCGAGAAATCTGCAACGACTTCGCCCGGTAAAGAGGGTGTCTTCGCCAGCCTCATCGTCGATCGCCAGGGACTGATCCGGGCAGCTTCACCGGCGGCCGAACGTCTCCTTCATGCGCCGCCGGGAGGATTGGTGGGGCGTCACTGCGGTTTTTCCTGCAGCCCGGGCGAAGAGAGCGAGATCGACATTCCCCTGACCCACGGCGAGCGCCTCAAAGCGATTATCCATTGCACCCTCACGGAGTGGGAGGGCGAAGCCGCCTGCCAGATCACGATCAAGGCCCAGCCCGGCCGGCGGAACGTCTTTCACGGCAATGAGCTCTTGCGCGCCTTGGTCGCCTATTCGCCGCTGGCCATCATCGCGACCGATCTGTCGGGCTGCGTGACGCTTTGGAATCTCGCCGCCGTGCAGCTCTTTGGCCGCAGTGATGTCGAGATGCGCGGCGAAAAGCTGCCGACGCAGGCTGCGAGTCATGGTGAATCGCTCTACGACCTCTTCGAGCGCGTCATGGGCGGCGAGTCTCTCCATGGCGTCGAAGTCAATGGCCTTTTGCACGAGGATGGTACGCCCTTGGAACTCGAAGTCTGGGCGACGCGCATGAACAACGAACGCGGCCTGCCTTCCGGCGTGCTGATGATGTTCGGCGACATCTCGAGCCGCAAGCGCATCGAGGCGCACATTCGCCGCGTCGTCGGCCACGACCTGCTCCCCGGGCTGCCCAACCGCCGTCAGTTCCAGAAGCAGTTGCAGCGCCTGCTCAAGCACAAGAAGCAGGGCGAGATGCTGCCCACCCTCGTCCTGCAGCTCGGGCTCGACCGCTTTCGCACCATCAACAAGTCGCTCGGCCCTTCGAACGGCGATCAGCTCCTGCGCGAAGTGAGCCGCCGGCTTGCCGAGGCGCTCTATGAAACCGACCTTCTGGCGCGCACCGGCGGCGACGAGTTCTCGATCCTTCTGCGCGGCACGCATCAGATCGAGGACGGTGCGCGCGTGGCCGACCGGCTGCGCCAGCGGCTTGCCGAGCCTTTCCTCATCGCCGGCCAGGAGGTGTTCGTCACGGCGAGCGTTGGCGTTGCCGTGGCGCCGGACGATGGCCTCGAGGCCGAGGATCTCATCCGCGCCGCCGACAGTGCGATGGCGCGCGCCAAGGAGCAAGGCGGCGACAGCGTGCAGTTCTTCACGCGCGAGCTCGATGCCCAGGCGAAGAACCGTCTCGTCCTCGAAAATGCGCTGCGCCATGCGATCGACCGCCAGGAGCTCTTCCTCGCCTATCAGCCCAAGGTCGATCTGGTGCGCCGGCAAGTCGTCGGCGTCGAGGCGCTCTTGCGCTGGCGGCATCCCGAGATGGGGCTCATCCCGCCGGCGAGCTTCATTCCGCTGGCCGAGCACTGCGGCCTCATCGAGCCGATCGGCCTCTGGGTCATCGAGGAAGCCTGCCGCCAGCTGCATGCCTGGGATCGCGCGGGCCTGCCGCCGCTGTCCATGTCGGTCAATGTGTCGGTGCGCCAGTTCCGCAACAACGATCTGCGCGACCAAGTGCACTTGGCCTTGGCGCGCCATCACCTCGCGCCGGAACGCCTGGAGCTCGAGGTGACCGAATCGATGCTGATGCGCAACACGCCCGAGGCGATCCGCATGCTGGAACGCTTGAAATCGCTGCGCGTGCGACTCGCCATCGATGATTTCGGCACCGGCTTTTCGTGCCTTTCGTATCTCGCCGATCTGCCCGTCGACACGCTCAAGATCGACCAGTCTTTTGTGCGCGGCGCTGACGGGCAGATCCGTAATCCGCCGATCGTGCGCGCCATCTGCACGCTCGCGAGCGGGCTGGGGCTGCGCACCGTCGCCGAAGGGGTGGAGTCGCGCCAGCAGCTCGACTATCTCGCATCTCAAGGCTGCGACGAGGTGCAAGGCTACTTGTTCGCTCCGCCGCTTTCGCCCGAAGCGCTCGCCGAGGGCGTGCTGTCGGGAAGATTGGGCGCGCTGCCGGCAGCGTGAGGCGATGCGGCCGTCCTGCCAGCGCCGACTTTCGGCCTGTCACGCGTCTTTCACAATCGCGCGCTAGATTCGCCGGCTGCCCATCCCCATCCCACCCACAGGAGATTTTCATGCCTCGTTTCACTTACTCGCGCGTTATTCTGGCGGCGGCGGTCTCCGCTGCCTTGAGCAGCTCCGTTTCTTCCGTCTTTGCAGGCGCACCCGCCCGGCCGGTCAAGATCGAATTCATCGGCATGCCGGCGCCGCAAACCGAAGACGAGATGATCAAGAATTACACGACGGCCCAGGCCAAGGTGACCTTCTCGAACGGCCAGGAGCGCATCTATCCGCTCACTTACCACACGCTTTACAAGAACACCGATGTGATCGCCACGCACAAGGGCAAGCGCTACGCCGCCGGCCAGCTGTTCGACGTGGACATGAACCCGATCATCGAGCCCAAGGGCGATCCGGCGCTTTCCGAAACCGCCGATGCGAATACCTTGGTCCGCGTCGGCGGCAAGCTCTTCCTGGTGACGAACTGGGAATACGACGACGTGCTCGCCGACGGCCAAACCGCCAGCAAGGCCGAGGGCTGGCAGTCGCGCATGCCGATGACGATGAACCTCTCGGAAATCGTCCAGGACAAGAAGACCGGCAAGCTCAAGGTGAAAAGCCAGCAGCCGATCGACTTCTCTTCCGTCCATGGCGGCTGGATCTTCTGCAACGCCTCGCACACGCCATGGAACACGCATCTCGCGGGCGAGGAAGACTATGACCTGCAATTCGTGCCGGGCGAGAAGGAATTCAAGAAGACCCAGGCCGGCGTCAAGGCGATGTCTGAGGTCTATTTCCGCGGCAAGCGCGAGGCCAACCCCTACCACTACGGCTATGCGACCGAGGTGGCGGTAAAACCCGGCGGCCGCTATGAGGTCACCAAACACTACGAGATGGGCCGCGGCACCTGGGAGCTCGCCCAGTTCGCCAACGACGGCAAGACGGCCTTCCTGGGCGACGATGGCACCTATGCGGGCTTCTTCATGTTCGTCGGCAACCGCGCCAACGATCCCAAGGCCGGCGGCACGCTCTATGCGGCCAAGTGGCAACAGACTTCGCCCGATGGCAGCGACGGCGGTACTGCCGATATCCGTTGGGTGCGCCTGGGCAGTGCTACCCACGACGAGATCAAGGCCTTGATCGACCGCGGCATCACGATCAACGACATCTTCGAAATATCGCTCACCGAGAAACCCGGCTTCGTGCCGACGCGGGCCGGCTCTGCTGAGACGGTGTGGCTTAAGCTCAAGCCCGGCATGGAAACCGCGGCGGCCTTCCTCGAGACGCGCCGTTATGCGGCCTATCTGGGCGCGACGACGGAATTCACGAAGGGCGAGGGCCTCGCGATCAACCATGCCGACAAGAAGCTCTACTACGCGATCAGCTACATCCAGAGCTCGATGCTCGGCAAGGACGGCGGCCCGGCTGACGACATCCGTCTGAAGGAAAACATGGCCGGTGCGACCTATACCTTCGATCTCGCCGGCGATCAGAAAGACACGGAAGGCAGGCCGATCACCTCCGACTTCGTGCCGGTGCGCGCCTATGTCGAGCCGATGCTCTTGGGCCGGCCGATCGCAGCCGATGCCAAGGGCAATACCGCCGATCCCGACTTCGTCGCCAACCCGGACAATCTCCATTACTCGGAGAAGATGCGCACGCTGTTCATTGGCGAGGATTCCGGCACGCACATGAATAACTTCGTCTGGGCCTATCACGTCGATACGCAGAAGCTCGCACGCATCATGAGCGTGGCCGCGGGCGGCGAGGCGACTGGCCTCAAGGTCTATGAGGACATTGGCGGGCATGCCTATATCCTGGCCAACAACCAGCACCAGGGCGGCGACTGGGTCAAGTCGGCGCCAGCCGAGCTCAAGGCGCGGCTGGAGCAGCGTGCGGGCGAGGTGTTCGGCAAGAACCGCCATGGCGTGAATAACTGGCGGCTGGAGGCGCATGTCGGGTATATCGGCGGCCTGCCGGCGTTCAAGTAGGTAACGGCGGGGTCATGCTCTCCGCAGGCGAGCGCCGCCGTAGCGAGAGTGCGGTGCTTCCGCCTCCCGGAGTTTGAAAGGCACCGAGAGAATCAAGGGCGATGCTCCCATGCTCGACTGATGAGGCAAAGCGCGGCGCCTGCCTCAATCGCCGCCTGACGCTCCTCTTTTCGCTCTATGCCCTGCTGCCGACGCTCGTCGTGCCGCTCTTGCTGCCGCTCTCGCCCCTGTGGGGCTGGCTGCTCTTGCCGCTCGCCTTGCTCACCAACAGCTGGTGGGCCTTTCAGCACGAGGCGATGCATGGGCTGCTCTACGAAGACAAACGCATCAACCGACTGGTCGGGTGCTTGCATGCGATCGCCTATGGCGCCGCGTTCGATCTGTTGCGCTGGGGACATTTACTGCACCACGCCCATAGCCGAACGCGGCGCGAGCGCAGCGAGGTGTATGAAGGCGAGCGGCCCAGCGCGGCCTTTGTCACCGGCTATTACCTGCGCCTCCTGGGCGGGCTGTATTGGGCCGAGGTGATCGGCACGCTGCTTTTGCTCCTGCCGCGCAAACTGCTCATGGAGCTCATCAAGGCGCTCGATCGACCCGACAACGTGATCGGTGAGCTTGGCGAGCGGCTGCTCGAGGCCGCCACCTTGCATGAGGCGCGCCGCGATGCGCTCGCCGTGCTGCTCTTTCACACGGTCGTTTTCTGGCTCTATGGCGAACAGGCGTGGATGTATGGGCTGCTGCTCGTGGGACGCGCACTGGCCATCAGTCTCGTCGATAACGTCTTCCATTACGGCACGGCGCTCGATGTGCCACGGCAAGCCATGAATCTTGCCTTGCCTGCGCCATTGTCGAGGATGCTGCTGCATTTCAACCTGCATGGCGCGCATCACTTGCGCCCTGGCCTCGCCTGGTGGCAATTGCCCGCTTATCATCGCGCCCATGAGTTGGGCTTTCAGGATCGGTGGTGGCCGGCGCTGTGGCGCCAATTGCGCGGCCCGATCGCAGCGGCGCGCCTGCCCGTGGCGATCGTTTGACGCGCTCATCGCGCTCGCCATTCTGCTTGCGGGGGCACTCTGGCTGCTGCCGGTCCAGGCTCAGTCGCTGCGCTATCTCGGCCAGCAGGTGTTGCCCTCAGGCTTCAGTTTCCGCGGCACTACGGTCGGCGGCCTCTCGGGGCTCGATTACGATGCCGCGAGCGACCGTTTCGTCGCCATCTCCGACGATCGTTCGCGGCACCAGCCGGCGCGCTTCTATCTCCTGCGGCTCGATCTCGCGCGCTTCAACACGGCCGCGTCGCCGGGGCATGAGGGCATCGAGCTCCTCGACATGACCTATCTGCGCGATGAAACGGGCCGGCTTTACGAGCCGCGCACCGTCGATCCGGAAGCGATCCGCTTCGGCCCGACGTCCGAGACGCTGTGGTGGACGAGCGAAGGCGATGCGCGCCGTGACCTCGCGCCCGAGATCGTGGAAATCGGCGCTGGCGGGACGGCACTGCGCCGGCTCGCATTGCCCGCACACTTTCTGCCCGACAAACGCTCTGGCGTGCGCGACAACCTCGCCTTCGAAAGCCTCGCCATCGATCGCGACGCCGGCCGGCTTTATGTTGGGGTCGAAAATGCCTTGCATCAGGATGGGCCCGAGGCCGATGTCGACGTGCCGAGTCCCGCCCGCATCCTCGTCTATAACCTTCGAAGCGGCGAGCGTCTGGCGGAATATGTCTATGTCGTCGATGCCGTGCCGCAGGCGCCGGCCCTGCCCTTGATGTATCGCACCCATGGCCTGGTCGAACTGCTGGCAGGCGAGGGCTTGCTGCTTGCGCTCGAACGGTCTTATGTGCAAGGCATTGGCAATTTCGCGCGTCTCTACCGCATCGACCTCGCTGGCGCGACGAATGTCGCCGGGCTGACGGCGCTCGCCGGGGCGCATTGGCGGCCCGTGCGCAAGACCCTGCTTCTGGATCTGGCCACGCTCGGCATCCGGCTCGACAATCTCGAGGGCATGAGCTTCGGGCCGCGCACGGCCGCAGGACGGCCCACCCTCGTGCTCGTGGCCGACGACAATTTCAATCCCATGCAGGAAACGCAATTCCTGGCCTTCGAACTGATGGACTGAACAGGCCGGCTGAAACACTGCCGTAACAGAGGGCGGCGAGAATCTCGCTCGTTTTCATCCATCTTCAACGGAGGTTTTCCCATGCGTTCTATCCTCGCCGTCTCGATCCTTGCCACCGCCGCGTTCCTGTCCGCCTGCGCCAGCCAGGAAAAGGCGCCCGAGAAGCCCGCAGCCGCGCCAGCTCCCGCACCGGCGGCTGCCGCGCCGGCGGCGCCCAAGCTGCAATGCTGGAACGGTGATGTCGGCGCATTCCAGGAGGTCGGCACCAAGGCGACCATCGCCGGCGTGGCGGTCGAATGCAAGCCGACGGCGGACGGCAAGGCGGCCCAATGGATGGGCGTCAAGAAGTAAGCGTCGAATATTCGTGCAACGCTAAAGCGCCGCCTGCGGGCGGCGTTTTTGGGCTTTTTCAGTCCGGGGCGAGGAAGACGTTCTCGCTCGCGAACGCGGTGGCCGCATGCCGGTCGATGATGCCGGACAGCAGGGCAATATAGCCGTCGTAAATGCGCTCCCAGTCGAGGTGGCATACGCTCATGGCAGCCGTCAGCCGGAGTTCTGGCCGCTCGGACAGCGCCGTGGCGAGCGATTGCGCCGCCGCGATGAAGGCTGCCTCGTCGCCGGGCGGGACGAGGCGGCCATTTTCGCCGTCGTGGATCAGCTCGCTCGCCGCGGCCAGGTCGAAGGCGACGACGGGTAGACCGCTTGCCAATGCCTCGACGACGACGTTGCCGAAGGTTTCCGTGAGACTCGGGAACAGGAAGAGGTCGGCGCTCGCGTAGTGGGCCGCCAGGTCCTTGCCGAAGCGCGCACCGACGCAAAGGCATTCCGGATGCCGGCGTTCGAGCTGCGCGCGCAGGGGGCCATCGCCGACGCAGACCAGGCGTGCTTTAGGATACTTCGCGCGGATGGCGCCGAAGGCCGCCAAAGCCAGTTTGAGATTCTTTTCCGGCGCCAGCCGCCCAACGACGAGGCAGACGAGATCGTCGGGCCCAGCGCCCCAAGCTTCGCGCAAGGCCATGCTGCGCCGCGCCGGGTTGAAGAGTTCGGTATCGACGCCGCGCGAGAGCACGCTGACGTCGCGATAGCCTTGTTGGGTGAGCTCTTCGGCCAGCGCTGGCGTGGGCACGAGCGTCGCCGCGGTGTGGTTGTGGAACCAGCGCAGATAGCGTTCGATGCCGCGTCTCATCCAGCCGATGCCGTAATGGGCGCTATAGCGATGAAAATTGGTGTGAAAAGTCGAAACGACCGGCAAGCCCAGCCTGCGGGCGGCGAAGAGCGCCGAGAGGCCCAGGGGGCCTTCGGTCGCGATATGGACGATGTCGGGAGGACTTTTGCGCCAGTGGGCGAGCAGCCGCCGCGTTGCGGGCAGGCCAAAGCGCAGCTCGGGATAGCGCGGGATCGGCAGCCCAGGTAAAAGCAGGCTGCCGTCGGTTTGCAGACCGATGGTTTCATGCTGTTGGCGCGGCCGGATGAGCTCGATGCGGTGATTGCGCGCCTGGAGCCCCTCCACGAGCCGGCCCAGGGTCATGGCCACGCCATTGACTTCGGGGAGGTAGGTTTCGGTGACGAGCGCGACGGAAAGCCGCCGCCGAACCGCCATCATTAGGCGGCCGCCCGCACGGGCAGCGGCACGACGCTCGCCGCGCGGCTCGCGTTGCGCCATTCGATGAGCTCGAGCGCACCATCGCAATGCTCGACGATGGCCGTGCAGCTATCGACCCAGTCGCCGCAGTTGAGATAGAGCAGGCCGTCGACTTCGCGCAGCGCGGCGCTATGGATGTGGCCGCAGATGACGCCATCGAGACCGCGCTCGCGCACGGTATGGATCACGGCTTCTTCGAAGTCGAAGATGAAATCGATGGCGCGCTTGACGCGCCGCTTGGCATAGCCGGCGAGCGACCAGTAGCCCGGGATGCGCAGCGTGCGGCGCACCCAGGAAAGCCAAGCGTTGATGCGCACGAGCAGGTTGTAACCGATATCGCCCAAGATGGCGAGCCAGCGGTGATAGCGCGTGACCTGGTCGAATTCGTCGCCATGAAGGAGCAGGAGGCGCTTGCCGGCGGCGGTCTCATGCACGTATTCGTCGGCGATGACGATGTCGCCGAAGGAGGCGCCGACGTATTCGCGCAAGGCCTCGTCGTGATTACCGGGGATCAGCCAGACCTTCGTGCCATGGCGCGCGCGGCGCAGCACCTTTTGCACGACGGTATTTTGTGCCGGCGTCCAGTGGATCGAGCGGTTCATCGCCCAGAAATCGACGATGTCGCCGAGCAGGAACAGGTGATCGGTCTCGTATTCGCGCAGGAAGGCGATCAGACTCTCCGCTTGGCAGCCGCGCGTGCCGAGGTGGATATCCGAGAGGAAAATGCTGCGCACCTTCATGTGCGCGATCATGGCGGCGTCGGGCTACGCCTTCGTGAAATGGCGGTTAAATTTGTGTGTCAAGCAAGATGAGCGCCCAGACGACGGCGACATTGACGAGCGAGATCAGGACGGCGGCGCTGCCGATGTCCTTGGCGCGCTTGGCGAGGCGATGGCGCTCGAGCGAGACGCGATCGACGACGGCTTCGACAGCCGAATTGAGCAGCTCGACGATGAGCACGAGCAAGACGCTGCCGATCATGAGCGCTTTGTCAAGGCCGCCGACGGGCAAGAACAAGGCGGTCGGGATCAGGATCACGGCAAGCCAGGTCTCCTGGCGAAAGGCATCCTCGTGGCGGTAGGCGGCCGCGAGGCCATCGAGCGAATACCGGAAGGCGTTCCAGATCCGCTTGAGGCCCGTCTGGCCCTTGAAGGGGCTCTCGCCCTCGACGCCGCGCGTGGTGGGAGTCTCGTCCATGGGCGAAAGATTATCAGCAACGCACGTGACGATACACGTTGGCCAGCCGCCGGGCGCAGGCTTCCGTCGTCCACTCGCGCGCGAAGGCGCGCGCCTCGTCCGCCATCGCGGCGCGACGGGAGGGGTCGTTGAGCATTGCTGCCATGAGCTGGCCGAAGGCTTCTGGGTCTTCTGGGGCAGGCAAGGCGCCCCGGCGTGGCTCGATGATCTCGCGCGTTCCGAGTGCGGCGAGGGCGAGTACCGGCAGACCGGCGGCCATCGCTTCGAGCAGGACGAGCCCCTGGGTTTCCGTGCGTGAGGCGAAGACGAAGAGATCGGCCGCGGCATAACAGTCGGGCAGTTCGGTTTGGCGATCCAGGTAGCCGACGAAGCGCACCTGCCGTGAAATCCCCAGGGCGTTGGCCTCGCGACGGAGGGCCGGCAGCGCCGGCCCTTCGCCCGCCACGACGAGGATCGCTTCAGGGCAGAGTTTGAGTGCGTGGGGGAGGGCGGCGAGCAGAAAGCCGATATTTTTCTCATGAGCGGTGCGGCCGACGTAGAGGGCGACCGGTTTGTCGGGGGGGATGTCGTAGCGATGGCGAAAGTCGGCGCTCGCCAGACGGCCCTTGCGGTCGAAATGGGCGATGGGGATGCCTGTCGGCACGCGGTAGATTGGTCTCGTGACTCCATAGCGCCCGAGCGTGTCGTGCATCGCGGAGGAGGGGACGATGATGGCGTCGAGCGCATTACACTGGCGCCGCGCCACTTGCCGTGCCGCCGCGCGCAGCCAGGCTTTGGGCAGGCCAGGCACGTAGTTGTAGAGATATTCCTCGAAATGCGTGTGGTATGTGGCCAGGCAGGGCAGACCATGCTGACGCGCATACTTGAGGCCGGCGTAGTGGGCGGCGAAGGGGGTTTGGACATGCACGAGGTCGAAACGACGGCCTACCGCTGCAAGCGCGCGCTTGAGCGCACCGGACTTCATGAGGCGGTCTTCCGGGTCGAG
Source organism: Rhodocyclaceae bacterium (assembly GCA_026415155.1). GTDB lineage: Bacteria > Pseudomonadota > Gammaproteobacteria > Burkholderiales > Rhodocyclaceae > Sulfuricystis. Next base: position 179,777 of record JAOAHQ010000067.1, read on the forward strand.
CGGCACCTGCCGGGCGGGCACGCGCGTGATGCGCTCATCGTCGGGGTGGGGCGCATGGTAGTGCGGGGCGATGAGATGGACCTCGATATCGAGTTCGGCAAGGGCCTGACGGAAGGATTCGATCGAGGTGGAGACGCCGTTGATGCGAGGAAAATAGACGTCGGAGATCATCAGCACACGCATAGCCGGCCATCATCGCCGATTCGCGTTGCAGCGATATTGCAGGCCGTCAGCAGCGCGCAGCAGCCTTTCATGCCTGGTGCGCAATGTTGCAGAATTGTTATTGCTTCGAAACAAACGATCTTGAAAACGATGCCCAAGGGAAGCGGTAGGGCGGTCGGCTCATGGTTTGCGGGCGGGGCATCCGTAAGGCTTGGGCGCGGAGCGCCCACAACTCGCTGTCGCTCGAACAAGTGGGCGCCTTATCCGCGCCCTGCGCCGATGGCTGCCGACGCCCGCTCACAAATCGCCGCCCGCCCTGCCGCTTCCCTGCCCAGTTCATTCGTTTCGGATCAATAAGGCAGGCGTCGAATGAGCGAAGTTGGGATGGCCTTGGGAAAGTGAAAAGCTGTCACGGGACTGTCACATTCGCTTGTTAGATTGCCGGCTTCGTTATGTCCATTCTCTAGGAGTCAACCGATGAACAAGCTGCGTTTGATTTCCAGCGCCCTCGCCACCGCGTCTTTGCTGACGCTGACAGGCACTGCATTTGCTCAGGCGACCATCAAGATCGACGGTTCATCCACCGTTTATCCGATCACGGAGGCGGTAGCCGAAGAATTCCAGAAGGCCAAGAAGAACGCCATCCGCGTTACGGTGGGCATCTCTGGCACGGGCGGCGGCTTCAAGAAGTTCTGCCGCGGCGAGACCGACATCTCGAACGCTTCGCGTCCCATCACCAAGAAGGAAATGGAAGACTGCGCCCAGGCCGGCATCAAGTACATCGAAATGCCGATCGCCTTCGACGCGCTCACCGTGGTGATCCATCCCTCGAATACCTGGGCGACGAACTTGAAGCCCGAACAGCTCAAGATGATGTGGGAGCCGGCCGCGCAGGGCAAGATCAACAACTGGAAACAAATCGATCCGAGCTTCCCTGACATGCCGCTCAAGCTCTATGGCCCTGGCGCCGATTCCGGCACGTTTGAATACTTCACCGAGGCCGCCGTCGGCAAAGCGCGCGCCTCGCGCGGCGACTATACGGCCTCTGAAGACGACAACGTGCTCGTTCAGGGCGTATCGCGCGACAAGGGCGGTTTGGGCTATTTCGGTTTCGCCTACTACTTCGAGAACAAGGACAAGCTCAAAGCCGTCAATATCTGGAACGGCAAGGCCTATATCGAGCCTTCGGCAGCCAACGTAGAAAATGGCACCTACACCCCCTTGGCGCGTCCGATCTTCATTTACGTGAATGCCAAATCGCTCGAAAAACCCGAAGTCAAGGAGTTCGTGAAGTACTACATGGAGCACGGCGCGAAGCTGACGCGCGAGGTGAAGTATGTGCCGCTGCCGGCCTCCGTCTATAAGGCCAATCTCGAGCACATGGAAAAGCTCAAGACCGGCACGGTGTTTGGCGGTGTCAACGAAGTCGGCATCAAGATCGAGGAAGTCGTTCGCCGCGAAACGAAACAATAAGGATAGCCTCATCCTCCGTTCCGGGCGCCAGGGACGGGCAGTCGCTGGCGCCCGAACTGTCTTCTATACTAACTGCTCGTTTTCTCGGCTATGAGCGCTACCGCCATCATGAGTGAACCTTCCTTGCCGCTCGTCAGTGATCGCCTGAGAAAAAAGGCCTCGCGCCATCTGAAAGAGCGCGCCATCGAGGCTCTTTTGTTCGGGGCGGCGCTGGTTTCCGTCTTCACGACGCTGGCAATCATCTACATCCTGCTGTCGGAATCCTGGAAGTTTTTCGAGAAGGTGCCAATTAGGGATTTCCTCCTCGATACACAATGGACGCCATTATTCAGTGAGGCGCATTACGGCATCATGGTGCTGCTTTCCGGCACCATCACCGTGGCTGTCGTCGCCTTGTGTGTCGCCATTCCGCTGGGACTTACGATTGCCATTTACCTGTCGGAATTCGCACCCTTCAAGGTGCGTGAGGCGGCCAAACCGTTCCTCGAAGTGCTCGGCGAAGGCATTCCGACCATCGTCTATGGCTTTTTTGCGCTGGTTTTCCTCACGCCGCTCTTGCAGAAAATCTTTCCCAATCTGCCGGGCTTCAACATGCTCTCGGCCGGCCTCATCATCGGCGTGATGATCGTGCCTTACATCGCTTCTCTTTCCGAAGATGCGATGAAGGCCGTGCCGATGTCCTTGCGCGAGGGTTCCTATGCGATGGGGGCGACGCGGTTGCAGACCGCCTTACGGGTCGTGATTCCGGCAGCGATTTCCGGTATCACGGCGGCGTGCATCCTCGCCACCTCGCGGGCGTTGGGCGAGACGATGGTGGTGGCCGTCGCGGCGGGCATGCAGCCCAATTTCACTTTCAACCCGATGGAGCCGGCAGCCACCGTGACCGCCTACATCGTCCAAGTGGCAATGGGCGATTTGCCCCATGGCTCGATCGGCTATCAGACGATTTTCGCCGCCGGGCTGGCGCTGTTTCTGATGACGCTGGCGTTCAACCTGATCGGCTATTTCATGCGCAAGCGCTTCCGCGAGGTGTATTGAGATGAAGCAGCAGGATATCGAAACCATCCGCGCCGTCGTGGCCCGTGCGCGCAAGCGCGACGCGCTCTTCGGCGTGCTGGGCATTTTGGCGCTGATGATCTGCGTGCTGACGCTCACGACGCTGATCGTCGATATGACGATCAAGGCGATTCCGCGTATCGACTGGGAATTCATCACCAGCTTTCCGTCACGGCGCCCGGAAAGCGCTGGCATCCTCTCGGCCTGGGTCGGCACCGTCCTCGTGATGCTGGTCACCGCCGTGGCCGCCGTGCCGTTGGGCGTGGCGGCCGGCATCTATCTCGAAGAATATGCGCCGAAGAACTGGGTGACCGATCTGATCGAAATCAACATCACCAACCTCGCTGGCGTGCCTTCGATCATCTATGGCCTGCTGGCGCTCGGCTTGTTCGTCTATCAATTCGGCTTCGGTCAGAGCATCCTCTCCGCCGGATTGTCACTGGCCCTCTTGATCTTGCCTGTCGTCATCGTCGCCACGCGCGAGTCGATCCGTGCCATTCCGCAGATGATCCGCGAGGGTGCCTATGCCTGCGGGGCGACGACGTGGCAGACGGTGCGCGATCACATCCTGCCCTATTCGAGCGCTGGGATTCTCACCGGCGTGATCATTGGGATTGCGCGCGCCATTGGCGAGACGGCGCCGGTGATCACCATCGGCGCCTTGACCTTCATCGCTTTCTTGCCACCGGCGCCCTTCACCGGAGATCCGCCCGCTGGGCCCTTTGACTGGCTGTTTTCGCCCTTCACGGTCATGCCGATCCAGATGTTCAACTGGACTTCGCGTCCAGAGCATGCCTTCGAGATCAATGCCGCGGCAGCGGGCTTCATCCTCGTCTTGATGACGCTGGCGATGACCAGCCTGGCCATCTGGCTGCGCTACCACCTGCGCAAGAACATCAAGTGGTGATCAACTTCTCAGCGAGCCCTGCATGAGCTACGAAACGACCATCAACATGGAGCCGGACGCCAGTCTGGCCGTCAAGGCGGAATGCCGCAATTTCAACTTTTATTACGGCGACTTCCATGCCCTCAAAAGCATCAACATGCCGGTCTATGACAAGAAGGTCACTGCCTTGATCGGCCCGTCGGGTTGCGGCAAGTCGACGCTGCTGCGCTCCTTCAACCGCATGCACGACCTTTACCCAGGCAACCGCTATGGTGGCGAGATCGTGCTCCATCCTGACAACACCAACATTCTCGCGCGCGATGTCGATCCCATCGAGGTACGCATGCGCATCTCGATGGTGTTCCAGAAACCGAATCCGTTTCCCAAATCGGTCTTCGAGAACGTCGCCTACAGCTTGCGGGTGCGGGGCATCAACAACAAATCGGAACTCGAGGATCGCGTCCAGCAATCGTTGAAGGGGGCGGCGCTGTGGGATGAAGTCAAGGATCGCCTCCACGAATCCGGCGCCAATCTCTCCGGCGGCCAGCAGCAGCGGCTTTGCATTGCGCGAGCCTTGGCTTCTGATCCCGAAATCATTCTCTTCGACGAACCGACCTCGGCGCTCGATCCCATCGCCACGGCAAGCATCGAGGAGCTGATCGTCGAACTGCGCGACAAGGTGACGATCCTCATCGTCACCCACAACATGCAGCAGGCGGCGCGCATTTCCGACTTCACCGCCTACATGTATCTCGGCCAGCTGATCGAGTTCGGCATCACCGACCAGGTGTTCATCAAACCGAAGAACAAGCAGACCGAGGACTACATCACCGGCCGTTTCGGCTGATCGCCTCTCCTCCAGGCAGGATATAATCCACCGTCTTGCAACGACGGATGAGAGATCGACATGCGCAGAAAACTCGTCGCCGGTAACTGGAAGATGCATGGCAGCCTCGCGACGAACGCCGAACTGCTGGCGGGCGTCAAGGCAGGGGTGGCGGGGCTCGCTGCCGAAGTGGCCGTCTGCGTGCCTTATCCCTATCTGGCGCAGGCACAGCAGGTACTTGCTGGCAGCCCTGTCGCTTGGGGCGCGCAAAATGTCTCCGAGCATGCACAAGGGGCCTATACCGGCGAGGTCAGCGCCGGCATGCTCAAGGATTTCGGCTGTCGCTATGTGATCGTTGGTCATTCCGAGCGGCGCACCTATTATGGCGAAACCGATGCGATCGTCGCCGCCAAGTTCGAAGCCGCGCAGAAAGCAGGCTTGATCCCGATCCTCTGCGTGGGTGAGACGCTCGAAGAGCGCGAGCGGAATGTCACGGCCGAGGTGGTGACCCGGCAGATGCAGGCCATCCTCGAGCGTTGTGGCGTGGCGGCGCTCGCCGAGGCCGTCGTGGCCTATGAGCCGGTCTGGGCAATCGGCACGGGCCGTACTGCCACACCGGAGCAGGCGCAAGAAGTGCATGCGCAGATTCGCGCCCTCGTCGCAGCGGCCGATGCCGGTATCGCCTCCAATCTGCGCATTCTCTACGGCGGCAGCATGAAACCCGCCAATGCCAAGGAGTTGATGGCGCAGCCCGACATCGATGGCGGGCTGATCGGCGGCGCCTCGCTCATCGCGGCCGATTTCGTCGCCATTTGCGCGGCGGCTTGATTTTCGCTTGATTTTCATAGAGTGGTTTCCATGAGCATTTTCTATTCGATCACTCTTGCCGTGCACATTCTGGTCGGCTTGGCCATCATTGGCCTCGTGCTCTTGCAGCATGGCAAGGGGGCCGACATGGGCGCGGCTTTCGGCAGCGGTGCGTCGGGCAGTCTGTTCGGCGCGACGGGCTCGGCCAACTTTCTTTCCCGCACGACGGCGATCTTGGCGACGGTGTTTTTCCTCACTAGCCTGGCGCTCGCCTATATGGCGGGCAATCGGCCGACGGCCAGCGGCAGCGTCGTGGATGCGGTGAAGACCGATAGCAGCGTGCCCGTGCCGGCCCCCGCCGCCGCGCCAGAGGCAGCCGATTCGAAGGCCAAAGACATCCCGAAATGAACTTGATGGTTGTTGCAGGCGCTCAAGCAGTGCTATCATGCGCGCCTCGCAGCAACGTGTCGATTTGCAAAGCCGACGTGGTGGAATTGGTAGACACGCTATCTTGAGGGGGTAGTGGCGAAAGCTGTGCGAGTTCGAGTCTCGCCGTCGGCACCAAGACAAGCAGGGCATTCGCTGGAGCAACCTTCCGGCGGATGATTGGAGAAGTGGCCAAAAGCCACGCAGAGAACAAGAATGCTGGAAAACTACTTTCCGATCCTGGTCTTCATCATCGTCGGCCTCGTTTTCGGCTGCGTTCCGATCCTCTTGGGCTGGTTGATCGGCCCCCATCGTCCCGATAGCGAAAAGCTTTCCCCCTTCGAGTGCGGCTTCGAAGCCTTCGAAGATGCGCGCATGAAGTTCGATGTGCGCTACTACCTCATTGCCATCATCTTCATCATTTTTGATCTCGAGGTTGCTTTCCTGATTCCCTGGGCGACGATCTTCAAGGAGATCGTCGGCACCCCCGAGATCAAGCTGTTTGGTTTCATCGAAATGCTGGTGTTTCTCACGATCCTCATCGTGGGCTATGTCTATGCCTGGGCCAAGGGTGCCCTCGATTGGGAATAAGGATTCGGCGTGAGCATCGAAGGCGTTCTGCAGGAAGGCTTCATCACCACCACGCTCGACAAGCTCATCAACTGGACACGCACCGGCTCGTTGTGGCCGATGACCTTTGGTCTGGCCTGCTGTGCGGTCGAGATGATCCATGCCGGCTGTTCGCGTTATGACCTCGACCGTTTCGGCGTCGTCTTCCGGCCGAGTCCGCGCCAATCTGACGTGATGATCGTCGCCGGCACCTTGACCAACAAGATGGCGCCTGCCTTGCGCAAGGTCTATGACCAGATGGCCGAGCCGCGCTGGGTCATCTCGATGGGTTCCTGCGCCAATGGCGGCGGCTACTACCACTATTCCTATTCCGTGGTGCGCGGCTGCGATCGCATCGTGCCGGTCGATATCTATGTGCCGGGCTGCCCGCCGACGGCGGAAGCCTTGCTCTACGGCATCATCCAGCTGCAAAACAAGATCCATCGCACCAATACGATCGCCCGCGTCTGATTTCCCCTCATGAGCGCCAAACTCGCCAAACTCTCGCAAAAGCTCGCCGATCTCTTGGGCGCGCGCATCCAGTCATCGCGGCTTCATCTCGGTGAGCTGACCATCGAAGTTGCGGCGGCCGATTACCGCGATGTTGCACGCACGCTGCGCGATCATCCCGAGCTGCAGTTTGCGCAATTGATCGACCTCTCAGGGGTCGACTATTCGACCTATGCGGGTTGGCGAGGCAAGCGTTTTGCCGTTGCATTGCATCTCACTTCCTTGCACCTCAACTGCCGCCTGCGCCTGCGCACCTTTGCCGAGGACGATCACTTTCCCGTCCTGCCGACCGTCACCGACATTTGGAATTCCGCCAACTGGTATGAGCGCGAGGCCTTCGATCTCTTCGGCATCCTCTTCGAGGGCCATGAAGACCTGCGCCGCATCCTCACCGACTACGGCTTCGTCGGTCATCCGTTCCGCAAGGATTTCCCGGTCTCCGGCTATGTCGAGATGCGCTACGACCCCGAAAAACAGCGCGTCGTCTATCAGCCGGTGACGATCGAGCCGCGCGAAGTGACACCGCGCATCGTGCGCGAGGAGAATTACGCTCGTGGCTGAGATCAAGAACTATACGCTCAACTTCGGCCCTCAGCACCCGGCGGCGCATGGCGTGCTGCGCCTGATTCTCGAGCTCGATGGCGAGGTCGTCGTACGCGCCGATCCCCACATCGGCCTGCTGCATCGAGGCACTGAGAAGCTCGCCGAGACGCGCACCTGGATTCAGAACGTGCCCTACCTCGACCGTCTCGACTACGTGTCGATGATGTGTAACGAGCATGCCTATTGCCTCGCGGTCGAGCGGCTGTTGGGGATCGAGGTGCCGATCCGCGCCCAATACATCCGCGTCATGATGGATGAGGTGACGCGCATCCTCAACCATCTGCTCAACGTCGGCACGCATGCGCTCGACATCGGCGCGATGGCGATGGTGCTCTACACCTTCCGCGAGCGCGAAGACCTCATGGACGTCTATGAGGCCGTCTCCGGCGCGCGCATGCATGCGGCCTACTACCGGCCTGGCGGCGTCTATCGCGATCTGCCGGACAGCATGCCGAAATACGAGGTCTCGAAGTGGAAGAACGAGGCCGATGTGAAGCGCCTCAATGCGAACCGCGAGGGTTCGCTGCTCGATTTCCTCGAGGATTTCACCGATCGCTTCCCGGGCTATCTCGACGAATACGAGACCTTGCTGACCGACAACCGCATCTGGAAGCAGCGCACCGTCGGCATCGGCGTCGTCTCGCCCGAGCGGGCGCTGCAGCTGGGCTTTACCGGCCCGATGCTGCGCGGCTCGGGGGTCGCATGGGATTTGCGCAAGAAGATGCCCTACGAGGTCTATGACCGCCTCGATTTCGATGTGCCGGTCGGCAAGAATGGCGATTGCTATGACCGCTATCTCGTGCGCATGGAGGAGATGCGTCAGTCGAATCGCATCATCCGGCAGTGCATCGATTGGCTGCGCAAGAACCCGGGTCCGGTGATCACCGACAACCACAAGGTCGCGCCGCCCAAACGGGCCGAGATGAAAGCAAACATGGAAGAGTTGATCCATCACTTCAAGCTCTTCACGGAGGGCATCCATGTGCCGCCGGGCGAGGTCTATGCCGCCGTCGAGCATCCGAAAGGCGAGTTTGGCGTCTATGCGATTTCGGACGGCGCGAACAAGCCCTACCGCCTCAAGCTGCGCTCGCCAGGTTTTCCGCATCTCGCCGCCGTCAGCGAGATGGCCAAGGGCCACATGCTCGCCGATGCCACCGCCATCATTGGCACCATCGACCTCGTGCTGGGCGATACGGACAGATAACCATGCTGAGTCAGGAATCCCTCGCCAAGATCGATCGCGAGATTGCCAAGTATCCGCCTGATCAGAAGCAATCGGCGGTCATGGCGGCGCTCGCCATCGCCCAAGCCGAGAAAGGTTGGCTTGCGCCAGAGACCATCGCCTTCGTCGCACGCTATCTCGACATGCCCGAGATGGCGGCCTACGAGGTGGCGACCTTCTACAACATGTACGACCTCGCGCCGGTCGGCAAATACAAGATCACGGTATGCACCAATCTCCCCTGTGCGCTTTCGGGCGGGGTGCATGCGGCCGAATATCTTAAAGAGAAGCTCGGCATCGATTTCAACGAGACAACCGCGGATGGCAAGTTCACGCTCAAAGAAGGCGAGTGCATGGGGGCTTGCGGCGATGCGCCGGTGATGCTCGTCAATAACGTGCATATGCGCTGCTTCATGACGCCCGAGGAAATCGACAAGCTGTTGGCGGAGTGCAAATAATGGCGATACTCGACGCGATCTATCCGCTGCTATCCGCCGGTTGGCATTCTCCGCATCCCTACGATCTTTCCCGCGACAGCGGCTGGCGGCTTACGGACTATGAGGCGCGCGGCGGCTATCAGGCGCTCAAGAAACTCTTCGCCGACAAGCTGAGCCAGGATCAGGTCATCGCCGAGGTGAAGGCGTCGGTGTTGCGCGGCCGCGGTGGGGCGGGCTTTCCGACGGGACTCAAATGGAGCTTCATGCCGCGCGCCTTCCCTGGCGACAAGTATGTCGTCTGCAATTCCGACGAAGGCGAGCCCGGCACCTTCAAGGATCGCGACATCCTGCGCCTCGATCCTCACGCGGTCATCGAAGGCATGATCATCGCCGGCTACGCGATGGGCGCGAACCGCGGCTACAACTATATCCACGGCGAAATCTTCGAGCTCTATCAGCGCTTCGAGGAAGCCTTGGCGGAGGCGCGCGCCGCGGGCTACCTTGGTAAGAACATTCTCGGCTCGGGGTTCGATTTCGAACTGTTTGCCCATCACGGCTACGGTGCCTACATCTGCGGCGAGGAGACGGGCCTGCTCGAATCGATCGAGGGCAAAAAAGGCCAGCCGCGCTTCAAGCCGCCGTTTCCGGCGAGTTTTGGTCTTTATGGCAAGCCGACGACGATCAACAACACCGAGACCTTCGCTTCAATTCCCCACATCCTCAAGCATGGCGGCGTGCATTTCTTGAATCTCGGCAAACCCAACAACGGCGGCACCAAGCTCTTTTCCGTCTCAGGCCATGTCAATAAGCCCGGCAACTTCGAGGTGCCGCTCGGCACGCCTTTTGCCAAGCTCCTCGAAATGGCCGGCGGCATGCGCGGCGGCAGAAAGCTCAAGGCGGTCATTCCTGGCGGCCCCTCGGCGCCGGTGCTGCCGGCCGAGATCATCATGGAATGTACGATGGACTATGACTCGATCGCCAAGGCCGGTTCCATGCTCGGCTCGGGCGCAGTGATCGTCATGGACGAGACGGTCTGCATGGTCAAGGCGCTCGAGCGGCTCTCCTACTTCTATCACGAAGAATCTTGCGGCCAATGCACGCCTTGCCGCGAGGGGACCGGCTGGCTTTACAAGATCATCCATCGCATCGAACATGGCGAAGGTCGCCCCGAGGACCTCGATTTGCTCGACGATGTCGCCGGCAACATCATGGGCCGCACCATCTGTGCGCTCGGCGATGCTGCCGCGCTGCCGGTGAGAAGTTTCGTCAAGCACTTCCGCAGCGAGTTCGAATACCACATCGAGCACAAGAAATGCCTCGTGCCGCCCGACGTGCAGAAGGCCGGCAGCACCTTCCACACGCGACTCATGGCAGGTGCCACATGCTAGAGATCGAGATCGACGGCAAGCCACTGCAAGTGGCGGACGGCATGACCGTCCTCGAGGCGGCCCGCTCCGCTGGCATCTACATTCCGCATTTCTGCTATCACAAGAAGCTCTCGATCGCGGCCAATTGCCGGATGTGCCTCGTGCAGGTCGAGAAGGCGCCCAAGCCGATGCCCGCCTGCGCGACCCCCGTCACCAATGGCATGAAGGTTTTCACACACTCGGAGATGGCAGTCAAGGCGCAGCGGGCGGTGATGGAGTTCCTGCTCATCAACCATCCGCTCGATTGCCCAATTTGTGATCAGGGCGGCGAGTGCCAGTTGCAGGACTTGGCGGTCGGCTATGGCGGCTCGGCCGCACGCTTTGCCGAAGAAAAGCGCGTCGTGAGCAACAAGGAGCTCGGCCCGCTCGTGGCCACCGACATGACTCGCTGCATCAACTGCACGCGCTGCGTGCGCTTCACCCAAGAGATCGCCGGTTACATGGAGCTCGGCCAGGCCTTCCGGGGCGATCGCGCCGAAATCATGCCTTTTTTGGGCAAAACGCTCGATTCCGAGCTCTCGGGCAACGTCATCGACCTCTGTCCGGTCGGCGCGCTCACCTCGAAGCCTTTCCGCTTCAAGGCGCGCAGCTGGGAGCTGTCGCGCCGCAAGTCGGTGAGCCCGCATGATGGCTTGGGCAGCAACCTGATCGTCCAGACCAAACACGACAAGGTGCTGCGCGTCTTGCCGCTCGAAAACGAGGCGATCAACGAGTGCTGGCTCTCCGACAAAGATCGCTTCTCCTACGAAGCACTCAGCAGTGCCGAGCGTTTGACGCGTCCGATGGTGAAGCAGGGGGGGGAATGGCGCGAGGTCGACTGGAACGTCGCACTGGACTATGCCAGTCACGCCTTGCGCGACGTGGCGAAGCAACATGGTGCCGCGGCCCTGGGAGCTTTGCTGAGCCCGCATGCGACGCTCGAAGAGCTTTATCTCGCCGGCAAGCTCATGCGCGGGCTGGGCTGCGACAACGTCGATTTCCGCCTGCGCCAGAGCGATTTCCGTCTCGATGGCCAGAGAAGCGGCATTCCCTACCTCGGCATGAGGATCGCCGAGCTCAATGAGCTCGACCGCGTGCTCGTCGTCGGCAGTTTCTTGCGCAAGGATCATCCCCTGATCGCGCAGCGCCTGCGTCAGGCGGCGAAGAAGGGCGCGCAGCTTTCCGTGCTCCATGCCGCCGATGACGATCCGCTCATCAAGCTCTTCGCCAAGGCGATTGTTGCGCCTTCTCGGCTGCCGCAAGCATTGGCCGAAGTGGTCAAGGCCGTTGCGGCGCTCAAGCAGGTGGCCCTTGAGTCCGACTTCGAAAAAGTCGGCGTTGGCGAGACGGCACAGAAAATCGCCGCGAGCCTCGTTTCGGGCCGCCAGGTCGGTCTCTTGCTTGGTAACTTCGCCCAGCAGCATCCGCAGGCCGCCACCCTCGTGCGACTTATGCAGCAGCTCGCCGAAATGCTTGGCGCGCGCTTTGGTTTTCTAGGGGAGGCCGCCAACAGCGTCGGCGGCTATGCCGCGAGGGCGTATCCGCAAGCCGATGGCCTGAATGCAGCGCGCCTCATCCAGGAACCGCGCCGCGCCTATCTGCTCTTGAACGTCGAGCCGGAGCTCGATTGCGCCGACGGCGCGGCGGCCTTGGCGGCCATGCAACAGGCGGCGAGCGTCATTGCGCTCACACCCTTCAAATCGCCGGACTTGCTCGACTATGCCGACTGCCTGCTGCCGATTGCCCCCTTTACCGAAACGTCGGGAACCTTCGTCAATACCGAGGGGCGTGCGCAAAGCTTCTACGCCGTCTGCCGGCCGTTGGGCGAGGTACGCCCGGCCTGGAAGGTGCTGCGCGTGCTCGGCAACCTGCTTGAGGTAGCCGGTTTTGACTACGAAAGTTCAGAACAGGTGCGGGACGAAGCCCTCGGCGGCCCATGCGAATTCGTTGCCGGACTCGACAATCGCGTCGCCCCGGGCAAGCTCGTTTTCGGTGCGCCAGTGGCTGGTCTCGAGCGCATCGCCGATGTGCCGATCCATTTTGCGGACCCGCTCGTGCGCCGGGCGAAGAGCCTGCAGGCGACCCGGGATGCAGCCCCCCCCACGGCGCGCATGAATGCCGCGACGCTGGCGAAGCTGGGGCTCTCTGCTGGGGATACCGTCAAAGTCGGCGCTGGCGAGACGGCCTTGCCGGTGGCGCTCGATGCCGGCGTGCCTGAGGGCTGCGTGCGCATCGCCGCGGCACATGCGAGCACGCTGGCCGTCGGGCCGCTCTTCGGCCCGCTCGACGTGAGGAAGGCCTGATGGAAGCAGCGATCCTCAACTTCTTCCAGTGGTTCTGGAACCTCTTCGGTCTGTGGGATGCGATCTGGTCATGGTTCCAGCCCCTGTGGCCGCTCGTTTGGGCGCTCTTGCGCATCGTCGCCATCCTCGTGCCCTTGATCCTCGGCATCGCCTGGCTGCCCTATTTCGAGCGCAAGGTGATCGCCTACATGCACGTGCGCATCGGCCCCAACCGCGTCGGGCCGGCCGGCTTCCTGCAGCCGATTGCCGATGGCCTCAAGCTCCTCTTCAAAGAGATCATCGTGCCGGCCAAGGCGAACAAACGCCTGTATCTCCTAGGCCCCATCCTGGCGATCGCGCCGGCCTTGGTCGCCTGGGCCGTCGTGCCCTTCGCCGAGGGCTTCGTGCTCGCCGACATCGATGCGGGGATGCTCTTCATCCTGGCGACGACCTCGATCGGCATCTACGGCATCATCGTCTCGGGCTGGGCGTCGAACTCGAAGTATCCCTTCCTCGGCGCGATGCGCGCCTCGGCGCAGATGATCTCGTATGAGATCGCGATGGGCATGGCGCTCATCACCGTGCTGATGGTCTCGAACAGCCTCAATCTTTCCGACATCGTGCGCGCGCAAGAAGAGGGGCGCTTCGCGCGGATGGGGCTCGATTTCCTCTCTTGGAACTTCCTGCCGCTCCTGCCGATGTTCCTCGTCTATTTCATCTCGGGCGTGGCCGAGACCAACCGCGCGCCATTTGACGTCGTCGAAGGCGAATCGGAAATCGTCGCAGGACACATGATCGAGTATTCGGGCATGGCCTTCGCGCTCTTCTTCCTCGCCGAATACGGCAACATGATCCTGGTGTCATTCCTCGCCTCGATCTTCTTTCTGGGCGGCTGGCTCTCGCCGGTGGGCTTCTTGCCCGATGGCCATCTGTGGCTGGCGGCCAAGGTTTCCTTCCTGCTCTTTTGCTTCCTCTGGTTTCGCGCGACTTTCCCGCGCTACCGCTATGACCAAATCATGCGGCTGGGCTGGAAGGTGTTCGTGCCGCTCGCCTTCGTCTGGATCCTCGTCGTGGGTCTGTGGATGATGTCGCCCTTCAACATCTGGCAATGAGGCACTGACATGGGAGCCCGAGATTTCGTCGGCAGCCTGTTCCTGAAAGAGCTTTTGCAGGGCATGGCGCTCACCTTCGGCTATCTCTTCAAGCCGAAGATCACCGTCCAATATCCCGAGGACAAGACGCCGCTATCGCCCCGCTTTCGCGGCCTGCATGCGCTGCGCCGTTATCCGAATGGCGAGGAGCGCTGCATCGCCTGCAAGCTCTGCGAGGCGGTCTGCCCGGCAATGGCGATCACGATCGAATCGGCCGAGCGCGAGGATGGCAGCCGGCGCACCACGCGCTATGACATCGATCTGACCAAGTGTATCTTCTGCGGCTTTTGTGAGGAAGCCTGTCCGGTCGATGCGATTGTCGAGACCCACATCTTCGAATATCACGGGGAATCGCGCGGCGATCTCTACTACACCAAGCAGATGCTGTTGGCCAATGGCGACCGTTATGAGGCCGAGATCGCCAAGCGGCGCGAGCAGGACGCCCCATACCGCTAACTCACTGACGCCCATGGAATTTACGACCTTCGTCTTCTATGTGCTCGGCGCGATCCTGCTCTTCGCCGCGCTAGCCACCATCACGGCCCGCAACCCCGTGCATGCCGCGCTGTTTCTCGTGCTCGCCTTTTTCTCCGCTGCGGGGCTGTGGCTGCTCTTGCAGGCCGAGTTCCTCGCCATCGTGCTCATCATGGTCTATGTCGGCGCGGTGATGGTGCTGTTCCTCTTCGTCGTCATGATGCTCGACATCGACATCGCACGCCTGCGCCACCGCTTCTGGAGCTATCTGCCCTTGGGCGGCATGATTGGTCTCTTGATGGTCGCCGAAATGGCGCTCGTGCTCTCCGGCAAGTATTTCAGCGCCGAAGCCCTGCCCGGCCAGGCGATGCCCGAGGGCTACAGCAACACCAAGGAACTGGGCCGCCTGCTCTTTACCGAATACGTCTATCCCTTCGAGCTCGCCTCGGTGATTCTCTTGGTCGGCATCATCGCCGCCATCATGCTGACCTTGCGAAGCCGCAAGGACACCAAGTATCCGAGGGTGTCCGAGCAGCTTGCCGTGCGCCGCGACGAGCGCGTGCGGCTCGTCAAGATGGCCGCCGAGAAGGAGGCACCTGCCGAAGAAAGCCAGCCGGGAGGCCAATGAGATGTTCGCGCAGCTTTCCCTTTCGCACTACCTCATCCTCTCGGCGATCCTGTTTGCCATCAGCATCGTCGGCATCTTCCTGAACCGCAAGAACCTGATCGTCCTGCTGATGGCGATCGAGCTGATGCTCCTGTCGGTCAACATGAATTTCGTCGCTTTCTCGCACTACCTCAACGATCTCGCTGGCCAGCTGACGGTCTTTTTCATCCTCACCGTGGCGGCGGCCGAATCGGGCATTGGACTCGCGATCCTCGTCGTGCTGTTCCGCAACCTCTCGACCATCCATGTCGATGATCTCGACAGCCTGAAAGGATGAGCGCCGCCATGAAACTGCTCTACCTGATCGTGCCGCTCGCGCCGCTCGTCGGGGCCATCCTCGCGGGCCTGTTTGGCCGGACGCTTGGCCGTGCCGGCGCCCATACTGTCACCATCCTCGGCGTCTTGATCTCCTTCATTGCCTCGCTCGCCGTGTTCTTCCAGGTGATGCGCGGGGAGACCTTCAACGGCGATGTCTATACCTGGCTCGAATCGGGCGGGCTCAAGCTCTCGATCGGCTTTTTGATCGATCCGCTCACGGCCCTCATGATGCTCGTCGTCACCTTCGTCTCGCTGATGGTGCATATCTACACGATCGGCTACATGGCGCACGACGAGGAGAACTGGCCTGCCGACAGCCGCGCCGGCACGAACAGCTATCAGCGCTTCTTCGCCTACATCTCGCTCTTCACCTTCTCGATGTTGATGCTCGTGATGAGCAACAACTTCGTCCAGCTCTTCTTCGGCTGGGAGGCGGTCGGCCTCGTCTCATATTTGCTGATCGGCTTCTGGTCGGTGCGCCCTTCGGCCGTCTATGCCAACCTCAAAGCCTTCCTCGTCAACCGCGTTGGCGACTTCGGCTTCGTGCTCGGCATCGGCCTCGTCGCCGCCTACGCAGGCAGCCTCGATTACGCGACGGTGTTCGCCAAGGCGCCCGAGCTTGCGGCAATGACCGAGCAGATCACGGGCTGGCCGCTTGTCACGGCGATCTGCATTGCGCTCTTCGTCGGCGCGATGGGCAAGTCGGCACAGTTCCCGCTCCATGTCTGGCTGCCCGACTCGATGGAAGGCCCCACCCCGATCTCGGCGCTGATCCATGCCGCGACGATGGTAACCGCTGGCATCTTCATGGTCTCGCGCATGTCGCCGCTCTTCGAGCTCTCCGACACCGCCTTGTCGCTCGTCATCGTCGTCGGTGCGATCACGACGCTCTTCATGGCCTTGATCGCCATCGTCGCCACCGACATCAAGCGCGTCGTCGCCTATTCGACGCTCTCGCAATTGGGCTACATGACGATGGCGCTCGGCGCCTCGGCCTATTCGGCGGCGATTTTCCACCTCATGACGCACGCCTTCTTCAAGGCGGTGCTGTTTTTGGGCGCGGGCTCAGTGATCATCGCCCTGCACCACGAGCAGGACATGAGAAAGATGGGGGGGCTCAAGAAATACATGCCGATCACCTACGCGACGGTGCTGATCGGCGCGATCGCCAACGCCGGCCTGCCGCCCTTCGCTGGCTTTTTCTCGAAGGATTCGATCATCGAGGCGGTGCATCTCGCGAATGTTGCCGGCGCGGGCTTTGCCTATTTCTGCGCCCTCGCGGCAGTGTTCGTCGGCGGCCTCTATTCCTTCCGGCTCGTCTTCTTCACCTTTCACGGTGAGGAACGCTTCCGTAAGGACCATCACGGCGAAGAGGGGCATGATGGGCACGGCCATCATGGCAGTCACGAACCTCACGAGTCGCCCAAAGTGGTCACCGTGCCGCTGATCCTGCTGGCGATCCCGGCGATCGCCTCGGGTTGGTTCATCGGCCCGCTCCTCTATGGCGAGTGGTTCGGCGAGGCGATCGTCATCGATGCCGCCGCGCATCCGGGGCTTGCGCAAATGGAGGAGGCATACCACGGCATTTTCGCGATGGTCGCGCACGGCGTCACGACATTGCCGTTCTGGCTTGCCGTTGCCGGCGCTGCGCTTGCCTGGTTCCTCTATATCAAGCGGCCTGATCTACCCGCCGTGATCAAGGCAAAGTCCGGCGTGCTGGCGACCATCCTCGAAAAGAAATATGGTTTCGACGAGTTCAACGAGTGGTTCTTCGCTGGTGGCGCGCGCGGCATCGGCCGCGGTTTATGGCGCGGCGGCGACCAGATCCTGATTGACGGCGTGGCGGTCAATGGCTCGGCGCGCCTCGTCGGATGGTTTGCCGGCATGGTGCGCCTCATCCAGTCCGGCCACATCTACCAATATGCGTTTTCGATGATCATCGGCGTTTTCGTGCTGCTGACCTTGTGGCTCAACCGGGCCTGACGGATTTGATGAGATGAGTTCCTTTCTCTTAAGCCTCGCGATCTGGATTCCCATCCTCGGCGCCTTGCCCGTCTTCGCCGCCGGCGAGCACAAGCCGCTCGTCCGCTGGACGGCGCTTGCCGTCGCGCTCGCAGGCTTTGCCGTCACCCTGCCGCTTTACTTCGGCTTCGACCCCAGCCAGGCCGGCATGCAGTTCGTCGAGCAGCGGCCGTGGATTCCGCGTTTCAACGTCGAATACTTCCTCGGCGTCGATGGCATCTCGGTGCTGTTCATTCTTCTGAACAGCTTCATCACCGTGCTGGTGGTGATCGCCGGCTGGGAGGTGATCGAGGAAAAGCTCGCTCAATACATGGGCGCCTTTCTCATCATGTCGGGCCTCATGAACGGCATCTTCAGCGCGCTCGATGCGGTGCTGTTCTATGTCTTCTTTGAGGCTTCCCTGATCCCGATGTACATCATCATCGGCGTCTGGGGCGGGCCGAACCGCGTCTATGCGGCCTTCAAGTTTTTCCTCTACACGCTGCTCGGCTCGCTCCTGATGCTCGTCGCGCTCCTTTGGCTGTTCCTTGAATCGGGCGGCAGCTTCAACCTGCTCGAATGGCATCAGCTCAGGATCGAGATGCTGCCGCAGATGTTGCTCTTCCTTGCCTTCCTCGTCGCCTTCGCCGTCAAGGTACCGATGTGGCCGGTGCACACCTGGCTGCCGGATGCGCACGTCGAGGCGCCGACCGGCGGTTCGGTGGTGCTGGCGGCGATCATGCTCAAGCTCGGCGCCTACGGCTTCCTGCGCTTTTCCTTACCGATCGCACCCGATGCGAGCCACTATTTCGCGCCGCTGATGATCGCGCTTTCCTTGATCGCCGTCATCTACATCGGCTTCGTCGCCCTCGTGCAGGCCGACATGAAGAAGCTGATCGCCTACTCGTCGATCTCGCACATGGGCTTCGTCACACTGGGCTTCTTCCTCTTCAATGCCTTGGGCATCGAAGGGGCGCTCGTGCAGATGATTTCGCACGGCTTCGTCTCGGGCGCGATGTTCCTCTGCGTCGGCGTCCTCTATGACCGCCTGCATTCGCGCCAGATCGCCGATTATGGCGGCGTGGTGCATACGATGCCGAAATTCGCCGGCTTCCTGGTGCTCTTTGCGATGGCCAATGCGGGCCTGCCAGCCACCTCGGGCTTCGTCGGCGAATTCATGGTGATTCTCGGCTCCGTCAAGGTCAATTTCTGGATCGGCCTGGCCGCGGCGACGACGCTGATCCTCGGCGCCGCCTATACGCTCTGGATGGTCAAGCGTGTCCTCTTCGGCCCGGTGGCGAACCCCCAGGTGGCAGCGCTCGAAGACATCAACGCCCGCGAATTCCTCTTCCTCGCCCTGCTGGCGCTTTGCGTGCTCGCGATGGGCGTCTATCCCTATCCGATCACCGAGGTCATGCATGCCTCGGTGGATAACCTGCTCAAGCACGTCGCCGTGAGCAAGCTCTAGGCGCCCGAGAACAACGATGCTGAAGAACTTTGTGACGCCCGACCTCTACCCGGCCATGCCGGAGCTCTTCCTCTTGGTCATGAGCTGCGTCCTCCTGCTCGTGGATGCCTTCCTGGGCCGTGCCCAGCGTTGGATCACGGCGACGCTGACGCTGATCACGCTCGCCGGCTGCGCGCTCATCACCTACCAGACGATGGACGGCCAGGTGGTGCTGACCTTCAGCAACATGTTCGTCGATGATTTGTTGGCCGATTTCCTCAAGCTGCTGCTTTATTTCTCGGTGATCATTGCGATCATCTATAGCCGCGACTATCTCGCCGCGCGCGGGCTCGACAAGGGGGAGTATTACCTGCTCGTGCTCTATGCCACGCTCGGCATGATGGTGATGATATCGGCGGCCCATTTCCTGACCCTCTATCTCGGCCTCGAGCTCCTTTCGCTCTCGCTTTACGCCCTCGTCGCGCTCGACCGCGATTCCTCGCGCGCCACCGAGGCGGCGATGAAGTATTTCGTGCTCGGTGCGCTTGCTTCGGGCCTGCTCCTCTATGGCATGTCGATGGTCTATGGCGCCACCGGCACGCTCGAAATCGGCGGTGTTGCACAGGCGCTGCACCTGGGGGTCGCAAACAAGACGGTGCTCGTCTTCGGCCTCGTCTTCATCGTTGCCGGTATCGCCTTCAAGCTCGGCGCCGTGCCTTTCCACATGTGGGTGCCGGATGTCTATCAGGGTGCGCCGGTGCCGATTACGCTCTTGATCGCCTCGGCGCCGAAGCTCGCCGCCTTCGCGATGGCCTTGCGGCTGCTTGTCTATGGGCTGTTCGACATCGCGGAGCACTGGCAGAACATGCTGCTCATCCTAGCCGTGCTCTCGATCGCGCTCGGCAATCTTGCTGCTATCGCACAAAGCAATGTGAAGCGCATGCTTGCCTATTCGGCGATCTCGCACATGGGCTTCCTGCTGCTGGCCCTGCTAAGCGGCACGGTCGGGCCGGATCGCCACTATGCGCTCAATGCCTACAGCTCGGCGCTTTACTACGTCGTCGCCTACGTCATCATGTCGCTCGGCGCCTTCGGCATGATCCTCTTGATGTCGCGCGCCGGTTTCGAAGCCGAGCGCATCGACGACTTCAAGGGCTTGAACCGGCGCAGCCCATGGTTCGCCGCGGTCATGATGGTGCTGATGTTTTCGATGGCCGGCATTCCCTTCTTCATCGGCTTCTTCGCCAAGTTCGCAGTGCTCCTGGCCGCCGTCGATGCGGGGCACGTCGCCGTGGCCGTTTTCGCCGTGATCTTCTCGCTGATCGGCGCCTTCTACTATCTGCGCATCGTCAAGCTCATGTATTTCGATGCGCCGGAAGAGAGCGCGCCGATCAAGGCTTCGCCCGACATGCGCTTTCTGCTCTCCGTCAATGGCGCCGCGGTCGCGCTCTTTGGGCTCTTTCCCGATGCGCTGATGTCACTTTGCACCTACGCGCTCCTGCGTTCGCTGTAACCAGAGGCTGACACGGAAAAAGGCGCCCGCGGGCGCCTTTTTCACGGGTGGCGGGCCGTCCCCCCAGCGCCGACTTTCGTTCAGACCGCCGCGAGCGCCTGATCTAGGTCGGCCTGGATGTCGTCGATATGTTCGAGCCCGATCGACAGCCGCACCATGTCCTCCGTCACGCCCGCTTTTTCGAGCTCGGCGGGCGAAAGCTGACGGTGCGTCGTGCTCGCCGGGTGGCAAGCGAGCGATTTCGCGTCCCCAATATTGACGAGCCGCGTGATGAGCTTCAGGGCATCCTGGAACCTGGCGCCGGCCTCGCGGCCGCCTTTAATACCGAAGGAGAGGATGCCCGAGGCGCGGCCGCCCAAGTATTTCTTGGCCAGCGCGTGCTCGGGATGATCGGGCAGCCCGGCATAGCGCACCCAGCTCACCTTGGGGTGGGCGCGTAAAAAGTTCGCCACGGCGAGCGTGTTCTCACAGATGCGATCCATGCGCACCGGCAGCGTCTCGATGCCTTGCAAGATCAGGAAGCTGTTGAACGGCGAGATCGCCGCGCCCATGTTCCGCAGCGGCACGACGCGCGCCCGCCCGATGTAGGCGGCGGGCCCCAAGGCTTCGGTATAGACGACGCCGTGGTAGGAAACATCCGGCTCGTTAAGACGCTTGAACTTCTCCTTGTGCTCGGCCCAGGGAAACTTGCCCGAGTCGACGATCGCGCCGCCGATGCTGGTGCCGTGGCCGCCGAGATATTTGGTGAGCGCATGGACGACGATGTCGGCGCCGTGCTCGAAGGGGCGGCACAGATAGGGCGTCGGTACGGTGTTATCGACGATCAGCGGCACACCAGCGGCATGCGCCACCTCGGCAAGCGCGGCGATATCGACGACGTTGCCCAGGGGATTACCGATCGATTCGCAATAGACGGCCTTGGTCTTCCCATCGATGAGCGGCTTAAAGCTCGCCGGGTCGCGGTAGTCGGCAAAGCGCACCTCGATGCCGAATTGCGGCAGGGTATGGGCGAAGAGGTTATACGTGCCGCCGTAGAGCGTGCCCACCGAGACGATGTTGTCGCCGGCTTCCGCAATGGTCTGGATCGCATAGGTGATCGCCGCCATGCCGGAGGCCAGCCCCAGCGCCCCGACGCCGCCTTCCATCGCCGCTAGGCGCTTTTCGAGCACGTCGGTGGTCGGGTTCATGATGCGCGTATAGATGTTGCCGGCGACCTTGAGGTCGAACAGATCCGCGCCGTGCTGGGTGTCGTCGAAGGCATAGGAGGTCGTCTGGTAAATCGGCACCGCGACGGCCTTGGTGGTGGGATCGGGGGAAAAGCCGCCATGCACGGCGAGGGTTTCGAGTTTCATGGATGACCTCCGCGAGAGTGTGTGGATGTATTGTGTTTTTTTATGAGTATATCTGTTCCGCCGTATGGCTGTCTGCATGATAGCCTTCGCGCCAACATGTCTGTCCGTTTTGACCTCGACCGCCTCTTCGCCGCCGATGGCCCGCTCGCCCGTGCCATTTCTGGCTACCGCTGCCGCCCTCAGCAGATCGAAATGGCGCAGGCCGTGCTCGCCGCGATCGAAAAAAACGGCGTGCTGATCGCCGAGGCCGGCACCGGCACCGGCAAGACCTTTGCCTATCTCGCGCCGGCACTGCTTGCGGGCGGCAAGGTGATCATCTCCACCGGCACCAAGACGCTGCAGGACCAGCTCTTCAACCGCGACCTGCCGACCGTGCGCGATGCGCTAGGCCGGCCGGTCGTCGTGGCGCTGCTCAAAGGGCGCGCCAACTACGTCTGCCCTTACCACCTCGAACGGGCGCTTTCAGGCGGGCGGCTCGGCTCGCGCGAGGAAGTCAAGCATCTGGCGGCCATCGCGCGCTTTGCCAAGGTGACCGCGACGGGGGATAAGGCCGAATGTGGCGACGTGCCGGAGGATTCCGCTGCCTGGAGCCTCGCGACTTCGACGCGCGAGAACTGCTTGGGCCAGGAGTGTCCCTACGTGAAGGAGTGCTTCGTCATCGCGGCGCGCCGCGAGGCGCTTGCCGCCGACATCGTCGTCGTCAATCACCATCTTTTCTTCGCCGATGTGATGCTCAAGGACGATGGCATGGGCGAGCTCTTGCCGGCCTGCCACACGGTGATCTTCGATGAGGCGCACCAGTTACCCGAGGTGGCAGGGCTGTTTTTCGGCGAGAGCGTCTCGACCGGCCAGCTGCTCGATCTCGCGCGCGATGCCAAGCTCGAAGCGGCCGTGGCGGCAAAGGACTATCCGCCGCTCATGGAGGCGGTGCGCGCGCTCGAAAAGGCCGCCAAGGACCTGCGCCTTGCCTTTCGCCACGAAGGGCGGCTCGCCATCGCGCAGTGGTTGCAGCACGAGGCGGCTATCGAGGCCCTCGGCAAGCTCGGAACCCAGCTCGACGAGCTCGGTCGGCATCTCGAAGCCCAGGCCGAACGCAGCGAAGGCTTGGCGAATTGCTGGCGGCGCAGCCAGGAATTGGCACAGCTGTTACGGCATTGGCAGCAGGCGCAAGTCGGCACCGAGACGACGGCGGAAGAAGAGGGCGTGGCCGTGCGCTGGGTGGAGGTCGGCAGCCAGGCCGTTTCGTTCAATCTCACGCCGCTTTCCGTCGCGCCGATCTTCAAAAAGCAGCTCGAAGGCCATCCGCGCGCCTGGATCTTCACCTCGGCAACGCTCGCCGTTGGCAACGATTTCACCCACTTTCGCGCTTTACTGGGACTGACCGAAGCCGAGACCGGCCGCTGGGAGAGCCCCTTCGACTATGCGAAAAACGGCCTCCTTTATTGTCCGCAGGGGCTGCCCGACCCCAATCATCCTGACTACAGTACGGCCGTCGTCGCGGCCGCCTGGCCGGTGATCCGGGCGGCGCAGGGCCGCGCCTTCGTCTTATGCACCTCCTTGCGGGCGATGCGGCGCATCCATGAGCTCCTTGATGCGCGCATCGCCGAGGCGGGGCTTGCCATGCCGCTCTTGCTGCAAGGGCAGGGCTCGAAGAGCGAGCTGCTTGAACGCTTTCGGCGGCTTGGCAATGCGGTGCTCGTCGCAAGCCAAAGCTTCTGGGAAGGCGTCGATGTGCGCGGCGAGGCGCTCTCGCTCGTCGTCATCGACAAGCTGCCCTTCGCGCCGCCCGATGATCCGGTGCTCGCCGCGCGCATCGAGGCGATGAAGCGCCAAGGGCGCAACGCCTTCTTCGAAGTGCAGCTGCCGCGCGCGGTAATCAGCATGAAGCAAGGCGCCGGGCGGCTCATCCGCGCCGAGACCGATCGCGGCGTGCTGATGATCTGTGATCCGCGCCTTGTCGATAAGCCCTATGGCCGCCGCATTTGGCAAAGCCTGCCGCCGATGCGTCGCACGCGGGATTTGGCTGAAGTCGAGGCGTTCTTTGCAGCCGAACACGCGGCTGCCTGAAAACCGGCGGGCGAGCCGACCCGTTGCAGTCCCAACACATTGTTTTTGCAAAGCTCCTCGCCTATGATGCCTCCATGCCGACGATCAGCACCTTTTTCGGCATCGTCATCCAGATGTTCTGGCGCGAACATGCGCCGCCTCATTTCCATGCCCTCTATGCCGAATTCGAAGCCGAGATCGATATCCGGACGCTGGAAGTCATTCGTGGCGAGCTGCCCAGGCGGGCCTTGGCGCTGGTGCTCGAATGGGCGTCGGAACACCGCTCGGAATTGATGGAGAATTGGGCCCTATGTCAGGCGAAACAATTGCCAAAGAGGATCGAGCCGCTCGAGTGAGCCCTTCGCCCGTGCCTGCCGCGCCGTGGCGCATTCGGGACGTCACCGTATTGCCGGAGTATCGGCTGGCGGTCAGCTTCATGGATGGCACGACGGGAATTGTGGATTGCGCTTCGATTCTCACGGCCAGCGACCCCGGCATTTATGCGCCGCTCAAAGACCCCGAATTTTTCGGCCGGGTGAGACTCGAGCTCGGCGCCTTGACATGGCCGAATGGCGCCGACCTCGATCCTGCCTGGCTCTATGACAATCTGCGGGACGGCCAATCCTGGTCCATCCCCTTCTAGGGCATCAGCATCGATTGATCCGTTTGCTGACTCTGGCAAAGCAGCACGTCTGCGGCATCCCTTTACGCTTGCCGAAGTCGAGGCGTTAAACTGCTCGGATGCAGCTAGCCGATCTTCCCGCCGACCTTTTCGCCGCGCGGCCCCATCTCTTTTCAAGCGCCTCGGTGTCCGTGGCGGCGGCCGATCTGGCGGCCATGCGAAAGATCATCGCCGCCATCGAGCGCGTGATCGCGCTGCCGGCCTGGCGCGACTTTGCGAAAGTCGGCGCCTGCGGCACGGCCCCGTATGGCGTCTTCCTGGGCTATGACTTTCACTTGACGCCCGATGGCCCCCAGCTCATCGAGATCAACACCAATGCCGGCGGCGGGCTGCTCGCCGCCTTGCAAGCGGGGCGCGAGGATGTGCTCGTGCGCTTTATCGAGATGTTCCGTGCCGAATGTCCGCGTGAGCTCAAGGTGCTCGCGATCGTCGATGAGCGGCCCGCCGAGCAGTATCTCTATCCCGAGTTCCTTGCCTTTCAGCGGCTCTTCGCGGCGCAGGGCATCGCGGCCCTCATTTGCGATCCGGCCGAGCTCATGCTCTGTCACGGCAATCTTTGGCACGAGGAGACGAAACTCGATCTTGTCTATAACCGGCTCACGGATTTCGAATTTTCTTCGCCGGCGCATGCGGTGCTCAAAGAGGCCTGGCGGCAGGGGGTAGCGATCACGCCCAATCCCGACCATCATGCGCGCTATGCCGACAAACGCCATCTCGTCACCCTGAGCGATGGGGCTGCTCTGGCGGAGATCGGCGTGGATGCCGAAACCCGGCGCATCCTCACCGCTGGCATTCCTTACACCGTGCGGCTGACGGTTGAACGCGCCGAAGAATTCTGGGCACGCCGGCGGGAATTCTTTTTCAAGCCGGCCACGGGGTATGGCTCGAAGGGGGCATATCGGGGTGATAAGCTGACCAAGCGCGTGTTCGAGGAGATCCTCGCCGGCGATTACATCGCGCAGCGCTATGTGCCACCCTCGACGCTGATGGCCGACGTGGCCGGAACCCTGACCGAGCTCAAGGTCGATGTGCGCAACTATGTCTATCGTGGCGAGGTTCTCTTCGTCGCCGCGCGGCTTTATCAGGGACAGACGACGAATTTCCGCACGCCGGGCGGCGGCTTTGCGAAGGTGATCGAGACATGAAGGTGTTTGGAATAGCGGGCTCTTCCGGTTCGGGCAAGACGACGCTGATCGAGAAGCTGATTCCGCGGTTTACGGCGCGCGGCTTGCGCGTTTCGCTGATCAAGCATACGCATCATCATTTCGATGTCGATCGGCCTGGCAAGGATTCCTACCGCCACCGCGAAGCGGGCGCGCAGGAGGTGCTTCTCACTTGCGAGAAGCGCTGGGTGCTGATGCACGAGCTGCGCGGCGCGCCCGAGCCGACCTTGGAGGAGCAATTGCGTGTGCTTTCACCTTGTGATCTCGTGCTCGTCGAAGGCTTCAAACAGACGCCGATCTCGAAGCTCGAGGTCTATCGCCCCGCCCACGGCAGGCCACCCTTGTGGCCCGGAAACCCAAGCATCGTCGCCGTGGCGACGAACGAGCGCATCGACTGCCCGCGGCCAATCCTCGATCTCGACGATCCCGATTCAATCGCCCAATTCATCCTCGATTATCTGGAGCGCCCATGTTGAGCTTTGATGAAGCCCTCGCGCGCCTGCTCGATGCCGCCTTGCCGGTGGCCGAGATCCGCAGCGTGCCGCTGGCCGCCGCCTGTGGCCGCGTGCTCGCCCAGTCCCAGTTTTCCAGCCAGGACGTGCCACCGCTCGACAATGCGGCGATGGATGGCTATGCCTTGCGCTGCGCCGATGTGCCTGTGGCAGGGACTGCCCTGCCTATTTCCCAGCGCATTCCCGCTGGCAGCGTCGGCGCGCCGCTCATGCCGGGCACGGCGGCACGCATCTTCACCGGCGCGCCGGTGCCGCCGGGGGCGGATGCCGTCGTGATGCAGGAGCTCGCCGAACCCGCTGCCGAAGGGCGGGTCCTTATCCAGGAAGTGCCCAAGCCCGGCCAGCACATCCGCCGTGCCGGCGAGGACATTGCCGCGGGCGCCGAAATCCTGCCGGCCGGCATCCGCTTGGGGCCGGCCCACCTCGGGCTTGCCGCCTCGGTGGGGTTGGCGGCGCTGCCAGTCTATCGCCGCTTGCGCGTGGCGCTTCTGTCGACGGGGAATGAGCTTGCCGAGCCGGGCGAGCCGCTCGCGCCGGGGCAGATCTACAATGCAAACCGCCATTTCCTGCGTCCGCTCCTCGAGGGCTTTGGTTGCGAAGTCAGGGACTTGGGCCGCGTGCCGGACGATTTGGCGGCTCTTCGGCAGGCTCTACGCCAGGCCGCGGCGGAAAACGATCTGATCGTCTCCACGGGCGGCGTATCGGTAGGCGAAGCCGATCACGTCAAGGCCGCCGTCGAGGCCGAAGGGGAGCTCGAGCTCTGGAAGATCGCCATCAAGCCGGGCAAGCCGCTCGCCTTCGGCAAAGTCGGCGCTGGCGGGACGGCCTTCATCGGCCTGCCGGGCAATCCCGTGGCGAGTTTCGTCACCTGCTTGCTGCTCGTGCGGCCCTTCGTCTTGAAACGCATGGGAATGACCCAGTGGCGGCCGCGCCGGCGGCGCGTGTTGGCCGCCTCATCCTGGCCCAAAGCAGACAAGCGGCGCGAATTCCTGCGCGCGCGGCTCGATGGCGAGGGGCGGGCCGAACTTTTTCCAAATCAAGGCTCTGGGGTGCTCTCGTCCTGCGTCTGGGCCGAGGGCCTCATCGACAACCCGCCCGGGCGCGCTTTTGCCGCCGGCGATGAGGTCGAGTTCATCGCCTTGGCCGATCTGATGGGGTAAAGATGAGCGTGAAGCTTTTGTATTTCGCCAGCCTGCGCGAGGCGCTCGGGCTCGCTGAGGAGAGCATCGAATTGCCGCCGGGGGTGGCGACGGTCGGGGCGCTGCGCGCTTGGCTTGCCAAGCGCCATGCGCCGCTCGCGACGACGAAAAACCTGCGCGCCGCCGTCAATCAGAAAATGGCCGGCATGGAGGCCGCCATCCGCGATGGTGACGAGATCGCCTTCTTTCCGCCCGTGACCGGAGGCTGAGGTGGACGAAATCAGCGTCCAAGCGGCGGATTTCGATCCGGGCGGCGAGATTGCTGCGCTCTCATGGGGCGATGCGGGCGCCGTGGCGAGCTTCGTCGGCCTCGTGCGGCAAGACGGCGCGGTCACGGCGATGACGCTCGAACACTATCCAGGCATGACGGAGGCGGCGCTTGCCGACATCGTCGTCGCGGCGCGGGCGCGCTGGCCGCTCCTCGCCGTGCGCATCGTCCATCGCATCGGCCGCCTCCTGCCGGGCGAGCGCATCGTCTTCGTCGGCGTGGCCGCCGCGCATCGCCACGCCGCCTTCGCCGCCTGCGAATTCATCATGGATTACCTCAAGACCCAGGCGCCATTCTGGAAGAAAGAGGAGACGCTCGCGGGCGCCCGATGGGTCGAGGCGCGCGAGTCGGACGAGCGCGCCGCCCAGCGATGGCAGGACGGCGTGACCGACGGCTAAGCAGCCTACTTTTTCTTTGCCTGGGCCGACATGCCGCTCAAAGCAGCGGCCGAAGCCTCGATGATCTGCTCGAAGGCGCGATTGGCACTTGCCATCGCCTGCTGCATCGCCTCGAACAGGTTGGCGTGCTGGCCCGGCAGCGTCTTGAAGAAGTTCTGGAAGGCATCGGCCATTTCCTGGCTGCCGGCGGCGAGCTGCTCGGTGAGCAGGCGTGAGAACTCGAGACGCGCCTCGTTGCCGATTTCCGCCACCTGCTGGGCGGCGTGCATCATCTTCTGTGCCGTCTCCTGCGCATACTGGGCGCGCAGCTTGAGTACCTCCTGCGCGTCCTTCGCGTTCGCCTGGGCGCGGGCATTTTCGACGCCGTCATTGAAGAGCTCGCGGGCGAGCTCGTTTTGCAAGGCGACGACGCGCTGAGAATTCTCGATTGCCAGCTGCGCCAGCCGCATCGCGGCTTCCATGTTCTTGCGATGGAGTTCGCTGAATTGCTCGTGCTTGCCTGCCATGGTGGCCTCCCTCCGGGTCGTTACGAACGCGTCCAATCTAGCACGGGCGGCTGACGGAAATCTGACTGGGATCAAAAAAGCGTCATATTCCGGCCGCAAGGCCTATCGGCGCAGGCAGAAAGAGGCGCGCGTCCATAAGGCGCGGCGTGCCATCGATGACGGGGCGAAACTCCATCTGGGCGAGGATGTCGCGTTCGAGATCGATGCCCGGGGCGATTTCGATGAGTTCCAGGCCTGCCGCGCCGAGGCGGAAGACGCAGCGCTCGGTGACATAGAGCACGTGCTGGCCGCGCTGGCGGGCATGGGCGCCGCTGAAGGTGCGGTGCTCGACCTCCCGCACGAACTTTTTCACCTGGCCTTCCTTGAGGATGCCTAGGCGGCCGTTTTCGATGGCGATTTCGAGGCCGCCGGCCGTGAAGGTGCCGACGAAGACGACCTGACGGGCATTTTGCGAGATGTTGATGAAGCCGCCGGCGCCGGCAAGCCGCGGCCCGAACTTGCTCACGTTGAGATTGCCGGCCGCATCGGCTTGCGCGAGGCCCAGGAAGGCGATGTCGAGCCCGCCGCCGTCATAAAAGTCGAACTGGCTGGGCTGGTCGATGATCGCCTCGGTGTTGGTCGCCGCACCGAAGTTGAGGCCGCCGGCCGGAATGCCGCCGATGACGCCGGGCTCGGCCG
The DNA here is from genome assembly GCA_026415155.1 of Rhodocyclaceae bacterium. Taxonomy (GTDB): domain Bacteria; phylum Pseudomonadota; class Gammaproteobacteria; order Burkholderiales; family Rhodocyclaceae; genus Sulfuricystis. The sequence goes on from JAOAHQ010000067.1 coordinate 208,857, forward strand.
TCATCGTCATGGCATCGAGGATCCGCTCTTCGGCGGCAACGGCGGCGATGCCTTCCGGCATGCCGATGCCGAGATTCACCACGACCCCGCGCTTGAGCTCCAAGGCGGCGCGCCGGGCGATGATCTTGCGCTCGTCGAGCGCCATCGGCGGAATCGCCGAGAGCGGCACCTTGATCTCGCCGGAAAAGGCGGGACTATAAGGTTCGGCGAAGGTTTGCATGTGGTATTCGGGCTTTTCGGCCACCACCACCGCATCGACGAGGATGCCGGGAATCTTCACCTGGCGCGGATTGAGGCTGCCGCGCGCCGCGATGCGCTCGACCTGGCAGATGACGATGCCGCCCGAATTGTGCGCGGCCATCGCGATCGCCTGCGCTTCGAGCGTCAGCGCTTCTTTTTCCATCGTCACGTTGCCATCCTCGTCCGCCGTCGTGCCGCGGATCAGGCCCACCTGGATCGGAAAGGCCTTGTAGAAGAGATACTCGGCGCCATCGAGCTCGATGAGCCGGACGAGGTCTTCCTGGGTGCGGGCGTTGAGCTTGCCGCCGCCGAAGCGCGGATCGACGAAGGTGCCGAGGCCCACTTTCGTCAGCGTGCCGGGCTTGCCGGCGGCGATGTCGCGAAAAAGATGCGTGATGACGCCCTGGGGCAGGTTCCAGGCCTCGATGCGGTTGCCGACGGCCAGTTCCTGCAGGCGCGGCGCCAGTCCCCAATGGCCACCGATCACGCGGGCGACGAGACCCTCATGGCCCAAGTGGTTGAGGCCGCGGTTTCTCCCATCGCCCTGGCCGGCGGCATAGACGAGGCCGAGATGGCGCGGTGCGCCTTCTTCGAGGAAGCGCTCTTCGAGCGCCACGGCAAGGTTTTCGGCGAAGCCGATGCCGACAAAGCCGCCGGTGGCCACCATGTCGCCATCGCGGATAAGACTTACGGCTTCGCGGGCGGTCATCACCTTGCCCGTCGGGCGCGACTGTAGGAAAGCCAGTTGAGGGGGCTTTGCCCGGCCGATCATGACTGCCTACCTGCGCTGGCAGGGGTTTTGGGGATGAGGACGACGCCCGGAAGATGGGCGAAATGGCTATCGCAGGTGAGCAAGTCGGCGCCCCATTCCCGGGCGGTGGCATAGACCACGGCATCGGCTGTCGCAAGGCGGTATTGGCGATGGAGGTCGGCCGCAAGCAACGCCAGCCGCGTGTCGAGCGGCGCGACGACGCATTGTTGCGTGTAGGCGATCATCTGATCGGCGGCTTCTTCGCCGACTTCGCGGGTCGGCCATTTTGCGAGCTCGAACTGCACGAGCGTGGGTACGATGCACTGCGCCCGTGCTGGGATTTCCTGCGCGAGCCGTTCGCGCAGCGGGCTATCGATGAGCCATTCGATCCAGGCCGAGGTGTCGATGACCCGCATCAGCAACGGTCTTGCCGGTCGCGGTAACCTTCGGGGTTCGCCCCGGCCGCCAGGCCCGCGAGCTGTTCGAGTTCCGGCACCGGCATCAGCAGCACGCCTTTGCCTTTGGGGATGAAGACGAATTCCTGTCCCGCCTGCCAATGCAGATCGTCGCGAATGGCCTTGGGGATGGAAATCTGATACTTGCTCGACAAGATGGCCGTGGCGCTCATGGTGGCGTGAGGATCGCTGTGAGTCTCGCAAAGAGTATAACAGGCAGTATCGAGCCCGACTCGTTGAAAACCCTCGGCCAATCCCAATGTTGGGAGTAACGTCATTTGGGAGTCCACCATGCGCTTCGACAAATTCACCACCAAGTTCCAACAGGCCATCAGCGATGCCCAGAGCCTCGCCGTCGGCCACGACAATCCGACCATCGAGCCGCAGCACCTGCTCTTGGCGCTCCTCAACCAGGAGGATGGCGCCACGAGCTCGCTTTTGCAGCGCGCCGGCGTCAATGTGCCGGGACTCAAGCGCGCGCTCGATGCCGCGATCGACCGCCTGCCGCAGGTCGAAGGCACCGGCGGCGAGATCTCGATCGGCCGCGATCTGGCGAACCTCTTGAACCTTACTGACAAGGAGGCGCAGAAGGCTGGCGATCAGTTCATCGCCTCCGAGATGTTTTTGCTCGCGCTCACCCAGGACAAGGGCGAGACCGGGCGGCTCTTCAAGGAGCATGGCGCCGATAGGAAGGCGCTTGAAGCGGCCATTGCCGCCGTGCGGGGCGGCCAGAGCGTGCAAAGCCAGGAGGCCGAGGGGCAGCGCGAGGCGCTCAAGAAATACTGCCTCGATCTGACCGAGCGCGCCCGCCAGGGCAAGCTCGATCCGGTGATCGGCCGTGACGACGAGATCCGCCGCGTGATCCAGATCCTGCAGCGGCGCACCAAGAACAATCCGGTCTTGATCGGCGAACCCGGTGTGGGCAAGACGGCGATCGTCGAGGGCTTGGCGCAGCGTATCGTCAATGGCGAGGTGCCGGAGACCTTGCGCGATAAGAAAGTGCTCGTGCTCGACATGGCAGCCCTGCTTGCCGGCGCAAAATCCCGCGGCGCGTCCGCGGCGCGCTTGAAGGCCGTGTTGAAGGAGATCGCCCAGGACGAAGGCCGCACCATCGTCTTCATCGACGAGATTCATACGATGGTCGGCGCCGGCAAGGCGGAAGGCGCGATCGACGCCGGCAACATGTTGAAGCCCGCCCTGGCGCGTGGGGAGCTCCATTGCATCGGCGCCACCACGCTCGACGAATACCGCAAGTACATCGAGAAGGACGCCGCGCTCGAGCGCCGCTTCCAGAAGGTGCTCGTCGAAGAGCCGACCGTCGAGGCGACCATCGCCATCTTGCGCGGCCTGCAGGAGAAATACGAGCTGCATCACGGCGTCGAGATCACCGACCCCGCTATTGTGGCCGCGGCGGAGCTCTCGCACCGCTACATCACCGACCGCTTCCTGCCTGACAAGGCGATCGACCTCATCGACGAAGCGGCGGCGCGCATCAAGATGGAGATCGACTCGAAGCCCGAGGCAATGGACAAGCTCGACCGGCGTCTGATCCAGCTCAAGATCGAGCGCGAGGCCGTCCGCAAGGAAAAGGACGAGGCCAGTCAAAAGCGCCTTGCCCTGATCGAGGAGGAAATCAAGAAACTCGAGAAGGAGTATTCCGACCTCGAAGAGATCTGGAAGGCCGAGAAGGCCCAGATCCAGGGCGCCGCGCACATCAAGGAAGAGATCGACCGGCTCAAAGTGCAGATGGCCGAGCTGCAGCGCAAAGGGCAGTTCGACAAGCTTGCCGAATTGCAATACGGCAGGCTGCCGCAACTGGAAGCCCAGCTCAAGGCGGCCGAAAAAGTCGGCGCTGGCGGGACGGCCAAGCCCAAGCTCTTGCGCACCCAGGTCGGCGCCGAGGAGATCGCTGAGGTCGTCTCGCGTGCCACTGGGATTCCGGTCGCCAAGATGATGCAGGGCGAGCGCGACAAGCTGCTCAAGATGGAGGAAAAGCTTCACGAGCGCGTCGTCGGCCAGGACGAGGCGGTGCGGCTCGTCGCCGATGCGATCCGCCGCTCGCGCGCGGGGCTCGCGGACGAAAACCGTCCTTATGGCTCCTTCCTCTTCCTGGGGCCCACCGGCGTGGGCAAGACCGAGCTGTGCAAGGCGCTCGCAGAATTCCTGTTCGATTCGGAGGAGCACCTCATCCGTATCGACATGAGCGAGTTCATGGAGAAGCATTCGGTCGCGCGCCTGATCGGCGCGCCGCCGGGCTATGTCGGCTATGAGGAGGGCGGGTATCTCACCGAGCAGGTGAGGCGCAAGCCCTACAGCGTGATCCTCTTCGATGAGGTCGAAAAGGCGCACCCGGATGTCTTCAACGTGCTCTTGCAGGTGCTCGATGACGGACGTCTCACCGACGGCCAGGGCCGCACCGTGGACTTCAAAAACACCGTGATCGTCATGACCTCGAACCTGGGCAGCCAGATGATCCAGCAGATGGCCGGCGACGACTATCAGGTCATCAAGCTTGCCGTCATGGCCGAGGTGAAGACGCATTTCCGGCCCGAGTTCGTCAACCGCATCGACGAGATCGTCGTCTTCCATGCGCTCGACGAAAAGCACATCATGGGCATCGCGAAGATCCAGCTCAAGTATCTCGAGCGGCGTCTGGCGCGGCTCGAGATGGGGCTCGAAGTTACCGACGCGGCGCTCGCGGAACTCGCCAAGGCGGGCTTCGATCCGGTCTTCGGCGCGCGGCCCTTGAAGCGCGCGATCCAGGAGCGCATCGAGAATCCGCTCGCCAAGCAGATTCTCGAAGGCAAGTTCGCCGCCAAGGATATCGTGCGCGTCGATGCGAAGGGCGGCCAGCTCGTCTTCGAGCGGGTGATCGCTGCCGAGGTGGTGTGATGACGGGGAGGGCAGCGCTTGCCCTCCCTGACCGCTCAAACGATTTCGAGGCGGCGCTCGATGCGTTCCTTGAGCCGGTCGATCAGATGGCGATCATGGACGATTTCGGCGTAGTTGAAGGCTTCGTCACGCGCGATGCGCGCCAGCGCCGTTTCGATCTGACCGAGCCGAGCGATGATCTCGGCGTCTCGCTCGCGGCTTGCGGCTAGCTCGCCCTGAATCTTCTTCAGGTGTTCGAGGATCAGGTTGTCGATCTGTTCGCTCATCGAGGCCTCCGCGGCAAGTGTAATTCAACCCAGATTGTCCATTGGAACGCGAGCGGATTGCGCAGGCGAGGGCGAGGCGATGGCGGGCCGGGCGACGAGCCCATAGCGGGGTCTATGGGCGAGGAGCGTGGGCTGGCAGCGCCCGTCCGCAGCCCGCAAGCCGCCGCGTAGGGCACTGCCAAGGCGGTTTTGCCTCATCTTCGCTCGCAAGCCCGGTCTAATGGACAATCTG